>CAMYMH010000004.1:0-94269 GCA_947259275.1 uncultured Acidimicrobiaceae bacterium | reverse complement strand
TGTGCGCGGTACTCGCTTGAGGTACGAGGAGCGAGCCGGACGGATCTCCTCGACTACTGCCGGTACCTCGGCAATGCGGTAGCCGGCACGCTCGGCTCGCAGCACCAACTCGGTGTCGAACAGGTCTTGGGTGCTCTTGACGGACGGGAGCAGGTCGTCGAGCACCTTGCGGTTGACCGCCTTCATGCCGTGAGTATCGGTCACACTCGATCCGAACAGACCCCGTAGCAAGAGGTTGAAAACCCGGGTCCCGAAGCGTCTCAGCACTCCGCGCCGATCATCGGCATCCGGGTCCCGCTTCGAGGCGAGAATGATGTCGGCCTCCTCCGACCGCTCGAGAACCTCGTCAACGAAACGGCGGGAGAAGTAATCGATGTCGAACGCGATCGTCCAGTCGGTGTCCGCTGCTCCCAAGCCCTCCCGGAGGGCGGCACCGTAGTCGGGGGTATCGAGGCGCATCACGTGGAGCCACGGGAAACGATCTGCCAGAGCCTCGGCCTCGGCCCGGGTGCCGTCGACTGATCCGTTCTCGACCAGGTACAGAACGAAGTCGAGCCCGACCAGCGCCTCGCCGAGTCGTTCGAGAGCATGGCCGACGAACCCGGCCTCGTTGTGGACGGGAATGACGACGGTGAAACTTGGGGAAGCCATCGCTCACTGAGTGTAGGGGAGGAGCTTCGCTCCGACTCAGTGGAGCCGTAACATCGTCTCCTGTGAATCTCGACGCCATCTTCAAGGCTTATGACATCCGGGGACGCATCGACAACGGTGAAATCGACGCCGATGTCGCCCGGCGGATCGGCGCCGCCTTCGCCGCTTTCTCAGGAGCAGAACGGATCGCGGTGGGGCGTGACATTCGCACCAGCTCGGCCGAGCTGGCGGCCGCTTTCGCCGCGGGAGCCACGGGTCAGGGTGCCGACGTCGACGACATCGGTCTCATCGCCACCGACATGAGCTACTACTACGCCGGGGCGCACGATGTGCCGGCCGCGATGGTGACCGCCTCGCACCTGCCCCTCAACTGGAACGGCATCAAGCTTTCGCTGGCCGGTGCCCGGCCGGTGTCGGGTGACACGGGATTGGCCGAGATCAAACGTCTGGTTTCCGACCCCCCGGCTCCGGCGGCCGAACCGGGCTCGGTCCGTGCGGTCTCGACGCTCGACGAGTATGTCGACCACCTCTATTCGATTGTCGACGCCGAGTCGTTCCGTCCGATGCGGGTGGCGGTGGATGGAGGAAACGGCATGGCCGGCATCGTGGCCGGTCCGGTCTTCGCCCGAATCCCGGTCGAGCTCACCTCTCTCTACCTGGATCCGGACGGCACCTTCCCCAACCATCCGGCCGATCCAACCCGGTCCGAGAACTTGGCCGACCTGATTGCGGCCATGGAAGCTGGGCCGCACGACCTGGGCGTCGCCTTCGACGCCGACGCCGACCGGGCCATATTCATCGACGACGCCGGGGTGCCGCTGTCCGGCAGTACGACCACCGCCATGGTGGCGAGGTGGTTCCTCGGCCATAACCCCGGCGCCACCATCGTCCACAATCTCATCACCAGCCGGGCGGTGCCCGAGACCGTGCTCAAGTGGGGCGGCAAGCCGGTGCGGACCCGAGTGGGTCATTCGTATATCAAGGCCGTGATGGCCGAAACCGACGCCGTCTTCGGAGGCGAGCATTCGGCCCATTTCTACTTCCGGGACAATTACCGGGCCGACTCCGGCACGCTCGCCATGCTCGTCCTCATGCAGCTGATGGCGGAGGATCCCCGCCCCTTGTCGGAAATCCGGACCGAGTTCGAGCCCTATGCCGCCTCGGGGGAGATCAACTTCGTAGTTGAGGCCCAGCAGGAGATGATGGATATCATCGAAAGCGGGCTGGACGGTGAGACAGATCACCTAGATGGGCTTACCATCAGCTGGGACGATCGGTGGTTCAACATCCGGCCGTCCAACACGGAGCCGTTACTCCGTCTCAATGCAGAAGCCCCGGACGCTGAGGCCGTTTCCGACCTCGTCGGTCGGGTGCGCGAGATCATCCTGGCCAACGGTGGCCGCCCCGATTAGGAGAAACCACAGAAACATGGACTACGACATCGCCAATCCCGAGCTGGCCGCCGAGGGCGCTCGGCGCATTGCCTGGGCCGGCCGCCGCATGCCGGTGCTCGCTTCATTGCGGGAGCGCTACCAGGAGGAGAAGCCGTTCGTTGGTATGCGGTTCGGTGCCTGCATGCATGTGACCACCGAAACCGCCAACCTGATGTTGACGCTACGCGCGGGAGGGGGCGAGGTATCGCTGTGCGCCTCCAATCCGCTCTCCACCCAGGACGATGTCGCCGCCGCTCTCGTAGCCGAAGGCATCCCCGTCAACGCCATCCGGGGTGAAGACACCGAGACCTACTACCAGCACCTTCAGACGGTGCTCGACACCGAGCCGACCATCACTATGGACGACGGCGCCGATCTCGTGACCCTGCTGCACACCGAGCGAACCGAGATCACGCCGCTGGCGTCAATGGAAGAGACCACCACCGGCGTTATCCGGTTGCGGGCGATGGAGGCCGAAGGCGAGCTCCGTTTCCCCGTAGTCGCCGTCAACGATTCGGATACCAAGCACCTGTTCGACAACCGGCACGGCACCGGCCAGTCCTCACTCGACGGAGTCCTGCGCTCCACCAACATGCTCATCGCCGGCCGCACCGTGGTGGTGGTCGGCTACGGCGACTGTGGGCAGGGAGTGGCCCAGCGGGCCGACGGGCTCGGTGCCAAAGTCGTGGTGGTTGAAGTCGATGCGGTGCGGGCGCTGTCGGCGGCCATGGAGGGCTATCAGGTGATGACGGCCACGGATGCTGCCGCCGTCGGCGACCTCTTCATCACCGTCACGGGGAACATGCACGTCTTGCGTGAAGAGCATTTCGCCGTGATGAAGGACGGCGCCATTCTCTCCAACGCCGGCCACTTCGATGTCGAGATCGATCTCAAGCGGCTCGGGGAGCTGGCGGTCGAGAACCGCAGTCTGAGGGAGAATCTCGACGAGTTTGTGCTCGAGGATGGCCGCCGCATCCTGGTGCTGGCCGAGGGCCGCCTCGTCAATCTGGCCGCCGCCGAGGGCCACCCCGCCGATGTCATGGACATGTCTTTTGCCAACCAGGCGCTGGCGGCCGAATGGATCCTGGAGAATCGGGGCGAATTGGAAGCCAAGGTCTACCGGCTACCGGCCTACCTCGACCAGCAGGTGGCCGGCCTCAAGCTCGAGTCATTGGGTGCCGGGCTGGAGATCCTTACTCCTGAGCAGGAGTCGTATCTCGAGTCGTGGCGTCACGGGACGTAGCCGCCGGAAGCGGGGCCGGGCCTTCATGGGTCACGTCCAACTGCGGGCGCAGGTCCACCACCACGGAAGGCGCCGCCACCGTGCTGGGGCGCTCGGCACCTCTCAGTACCTCGAGGATCTCATCGTCGATGAGCTCTTCGTGCTTCATGAGGGCATCGCGTAGCGCCTCGACCAGGTGACGGTTGGCCGAGAGCAGCCGGGTCACCGACTCCTTGTTCTCGGTCAGAATCCGGTCAACGGCCATGCGGGACTGGGAGTCGCCCAGCACCTTGTTGGCGATGTTTCCGCCGAACAAGCCTCCGTCGAGAGTGTTGAATGAGACCAGCGAGTCTCCCAGGCCGAGGCTGCCAACCATGGCGACTGCGACGTCGGTGGCCGCCTTGAGATCGCCGGCCGGGCCACTTCCCGACTCGCCGAAGAAGATCTCCTCGGCGACCATTCCCCCCATCGAAATCTGGATCGAGGCCAGCAGCTCGGTGGCGGTGTTGGTGAACCTCTCCTCGGTCGGGCTGTGGGCGAGCAGGCCGAGAGCGCTGCGCCGCTTGATGATGGACAGGACCTCGAGGCGGCGGCTCTCGCCGACCAGATGGGCCACCACCGCGTGCCCGGCCTCATGGGTGGCGATGGTCTGACGCTCGGACTGGGTGTATTCGGTTGGCTGGGCCATGCCGATTTCGACCTCCATGCGAGCCCGGCGCAGGTCCGGCAGCGTGATCGCTTCCCGGCCGTCGCGCAACGCCAGCAGCAGGCCCTCGTCGAACAGCCGCTCGAGCGAGGCGGGCGTGTAGCCCATGGTGGAGGCGGCCAGCTCATCCAGCGCCTCCTCGGTGTCGAGGGCAGGGTCGTGCGCCTTGCGTCCCAGGAAGTACTCGATGAGCTCATGGCGTGCCGACCGGCTCGGCGGATCGAAGTGAAGAATGCGGTCGAAGCGGCCCGGACGCAGCAGGGCCGGGTCGAGGGATTCCGCCCGGTTGGTGGCTCCGATGAGGAGGATGTTGGACGGCTCGGGCATCTTCATCTTGATGCGCCGCTCGTAGGGGAGATAGCGATTGGCCCGCCCGGCCAGCCAGTTTCGAAGCCGGATACCGGTGGTCGGCTCGTCAAAGCTCTGCATCTGCACCAGGAGTTCGTTTACGACACCGCCGACGCCTTCGGACATGGCGGGCGAGATCTCCCGCCCGGCCGCCGCGATCCGTTTGCCGGTGAAGCCGTCCATGCCACCCCGCTTGGTTCCGATGGCGTCGATCTCCTCGAGGAAACCGATGGCGCCTCCCTCGCGGCGGGCCGTCTTGCGGAGGGCCTTGAAGAATGCACGGATCTTGCGGCCGGTCATGCCGTACCACATGCTCTGGAATGAGGTGGATGAGACGAAGAGATAGGGAACGCCGGCCTCCTTGGCCATGGCTTTGGCGACGTGAGTCTTCCCGGTACCGGGTGGGCCCTCGAATAGCACGCCCCGTCGGGGACGGCCGCCCAGTTGGCCAGAGAACTTGCGGTGATCCAGGAACACCTGGAGGGTGTGACGGACCTCGACGATCACGTCGCCGAGGCCTTTGACGTCGCCGAATCCGACGTCGATCTGCTCCGGCATGAACACAGTGTGGGGTGAGCGTCCGTTGACGAGCAACGGCACCACCATCATGCCGCCGATGAGGAGAAATAGCAGAGCAAATGGCAACCACAATCCGGCGTCGGCCGGGAGGGTGGGGAGGGGGATGATCTCGCGGTCGGTGATCACCCGCCACCAGGTCCAGGCCGCAATCGGTGCCAGCACGACTGCGAGTCGGCGCAGCCGCTTGAGTCGAAACCGCTCCTTGTGGCCGGCAACGTTCAGCATCAATGGTCCCCTTTGTTCTCCGTGAGATCAACATAACCACTCTCCGTGGTCATGTCTGGCCGAAAGTGACTAAAAAAGGGGCGCGCGAGCCGGCTTTCCGGCGCTCGCTGCGCTCGCTTTCGGTCGGGGTGTGAACGCTTTGATGCCGGAGGCCGGATACCTGCTGATGTCTATTGCCTGCCCATGTCCCACCCTCCCCATACCTTGTACCCATGGTCTGTTTTGGCTGTTTGCGTCCGGGAGGCGGGTTGTGCGATTCGTGCGGGCGTTTCCTCATGCCTGCTCCGGTCCGCATGGTGGGATCGAGCCTGGTGGTGCGGGCGGCATATAGGCACGCCGGGCTCGCCAAGCGCCTCGTCCACGACCTCAAGTATCACGGACTAATAGGAAGAGCCGAGGCTCTGGCACCGGCGATGGCCGCCAATCTGCCAAGCCGGACGGCCGCCCTGGTGCCGGTGCCACGGTCACTGGTCCGGCGCCTCCAACTGGGGGTCGACCCGGCGGGCGAATTGGCGGCTGCGGTCGGACGCCTCACCGGTCTGCCGGTCGAACTGGCCCTGGCGCCCCCGGTATGGCAGGCCCGGCATGCCGGCCGGGGACGGGATCGCCGCACGCCGGTCCGTTTGGCGGCCCGTCGTCCGGCCCGGCCGGGAGCGATGATCGTCGACGATGTGGTTACCACCGGGGCGACGCTGTCGGCGGCAAAGGCGGCTCTCGGGTCCGCCGTGATTGGAGCCATAACTGCCACCAGCGCCGGCGTATAGTGAAAGAGAACTCTCCGAGAGGACACTTGCTTGCCGGCTCCCCGGCCTCCACCCATTTTGTGTTTGCAGTAATTGACGCGTGCAAACGAAAAGGGATTCATGGAGATTCAGGTTCACGGCAAGAAAACGCAGGTCAGCGACACGATCCGCCAACTCGTTGTCCAGAAACTCGAGGGCGCGGTGCGTTCCTGGGAGGGAAAGGTCGGGATAACCGACGTCGAGCTATCCGAAGAGCCGAACCCACGGCAGAGCGCCGATCGGTTCCGGGTCGAAATCACCGCACCGGTTGCCGGTCAACTCGTGCGGGTGCACTCCACCAGCCACGATCAGCACGCCGCGGTCGACATCGCAGTCGGCAAGTTCGAGCGGCGGCTCCGCCGGCTAAAAGAGCGGATCATCGACCGGAGTAGAAACAACAACAAACGGCTCAATCAAAGCTCTCCGGAGGCCGAAGTATCTGATGAATTGCCGCCCAGTGCTTCCATCGTGCGCACGAAACAGTTCACGATGAAGCCCATGAGCCCCGAGGAGGCTGCGTTGCAGTTGGAGATGCTCGGACATAGCTTCTTCTTCTTTTTCAACGCCGAGACAGACGGTCATGCCGTGCTGTATCGCCGCCGCGACGGGCAGTTGGGGTTGATTGAGTCGAAATGACCAGAGTTCTCGTCGTGGACGATGCACCGCTGTTCCGAACCGGTCTGCGGGCCGCCCTCTCGGAAGCGGATTTTGACGTTGTCGGCGAGGCCGAGGACGCACCCTCGGCGGTAATCGAAGCCGAGCGTCTGCAGCCGGACGTGATAGTGCTCGACGTCCTGATGCCCGGTCAATCCGGCCTCGAGGTCGTCGACAAGCTCCTGGCAGCCGCCCCCGACACCAAGGTGGTGCTGCTCACGGTCAGCGAGTCCGAGGACGACCTCCTCACCGGCATCAAAGCCGGAGCGAGCGGATACGTGATCAAAGACACGCCGTTCCCGGCGCTGGCAACCGCCATCATGGATGTGGTGGAGAACGGTGCAGTGGTGTCACCCCGCATGGCTGCCAAGCTCTTCAACGTGGTTCAGCAAATGCTGCGGCATCGCGAGCTGGCGGCCAGCCGCCGTCCCACCCTCACCGGTCGGGAGATCGAGGTCCTGCAACTGGTGGCGCAGGGCTACACCAGCCGTGAGATCGGTGATCGCCTCTATATATCGGAAAACACGGTCAAGAACCACGTGCGTAACATTCTCGACAAGCTTGGTCTCCACTCCCGGAACGAAGCCGTCCTCTACGCCTTGCGGGAAAACTTGATCGACCTCGGCTGATGGATGCCGAGAAGCTCGTCCAAGCTCTGTCGGCGGCCTGGAGTGGAGTGCAGCTCTACCCGGACCCGGTGGCCGTGCCTGCCTTTGTCAAGGCTGTCGACACCATCGGCGAGTTCGCCGACAGCTCGCTCGTGCTCACCGTTACGGTCGACGGATTTGAAGCCGGCTCCGAGCTCCTACCGGTATCGCATAGCGCAACCCACCGCCTGGTTCAGGCCTTGTTCGCCAAGAGCGTCGAAAGCCTGGTGGTGGCCGCTCCGTCGTCTCCTGAAGAGCTAATCCGTTGCTTCGCGATCGTTGAGGAAGAGAGCGATGACGAGTTCGGCCTTGACCTTCCAACCCGGATGGAGTTGGCGGGCATCACGTCGATCCGATTTCGATGCCACGACCTGCTGGAGGATCGAGAGGAAGACGAAGAAGAAGAGAAGACTCAAGCCGAACTCGACCGCCATCCAGAAGTGGAGGCACTCTTCGAGGCAGACAGCGTCCAACGGATTGCGGATCGTGCAATGGCTGCCGCTTCTCCCGAGCTTGCCGCCATCGAGTTCGTCTCGATGTATCGAGCCTCGTACGAGCGGCTGGGCGATGGTGACCCCGCCGGTCTGGAGCGGGTAGTTCAGACCTTTGTCGACGCCCTCTTCAAGCTGGAGCACCACTTCCGAGCCAGGGTGTTCGAAGCTGTGATCGAGGCAAGAGAAGAGCTCCCATTTCAACATTTTCTGGACCAGTTTTCCGTCGATGAGCTCGCCGAGCTCGGCGGCCAAATCAGGGATTCAGTTCTGCCGTTACTCCTCGAATACGCCAGGGTTGTTTCCGAGATGCAAGGTCGTGACCCCGGCATGGTCGAGCAAATCATGGGCGAGGGGAATGGGGCCGACGCGCGGGGTGCAGTTGCAGACAGCGTCGGCGTTCACCTGGCCAACTTCCTCAGCTCGGACACGACAGACTCCGAGCAGGTGGCTGCGCTGGCAGAGGAGGTGGCCGGCCTGGTCGATGGTCACAACCGTGGGTGGCTAGTTCTCGGTGACCTGTTCGCCATCGAACATCGCGGCGATCGCCTCCGCCGCCTGCTTCGCATTTGGGCGGCCAAAGTGAGCGATGCCATCAGAACCAGGGCATTCGCCGATGCCGTCGAGTGGGTCAATATTCTCCCGCGGGCCGAGCTGGACCCGCGTCTCCTCGACGATGCGTACCGTCAGGCGGCAACGGATGAGATCCTCGAGATCCTCACCGCCGAAGGGGCTGAGGATCGGGCGACCCGCGAAGAACTGCTCGGTCAGCTCTCCCGGCGAGCCGGTAAGCGGGTTCTCGAGCAGCTTGCCACCGAGGAGGACCCCGGCCGGCGCCGCTTACTCATCGACATCGTCACTGAGATCGCCAGGGTTGACATCAGGTCTATCTTGCCCGGTCTCAACGATCCCCGATGGTATGTCGTGCGCAATGTCGCGATCGCACTCGGGAAGTCAGGTCGACGAGCGGCTGGTGAGCCACTCGGCCGACTGGTGCGCCACGAAGATCATCGCGTCCGTATCGAGGCCCTTCGGGCGCTCTTCCCGTGTCTTGGGAACGCTTCGGTCGATCATCTGGTGAGTGCCCTGGCCGATGACCACGTGCGAGTGCGGGCGTCTGCCACTGATTTGCTCAATGCCCTCGACGACGAAGTGGTTATACCTGCCCTCAGCTCGGCCGTCGGCAACGAAACCCTGTCGGTCGAGGCTCGGGTGGCGGTCATCGAAGCGCTCGGAAATCGCACGGATGAGGCGGCCAGGGGCATGCTCAAACAGATGGCAGAGACTCGCTCGCGGTTCTCTTCTTCGGCCCGCGCCCTGCGGGCAGCCGCTCGAGAAGCGCTCAGGTCCGGCCGTGACTGAGCAAGCGACGATCGACTTCTTCAGTACGTTGCGGCGAGCGGTCGCCAACGTTCACCTCTACCCCAAGGGACATCCGCAGGGCGAGTTGGCTCTCGACATGCTCACGGAGACTGCGGGAGCGCTCACCGCCGGGAATGATCAGGTGGTGTTGTCGATGATGGACAACGCGTTCTACCTGGACCGTCAGTTGCTTCCCCAGGCCTCGCTCGAATACCGCGACGTATATCGTCTGCTACACGGGCATGGGCTCGACTCGATATCCATCGTTGGTCGAGCCACCACCGGCGACCTCGCCGAGCTGGCCGCTTTCCTGGCCGCCGAGGGATCCGACGTACCGGCCGAGGGCACGGTGCTCTTGAACGAGCGGCCCTACAACCGGTCAGAGCTCCTCAAGCATGCTGCGATGTCCGAGATCCGACACTCGTACGCGGCATCGCTCGACTTTCTCCACGGCGTCGCCGACTCAATGGGAACGGAAGACGGCGGCGCCGATATCAGCGATGCGGTCTGGACCGTCGAGGACCTCCTCGAGAAGGTGCTGTTGCAGCCGGGGGCATCACTGTTGCTGTCGACGCTGAAGACTCACGATGAATACACCTTCTATCACTCGATCAACACATCCCTGCTGGCACTCACGGTTGGCCAGGCCATCGGAATCGAACATGACCAGCTGGTTGAGCTGGGTGTCGGCGCCCTCTTGCATGACCTCGGCAAGATTCGCGTGCCGGTTGAAATCATTCAATACCCCGGCCGGCTCGATGACGCCATGTGGACCGAGATCAAGCGGCACCCGCACGAAGGTGCCCAGGCGATTCTGGCCGGCAGCGGCCGCGGCCAAGAGATTGCTGCCCTGGTGGCTTTGGAGCACCATGCCAGGTATGACCTCGGCGGTTATCCAACCGTGGCCCGGCGGGAGCGGCTGCACTTGTACAGCCGCATCACTGCCATCTGCGACGTGTACGACGCCTTGACTACCCGCCGCGCCTACAAGCGGGCGCTGCCACCGGCGGCGGCGCTCAAGATCATCATGAACGGGTCAGGCAGCCAGCTCGACCCGGACCTGGTGCAGATCTTCCTGTCGATCCTGGGGATTTTCCCGGCCGGGTCGCTGTTGCGACTCGACACGGGCGAGGTGGCGGTGGTGGTCGTCGCCGGTCATGGCGAGGAGACCATGGAGGCCGCCGTCGCCGTCACCGCCGAAGGTGAGCGCGTCCCGACGCCGGAGCCCTTCGAGCTGACGGCCGACCGGGTTGTCGACCTCGTGCTTCCCGAGGAGGTGGGTCTCGACGCCGCCTCACTGGTCGAGAGCCCCCATCTCAACTTGAATTAGTCAGCGACCCCTAGGCACAGCCAAAACCGGGCCACCAGTAGGATTGCCGTTCAACCATGTCCGTATTTCAGAAGATCCTCCACCTCGGCGAGGGCAAGAAGCTCAAGGAGCTGGAAGCCCTCGTTGAGGCCGTCAACGCTTTTGAATCGTCCATCGAGGGGCTGTCCGACGCCGACCTCCGCGCCAAGACCGAGGAGTTTCGCAGCCGCTTGAAGGCCGGTGAGACCCTCGATGACATCGAGGCCGAGGCATACGCAGTGGTGCGCGAGGCGGCCAGGCGCGTGCTCGGCCAGCGCCACTTCGACGTGCAAGTCATTGGGGCGGGTGCCTTGCACCGCGGCATGGTGGCTGAGATGCGCACCGGTGAGGGCAAGACGCTGGTTGCCACCATGCCCTGCTACCTCAACGGTCTTCGTGGCGATGGCGTCCATGTGGTTACCGTCAACGACTACCTGGCCAAGCGCGATGCAGAGTGGATGGGAGACATTCACCGTTTCCTCGGGCTGTCGGTCGGGCTCATCCAGGGCTACCACGAGCCTCACGAGCGAACTCCCGCCTACGCGGCAGACATCACCTACGGCACCAACAATGAGTTTGGATTCGACTACTTACGCGACAACATGGCGATGCGCCCTGAGGACATGGTGCAGCGCGGCCATGCCTTCGCCATCGTCGACGAAGTTGACTCCATCCTCATCGACGAGGCGCGCACGCCGCTGATCATCAGCGGGCGGGTCGCCGACACCGCCAAGTGGTACCGCGATTTTGCCCGCATCGCCGATCGTCTCCAGCGCGACCTGCATTATGAGATCGACGAGGCCAAGCGGCAGGTGCTGACCGCCGAGGAGGGAGTGAGCCGGGTCGAGGAGATCCTCGGCATCGAGAACATGTACGACTATTCGAATGTCGACTTGGTTCACCATCTCGAGGCGGCGCTCAAGGCTAAGACCCTGTTCGAAAAGGACGTCGATTACCTCATCTCCGACGGCGAGGTCAAGATCGTCGACGAGTTCACCGGCCGGGTGCTGGAGGGACGCCGCTACTCGGAGGGCCTTCACCAGGCCATCGAGGCCAAGGAGGGGGTGGCCATCAAGGACGAGAACCAGACCCTGGCCACTATCACCCTCCAGAACTACTTCCGGATGTACGACAAGCTCTCCGGCATGACCGGCACCGCCATGACCGAGGAAGCCGAGTTCAATCAGATCTACGGAGTGACCCTCGTCGAGATTCCCACCAATCGTCCCATCGTCAGGCTCGACCAGGCCGACCTCGTCTACATGACGGAGAAGGCCAAGTATGACGCGGTCGCCGATGACATCACCGAACGTCACCAAAACGGCCAGCCGGTGCTGGTCGGCACCGTGTCGATCGAGAAATCTGAGCGGCTTTCGGCGGTGCTCAATAAACGCGGGATTCCCCACGAGGTGCTCAACGCCAAACAGCACGAGCGGGAGGCCACCATCGTCGCCCAGGCCGGCCGGATTGGGGCGGTCACTGTGGCCACCAACATGGCGGGCCGCGGGGTGGACATTCGTCTCGGTGGCAATCCCGAAGAGCTGGCGCTGCGGGCGATGAGCAAGACGCCCGAGCTCGAGCCTGGGAGCCCGGAATACGAGGCGCTCTACGCCAAACATGTCGAGAAGTTCCAAGATGAGTGTGCTGCCGAGCACGAGAAGGTGATCGACGTCGGGGGCTTGTATGTGCTGGCGACCGAGCGGCACGAGTCTCGCCGGATCGACAACCAGCTGCGGGGACGTTCGGGCCGCCAGGGCGACCCCGGGGAGTCGCGTTTCTACCTCTCACTCGAAGACGACCTCATGCGCCGCTTCGCCAGCGACCGGGTTACGGCCATCATGAGCCGCCTCAAGATGCCCGAGGACGTTCCCATCGAGGCCAAGATGGTGAGCAAGTCGATCGAGCGGGCTCAGACGCAGGTTGAGTCGCAGAATTTCGAGATTCGGAAGAACGTCCTGAAATACGACGAGGTGATGAATCGCCAGCGTGAAGTGATTTACGAGTGGCGTTCGGGCATTCTGCAGGAAGGCAAGGCGGGGGAGCTGGTCGAGGAGTGGCTGGCCGAGGTGATGGACGACGTGGTTGCCGGCACGATCGATCCGGCCGAGCCGCCCGCCCGATGGGATTGGGATGAGCTGCTCACGCAATTGACCTTGCTCTACCCGCACGAGTTCACCACCGAGGACTTCGTAGCCGATGCCGGGATCGACGTGACCAAACTGGTCGGTCGTCTCCAGGCCGACGCCGCCGCCTTCTACGCCAGGCGCGAAGAAGAGATTGGTCCCGAGAACCTGCGCTCGCTCGAACAGCGAGTGGTGCTGTCGGTCATCGACAACAAATGGCGCGAGCATCTCGCCGAGATGGATTACCTCCGGACCGGAATCGGGTTGCGGGCCATGGGCCAGAAGGATCCGCTGGTCGAGTACCAGCGAGAGGGCTACGACATGTTCTCCGACCTGGTGGCGGCGGTCAAACATGACACCGTCCGCTACCTCAGCCACGTACAGGTCGTCCAGGAGCAGCGTCCGCAAGTGTCGCCCCAAGCCACTCCCACCGCGGTCACCACCAACCTGAGCGGCACCAAGAAGCCCCAAGCCGACGCCTCCGGCAAGATCGGCCGCAACCAGGCCTGCCCCTGCGGTTCCGGCAAGAAGTACAAGCGCTGCCACGGAGCCGTCGCCTGATGGCGAGGCCCACCGCCCGCCGCGAACCGCCCACCCGAGAGCGGTCGAAGGCCCGACGTGCTGGGGTCAGCGTGTGCTGGCCCCTCACTGGTGAACCCGGAGTGTTCGGACAACCAGCGGTGGGCGGTGGGCGGTAGGCGGTTGGGCCGCTCACCCGGATTGTACTCCCCACTTACTACCCTCCCTGTATGTCCGATCCACGCTCGCTGCTCAAAGATCTTCGCTCACGCCTCGACGATGCCCGGAGGTTCCTTTGACGTCGATCAAAAGGCCGGCGACCTCGAGAAGCTGAGGAAGCGAGCCTCCGCTCCCGATCTGTGGAATGACCCGGACGAGGCCCGCAAGGTGACGCGGCTGCTGGCCCGTCACGAAAAGACGATCACACAGGTCGACTCGATCGGCGCCGCCCTCGACGATGCCGAGACCCTGCTCGACCTCGGCGAGGCCGAGGATGATTCGGCCACCGTGACGGAAGCGGAATCCGAGCTCGGCCGGTTGGAAGTCGAGCTGGCAGACCTGGAACGCGAGAGCCTGTTCTTCGGAGAGTACGACGACAACGCTGCCATCGTCTCGGTCCACGCCGGGGCGGGTGGCGTCGATGCGCAGGATTGGGCCGAGATGCTCCTCCGGATGTATACCCGCTACCTGGACACCGCCGGCTTCGACGTTGAGGTCGACGACTTCCAGGAAGGTGAGGAAGCCGGAATCAAGTCGGCCTCATTCACGGTCCGGGGCGATTTCGCATACGGCAACCTGGAGGGGGAGCGGGGCGTCCACCGCCTGGTCCGGATGAGTCCGTTCGACGCCGCCAACCGCCGCCATACGTCGTTTGCCGCCGTCGACGTTATCCCCGAGGTGGAGGCCGCACCGTTCGAGATCAGCCCGGATGACCTTCGTGTCGACGTGATGCGGGCCCAGGGCGCCGGCGGCCAGCATGTGAACACAACCGACTCTGCCGTCCGGATAACCCATATCCCCACCAACATCGTGGTCACGTGCCAGGCCGAGCGCTCGCAACTGCAGAACCGTGCCCGGGCCATGGAACTACTCAATTCGCGCCTGGCGGAATTGGCTCGGCAACAGCATGCCGACCGACTCGAGGAGATCCGGGGCGAGCAGAACGAAGCAGCCTGGGGGCATCAGATCCGCAGCTACGTGTTGGCGCCGTATCAAATGGTCAAGGATTTGCGCACCGATGTCGAGATAGGGAATGTAGAAGGCGTGCTCAACGGTGACATCTCCGTGTTCACCGATGGCTACCTCGAGTGGCGGCGCCGACAGGAATCGGATGGGACCACGGAAATTGACTGAACTGGTACGATTTCTGAGCCGACCTCGGCAGCCCTCCCCTGGAGTCTCCCCATGATTCGCTTGCAAGGTGTTACGAAGGTGTATGACGGTTCGACCGTCGCGATTCGTGATGCCACTACCAACATCCAGAAGGGCGAATTCGTGTTTCTCGTCGGTCCCTCGGGGTCCGGCAAATCAACCCTGATCCGACTGCTGATGCGCGAGGAAAAGCCAACCGCGGGCGAAATCTGGGTAGCGGGGCGCAACATTGCCGAGCTTCCCGATTGGAAGGTCCCCTATCTACGGCGCTCGGTCGGCACGGTGTTCCAGGACTTCAAGCTCTTGCCGAACAAGACCGTATTCCAGAACGTTGCCTTTGCCCTCGAAGTGATCGGCCGGCCGCGAGGAATGGTGGCTCAACAAGTGCCGAAGGTTCTCAAGCTGGTGGGCTTGTCATCCAAGTCGGAACGCTTGCCGCGCCAGCTGTCCGGGGGAGAGCAACAGCGGGTTTCAATCGCCCGTGCCTTCGTCAACCGGCCCTTGATTCTGCTGGCCGACGAGCCGACCGGGAACCTCGACCCGGCGACTTCGGTTGGCATCATGCGACTGCTCGACCGCATCAACCGCACCGGAACCACCGTGGTGATGGCCACCCACGATCACGCCATAGTCGATGCTATGCGCCGCCGGGTCATGCAGCTCGAGCGCGGCCGCATCGTCCGGGACGAGTCACGCGGCGTGTACGAGGGCCCGGCCCGAGCCGCCGAGAGGGCGCTGCCGAGCGCCGAGATTTCGCCGAATGGACCGACCACGATCGAGCCGAATGGGCAACACAGCATAGAACCAACCCCGGAACCAACCGAGGAGTCGGTGACGGCGCCCGGAGACCCGGATGAGGGCTGAATACGTCATTGGTGAGGCGGCGACCAACCTGCGCCGCAACGTGCTGCTGGTGCTCGGGGCGATACTCGCCGTCTTCGTTTCGTTGTTCATGACCTACATGGCGCTCGTCGTCAACGAGGTGGGACGCAACTCGGCCGCCCGTTGGCAGGAGGGCATCACGATCATCGCCTGGCTGGATGGATCCGATCTTGCCAACCACACTCTCATCACCAACGAGGTGGCAGGCTGGCCGGAGGTGAAGCGGGCCCAGTATGTCGGCAAGGCTGAGGCCTTCGAGGAATTTCAAACCCTGTTCGAATCGAATCCGGCACTCGTCCGGGAGGTCGACCCCACCTCGATGCCCGCCTCGGTTCGGATCGAATTGTTCGACAACGAGACGCACGAGGCGGTGGTAGTCCGGCTGAGCGGGGTCGGCGGTGTCGATGACGTGGTGGAAGCCTCCGATGCGGTTGAAGACACCCTCGAGGCCTCGCGGGTCCTCAACACGGCAGGCATTGTCCTGGGTGTTGCCCTCGGGTTGTCGGCGGTCGTCATGATCTCCAACACCGTTCGCATGGCCATCTACGCCCGGCGAGAAGAGATCGGGATCATGAAGCTGGTGGGCGCTTCGAACTGGTTCGTTAGGACCCCTTTCCTGCTCGAGGGACTGGTCGAGGGTCTCATCGGAGGCGGGTTGGCGGTCCTGGCCGGCTGGTTCGGCTACCGCTGGTTCATCTCCAACCTCGACCTGGGAGTCATTGAGACCGAGGTGCCCGATGCGTTCCTCGTCAGCCGCGGCCTCGTCGTCCTGGCTTTTGGCGCGGTGGCCGGAGCCATCGGCAGCCTGGTCGGTCTGCATCGGCACCTCCAGGAGTCCCGGTGAAGCGGCTGACGCTTCTCCTCGTGATACTCCTGCTTGCCCCGGTAGCCGCTCCGGTGTCCGCCCAGAACGCCATCCGCGAGGATCTCGAGGAAACGGCCCAGGAGATCAAGGAACTCGAGGAGCAGATGCTGGCTTCCGAGGGCGACGTCTCCTTCTATCTGGACCAGATCGCGGCGACCACGGCCCGGATGAACGACGTTCTCGGCAAACTAACGGCAGCCGAAGCGGTGCTGGCGGATCTGGATGTCGCCATACTGGAGACCGAGGCCGCCATCTCATTCACGGAGCTCGAGATCTCCCAAAAGGAGGCCGAGCTGGCACTCACCTCATCCAGCATTGCCGACACCCACGACATGGTCGTGACCCAGGCAGTTGAGCTGTTCAAGCGAGGCGGAGGCCAGATACAGGCGGCCTTCGACTATCAGAGCGTCCAGGATGCCGCCATCGCAGTCAAGTACGGGTCATCGGTGATTGAGGAGACCAACCGGGCCCTCGACGTGCTCGAGGAACTCCGAAGTCAGGAGGAGCTGCAGGTTGAGCTGATCGAGGCGCAGAAGACCAAGCTGAACGAGGATCTCGACAAGCTGGCACTGGCGCAGACCCAGGCTGAGGCGCAA
Source organism: uncultured Acidimicrobiaceae bacterium (assembly GCA_947259275.1). Lineage (GTDB taxonomy): Bacteria > Actinomycetota > Acidimicrobiia > Spongiisociales > SHLN01 > SHLN01. The sequence goes on along the minus strand of CAMYMH010000004.1, from coordinate 77,465 downwards.
CGCCTCCTGGTCGAGGAGAACCGCAAGCAAGTCGAAGCCGAACTGGTCAATCAGAAGGCTTTGCTTCAGGCGGTCAAGAATGAGGTCGCCCACTTCAAGAACGAGCTCGAGGCGCTTGAAGCTGAGCAAGAGCGACTAGAGGAGCTGCTGAAGAAGGAACTGCGCCCCGGTGGGGTTGCACCCGGAACTCTTTGGCCGCCACTCGATCCGTCGCCCATCGTCTCCTCGTATGGCCCTCGCCTCCACCCGATTCTCGGCTACAGCCGCATGCACACGGGGATTGACATCGATGGGGATCGGGGCGATCCCGTCTACGCCGCGGAGAGCGGCACCGTGATCTACTCCGGGCTGCGTGGCGGATACGGCAACACCGTCATCATCGACCACGGCGGCGGCATGGCCACGCTCTACGCCCATCAGTCCGAGCTGGTCGCCCGGTACGGCGATCGAGTGGGCCTCCAGGATCTGATCGGGTACGTCGGGAGCACCGGCCTCTCAACCGGCCCACACCTGCACTTCGAGGTTCGCATCAACGGCTCTCACACGGATCCCGCTCCCTACTTCAACCCCGCGTGACCCGACAGGTGGTGGCGTCCAACCGGCGCGCCAAGTTCGATTATGAGATCCTCGACACCTATGAGGCCGGCCTGGTGCTGCTCGGGTCCGAAGTGAAGAGCCTGCGGGATGGCAAGGCCTCGATCAACGAGGCGTACGCCTCCGAGCGGCACGGGGAGCTGTGGCTGGAGTCGATGAACATTCCGCCGTATACCTTCGCTCGTGAGGGTGGCCACGAGCCGACCCGGCCGCGCAAGCTGCTGCTCCATAAACGCGAGATCAAACGCATCGGTGAGAAGCTCCGCGAGCAGAGCCTCTCGCTGGTACCGACCCGGGTCTACTTCTCGAATGGGCGGGCGAAGGTGGAGCTGGCTCTCGGCCGGGGCAAGCGCACCCTTGACAAGCGCCAATCCATCAAGAAGCGCGAACAGCAGCGGGAGATGGACCGCGCCCACCGACGTCGCCGGTAGTTGAGCGCCCACCGCCCACTGCCAACCGTCCACGGGGTCTGACTCGGCTTTTCCATATGCAGGGGGATTCTTGGGTTGTGGATGGCGCAAACCTTCCCTTTGACCCTCCCGACACCACCTGCGGACGCGATACGGTGGGGATATGGATGGGCCGGCCCGCATGGACGCTGCGGCCCTGGTCACGACCCGGCCGCGGGACCGCTACGTCGACTTCCTGCGGGTCTTCAGCCTCATTATGGTCATCGGGGGTCACTGGCTGGCGGTGCTCGTCACGTGGGAGGACGGCACCCTCGAGGGGGAGAACGCCCTCAATGTCCTGCCCGAGATGTGGCCGCTGACGTGGCTGCTTCAGGTGATGCCGCTGTTCTTCTTTGTTGGAGGATTCGCCAATCGCAAGAGCTATGAGAGCGCGGTGCGGCGCGGAGGCGGCTATGCGGCCTACGTGACCAGCCGGCTGCAGCGCCTGCTCATCCCCACGCTCGTCTTCCTGGCTGTCGGCTTGACCGCGGCCATCGGCATGGACATTGCCGGATTGCTGGACGAGACGCTGCGCCCGGCGGCCCGCGTGGTGACGCTTCCCCTCTGGTTCCTGGGCGTGTACCTCATGGTGGTGGCGCTCGCTCCGCCCATGCTGGCACTCCATCGGAGGTTCGGGGCTCGCCTGGTGGTCGGAATGGCTGCGGCCGCCGCAACCGTTGATGTCATCCGCTTTGCGCTCGATGTGGATGACTCCGGTCACGTCAACTACGCGGTCATCTGGCTGCTCGTCCATCAGCTGGGGTTCCTGTATGCCGACGGGGTCCTGCAGAAGTGGGCGAGGCGGCTGGCCGGGGTGGGTGCGATATCACTCGTCACACTGGTGGCCGCTGGGCCCTACCCGCCCAGCCTGGTCGGCATCAGCGGCAACGACATCGACAACATGAATCCCCCCACCCTCGTGATCCTGGCACTGGCGCTCACGCAGGTGGGTATCGCGTTGTTGGTGCGGTCCCGTCTCGTGTCCTGGCTCGAAAGGCCGCAACCGTGGGTAGCGGTGATCGGGCTGAACCGGCGGATCATGACCATGTTCCTGTGGCACTTGGCGGCGATGCTTCCCACCATCGCCATCATCTACCCACTCGGTTTCCCGCAACCGGAGCCGGGTAGTGCCGCTTTCTGGAGCCTCCGCCCGGTTTGGATTCTGTTGCAGGTGCCGATCCTGGCAGGTCTTGTCATGACCTTCGGGAGATTCGAATCTGTCGGGCGGAATCTGGCCGGCGACCTCAGTCGTCAGGGCGACAGCATGGTGAGCCGCCTGGTCGCCGCCGTCGGCGCCGCGCTGGCCGGGCTGGGAGTCCTTGGCTATGCGCGGCTCGGCCTCGAGCCCTTCTACTCAGACCTGTCGAAGGAGCTCACGGTCATGGACGTCAACTCGGCACGCAGCCTCACCTACCTGGTGCTCGCTTTCTTCCTGCTGCGAGCGGCCGTGATGGGGCCCGAAGCAGCTCACCAGGCTGCCGCCGGTGTGTCGGTGGCGCTCACAGTCCTCGCGCTGATGGGCATTGCCGGCTTCTGGCTCTTCGGCACCACTATTGCTGAAGCCGTTCTCCTCGTCGCTGTTGCGGCGACACTGGTATTCGCGGCCTTTGTCCGCCCGACGACGGAGACGGGAAGACGGGAACGAACAGCCGATCACCGCGGTTATCCTTAGCGGGAACCCGTTTTCTGGCTGGTGGCTGGAAGCCGGCAGCTGGTGGCGGGTGCTCGGAAGAGCGCCCTCCTTGGGGGTGAACTGGCTTCGACTTTGAAGGTTGAGGTGTCGGAAGCGAGCCGAGGTCCCCGGAGTCCTCGTTAAAGAGCCGGGATCCAAATAAGTGCCGAAGACGACTTCGCACTAGCTGCTTAATTGACAGCTCGTCCTCCCAGGTGGGTGCCTGCCTCGCCGGGCCAGGGCGTCGCAATGCAGGATGCCCCCGCCGGGGTCCGGGACCGGCGGGGAAAGCTCAACTCCGGATACGGCTGAGGGGAACTTGCTGACAGAGTCCCGAAGCCCGACAAACTCGCTGTCGGCTGCGCTCGGAGATGCCGGCGCTGAAACTTCAGAGGACCGGGGTTCGAATCCCCGCACCTCCACACAAACGATGGCCCCCGTTAGGGGGCCTCGTTTATGTAGGGGGTGGTTTCGGACCCGGTGATGAGCCGTTAGGCGAAGAGCAGTGGGTTGGTCGAATCCCAAGCAACGCCGAAGGCGTTGCCCACCTCCGCACAAACGATGGCCCCCGTTAGGGGGCCTGGTTTATGTAGGGGGTGGTTTCGGACCCGGTGATGAGCCGTTGGGCGAAGAGCGGGGAAGCTGGCGGACTCGGACAGACGATCGCCTCCCAGGCATGGGCGACAACGTTGTCGAGGTACGCCGGCCGAATCTCTTGTCACCCCGGCCGCGGGCTCGCTCGTCTGTCATGGTGAGCCGTTGAAAGGAGCAGCGCATGGACTCTGAAGATCGAGATATCGCGTATCACACGCCGCGCCGTTTGGTCCTTTCTGGTGTTGGGGGCTCGACCAGGGGCCTCCCGAGAACAGGAGGAAGCAAATGGCCACTTCGACAGTGACCTATCCGGCTGAAGTTCCGCAGCCGAAGCAGATTGCCCGCCAGGGCATCATCGTTGCCGCCGTCTTGGTGGCTGGTGTTGGCCTCGGCATGCTGCTCGACACCGGACGAAGCACCGTTTCGATCGATGCCGCCCAGCTGACGCGGGGACAACAGGCAGCTGCCGACCGGTTGGCTGCCCAGGTGCCAACCTTCGATGCTGCTCGTGCCAATGCCGCCGCAAGCTCGCGTCTGCAAGGACTGGCCGACAGCTTTGCGGCCGAGCAACTCGTGAATCGGGGCCTGATCCCCGAGGAGGCAATGACACCGGCGGCGTCCGCCCCCGAGCACGGAGCCTTCACTGCGATGCAGTATCGGGATCCCGCGGTCGTGCAGCAGCGCTGGATCGGGCAAGACGCCAACCTTGACCCGGACGTCCCCGCGGTCCAACACGGCGACTGGACGCCGTTGGAGACTCGCCCGGTAGCTCCGGACCGCGATGTCCCGTTGGGTCGGGGATCATTCGGGTACCGGGACTACTTGGGGGCCGACCCGGACCCGGGTGTCCCAAACATTGCCGGTTACTGACCGGACCTGATTCCCAGGGGGGAGCTGAGGCCGGGAGCACACCAGTGCTCCCGGTTCTCGCGTGCCGTCAAATAGGGATGGTTTGTGTTTCGGTCACCGGCAGGTTGAAGGCAATCGAGCCGCCCGGGCCGTCCTCGATCCACATACTTCCGGCATGGGCCTCGACGATGGTGTTGACAATGGCCAGGCCGAGACCGGTGTGGCCGTTGGTAGGCCGGCCCGTCGGGAACCTCCCCAGTGCCGCAGTGCGAATGTCCGGTGGAAACCCCGGCCCCTCGTCGATTACCCGGAGTGTGGCGTGGGCCCCGCCGTTGCTCAGCTGAACCCTCACCCGTGACCGGGGCGGAGTGTGACGGAGAGCGTTGTCGAGGAGGTTGCGAATGGCCCGACCAAGCTCACGAGGTGCTCCGTGCACCTTCGTATTGCCTTGCGTGGTGACTTCGATGGTCACGCCGGCCCGGGCCGCGATCGGTTCGAGCGCTTCGGCAGCCTCGTCGGCCAGCTCAGCGAGATCGACAGGCAAACGCTCGAGCCCGCCGGCCCGGCCCTCGAGCCGGGCGAGGAAGAAGAGATCGTCGATGAGTCCCGACACTGTCTGGATATCGGTGGCGATGCTGGCGAGGTAGCGGCCGGGGTCCTCGGTGATGCCGTCTTGGAGGGACTCGACCGCGGCCTGCATCGCCGATAACGGAGTTCTCAGGTCGTGACCGAGCGACGCAAGCAGGTTAGTGCGCGCCTCTTCGGCGTCCGAAAGCTGCTCGATCATCGAGTCGAAGGCCCTGGCGACCGATCCGAGCTCATCGGGCCGGTCTATCCCGGTTCGTGCGGTCTTGTCACCTTCGGCGACCCGCACGGCCGTAGCTGCCAGCGACTCCATATCGGTTTCCAATTCTTCGCTCAGGGCTCGTGCCAACGTGATCGCCAGGCCGACGCCGAGGGCGAGGGCGGCGATGAACATGCGCAGATCGTGGGAGGAAAGAAACATGAGACCGGCGGAGACGAGCACTGTGACGGCTGCTATCCCGATTGCCAGCAGAGGTGGAGCTGCCACGCTGTGCCGGACGGAGCCAGCGCGAGCCAGCCAACCAGGAACAACCCGTGCGAGGGCAACAGTCAGCACGGCCGCCCCGCCGAACAACAGCAAGAGTGTGACCCGCTCCGAGGGATTCGGCTGCATCGAGACCTCGGCCAGCACGAGGGCGCCGGCCAGCAGTATCCCTACGGGAGCAAGTATCTTCATGGCTTGGCCCGGTAGCCGACGCCCCATACCGTCTCAATGAAGCAATCGGATGGAGCAAGCTTGCCGCGCAGCCGGCGGACGTGAACGGTGACTGTGGCCGGGTCTTGCCACTCGGTCGATGACTCCCACACCTGCTTGAGGAGCTGGGCGCGGGAGAACACCTGGCCAGGGTGAGCGGCGAAAAAGGCCATGAGGTCGAATTCGCGGCGCGTGAGATCGATGGGGATGCCGCCACGGCTTACGATTCGTGAGCCGGGGTCGATGTGGAGATCCTGCCACTGGACGGGACCGCCCCTGGATGGTCCTGTGCGGCGAAGGACACTCTGCACCCGGGCAGCCAGTTCTCTGGGCGAGAAGGGTTTCACGACGTAATCGTCAGCCCCGAGGGTGAGGCCCCGCACCCGGTCCGGCTCCTCCCCATTGGCGGTGAGCATGATGACGGGGATGTCTCCAGTGCGACGAAGTTCGGCCAGCACGTCAAGCCCGTTGACGTGCGGTAGCCGGACGTCGAGTATTACAAGATCGGCTCCGCTCGCCTCCAGCATGGCCAGCGCCGTAGCGCCGTCTGCGGCCGTCGTCACCGTGTGTCCGTCTCGCTCCAGGTAGCGGCCGACGACTTCCCGCACCATGGGCTCGTCGTCGACAACGAGCACTCGCGATGTTCTCTCTGCTAACCGGCTTGCCATCCGTACTCCTCGCCTGCGCCCCTAACGAACCACACCGGGTGAGAAGTTCCCCGAAGGTTCGTGGCAGTTTCTCGCCAGTTCACATTTGGCCTCCATGGTGAGGGGGTTCGGAATCTAAAGGAGGATTCACATGTCAAAACGGAGAGCCGCCCTGGCCGTCCTCGCGGCCACGGTGATGGCGCTGTTGCTGGTACCGACCGGTGCCGGTGCAGCCCAATCGAGCACCTACTCGATAACGGTGCGCAACCTGACGCCCGGTCAGCCGATGACGCCGCCGGCCGCCGCCATCCACAAGCAGTCCATCGAGCTGTTCGACGTTGGGTCGGCGGCCAGCTTTGGCGTTCAGCAGATCGCTGAGAACGGCAACCTGGATCCGCTGCTCGGGGTCCTCGACGGCAACCGACGGGTCGCGGACTTCGTCGCGGCCGGCGCTCCTGACCCAATCCTGCCCATGGGCCAGGTCACGTTCGAGCTCACTTCCACCGGCGGGGCCAAGTGGTTCTCGTTTGTCTCCATGTTGGTGTGCACCAACGACGGGTTCACTGGGCTCGATACCGTTCGTCTTCCTAAGAAGGTGGGTGACCGGGGCGTGTGGTATACCGACGCCTATGACGCCGGCACCGAGGCCAACACTGAGAACCTGGCCGACATCGTGCCACCATGCTCGAACTTCGTGACCGGCACCGGAATGAGCAACCCGAATCTCGCCACCAACGGCGTGATCGTCCATCATCCCGGCATCCAAGGAACCGGCACCGGCGAATTGAATCTCACCGTGGCCGACCATGGCTGGGACGACCCGGTCGCCATGATCGAGATCACCCGCACGAGCTAGCAGCCGATCTACTCGACGAGACGGGGCCTCCGGCTGGAGGTCCCGTCTGTCTGTCCGTTCTGAACACTCCCGCCCCTACCGGCCCGTCGCCGCTACCGTCGGGTCGTGATTCTCGCTCGCGACCTCACCATCGAGGCCGGCATTCGGACCCTCATCTCCGGCGCCTCGCTCAACCTCCAGCCCGGCGACAAGGTGGGACTGGTGGGCCGGAACGGCGCCGGCAAGACCACTTTGATGCGAACGCTGGCCGGGGAGTTGAATCCGGCCGATGGTCATCTGGCCCGTTCCGGCAACATCGGCTACCTCTCGCAGGAGTCGGCGCTGCCCGAGCTGGATAACCCCGACCTTTCGGCGCTCGAACGAGTACTGACCGCCCGCGACATCGGCGGCCTCGAGGTCGAGATCGAGGAGGTGCGGCGCAAGATGGCGGTGGAGGAAGGCGACGCCCGCGACCGGCTCATCCGCCGTTACGACCGGTTGCAGGTCGAATTCGAGACCCGGGGTGGCTACGCCGCCATTGCCGAGGCCAAGAAATTCTCGGCTTCAGTGGGTATCGAGACCGCCGAACTGGATCAGCCGGTGGCGACCATGTCCGGGGGCCAACGGCGAAGGGTCGAGCTCGCCCGAGTTCTGTTCCAGGAAACCGACACCTTGCTGCTAGACGAACCGACCAATCACATCGACCTCGATGCCAAGGCCTGGCTGATGGATTGGTTGTCGTCGTATGCCGGCGGTCTGTTGGTCGTGAGCCACGATCTGCGATTGCTCGATGAATCGATCACGTCGGTGCTGGCAGTCGATAACGGCCAGCTCGAGCCCTACCGGGGCAACTACTCCTTTTACCTGGCTGAGCGGGACCGCCGGCGGGAGCAGCGAATCCGTGAACGCAAACACCAGGACGAGAAGATCGCGCGGCTCGAGGAGGGGATCCGGCGCTTCAAAGGCTCGACTGAGAAGATGGCCAAGCGGGCCCGCAGCTGGGAAACCCGGGTCGAGCGAATGCGCCGCGAGCTGACTGAGGTGTCCAAGCTGGGCAAGAACATCACGGTGCGGTTCCCGATGCCCGAGTCATCCGGCCGCATTCCTCTCGAGGCCAAGGGCGTCGGCAAGGCGTTCGGTGACAACGTGGTGTTTCTCGACATCGATGTGTACGCCGAACGGGGGCAACGCATCCTCATCATGGGCCTCAACGGTGCCGGCAAAACGACATTGCTGCGGATACTGGCCGGCGTCGAACAGGCGGATGTTGGGGAAGTCATCCCGGGACACAATGCCCGGCTGGGGTATTACGCCCAGGAGCACGAGCAGATCCGGCGCGGCAAGACGGTGTTCGAGCACGTCAAGGCAGTATCCAAGGAGCCCGACCAGACCCTGCGCTCAGTGCTCGGGCACTTCTTGTTGGCCGACAAGGTCGACCAGGATGCGGGGACGCTATCGGGTGGTGAGAAGACCAAGCTGGCGCTGTGCCAGGTAGTCCTGGGTGCGCCGAACGTGATGCTGCTCGACGAGCCCACCAACAACCTCGACCCCCAGGCGCAGAGCGCCCTGCTCGAGGCTCTCCACCATTACCCCGGAACCATCATCCTGGTGAGCCACGACACCGACTTTGTGGCCCAGCTCGAGATCGATCGCGCCATCGTCATGCCAGAGGGGACCACTGCCTACTTCGATAAGGCCATGCTGGAGTTGGTTGCTCTCGCGTAGGCGAGGCAGTGCCTTTTGTCACTTCTCGGCCTTGCCATGCGATCTCGCGCGGCCATGGCCGAGAAGTCGACTGCTGCCACCTCGGTTGAGATAGGGGACAGCCGGCGCCGCCGGCGCCAGGCCCAGCGAAACCCCGTTGACGCGCTTCAAGGAATGTCGGGTTGCTTCCCCGCCCCGGGCCAGGAACGTGCTCACCGAATTCGGTGGGCGGTGGGCGGTTCGCGGTGGGCGGTTCGCCTCCTATCCGCTCTCGGCCAGGTAGCGGTGCACCAACTGGATGGCGGTCGAACCTTCACCGACCGCGCCGGCCACCCGGCGGATCGATCCATGGCGGACGTCGCCGGTGGCGAAGATGCCGGGGCGGGAGGTTTCGAGGTGGAAGGGGTGGCGGGGAAGCGGCCACGCGTCCGGAAGCCGGTTCTCGGTGAGCAGGTCGGGCCCGGTGAGGATGTAGCCCTGGTCGTCGCAGGCGACGACGTCACCCAGCCAGTCGTGACTCGGCACCGCGCCGATGAAGATGAACAGAAACGTGGAGGGGACGGTTTGTTTCTCGCCGGTTTCCACGTTCTCCAGCTCGATCTGCTCCAGGTGATCCTCACCGATTGCCCGGGTGACGTGGGTGTGGGGGATGACCTCGATATTGCCGGTGTCATTGATCTGGTCGATCAGGTATTGACTCATGTGGGCGGCCAGATCGGGTCCGCGGACGATCATGGTCACCTGGGCGGCGAATTTGGAGAAGTACTTGGCACCCTGGCCCGCCGAGTTGGCGGATCCGACCACGTAGACGTGCTGGCCTTCGGCGGCGAGTGCCTCGGTGGTGGCGGCCCCGTAGTAGACGCCGGCGCCGGTCAGGCGATCGAGCCCTTCGGCAGGAAGGTGGCGGTAGGCGACACCGGTTGCGATGATGAGCCCGCGGCAGGTGATGGTTGTTCCATCCGACAGTTCAAGGGTCTTGTAGCCGCTCGTCAGGCTCAGCTTGGTGGCCGCCACCGGTGTCAGAACCTCGGCTCCGAAGCGCTTGGCTTGGGTGAGGGCCCGGCGGGCCAGGTCGGCACCGCTCACGCCGGTGGGGAAGCCGAGGTAATTCTCGATCCGGCTGCTGGTCCCGGCCTGGCCGCCCGGGGCTTCCTTTTCGATGAGAACGGTTGACAGTCCTTCGGTAGCCCCGTAAACCGCCGCCGCCAGACCCGCCGGGCCGGCCCCGACGATGGCAACGTCGTAGTACTGCCGATCGGCATGGACGTGCATTCCCAGGCTCTCAGCCAGCACCTCGAGCTGTGGATCTTCCAGCACGGTGCCGTCCGGGAGCAGGACCACCGGGAGCGCCGCGCTCTCGAGGCGGTTGTCTTTGAGCACTTCTCCGGCCTCACGGGAACGGTCGAGGTCGAGCCAGCGGAACGGCACCTGATTGCGCCCGAGGAAGTCCTTGATGGCGTGGGCGTCACGAGCCCACTGGTGGCCGACAACTCGCACGGCTTGGGACGGTTGGGGATTCTCGCTCGTCCAGTCGAACAACAGGTCGTCAATTGCCGGGTAGAGCCCGTTTTGCGGTGGATACCAGGGCTTGTGGATCCATTGGGTGGCTCCGGTGGCTTCCAGGAGCCCGGTAACGGCGTCGTCTGCTTCGAAGCTCGTCAGCAGGACGCGTTTGGCGCCGGGATGCTTGTCCCCGAGAGTCTCGAAGAACACGGAGGCGTCCATGTGCCGCATGTCATGGTCGATGACCAGGACCGCGAGCTTCTCCCGGGTCTCGTGGAGGTGCTCGAGGAGGTCGAGGGCCGAATGGGCCGAGTGGGCGGTCAGAATGCGGTACTGGTCTGCGTAGCGAGCAGTCAGATCCTCCCGAAGCCGGTGGAGGATCTCGGGATCATCGTCGAGTGCGAGAATCACGGGCGCAGCCATGCGGCGACTCTACCGGCGCGCCGGTAGTCTCGGGCGTATGGATGCCGAGTGGCCCGATGACCTGCCGGTGACGCAGGTCCGCATCGCCCGGCCAACCGACCGGCTCGAGGCGGTGGTGGAGTTCTACCGCGATGGCCTGGGACTTCCCGTCATCACCACCTTCGAGCGTCACGCCGGGTATTCGGGGGTCATACTCGGCTTGCCGGGGCGCAGCTACCACCTGGAATTCGTTCATCACGAGGACGGGTCCCCCGGGCCGGCTCCCACCGACGACAACCTGCTGGTCCTCTACCTGCCGGACGAGGAGGCATTGGCATCGGCAACCAATCGCTTAGCGAGCCTCGGGTTTGGACCGGTACCTCCAGAGAATCCCTATTGGGAGGATCAGGGTGTGACCTTCGCCGATCCGGACGGTTGGCGGGTGGTTCTCTTCGACGACCCGGGCTTCAGCTAGCAGCCCCCCACCGCCCACAGCCCACCGCTCAATCCCCAGATGGAAGTCTTCGCCACAGTTGGCGGTTGGCGGCAACGCCTTCGGCGTTGCGGCAAGGTTCACCCCCGGGCGTAGTCCTCGTCGCTGACCTTCTTGGGCAGCCATTCGGTTGGCCCGCCGGTAGTGAGGGACAGATGCATCATGTAGCTGTGCTCGGAGGCTCCGTGCCAGTGAGTCTCGCCGGCTGGGGAGTAGACGACATCGCCCGCCGATACATGGACCGTCTCGCCGTCCTCCTTCTGGACCTTGCCGGCACCGGAGGCAATGTAGAGAACCTGGCCCGCCGGGTGGGTGTGCCAATCGGTGCGGGCACCCGGCTCGAAGAGGACACCGAGGGCGTTGAGGCCGGGTTCGGGCGCCTTCGAGAGCGGCCCGAACCTCACTCGACCGGTGAAGTGCTCGTCGCCTGCGTCTGCCCATTGAATTCGTTCGGCCGGGGTGTGATCCATAGCTCCTCCTCGCTCTGCCGCGAGGCTAATGGCAACCCCTCGGATCGAGGTAACTCCCCAGTCGGGCGTGGCCTCGCCGCCGCGCCAAGCTCCGGCGCCCTATGGTTGCGACTGCCTCCCGGAGTTACCAAGTAATTCCCAAGCCGGGCTGAGCCCGGCCGACGAAAGGATCCCTATGGCGGATGTAGCCGAGGTCTACCTCGACACGTACGACAGATTCTCAGCCCTCGGCGCCGAGCTGACTGGAGCAGAACTGGCAATGCCGGTGCCGGCGTGTCCGGGGTGGTCGGCCAAGGACACCATCGGCCATGTCACCGGTATCGCTGTCGACCTGGTTGCCGGGCAAGGCCAGGTGGCGGACCCCAACGCCACGGCCCGGCAGGTCGCAGAGCGCCAGGACCGGCCCGTCCCGGAGATCCTCGACGAGTGGGCGTCGGCGGTTGAGCCGCTGACCGAATTGTTGCGTGCCGCCGGCTCGGGCCTGACCGCGGTCGCCATTGACGTCTGGTCCCATGAGCAAGACGTCCGCAACGCGCTCGGCAAACCCGGCGGCCGCGACGCCCCGGGGATGTGGCTGACGCTCAAGGCCGCGGTATCGGCCGATCAGAAGATACGGGCCGCCGGCCTGGCCCCAATGCGGCTGATCACCGGAGAGAAGACCTGGTACCTGGGCGAAGGAGCTCGCCAGCGGGCGGACGTAGTGCTCGACCTCGACCCCTACGAGGCCGCCCGCATGCTCCTGGGCAGGCGCACTTACGAAGAGATCGCCGCCTACCCGTGGGTGGGTGACGCCACCCCCTACCTACCGCTGATTCATCAGTTCACTGTCCCCGAACAGCCACTCGGCGAGCAGTGGCCGCCGCCGCGTTAATCACCGCCGCCGGGCTTGGCTGGCTGCTGGTGTCCGAGCGATCCGGGTCTTCGGCCCGCCTGCTCGCCAAGCCCCTGGCCTCGGCCGGCTTCGTCGCCGGGGCGGTGGCGGCCGGGGCCCTCGACTCGACCTTCGGGCGGTGGATGCTGGCGGCGCTGGTCTTGTCGGCGGTCGGCGATGTATTCCTCCTCGGGAGCGGTGAGGCTGCGTTCCTGGCCGGGCTGGGCAGCTTCCTGGCAGCCCACCTGGTATTCGGCCTGGCCTTCCTGGTCCGGGGAGTCGACGTTTCCGGTTTCTTAGCCGTCCTGCCGTTGGCACTGTTCGCCTGGCAAGTGCTCCGGTGGCTGGGTCCCCACCTCTCGGGGCGCCTGCGGGTTCCAGTGGTGGCCTACGCAGGCGCCATCTCGCTGATGGGCGTACTGGCGTTCGCCACCGCGGTGGACTCGTGGGACTGGCGAATCCCGGTCGGAGCCCTCATGTTCGTCGCATCCGATGTGGCCGTCGCCCGCGACAATTTCGTGGCGACCGGTTTTACAAATCGCCTGTGGGGGCTGCCCCTGTACTACGGGGCGCAATTGCTGCTGGCGTGGGCGGCGGGAGGCTGATGGAGCGGCCGGTAACGTCATCCGGCGCGCAATACTGTCGTCCGTGTTGAGTGTGCTCTTCTTCCTCGGAAGCCTGGTCGGTGCCGCGTTCACCATTAACGGGTTGCGGAGACGATCCCTGTGGCTGCCGGCGCTCGTGACCAGCGAGCTGGCCATCCATCACCTCGTTTGGCAGGGGGCTCTCACAGCCCTGTTCATCTGGGGCGGTGTGCTCGATCAACCGCTGGGGCGGATCGCCATGGGCGTCACGCTCGCGTCCTGGACCGGCCTGGCGGTGATGGTCTATTGGGGTGAGCGGGCCAAGCCTGCCATGCGGGATGCTCTCGACGGGCTGGGGAGCGGTGTCAAGCCTGGACCGGCCCCCACCTTCGGAGACTTCGTGCGGGCCCGGGCCCGGGTTCCCCGCGGCGTTGAGTCCGTTGCCGACCTCTCGTACGGCCCGGAGCCGGCCCACCTGCTCGATCTACACCTTCCCGAGGACCGGTCGGTGAGCCATCCGGTTCTGCTTCAGATCCACGGTGGGGGATGGCGTCGTGGGAACAAAGCGCGCGAAGCCCGCCCGCTGGTGTACTCGATGGCGAAGAACGGGTGGGTGTGTGTGAGCATCGGCTACCGGCTGAGTCCGGCGGCCACCTTCCCCGACCACCTGGTTGATGTGAAGCGAGCGATCGGATGGGTGCGGGAGAACATCCACCGGTGGGGCGGTGCTCCGTCGTTCATCGCCGTCACCGGAGGTTCGGCGGGTGGCCACCTGGCGGCCCTCGCCGCCCTCACCCCCAACGACCCTGTCTATCAGCCGGGGTTCGAAGATGTTGACACCTCGGTCCAGGCTTGTGTCCCCCTGTATGGGATTCACGATCTCCTCGACCGCCGCCGGCTCCGCTACCCGTGGCCCTTCATCGAGTCAATCGTGATGAAAGTGTCGCCGACCGAGGACCCCGAGGCGTGGGACAGGGCTTCACCTCTCACCCGGGTGACGCCCGAGGCCCCTCCCTTCTTCGTGCTGCACGGTTCCCATGATTCCCTCGTCCCCCCCGAGGAGTCTCGCCAATTCGTTGCTGCACTTCGCGAGGTGTCGCCGGCCCCGGTTCTCTACGCCGAACTCCCCGGTGCCTCCCACGGTTTCGATGTGCTGCACTCGCTGCGCAGCCGGCACGTGGTTCACGGGATTGGCAAGTATCTTGGTGCCATCCACCAGGCGCAGAAATCCCGTAACCCAGGCGCCCATCCTGCCGAGAAATGAATCCGCCCCCCTTGGTGTTGTAGGACCCCATGATCTTCAAGAGACGAACCAAACCCATCAATCTCGAGCACGTCGACCAGATCGACGAGTTGGCCGCTTCCGGCAAGCCGGTGTTCATTGATTTCTGGCAGACCGGCTGCCAGCCGTGCCGCACCATGGACGGCGTGATCAACGAGCTCGCCGACGAGTTCTCGGAATCCGCCCATGTTGTCAAGGTCAACGTGCGCAATGTCCCGGCCGCCGCTCAGCGCTTCCGGGTGATGTCGACGCCGACCTTCGTCGTGTACGCCGCCTCGCCCAAAAAGCAGAGCAAGAAATCCAAGCGACCAGGCGGTGCCATTGGAGAGCGGTGGCGCGGCAACGGCCTCGTGAAGAAGGACCAACTGCAGCGGGTCCTCGAGCGCAACGGAGCTTCCCGGGCCGAGGTGTGATCCTTCCTGCCGACATGGCCGAGCAGATCCTGGAGCACAGCCGGGCCTCGCTTCCTAATGAGGCCTGCGGCTTGTTGGCCGGTGATGACGGCGGGGTTCGCCGGCTCTATCCCGTCGCCAACGCCGATGCCTCTCCGGTGTCCTACACCATCGACCCCACCGGTCATTTCGAGGCGCTCCGCGACGCCGAACAAAACGGCTGGGAGCTGATCGGTGCCTTCCATAGCCACGTGAACGCGCCCGCCTATCCGTCGCCATCCGACGTGGCCGGGGCCGCCGAGCCCGAGTGGGTGTGGCTGGTGGCAGGGCCCATCGCCGGGTCGGCAGAGATCAGGGCCTACCGGATCGCAGCCGGCGAGGTCACCGAGGAGAAGCTCGAGATCGCATCGAGGTAACCTCACCGCAGTGGATCTCTGGGTTCTCGGCGCCAACGGAACGTACCCGACTGCCGGCCGGCCGACGGCCGGTTACTTGCTCTCGCACGACGAAACCCGGGTTTGGATCGACGCCGGCTCGGGCACGTTTGGTGGGCTGCTCGAGCTGATGGATCCGGTGGATCTCGATGCGCTCATCATTAGTCATCTGCACGTCGATCACTGCGCCGATGTGTTTCCTCTCTACCACTACTTGCGGTTCGGTCCGGTGGAGCGGGAGCCCCTGCCACTGATCCTCCCCGCAGGGGCCGTCGATCGGCTGGACTCGTTCTTGGACTCCGGCGGGGGATCGCACCTGGCCGACGCCTTTGATTTGGTCACGCCAGGTACCGCTCCGCTCGAAAGGGGATCCATGACGCTCCGATTCGGCTCGGCCGATCACCCGGTACCAACCTTGCAGGTGCGGGTCGAGGCAGGCGGCCGGTCATTTGCCTACTCGGCGGACACCGGCACCGGTTCGAAGCTCACATCACTGGCAGGGGGCGCCAACACGTTGTTGTGCGAGGCGAGCTTCCAGGGAAGCGATAAGCCCGCCCCTCACCACCTCACCGCGTCTGAGGCCGGCGAGATAGCCGAGAAGGCGGGCGTTGAGCGGCTCATCCTGACACACCTCATGCCTACCCTTGACCCGCAACAATCGATAACCGAGGCGGCGGCCCATTTCGGCGGCGATGTGATGATGGCCGGCCCCGGCCTGGAGGTCCTGATATGAGCGCGCGCGCCGACGGCCGTCGAGCCGACGAGCTGCGCCCGGTGCGGATTACCCGCCACTACACCGAGATGACACCCGGATCAGTGCTCATCGAGATGGGAAAGACCCGGGTGCTGTGCACGGCCGCCATCGATCCGGGGGTCCCCCGGTGGCTACAGGACACCGGCAAGGGGTGGGTCACGGCCGAGTACAACATGCTGCCCGGGTCGTCCCGGGAACGCATCTCTCGCAGTTCTATCAACGGTGGCCGTACCAAGGAGATCCAACGCCTCATCGGCCGGTCATTGCGGGCGGTGGTCGACCTCGAGAAGATGGGGGAGATCTCGGTGCGGGTCGACTGCGACGTGCTACAGGCCGACGGGGGCACCCGCACCGCCAGCATCACCGGCGCGTGGATCGCGCTCCACGACGCTTTGACGGCCGGCCGCGAGGCCGGCCAGCTGGAAGGCAATCCGATGAGCGACCACTGTGCGGCGGTCAGCGTGGGGGTGCGGGATGGAGCGGTGATCCTGGACCTCGACTATCAGGAGGATGTGTCGGTGGACGTCGATTTCAACGTCGTGATGACCGGGTCGGGCCGCCTCATCGAGGTGCAGGGGACCGCCGAGCACGCGCCTTTCACTCGCGACGATCTCAACGGATTGGTCGATGCGGCCGCGGCCGGAATTGGCGAGTTGGTTGAGCTGCAGCGCCAGGCGGTGTCCGGCTGAGACGGGTGGTGGTTGCTTCCAAGAATGCCGACAAGGTCCGTGAGGTGGAAGCGGTGTTGTCGGCGCTGGCCGATCCCTTCGAGGTGGTGCGCGGTCTGGAATGGCCCGAGGTGGAGGAACCGTTTTCCTCGCTGGCCGAGAACGCCCTCCACAAGGCCAGGACCGTTTCTGCCCACACTGGCCTGGCTGCTCTGGCGGATGACACCGGGCTGGAGGTGGTTGCACTCGACGGAGCACCGGGCGTCCGCACCGCCCGCTTCGCCGGTCCCGATGCGACCGATGACGACAACGTCGCCAAGCTCCTCGAGTCACTGGATGGCGTGGCGGAGCGGGCCGCCCGGTTTCGGACCGTGGTTTCCCTGGTGACGCTCGATGGTGCCGAGACCATCGCCGAGGGAGCGCTCGAAGGCCGGATAGCCCGGGAACGAAGGGGAAGCTTTGGGTTCGGATACGACCCGGTGTTTGAAGTCGAGGAGTTCGGATTTCAAACCCTGGCGGAGATCCCGGAGGCGGAGAAGAATCGCATCAGCCACCGCGCTCGCGCCCTGCACGGCCTGGCTGCCGCACTCTGAAGCCGGTCAACAGGGCCCAACGGGGGATTGCACGACCGGTCACTGTGCCTGGCCGCGGGAGTGGCTAGTCACTTTACGTAGGCAAGTTTCCTCACTCTGAGTACCGTATCCTTATGGCTAATACGGGGCGGGTGTGGCGGGAGTTATTCCTGGTCGCGTTCATTGCGACGTTCCTGGTTCCATGGGGCTCGGCCACCGCCAACCAGGCGGCGCTGCTGGGAGAGGATGTATACGGGTGGGAGCCGCTCGGAGTCATCGCCGGCAGCTCGGAGCTTCGCTTGCACTCTCAAGGCGATGATGTGTGGGAGGTGTGGGTGTGTGATACCCCCTCCGGCACCGTCGCTGTCGAGGCAGCCGAGGCAGCCGCCGTCCTCAGTGAACAAGTCACTCCGTTCTACGTGTGGCTGTCGGAGGGAACCTACCGGCCGGTTTTCATCCCCGGCGGAACAGTTGTCGAAGGCCCCGGGTGCACGGATGCGGTGGCGGACCGGGTGACGTCGGGACCAAACGGCGTGGTCGTCATCACGGACACAGCCTCCAATGGGGGGTCTGCTCAAAGCGGGATCTGGTGCCCCTATGAGGGATTATGCCCGGCCTCGCCTGAGACCTACCCGGCCAACTATCGCTCGGTGACGCTTGGCGCCCATGCTGTGGTAGGCCCCAACCCCCGGTTGGTGACGGTGGTTCACGAACTGGGCCATACCCTGCACTTCGGCCACACCTTCAGCGGCCAAACCACCGGGACCTGGGCAGAATATGACGACCCGATTGACGTGATGAGCAAGGCGGGTGATCGCACCCGGCTGATGGGTACGCCGGCGCTCAACCGCTACATCGCCGGGTGGATCGAGCCAGAAAACGTGTTGATGGCCGAAGGCGGCGGGTCGTTCACTCTCTCTGCCCTCGGCGAGCCGGGCCACCAGCTGCTGCTGGTTCCGAACGGCGAGCTCGGGTGGCTAACCGCCATTGATGTACGTGTCCAAAGCGCTTATGACAGTGCTCTGCCGGAAGCCGGCGTGACCGTACATACGCTCGACCAGCGGGCCGAGGCATGTGGCAGCGCTCTGCCCTGCTTCGGCCTTTCCCGTCGGGTGTCGCAGTGGCCGGCGGTCGCCGACTCGTACGACCACGTCCTATCGGTCGGTGAAGATGTCGTGCTGTCGAACGGATGGGTCCTGTTGGTGCACGAGCGGGTAGGGGATCAGTTCAACGTGAGCCTGCGTGATGGGACGACGCCGATGTTCACCGGTCCGGTTTCGGTCACCGGAATCGAAGCCTCGTCGGTGAGCCTCTCGTGGCCTGCCGCCATCGACGGCGAGCCGGTTGTCTATGAGGTAGCCACCGGCAGCCGTCCGGCGATTGCTACCGGGGAAACCTCGGCGGTGGTGACCGGGCTGGCTCCCGATACCGAGCACACCTTGGTGGTGGCTGCCCGCGACCCGAGCGGCAATTCAGCCTCGGCAGACCCGGTGTTGGTCCGAACCTTGTCTGCTCGGGACAAGTGGGTGCTCCACGATGCCACGGCCGGTCGGTGGACCTTCCGCCTCGGCGACGGCGTAGAGGAATCCATCTACTACGGAATCCCCGGGGACATCCCTCTGTTCTGCGACTGGAACGGTGACGGCGTAGACACGGTCGGTCTCTACCGACCGCACCGGGGTTTCGTATACCTCCGGAATTCCAACACGCTCGGGTTCGCCGACCTCGACTTCTTTTACGGGATCCCAACCGATATCCCGCTGTGTGGAGACTGGGACGGGGATGGCATCGATTCGATTGGCATCTATCGACCGGCGGAAGGACGGTTCTACCTCCGGAATTCGAACTCGCTCGGGTTCGCCGACGTCGACTTGGCGTTTGGATCTCCCGGCGATCAGCCCCTGGCCGGTGATTGGGACGGCGACGGGATAGACACCGTGGCGGTGCTGCGGCCATCGAGCGGAACTGTTCACGGCATTGATGGTGAGATATGGCGCAACCAGCCCGGCTCCCAGCTCGTGGTCGGCGACTTCACCGGATCGGGACGCGATGGATTTGCCGGCTATGCGGGCGGCGTGGCCACGGTGGTGGATGAGGCGGGGTCCCAGCAGCTCATTCGCTTTGGGGGGCGAGGTTTGGTGGCTCTGGCCGGCTGGTGGAACTGAGGGCGCAGGCGGGAGAGCTAGGAGGCCTCTAGCTCGCCGTAGTTGGCTTGCATCCCGCCCGGGAACCGGCGGTCCTCACCGAGAAGATGCTGGCCGAAGAAGCCGATGAGCTCGTCGTCGAGAATGTCGATGAGGCGGCTCGAGTCGATGGATCCCTGGATGCCGATGAAGCCGCCGACGGGGCTCATGAGGGGAGCAAAGACGAAGTCGCGGTGCTCGGTCCCACTGATGGCCTGCCAGTATTGATCTTGGCGGCCATTCTCAAACAGAGTGCGCAGCACCGCGTCGTTGTCTTTCGTCATCCATTCCTCGCTGCGCACGAACGCGAACGGAACCCGCAGGCCCTGGGCGATGATGGCGTCGCTCACCGGCTCCACCCACGGGTCGAAGCCGATCCCGGCCTGGCAACGGAAGTCGGTAGCGCAGAATGCGACTACGGCTCCCCCGCCGAGGGAATGGCCGAACATCCCGAGCCGGCTGATATCGAGCCGCTGCGCCAGCGCGGTCGAACGCCGGCCCCGGTTGATGTCCTCGAGTTCGTCGACGACGAAGTCGAGGTCGCCGACCATCGTGTCGATGAGCCGGCCGCCGGCCTCCAGGAAGGCGGTTGTGCCGATGGTGTCCTCATCGGGCAGCGCGCTCAGATCGGCCGGAGCCTCCCGCCCACCGGGGAAGACCGTCATGGCCGAGATATAGGCGTGGTCGATGGTCACGACCACGTACCCCTCGCTGGCCAGCGTCTCGGCCTGATTGAGGTTGATGGTGCGGAAGCCTCGCCAGCCGTGCGAGTAGATGACAACTGGGAACGACGCCACTGCCTCCGAGACGGGAGCGTCGGGATACGTGTGGGTGTCGGTGAGGGAAAGATGGTCAAAGCTGAACGAAGGGACATCGACCAGCTCGGCGAGGGCGGCGCCCACCGCCGGGAGATCTTCGATCCACGGGCCCGTCTCGGCATCATCCGCCGGCTCAGCGGGATAGAACACCTGCACCATGAGCTCGCGCGGTCCGCCGGGTCGCTCGCCGAGCACCTCCATCCGACTCTCATCCACCAGATGCAGCGAAAACGTCCCAACCTCGAATGTTCCTTCCGGCATGGGAAGTCTCGGAACCGGGAGCACGATCGGAAGCGCGATGGCGGCTACGCCGACCAGGCCGCCGACGGCACGGCCGACGCCCCCGGCGGCGCCGGGCGATGAGAGATCCGCGGCTGGGCCGATGAATTCCCACCAGGTGACGAGGGCAATGATGGCCGCTACTCCGTAGGCGGGAGCCATTTGCCACCGGTAGCCTTCGATGGCGAGTTGCCAGGGGACGGTCATGGCTGCCAAAAGACCGACGCCCTGGCGGAGTCCGCGACGCTTGGTCAGGTTGGGCAGGATGAACCAAAGGGCCACCACGGCGAGAATGAGGATTTCGAGAGGTCGCATTCCGTCCCGTTATCGGCAGGGAAGTGGCCCCATATTAGGTTTCGCGTTCTCGTTCCCAGGGGATCGCGGTCAAATCGTCACCTGGTAGCTTCGCGATCGAAACCGAGAGGAGCATATGCGCAAACGGACCTGGCTGTTGATCATCGGGCTCGCTTTGGTCCTGGCGGCATGCGCGCCGGGGTCGGACAACTTCGCGCCGGACGACCGGGCCAACTTCTTCCACGGGATCTGGCATGGGTGGATCGCGCCCTTCACCCTCATCTGGGAGATCTTCGACTCGGATATCCGGGTGTACGAGCCAAACAACACCGGCTGGTGGTACGACTTCGGTTTCTACATGGCGGTGATCAGCGGGTTTGGCAGCCTGGCGCTGAGCCGCCGCAAGCAGCGCAAGGCCCGCAAGCAGCCGAAACGGAGCGACTGACGCCTCGCCGGGTGATAATCCCGCACCTCGATGACGTTGGGTGCTGCCGCGGGTCGATCACCGCCTTCGACCAGCTGACCCGCTCCGGCCTGGTGACCTCGGGTTCGGTGATGGTGCCGAGTCCGCTGTTCGGTGAAGTTGTCCGTCTGGTGGAGAGCCGACCCGATCTCGACACCGGGGTTCACCTCACTTTGACGAGTGAGTCGGCGTCGTTCCGGTGGGGCCCGGTTTCCCAGGGGTCACATACGGCCGAGCTAACCGAGGCGGCAGGGTTCTTCTGGCCGACAACCGAGGCGGTTCGCCTTCAGGCAGGCTCCCGGGCGGTTGAAGCCGAGCTGCGCGCTCAGGTTGAGACGGCCCTCGGCGCCGGAATCCCGGTCAGCCATCTCGACCATCACATGGGTGCGGCCGTAGCACCCGAGTTCGTGGAGGTGACCGCCCGGTTGGCCCGCGAGTATCGGCTCCCGATGCTGCTGCCGGCCGATGTCGGCGGCTACTACGCGGACCTGCATGTCGGTGAGGCAGACCCGGCCTTGCTCGGGGCCCTCCGTCGGCAGTTGGCCGGGGAAGGATTGCTGATCGCCGACGACTTTCGGATCGGGTACGTTCACCAGAGTGAGCCGTGCCGGGAGGTATATGAGCGCCTGATTCTCGACGCCGGTCCGGGGGTGACGTTTCTCTCGCTGCATTGCAGCGCTCCCGGTGATGTTGAGATGGTGCACCCGGCTTCGGCTCCCTGGCGCATCGCCGAGTACAAGCTGTTTGGCGATCCCGAATTCGCCGGCTGGGTGAACCGGCAGGGCATCGAGATCCGGGACACGCGCTCTTCCCGGTGACGGTGCTCCAGCGTTGAACCGGGGTGGACCCGCGAACGAAGAGGGCTGGTGCGGGTGGAGGGACTCGAACCCCCAATGGGGCGAACCCACCAGACCCTAAATCCCGAGGTCCTTGTTTCCCTTTGTGACCCGCAGTGTCCGATGGGTACCTAGCAGTTGGGTTCTCCGCTGGCTCAGTTTCCTTCCGAGACCCCTTGTTTCCTCTTGCTTCCCGGCCGGCGTTAGCACGTCGTTTGCATTCCCACCTGCCAAGGCACCCCGGATGCGCCGATTCCGAGCACTCGCCAAACCGGGCGTTCGTGTCCGCGATTGGATGATCGGCAGGTCCGCCAGCCCGAGATGGGCGGGATTCGAGGCTGTCCGGTTTGCTGGGCTCAATCGGGGAGCCTTCACCTCGCAACCCCTGGTCAGGGCCTTGGCGTGTCTGGTACCAGCACCATGGGTGATGGCCGAGCCCAGAGGGCGCCCGACGCCGACGTCAACGCCGATCGGGCTCCCTAGGAACCAACGGATGAACGAGCGGCTGAGCGTCAGCCAGGGCCGCGACGACATCGATCCTGGAACCCTGCTGTGGCCCGAGGTGATCCGGGTGAGGCGGATGCCAATCGCGCGTTAGCTCAGATCGTGCAAGGCCAGCCACCGTCCGACGACGGCTTCGATCAGCTCGTCCGGTATGTCAGCGTGCAGCACTAGGTGACGGTGGAGGATGGGGCCGGCCAACAGCGTTGCCTCGAGCTGGCAATCGATCTCCGCACCCACATCGCCGTGTTCGCGTGCTGCCTCCAGAAGGGCTGCTACGGGCTGGACGAGTTGCTCGACGAACCGGCGCTGCGCCGTCGCAAATGCCTGATCGTGGTTGGCGTGGGAGGCCAGGGCTCCGAAGACCGCCCGGGTTTCGTGCACCACTAGACGGGTGCGCAGTTTCTCCAGGGCCGCTCGAAGGTCGCGGTCGAACACCGTGAGCTCCGGGGTCGTCCGGTGCGGTGAGGTCACAGCATCGATCGTGGCCAGGAGGAGGCTGGCCTGGTCCGGCCAATGCCGATAGATCGTCGTACGAGCCACATCCGCATGGCCCGCCACCCGAGTGGCAGTCACGCACTCTGCTCCTTCTGTGAGCAGTACTTCGACGGCAGCGTCGAGGACCACTTGCCGAACACGGCGCGTTCGGGGGTTCATTGGCACGACGTCCGGCTCCGGTTCGTTGACCACCTGGCACCTTTTGCTTATTGCGCTACAGACTGTATCGTACGCAACGATATGTATCTTAAAGACCGAAAAGAGTAAGAGCGTCATCATGCTGAGCACGACACGAGCCGGGCTTGCTCGGCCTGTCACGACAGGCATCCTCTCAGTCCTGGCGATGATCGTTGTTGGTGCGTGCTCGGGTGGGGAGGCGGTGCCATCTTCGACCAAGCCGTCGGAGCGGGAGACACCCGAGACAGAAACAGCCACTGGGAACAGGCTGGAGCTTCCGGTGCGAGAAGGGCCGCGGCGTCAGACGACCGGGAGCGTTCCCCACATCCAACTGGACGCCGAACTGGTCTCGGCCGTCGACGAAGAACTGCGCCGCCGCGCCTTCCAGCTACCCGGAGTCGAGAACCTCCCGTCCGATCGCTCACTCCCCGGTGCTCGTGGCCTAGCACTCTCCGACGATCTCGATCTCGCCCGCACCGACGTCATTGCGGGGAGCAGCGAGTTTGCCCACATCCACCCCGATGGCAGCCTCCACGTCTGGCTCGCAGTCGATTCCGCGATCGAGGTGGACGACAAGAAGTGGGGGGAACTCCACCCGTGGGTGGGACGGGACGGCTTCTGGGATGGCGTCGTGATGGTCTACACCCCCGAGACACTCGATGAGCTCGACATCACCATCCAGATCCTCGTCGACGCCTACAACTTCGTCACCGGAGCGAGTCTGACCCCGGACGACATTCCCTAGACCGGCACAACCCAACGACCCTCAAACAACTGAGAAAGGCATTCGATGGCCAATCCAGATTCGATCTCACGTCTTGCACCGCCCGAGCCGATGGAGACGGATTCTGGGATGGAGTGCTCATGGGTACTCGCCGGAGACGCGAGAAGTGACTCGGTGTTCTTGAGGCTTGGTCAAAGCGTGTTTGGTTCGATTACCGGTAGGAGGTTTTGGTGAGGCCCGTTGAGATCGCTAAGTGGAGTGAGGTTCCGGATCGGCAGCCGGTCGGTGCCATCGTCAGCGGCATCGACCTGGTGATTGTTCGTTGGGATGACAATCACTCGGTGCTCTACGGCCGCTGTTTGCACCGCGGTGCCATGCTCGCCGATGGCCATATCTCCGGCGATGACATTATTTGCAGTTTGCATGGTTGGGATTACGAGTACATGACTGGGGTGAGCAGCTACACGAACGAGGAAAGGCTCGACAAGTTCACATCATGGATTGAAGGTGACTCCCTTCTGGTGGACGAGGAGGAGATTCTGGTTTGGGAGAGGTCGCACCCGCAACCGTATGATCGCTCGGCCTATCAGGGCGCCTGGCAAGACCCGCACGGCACCCCGGAGGAGCCGCACGTCGCCCTGATTCATCAGCTGGGAACCGAAGGGCTGGATTACCTGGGTCATCATGGTCCGGTCGGTTCGATGGGTGTTCCCCGCGATCAGCTTCCGGCGTGGGACGACATTCAGTTCCTCACTGCGCAGCTGGCCCGATTGCCACAGCTCGACGACGTTCCGGTCGCAACCGAGGTCGTGATCGGTCCAGACGCCGAGCTTCCTTTGACGTTGGACATTCCGCTCTTTGTGTCGGACATGAGCTTCGGCGCTCTCTCATTCGAAGCCAAGGTCGCATTGGCGAAGGGAGCAGAGCTGGCGGGAACGGGAATCTGTTCTGGGGAGGGGGGCATGTTGGCTGAGGAGCAGGAAGCCAACTCACGGTATTTCTACGAGTACGCCTCCGGCAAGTTCGGGTTCAGCTTCGAGAAGGTCGCCAAGACCCAGTCGTTCCATTTCAAGCTCGGCCAGGGTGCCAAAACGGGCACAGGGGGGCACCTGCCCGGGGACAAGGTAACGCCGCAGATCGCCACGGTGAGAGGGCTCGAGCCCGGAGAGGACGCGATTTCACCGAGCAGGTTCGAGGACTTCGAGAATGAGGACGATTTTCGCCGGTTCGCCGACCAGGTACGTCAGAAGACCGGTGGTATTCCGATCGGTGTCAAGATGTCGGCGCAGCACATTGAGGACGACATTGATGCGGCACTGCGGATCGGCGTCGACTACATCATTTTGGATGGGCGTGGGGGAGGCACCGGTGCCGCGCCGGTGTTGTTCCGGGACAATATCTCGGTTCCAACGATCCCTGCGTTGGCAAGGGCTCGTCGCCACCTCGAGGCTCGCGGGCGCGGTGATATCACCTTGGTGGTGACCGGTGGACTGCGGACCCACGCCGACTTTGCCAAGGCGATGGCCCTGGGTGCCGACGCGGTCGCCGTCGCCAACTCTGCAATGCAGGCCATCGGTTGCCTGGGTATGCGCGCCTGCGCCACCAACAATTGTCCGGTGGGGATCGCGACTCAGCGCGAGGATCTACGAGCACGCCTGCCGGTCGAAGAAGCCGCCGAACGACTGCACCGATTCCTCTCGGCGACCACCGAACTCATGTCGGTGCTGGCCAGGGCCTGCGGTCATACCCGCCTCGATCAGTTCTGCCTCGATGACCTAACCACCTTCAACAGAGACATGGCCGGTCTCACCGGCATCGCCTACGGCGGCGTCACCTTAAAGAACAGATGACGCGAAGACCCCCGTGTCTCCTGATGCCTCTAGCCGTGCGGGTGGAGGGACTCGAACCCCCAATGGGACGAACCCACCAGATCCTAAATCTGGCGCCTATACCAGTTCGGCTACACCCGCATCTCTTGTCTATGCAGTTCCTTCGGGAATTGGCACGCAACTCAGCCAGAGCTGAGTTGGCGTGGGTCGCGTGGGAATCGAACCCACAACCTACCGGTTAAGAGCCGGTTGCTCTGCCAATTGAGCTAGCGACCCGGCAGAGAGGTTAGCTCACCGGTTGGAACGTCGGACCCCCACGCTTCGGCGAGCGTGTGAACCCACGACATCGCCTGGTAGAAGGCATCGGTTCCTTTCCGGAGTCGGAGTCGACATACGCCGTGGGGAAGATGGTTCTTACGGTGTCCGGTGCCGTCGGGCTTGACATATGACTTGGTGAAGTCCGCCGGACCGAGTCCCAGTTCCGTTTGCCAGGCACGGCGCGCCGCGGGCTCGTTGTTGCCGGCATGCAGGTTGAGGGCGGCAACGAAACTCGGTTGGGGATCGAGGTACCGTTCCGTCCACGACATGAACAGACGGAGAGCCCTCGGATCTGCGTTGGCCAGTTCCAACTTTCGTGTGGTCTTCGACCCCTCGCCCCAGTACAGCACCGTGCCTGCGACCCAAAGGGGGTCGGGGAGACTGTTCAGAGCGAAGACCCTTGCTTCGGTCTGGATCCGCTCTACCTCGAGCCGTCGCTTCCACTGGGTATCCCGCGGCACCCCGATTTGGGAACCGGTTCGTTCCTTGATCGCGACAGCCTGGTCCTGGCTCAGTCGGATCTCCCGGCACCAACCCGACAGTGTTCCTTTGGGCACCGGGATCTGCTCTCGAATCTCGCCGTAGCTCAATCCGAGCCGGCGGAGTGCCCTGCCAAGCTCGGCTCGATCCCATCGGCCAAGTGAGTCATAGCGGGAGATGGAGACTTGCAGATCGGCTGGAATGTCCATGCCGCCAAACGTACCGGTCGGCTGTGACACAGAGGGGCCTATTCGTGGATCTCGGTCTCGCTCAGTGCTGCGGTCATGTCGACGCCTGCCACAACGTCGGGCCTCTCTCCCGGCTCGAGGTACAGGTCGATCACGACCTGGCCGATCACAATGATCGCCACGAGGGCCGCGAACCAATTGGCCGACAACCCGCTGCCGACCAGGCCCAGCAGCAGGACGAGGCCGGCGGCCACCAGCCGAATGCGGGCCTTGGCTTCGTCCTTGCGCTCGGGGCCGGCCTCGGTGGCGATGTGGATCACGCCCATCATCACCAGTGCGCCCGCCACCCCCAATGTGACCACCATGCGCTCGGCCATGTCGAAGTGCTGGGTGACGATGAACTCGAGCCCGATGCCCGACGCCGTCAGGGACAGGGCGAGCGGAAGGTGGCTGTAGATCCACACCGTCGGTTTCCAAGCGGTGCGCTGCTCCTTCTTGCGTCGGACCACCGACCCTTCCAGGTTGTCGAAGTAGATCCACCACAGGCCGGTAGCGATGGCGATGCCGAGGATGGCTCCGATGAAGGGCGCCAGCTTCCAGCCTTCGTGCTCGAGGCCGGCTACCACCGCCGCGATCGACTCGCCGAGAACCAGAATGGTGAACAGCCCGAACCGCTCCGGCAGGTGGGAGACATCGAACGGCACCTTGGCCTGGATCTTGCGCACGCGGTAAGGGGTGTAGAAATCGATCGCCAAAGCCACGGCCCATAGCACGATGCGGGGTTCTTCCGGCACCAGCAGCGAAATCGCCCACACCGCGATGGCGACCGAGTGGCCGACGATGTAACCGGTTACCAGCTCACGAGTCTCGTGAACATGGCGGCGAGCCCGGATGTACATGAGGACGAGGATGGAGCGGGCGGCAATGAAGGCGACCGCGAACGCGAAGCTCGAGTCGGTCTCCTCACCGCCTACGCTGGCGGCCATGAACGCCACCGCCATGATCTGGGCGGCGGCCAGGGAGCGCTGGGCGAGGTCGTCGGTGTCGTAGCGGTCCGCGTAGAACGTATACCCGGCCCACGCCCACCACAGCGGGATGAACAACCCGGCGTAGGCAAGGCCGCCCTTCCAGCTCGGATCCACCAGCAGCCGGTGGCCGAGGCCGGCCACTGCCACCACGAAAACGAGGTCGTAGAACAGCTCCAGCCAGGTAGCCGTCCGATGCCCTTCCTCGTCCACGGTTCGCAAACGTGGCGGTCGCAGGTCTGCGAGTTTCATGCCCTCCCCGGGTTTGGCTTCGGCGTGCAGACTAACCAAGCCAGCACAACCAGGTGCGGGCCGGTACCGTGTCGGAATGGTCGACCGCCTGACGTTTACGATTCTCGGAGCCCGTGGTTCGCTCCCGATCGACCGGCCCGACAGTGCTCGCTACGGTGGATCGACCATCTGTGTCGGTGCCCGCTTGTCCCCCGACCACTTCCTGGTGCTCGATGCGGGTACCGGCCTGCGGAGGCTGCACGAGCAGGTGCCCGACCAGACCGGCCTCACTTTCACCTTTCTCATCACCCACTTCCATTGGGATCACGTACTCGGGCTTCCGTTCTTCCGCCCGCTATACCAGCCGGGGCAAACGTTCAACTTTTACGCGACGCAGGCTGAGGGTGGCACCGTCGCCGAGGGGATTGCCGGAGTGATGGAGCCGCCGCTGTTTCCCGTGACACTGCAGTCAGCACCGTCGAGCCACAACTACTACGAGGTTCCCGACCATCCATGGGAGGTTGGTTCCCTCACGATTCGAACGGCCCGGCTCCACCACCCCCAGGGAGTCACCTCCTATCGCTTGGAGCACGCAGACCGCAGCCTCGTATTCGCAACCGACGTCGAAGCGGGTGACCCGGACTCAGACGCGGCGCTGATCGAGCTGGCGCAAGGCGCCAACGTGCTTATTCACGATGGCCAGTACCTTCCCCAGGAAATCGAAACCCATCGGGGATGGGGTCACTCCACCTGGGAGCAGGCTGTTGAGGTCGCCGAGCGAGCAGGAGTCGACCGGCTGGTTCTCATCAGCCATGACCCTGACCGGACCGATGAAGGTGTCGACGCCGTTCTCAGCGCCGCTCGCAACCGATTCCCCCGCTCCGACGCGGCCTATCCAGGCTTGCAGCTGGAGCTCTAGGTATTGTCGGGTATTCGGGAGGATGATCATGACCGTGTGGGATCGCGATCGCATCAAGCGGCTCCTGGCGGGCATTGAGCTCTTCGCACCCCTTGACGATTCATCGCTGTCCAAGCTGGCGGCTGCTTCCGAGCCTCTGCACCTAGCGCGAGGAGAGATCCTGGTGCGGGAGGGTGAGGCACCCGACGCCCTCTATGTGGTGGCAAGTGGCCGCTTGCATGCCACGGTGACCAAGGAGGACACCGAGCTGCCGGTCGGCGAAATCGGCCGGGGCGAGCTTGTCGGTGAAATGGGCATCCTGACCGACGAGGTCCGATCGGCCACCGTCCGGGCCCTGCGCGATTCCTACCTGGTCAGGTTCGCCAAAGACATGTTCGTCACTTTCCTACGCGAGCAACCCGATGAGCTGTTCGCCGTCACCCGATTGATCATTCAGCGGCTGCGCCGCTCCATCCGGTCGGAGGCAATCGGAGCTCCAGTCCGCACCGTGGCAGTGGTTCCGATCAGTAGCGGTGGCCATCCCGCTACGTTCGCTCGCCATCTCAGTTCGATGTTCGCCGAGAGCGGCCGAGCAAGGCTGGTGCGACAAGACGAAGTCGATGGGACTCTCGGCGAAGATGAGGTCACTCGCGATCTGCACGAGCTCGAGGCCAACCACGAAGTACTGGTCTACCTGGCCGATCCCGAGCCTTCGAGTTGGACCGACCGATGCCTGCGTCAAGCCGACCGGGTGGTGCTGGCGGCAGAGGCCGCACGCGACAGCGGGCTCAGTGCGCTGGAACGCCGCATCTTTGAACCCCTAGCAAGCAGCTCGCAGCCCCGGGTTGACCTTGTGCTCATTCATCCCGACCATGGGTCGATGCCTGCGCACGCAGCCCGATGGCTTCGCTCGCGCCCCATCCATCGCCACTACCACGTTCGATTGAGTTCCCGCGACGACCTGCAACGGGTCACCCGGGCACTGACCGGCCGGGAGATCGCCATTGTCCTCAGCGGCGGTGGGGCTCGGGGGGCGGCCCACGTGGGAGTCTTCAGAGCTCTGCGGGAATTCGGTATTCCCGTCGACGTAGTCGGTGGCTCCTCCTTCGGATCCATCGTCGGCGGCGGCATCGCCAGCGACATGGGCTGGGAGGAACAACGCGA
Source organism: uncultured Acidimicrobiaceae bacterium (assembly GCA_947259275.1). Lineage (GTDB taxonomy): Bacteria > Actinomycetota > Acidimicrobiia > Spongiisociales > SHLN01 > SHLN01. Next base: position 47,511 of record CAMYMH010000004.1, on the reverse strand, counting down.
TTCGCTGTGGGAGCATCTGGTATCGCAGGGGAGTGTCGTCGACGTAACTGCCCCGGCGGTCTCGTTGGCTCGAGGCCAGCGCATCACCAACACCCTGCGGGGCTTCTTCGCCGACATCGAGATCGAGAATCTGTGGCTGCCTTACTTCTGCACATCCAGCGACATTTCGGTCGGCCGGGTTGTGGTCCACGATCGTGGTCCGCTGTGGAAGGCGCTGCGGGCCAGCGTGTCCATCCCAGGGCTCTTCCCACCGGTTCGATCAGCCGACGGCCAGATCCTCGTAGACGGATCTGTGATGAACAATCTGCCGGTGGACGTCATGGCGGACTTCTACGACGGTGGGGTCATCGTGGCGGTCAACCTGAAAGGAAGCGCGCCGCTGCCGAGCGCCGGGCTGTCGGATACCGGTGTCTTGTCCGGCTGGGGCCCGCTGGCACGGCGCTTCAACCCGTTGGCGGAGGCAGCCGAGCTTCCGGGTATCGTCGACCTGCTGTTTCGATCCACCGAGATCGGCCACGCGCTCTCGGCCAAACGCATGGAGGACCGAGCCGATCTGGTGCTCCATCCTGACGTCAGCGAGTTCGGGCTGCTGGCCTTCGAGGATCTCGACCGGGTGATCGAGGCCGGCTACCGGTACACCCTGGCGGAGCTTCCAAGCTACGAAGGCATCTTCAAGCGCCTGCTGTAAGCACGTTGGATCGCGAAAACTGGGACTATCTCGTCTGCTGCGCGGGCAGCCCCCGGATGCCTTAATCTGAACGCCGAAAGGGGCGAGAGGCGCGAATGGCCGCAGCGACACCGGATGCCAGCAGCAGTCTTGCGCGGTATGTGCCGCGTCAATCGGCTGAGTGGGACCTGAGTACCACAGAGCTCTGGCAAGAGATCGACGGCACGCTCTGCTACATCGACCTCTCCGGCTTCACCGCCCTTTCCGAGAAGCTGGCCCGGCGCGGCCGCATCGGGGCCGAGGAGCTCACCGAGGCCCTCAACTATGTGTTCGCGAAGATGCTCGGTGTCGCCTACGACCGCGGAGGAAGCCTGCTCAAGTTCGGCGGCGACGCACTCCTTCTCGTGTTCACCGGATCTGACCACCCCATTCAGGCCTGCAGCGCGGCGGTCGAGATGCAGGCGGTACTCAGGGAAGCCCGCAGCCACGAGACCTCGGCGGGTCGGCTTCATCTCAAGATGTCGGTCGGCCTCCACAGTGGCACCATTCATCTGTTCCGAGTGGGAGAGTCACACAAAGAGCTCATCCTCACCGGTCCGGCCGCTTCCATGACCACCGAGTTAGAGGAGACGGCAGTTGCTGGAGAGATCCTGATCAGCTCGGCCACCAAAGCCGCACTCCCGGCCGGGTCGGTCAAGAGGAAGAAGGACCGTGGTTGGTTGCTTGGCTGGCGTAAAGCCCGCATTGAATGCTGCGGCTGGAGCCCTCGGATCGTCCTCGAGCCCGACGCGGTCGCAGCCGGGATGCCGGTGGCCCTGCGGGACCACCTGCAATACGGGGCCGCTGAGCCCGAGCACCACCTAGCCACCGTTGCGTTCGTCAGGTTCGAAGGCGTTGATGCCCTCATGGGCCACGAGGGGCCGAGAGCGGTGGCAGAATCGCTCGATGAGCTGATCCGCAACCTGCAGGAAGCCGTCGACGAGGAGGGTGTCACTTTCCTGGCATCCGACATAGACCAGGATGGCGGGAAGCTCATCATCGTGGCCGGTGTTCCTGGGGTGCAGGAGGATGACGAGGGCAGAGTCTTGCGAGCCGCCCGCCGAATTGTCGATCGGGCCGGGTCGCTGCCGCTGCGGGTCGGAATCAATCGTGGTCACGTGTTTGCGGGAGAGATCGGCAGCGACTTCCGTGCCACCTACACCATCATGGGTGACACGGTCAACCTGGCAGCCCGCCTTATGGCAGCTGCCTCACCGGGCGAGGTCTATGCAAGTCCCTCGGTGCTCGATGGGTCGTTGACGCTGTTCGAAACCTCCCCGCTCGATCCGTTCTACGTGAAGGGTAAGGAGCACCCGGTTCAGGTCTACGCGGTGGGGGCGGAGACCGGGAACCGGCCGAGCCGCCGAGGAGGTGATCTTCCGTTCGCCGGGCGGGTGGAAGAGCTGGCCGAATTGACCGGACTGCTCGATGGGCTCAGCAACGGAACCGGGGGAGTGGTCTCGGTAATCGGCGAGCGGGGTATCGGCAAGAGTCGGCTGGTCGACGAAGCGTTGGCGGCCTGGAAAGAACCAACAGTCCGCCTGACTATCCGAGCCGAGCCGTACGGCACGGCCACCCCTTTCCGGGCAATTCGGGACGCTGTCCGGACCCTGCTGGGTGTGGAACGCAGCACCCACCCGAAGATGGCAGAGCAACTGAGAGCAGGCATCGAGGACCTTCGTCCAGATCTGGTGCCACTGCTTCCGCTCATCGCCGAGGCCGCGATGGTCGAGGTGCCCATGACTCCCGAAGCCGAGGCGACAGAACCCCGCTTTCGCATGGATCGCACCGCCGACATGCTGGTTGATCTCCTAAGCGCTGCCCTGACCGGCCCAGTGCTGTTCGCGGTCGAAGATGGACACTGGATGGACGAGGCCTCTGCCCATCTCCTCACGCGGATTGCCGAACGATGTGGCGAGTCGCCCTGGATGATCCTTTTGACCCGGCACGATGATCTAACCGGGTTTTCGCCTCCCGGCCGGGCGTTCCAGCTGCAACCGCTCACCGACGAAGACGCAAGGGCGCTCGTGGTTGAGGCCACAGCGGGCGCTCCGCTCCGGCCCCACGACCTGGAGGCCATTCTCGAACGGGCGGAGGGTCTCCCGCTGTTCCTCGAGGAGATCGTGCGGGCCGTTCGACAGGCTGGAGGCACCGAATCGCTCCCAGACTCGCTCGATGCCATCGTGAGCGCCCAGATCGACGGTCTCGCACCGCTGGCGCGCCGCTTACTCAGGTTTGCCAGCGTGCTCGGCCGCAGTTTCCGGGTCGATACCCTCAACGACCTGGTGGCCGATGAGCAGGTGGCTCTCGATGCTGCCACTCAGAGCCAGCTGGCCGGATTCCTCGAGTTCGACGGGTCGGATCGGATGAGGTTCCGGCATGCTCTGCTGCGGGATGCTGCCTATGAGGGCCTGTCCTTCCGACGGAGACAAGAGCTCCACCTTCGAGCCGGGCAAGTCATCGAACGCCACGCCGGAAGGGATCCCGAAGCCGTGGCCGACATCCTGGCACTCCATTACGCGCGGGCAGGAGAGCACGAAAGGACCTGGCGGTTCGCCCGGGTGGCGGGCGATGAGGCGATGGCTGCGTATGCGAACGTTGAAGCCGCGGTTCAGTACGAGCGGGCGCTCGACGCCGCCCGGCGACTTCCCGAGCTTGCTGATGACGAAGTCCGGCCGATATGGACCCGGTTGGGTGATGTGTATGAAGAAGCCGGCCTCTTCGTCGAAGCCCTCGAGGCCTTTCGTCGAGCCTCCCGCCTCACGACAGATCCAGTCGCGGAGGCCGACCTCGTGCTTCGGAGGGCCCGGGCCCGGGCCCGGGCCGGTGCATATCGAGCCGCCTTGAGCGAGTCAACCCGAGGCCTGCGCCTGCTCGCCGAGATTGACGGGACGGCCGCGGCGGGTGCAAGAGCGCGCTTGACGAGTTTCAGCGGCGTCATCCGCCAGACTCAGCAGCACCCCGAGGAAGCTTTGGCGCTGGCCAAACAGGCGGCCGCGGCTGCCGAAGACAGCGGAGAGCTGGAGGCCCTTGCCCGGGCCTACGAGGTGATGGACTGGGCCTTCCGAATGCTCGGTCGAGCCGACGAGGCCACCCACGCGGACCAGTCGCTGGCCCTCAGAAGGGCGATTGGTGACAGCTCGGGGGCGGCTATCGTCATCAACAACATGGGGGCGGAGGCCTACTTCTCGGGCCAATGGGATCGGGCGGTGGAGCTGTACGCGGAGGCACGGGCCGCGCTGCTAGAGGCTGGGAACGCGGTCCAGGCGGCCAACGCCGCCGCCAACATCGCCGAGGTCCGGATCGACCAGGGCCGGTTCGAGGAGGCCGAACCGATCTTAGAAGAAGCAGTTCGAGTGTTGCGCGCTTCCGATTTTCGCGACGCCGCGATGTTCGCCGAGGTGCAGCACGGGCGCCTGCTGGTCCGGCAGCAGCGGATTGACGAGGCAGTCGGGGAGTTGGAGGCGGTACTGGCGGAGGCAACCGAGTTGGGGCATCAGGGAATGGTGCTGCAAGCGGCTTTGACTCTGGCAGGAGCCAAAGTCCGGAGCGACGAGCCGCAAGCCGGACGCGAGATCCTCGACCAGGCGGAGGAGAGGAGTCCGGATGCGGTTCCGTTCTTTCGGGCCGGGATCGCCCGCGTACGCGCTTCGGCGCTGATGACCCAGGGAGAGTGGGGCCCGGCGGCAGAAGAGGTTCGGCGTGGGCAGGCCCACGCCGAACAGCATGACCTCCCCTACGAGCAGGCCCTGCTCACCATGCTCTCATTCGAGATCGCCCACCGGGCCGGCTGGGAGCCAGATCAGGCGGCACTCGACGAGGCCACCACCACCCTGACCGGGCTGGGTGTGCCCTCGTCTGCCGTGTCGGTTCTCCTCCCCGGTCACTTCCAGCCGTAATTCGGGTCGGCATGGCCGAAAATCAACCATGACCACTGGAATTCGGCAGGCGCCGTCTCTCCGGTGATCCGTGCGATGCAGAAGGTGTGCGGTCGGCCCGGATCGCTCCCGACCGGGATCGTGGCAGCAGTGACAATCGGTATGGTCTCAGGGGGCAACCCGCCTGGACCGTCCGGGTCGAATGTGGTGGTGCTGAAGGTGGCTGCATCGCACGTCAGCATGTCCCGGAACCCACCTCCAAACGTGAAGTCGTCGTATTCCAGGATCGGCAGCGAGGGCACCGTCCCGGATGGATCCGGCGGCTTGGTCAGAATCGCCGAGTAGGTTGCCGGATCACCAACCGGCATGAACGAGATCGTTTCTTCGAGGGCGTCGAGTACCAGGTTGTAGGGCTTGAGCTCGCAGTTCCCGCCGGAATTCGAATCGTCGATGCGAGTGAAGGTGGCCTCGAGGGAGCCATCAGTTTCCCGAATCGTGTCACCGCATGCCAGCACACCTTCGAAGAACGGCTCCAGGTGAATGTGGGTGTCTCCGGGCAACGGAGAGACGAGGGAGAATGCACCGGTCGAGGTTATGACGAGCTCGTCGAAGAGCGCGTCCGGAGGTATCGGCACGTAGCCGACGTCGCTTTCGCCCGAGTCCGGACCGCAGTCACCAACTCCCTCTCCTTCGCACACGAACGTGATGTCGGTCCCGACCGGCTGGTCGTCGAGGTGGCGCTGAATCGTTGCGATTGCATCGAATTTGAAACTCAGTGCGAGCGTGGCCGAACCGGCCACGAGCCCTGCCTCGTCAATGTCTTCACCGAGGCTGAGGGTCAGGCTCTGCCCCACGTTGACCCGGGCACACGGCGAACCGTTGCCTTCGGTGGAATCCTTGGTCCCGACCTCGCCCTTGAAGATCCCGGCGAAGGCCCCTTCGGGGTCGGCGTTCGAGTCGCCGGTGATGGCGACCAGGTTGTCCGGGCTCGAGAGTCCGCACGCTCCGCTCTTACTGAGTGGCTGAGTGGGTCCCGTATCGAGGTCCCATGAGCCGCCGTTATTGGTCAACGTCAGGTTGACGGTCGCGGTCGTGTCTGGTGACGGGTTGGTGGCAACGGCGGCACTTGTGGCCACCAGCATAACCCCCGCCAATCCCACCACTATGAGTAGTCCAAGAGCGTGCTTCCTCATGCTTTGATCCTCCCTGTGTTACAGCCAGCTGCAAGGCAATGCCGCAAGCAGCGACCTACGTCTTTCGCACCGCCAACCTTACAGACGACCACAGATGGTGACAGCTCTGACCTGGCAATAGCTAGCAGGCAGGCCGGCGATGGCGCCGAGTCGCATTCGAGTCTCGGCCCGCTAGGTTGGCGGCATGAAGCACATCGAGGTAGCGGAATTCCTGGTCACCCAGGGCGAGATGCAGGCGTTCACGTCGGCCATGCAAACCTGGGAGCGGCTGGCGCTACAGGACGAGAACGGGCCGGAACAACATGCGGTGCTGGTCAACGACGAGAACGCCTGTCTGGTTACTGCCGTTACGCAGTTCGCGAGTGCAGAGCGGGCGACCGCATTCAAGGAGAAAGGCCTGGGTGAAGAGCTACTTGCCCGGGTCAAGGCGCATTGTGATCAGACCCCGGTGGTCAGGCACTACTCGCTCTACTACGAGGCAGGTCCCGACGGACCCGGCACGGTCTTCGGCCAGGACGTACACCACGAGGGCTAGAAGCCTCTCAGCCTCCGTGGTGTGAATCGGATGGGGACGGGGTAGCCGATCGCGAAAGTGCCGGGCGTCATGCCGATGCCCGGAATCTCGTCGCGATACTTCGCCTGATACTCGGCGTTCTCGGTTGAGGGCGGGTCCTCCGCCACCACCGCGATGCCCTCGAGCACGATGATGTCGCCACCGGTTCCGTTGCCGTCGAAATTGAATGAGCAGGCAGGATTGCGAGCCAGATTACGGGTACGCGAGGTTCCGTCTTTCGAGTAGATGAGCATTGTGTCGCCCTCCCATAAGAACCAAAGGGGTGAGGGTCGCGGAGTGCCGTCGGGGTCGACTGTGGTGAGCCAACCGACGATCTCATCGTTGAGGCGGCGGAGGACCCGCTCGCCGAACGCAGTGTCGGGAATAGTGAGCGCCATGCCATGCACGCTAGCGATCCCGAAATCAGTCGGACCAGCTCGCGTAAGCTCCGCAACCATGAAACGTTTACTGACACTCCCGCGACGACTACGGCTCCAGACAACACGATGCCACACCGGCGCAGTGAAAACGGTGCCAGCCGACCCGACGGCGGCGCGGATAACTCTGCGACCGTTCCGTCCTCGGGTGGTTTCGCAATCACCGAAGTGGGATTTGGGACTGCTCGGTCAGGTGTTGATCCAGACCGTTGGGGACAACGCCGGCTCGCCGGCGGGGGGTCTCCTTCCGATTGGATCGGCCGCGAGGCGTAGCCCGTGGTCTTGGGGGGGACGTCAAGGGTGACGGGCCTGTCATGAGAGCTGTCGTCTACGACCGGTACGGGCCGCCGGACGTACTCGAGGTGCGTGAAGTCGACAAGCCGAATCTTGGCGATGACCGGCTCCTCATTCGGGTCAACGCCGCGTCCCTCAACCGCTCGGACTGGGAGGTGCTGACGGCCCGGCCCGTCTACGTCCGATTGAGCGGAACGGGTTTCCTGCGACCGAAGAAGCCGATACTCGGGTCCGACATAGCCGGAACCGTGGAAGCGGTCGGTGACGAGGTGACCCGGTTCCAGCCGGGTGACGATGTGATGGGCGACATCATGTGGCATGGGGCGCAAGCGTTCGCCGAATACGTCAGCGTCGCTGAGCAGGCGCCGCTCATCGTCAAGCCGCCCGGTCTCTCGGTCGAGCAGGCCGCCGCCATGCCGCAGGCAGCAGTCTTGGCCCTGCAAGGATTGCGCCACATCCGCCCGACCGAGCCGGGAGATCGGGTGCTCATTATCGGCGCCGGCGGTGGCGGGGGAACGTTTGCCATCCAGCTTGCCAGGGCAGCGGGGGCGGTGGTGACCGCGGTTGACAACGGCGGCAAGCTGGCGAAAATGCGAGAGCTCGGTGCCGACGAGGTGATTGACTACACCCGTGAGGACTTCGCCCGAAGCAGCGAGGAGTACGACCGGATCCTCGACTTCGCCGGCAGGCGATCCATCTTCAGCAACCGCCGTGTGCTTCGGTCTGACGGCGTCTATGCCATGGTTGGCGGCACCATGCCACGGCTGCTCCAGGCCTTCCTCGCCGGCTGGGTGATCTCAAAGCTCGGGGACCAATGGATGGGAGTGCTGTTGGCCAACCCCAATCGAGAGGATCTCTCCTATCTGGCCAACCTTGCCGAGTCCGGTGCGCTGACGTCCGCCATCGAGCAGACCTATCCACTCGAGGGGGTCCCGGAGGCGCTGCAACGCCTCGGCCAGGACCGCGCCGTCGGCAAGCTCGTAATAACCATGTGAAATGTCGGGTCAACTGTCGGGCTGGCCGGATTTGAACCGGCGACCCCTGCGTCCCAAACGCAGTGCGCTACCAAACTGCGCCACAGCCCGGAGAGCTGCCAGCTCCCAGCTGCCAGCTTCCAGCCAGAAGAGTAGAGGCCCCCAGGCGATGTGCCTGCATCATCGCCGCTAGGGACTTGGGACTTGAGTCTCGGGTCTTGGGACTTGGGACTTGCGGTCTGGCGTTATCCTGTTGGCTTCCGCGGGTGTAGCTCAATGGTAGAGCTCCAGCCTTCCAAGCTGGCTATGAGGGTTCGATTCCCTTCACCCGCTCGCCAGGGTTCTGCCCCCGTAGCTCAGTGGACAGAGCAGGAGCCTTCTAAGCTCTTGGTCGGAGGTTCGAATCCTTCCGGGGGCGCCGGCCTCCCGAGGCGTGGTGGCTGTAGCTCAGTTGGTTAGAGCGCCGGGTTGTGGTCCCGGAGGTCGCGGGTTCGAGTCCCGTCAGCCACCCCATTCAACCAATAGGAGCTATGTGGAAACCAACATCGTGGAGGCAGGTCCGTTCGAGCGGGTCGTCACCGTTCAGATCGAGAATACGGCCCTGGAATCTGCCAAAGATGAGGCTGCCAAACGGCTCTCAAAAGACATGAAGGTGAAGGGATTCCGGCCCGGCAAGGTGCCTCGCAAGGTGGTCGAAGCCACCCTCGGCGCCGACAAGCTCCGTTCGGAAGCCATCGACGTCGCCCTTCCCGGGATCGTGGCGGACGCGCTCACCGAAGCCGACCTGCGCCCGGCAGCCACCCCGGCGGTGCAGGACCTGCGGGACACCGAAGAGGGAGTCGAGGTGGATGTCAAGATCACCCTGTGGCCCACCCTCGACCACGTCCCGCTGTACGAAGGCCGCAAGGTGGCGGTCGCAACCCCTGATGTCGCCGAGGAGGACATCGACGACCAGGTCGACCGGCTGCGCAACCAGTTCGCCGAGCTGGAAGACGTCCAGCATCCGGTGACCGAAGGCGATTACGCCGTGATCAACCTCACGGCGTCCCTCAACGCCACTCAGATCGACGATCTCACCGCCAACGACCTCACCTACCCGGTCGGCTCCCAGAGCTTCGTGCCGGGCCTCGACGACCAGCTGATGGGCGCCAGCGCCGGCTCGATCATCAAGTACAACGAGACTCTTCCCGAGGGCATGGGCGAATACGGCGGCAAGGAAGTGACCTTCCAGGTGCTGGTGAAGGGCGTCAAGACCAAACGGTTGCCCGAGGTCACCAACGAGTGGGTCGAGGAAGTCTCGGAGTTTGAATCCATCGAAGCTCTGCGCGCAGAGCTCCGTTCGGGTCTGCACGAGCACAAGTTGGCGTCGGTCCGGAGCGAATTCGCCGACAAAGTGCTCGAGCACCTCATCGAGGATATGGACGTCGAGCTTCCCTCAGCGCTGGTCGATGCCGAGATGGAGTTTCAGATCCATCGTTTCTTGCATCGGCTGGGCGAGCAGGAGATTCCGTTTGCCGATTACCTGCGGGTGACCGGTCAGACCGAAGAGGACTTCGTGGCCGATGCCAAGCAGCAAGCCGAGCGCTCCCTGTCGGTTCGCATCCTGTTGGACGCGGTGGGAGAGTCGGCGGGAATTGAAGTGACCGAGGAGGAGTTGCAGCAGGCCATGGGTGCTTTGGCCGCTTCCAGCGACGAGAGCCCCGACGAGTACGAAAAGGCCCTTCGAGACAGTGGGCAAGTGGAGATCGTGAGTGGTGATATCCTGAGAAACAAGGTCATCGACCACCTGGTCGAAGCAGCCGTTCCGGTTGACGAGAACGGCAACGAGCTTTCGCTCGCCGAGAGCTCGCCCGAAGTCGAGGCCGACGAGTCGGCCGACGATGCCGCAAGTGAGAATGAGGAGTGAAATGGGTTACCTAGTCCCGACTGTGATTGAGACCTCGAGCAGGGGAGAGCGGGCGTTCGATATCTACAGCCGGTTGCTGAAGGAACGCATCATCTTCCTGGGCACGCCGATCGACGACACCGTCGCCAACCTCGTGATGGCCCAGCTCCTGCACCTGGAGAGCGAGGATCCCGACAAGGACATCGCCCTCTACATCAACTCCCCGGGAGGCGTGGTCTCGTCGTTCTTCGCAATGTACGACACCATCCAGCACATCAAGCCGGACGTCTCAACGTTCTGCATGGGGCAGGCCGCCTCGGCTGCCGCGGTGCTGATGGCCGCCGGCGCCCCCGGCAAGCGCTTCGCGCTCCCACACGCACGCATCATGCTCCACCAGCCCCACGGAGGGGTCGAAGGCCAGGTGACCGACATCGAGATCCAAGCCAAGGAAATCGTTCGTCTTCGGCTCGAGTTGAATAACATCCTCGTGGACCACACCGGCCAGGACCTCGATACCATCCAGAAGGACACCGAACGTGACTTCTGGATGACGGCCGATGAAGCTAAGGGATATGGTGTGATTGACGAAGTTCTGATGCCAAGGCGTCTCGCGTCGGTAGGGAGTTAAGTGGCAAAGTTCAGCGACGGCTCGGAGCTGCTCAAGTGCAGCTTCTGCGGCAAGTCACAGAAGCAGGTCAAGAAGCTCATCGCCGGGCCCGGGGTCTACATCTGCGATGAGTGCATCGACCTGTGCAATGAGATCATCGAAGAGGAGCTAGGGGGCACCGCCGAGGTAGCTCCGACCGAACTGCCCAAGCCCCGCGAGATCTTCGAGTTTCTCGACGACTACGTCATCGGCCAAGATCGCGCCAAGAAGGTCCTGTCGGTTGCCGTCTACAACCACTATAAGCGGGTCAACGCCGGTCTGAAGGACACCGACGGCGTCGAGCTGCAGAAGTCAAACATTCTCATGATCGGCCCGACCGGCTGCGGCAAGACCCTGCTCGCCCAGACGCTGGCTCGCCAGCTCAACGTGCCGTTCGCCATCGCCGATGCCACCGCCCTCACCGAAGCCGGCTACGTAGGCGAGGACGTCGAGAACATCCTCCTGAAGCTCCTGCAGGCGGCCGACTTCGATGTGAAGCGAGCCGAAACCGGGATCATCTACATCGACGAGATCGACAAGGTAGCCCGCAAGGCTGAGAACCCGTCGATCACTCGCGACGTGTCCGGCGAGGGCGTCCAACAAGCACTACTGAAGATCATCGAGGGAACCGTCGCATCGGTGCCACCCCAGGGCGGGCGCAAGCACCCTCATCAGGAGTTCATCCAGATCGACACCTCCAACATGCTTTTCATCTGCGGCGGCGCCTTCTCCGGCCTCGAGCAGGTCATCGCCAATCGGATCGGCAAGCAGGGAATCGGCTTCGCCGCCGAAATCCACAGTCGGGATGAGAACCGCAGCGACGAGATGCTGGCCGAGGTTTTGCCTGAGGACCTCATCAAGTTCGGGCTCATCCCCGAGTTCATCGGCCGGCTGCCGGTGATGGCGACGGTCGCGGATCTCGATCGGGACTCCCTCATCAGCATCCTCAAGGAGCCGAAGAATGCCCTCGTCCGCCAGTACGGCAAGTTCTTCGAGATGGACGGAGTGGAGCTCACCTTCACCGACGGCGCCCTCGACGCCATCGCCGATCAGGCACTACTGCGCGGCACCGGTGCCCGCGGCCTGCGGGCCATCATGGAAGAGGTGCTCCTCAACACCATGTATGACCTCCCGTCGCGTGATGACATCGGTCAGGTGATGATCGACGAAGACGTGGTTGCTCAGAGGGTCAATCCCACCCTCGTCCCGGTCAAGCCCATCGACCCGAGCGAAGTCGAGCGCAGCGCGTAAGCAACGCCTCCGGCGCCGCCGCCTCCAGCCTCCTGCCTTCAGCCAGAACCAGGTGGGCACCACCCTCGGTCGTGCGTTTGGTCATGCCCTGACTCCCGTTGCTCGGCGGGCCGCCTCGAGTCGTCAATAACAGGCCTCGCTCTGGCGGGTAGCTGGTGGCCTACTGGAAGTACGGTGTGCCGAGCCAGCCTCGCACCGCGCCGGCGATGGCCATCAGTAACGGTATGACGATAACCAGCGGCATTTCCAGGACGATGAGTCCGAACTGGTGGAGGATGAGCAGACCGCCGAACCCGATGAGCAGCCCCCCGAAGAATCCTCTGATCGGCCTTCCATGCTGCCATATTCGATTCATTGGTTGATTCCTTTCAGGTCCCGAGGCCGACTAGTGCGGCGACAAAAAGCAGCAGGAGACCCAACAGCAACCCAAGGTTGGCCTGCAGCGCCGCCGACGTGTCGATGCCGGCGCCACCCAGGGGGCGTCCTTGCTTGCCACCCAAGCGGCCTTGCTGCTCTGGTGGATCCTTTGGCGTCACGCCTGGTGGAGCGTTGGGGTCGATGTCCGACGGAGTCTCGGGTCGCGGTCCGCCGCCGACCGGTTTGGCGCTCGTCACGGCGGCCCCGACGCCGGCGGCGAGAACGACCGCGCCGACCGCCGCCGCCGCCGTGAATCCGCTGTCACCGAGCTTGACGTAGCCGTCGGCCTGACAGGCCCAGCCCGGATTACCGGTCGCTTTTGCTTCGACTTTGTACAGGCCGGAAGCGAGGCTCGATAGCCACGATGGCACGTCGACGGTACCTCCCCAACTGTGGCCGGTCTCGCTCCGGTTGTCGACCGGGACCGGAACGCCGAACGTGTAGAGGTAGATATCGAGCTCGCTGGTTGCCTGATTGTCGGGGAGCGCCAGACCCGCCGCCGGGACCGATCCGGTCACCGCGATCGGGATGTCTGGATCTATCAGCAGCGGGTCGGATTTCGTCATCGATTCGGGCGACCGACCGCTTACGGTCGCGTCGCAGCCGCCGGACAATGACTGGCCGACCGCCGGCAGCGCCAGCGACGACAGCAAGGCGACCGCGCCGGCAAAGGCCATTACCCGACGCAGGTGACGAACTCGCATGGGACACCTCCAACTCGTCCAACCCCACCATGCGTCTCAGCGCCCGGTCGGAACAGGGACCAACGGCCCCCCCTGGTGAGAAACCTCGCGTCTGGGACTAGTCCCCGGGGTGGCGGAGCCTATGACTCAGTTATGGCCGGACAACCACTCTCTGTGGTCGTATCGTATTGGTAGAAGGTTTGAGCGGGAAGCAATTACCTCCAATACAGCGGGCGGAACGGACGAAAGCACTCCCTAAGGCATCGGGGAGTGTTTTCGCGTTGCGAGTCCCGAGACCCAGGTCCCGAGTCCTAGGCCAGATGGCGACGGATTCTGGCTCGGGTCCTGGGGCTTGGATCTTGGGTCTTGGGTCTCGGGTCTTGGGTCTTGGCCTGACGCCTCCAGCCCTGAACCCGACCGCGGGTACCTATCATCGCGCGATGAACCCCACCTACGACCCGGCCGCAGTCGAGGCCGATTGGTACGACATCTGGGAGAAGTCGGGTGTGTTCGCGCCCGAGCACAGCCCTGACGGTGAGCCGTTTTGCATCGTGCTACCGCCGCCCAACGTCACCGGGGTTCTTCACATGGGCCACGCCCTCAACCACGTCATTCACGACGTCATCATTCGTCGCAAGCGAATGCAGGGCTTCAAGGTCCTGTGGCTGCCCGGCATGGATCACGCCGGGATCGCCACCCAGAATGTGGTCGAACGCGAGCTGGGACGCGAAGGCCTGACTCGTCACGATCTCGGCCGGCAGGGGTTCGTCGACCAAGTGTGGACCTGGAAGGTGCAGTCGGGGGGCAGGATCACCGAACAGATGCGCCAGCTGGGCAACTCGGTCGACTGGAGCCGGGAGCGGTTCACCATGGACGATGGCCTGTCGAAGGCAGTCAGGGAAGTCTTCGTGCGCCTCTATGAGAAGGACCTCATCTACCGCGGGAACCGCATCATCAACTGGTGTCCGCAGGACCACACTGCTCTCTCCGACATCGAGGTCGAGTACGAGGACACCGCCGGCGAACTCGTCTACATCAACTACCCGTTCACCGACGGATCGGGTCACATCTCCGTCGCCACCACCAGAGCCGAGACCATGTTGGGCGACACCGGCGTGGCCGTGCATCCCGATGACGACCGCTACGCCAACGTGGTTGGCAAAACCGTGATGCTCCCACTCATGAATCGTGAGATCCCGGTGGTGGCCGACGACGGGGTCGACCCCGAGTTCGGCACCGGAGCGGTCAAGGTCACACCCGCCCACGACCCGAATGACTTCGAGATTGGGAACCGGCACGGGCTCGAGGCGATCAATATCTTCACGGTTGAGGCGGAGGTCAATGAGAACGGGGGCGAGTTCGCCGGCCTCGACCGGTTGGCGGCTCGCCGCGCCGTCAAGGAAGCGCTGGCGGCCGGGGGACACGTCGATCACATCGAGGACCGGGCTCACTCGGTAGGTCACTGCTATCGGTGCAACACCGTCGTCGAGCCGTATCTGTCGCTGCAATGGTTCGTACGGGTCGGTCCGCTCGTCACGCCCGCCATCGAGGCGGTGCGGGACGGCCGGACCCGCTTCGTGCCCCCGCGCTGGGAAAACAGCTACTTCCACTGGATGGAGAACCTGCGCGACTGGTGTGTCAGTCGCCAGATCTGGTGGGGACACCGGATTCCGGCGTGGTACTGCGCCGATTGCGATGAGGTGATTGTGGCGCGGGAGGATCCCACTGCCTGCCCGGCTTGTGCGAGTACCGATCTGCGTCAAGACGAAGACGTCCTCGATACCTGGTTCTCATCGGCGCTGTGGCCGTTCAGCACCCTGGGCTGGCCGGAGAAGACCCCCGATCTCGAAACCTTCTACCCCAACGCAGTCCTGGTCACCGGCTTTGACATCATCTATTTCTGGGTTGCCCGCATGCTCAAGATGGGCCTCGAGTTCATGGGCGAGGCGCCCTTCGCCGACGTGGTCATCCACGGTCTGGTGCGCACCCCCGACGGTCGCAAGATGTCCAAGTCCCTCGGCAATGCCATCGATCCACTCGACGTCATCGAGTCGCACGGGGCCGACCCCCTCCGGCTGGCCATCGTGCAGGCGGCCGCCCCTGGCCAGGACGTGCCGTTTGATATGGAATGGGTGGAGGGAGCTCGTAAGTTCGGAAACAAGCTGTGGAACGCAACCCGCTTCGTGCTCGGGCACGTCGAATCCGGCCGCGTTCCCGCCGACGGTGGCTATCCGGCGAACCCCGGCCCGGAAGCGGCCTGGATTCTCTCGCGCCTGGCGGACGTGGTGGTTCGCTTCGACCAGCTTTCGGACGACTACCGCTTCAGTGACGCATACGGCCTGCTCTACAACTTCGCCTGGTCCGAGGTGTTCGACTGGTATCTCGAACTGTCGAAAGCCGCGCTGGAGGACGATGACTCGGCGGCCGAGACCCGGCAGACCCTCGGGATCGTCCTGCGTGACCTGCTCAAGCTGTTTCACCCGGCCATCCCTTACCTGACCGAGGAGCTGTGGAAGGAGACCGTGGGCGATGGCCTCCTGGCGGGGAGCACTTGGCCCGACCCTCCAACCATCAGCCCACCGCGCTCGATCGAGGTGTTCCAGGAGCTGGTCGTGGGCATTCGCCGCTTCCGCTCTTCCCATCAGCTGTCACCCCGCCGGCCTCTGCAACTCTTGATTGTCGATCCGGGCTCAGTCGCCGAACCATGGTGGGAGCGCCAGCTGCAATCGCTGGTGGCGACCACCACCGAATTCGGTTCCGCACCGGAATCCGACGGGTACACGCGGGTGGTAGCCGGCAGCGTTCAGGGATTCCTGCCGCTCGATGGTGTCGTCGACCTCGACGCCGAAAAAGCTCGCCTGCGGCGGGCCCTGGAGGCCGCCGAACAGGACTTCCTGCTCGCCGACCGCAAGCTGTCGAATCCGAGTTTCCGCGATCGGGCACCGGCCAACATTGTCGCCAAGGAAGAACAGAAACGGGCCGAAGCCGAAGCCACCGTCGCCAAGTTGCGAGCCCAGGTCGATGAGTTGGGAGACTTGTGACCTACCGGGAAGCAGTCGCCTATCTCGACTATCACGCCGGGCGCGGCATTCGGCCGGGCCTCGCCCAGATTCAAAGCTTGCTCGAGTTGATGGGAAACCCGCATCTGACATACCCGGTTATCCACGTGACGGGTAGCAAAGGCAAGACCTCGACCGCACGAATGATCACGATGTTGGCCGCCGCCCACGGCCTGTCGGTCGGCACCTACACGAGCCCGCACCTCGAGGCGGTCGAGGAGCGCCTCTCCTACAACAACCAGCAGGCGGCTCCCGATGAGTTTGCCCAAGCCGTTGCCGACACCCGGGCTTTCGACTCGCTGGTCGACGACGATCCGGAGCGTCGCCTGACCTACTTCGAATTCGTCACCGCGGTTGGATTCTCCTGGTTCGCGGACCGAGCGGTCGACCTCGGGGTCATCGAGGTGGGGTTGGGGGGCCGGTTGGATGCCACCAATGTCGTGGAATCAGCCGTGGCGGTTGTGACCTCGGTTGCGCTCGAGCACACCGAGTATTTGGGCGATTCCCTCGAGGAAATCGCCGCCGAGAAGGCCGCCATCCTCAAACCGGGCGGAAGCCTCGTCACCGGTCAGCTGCCGCCGGCCGCGGAGGCTGTGGCGGCGGCCCGGGCGGCCGACCTCGGGGCGCCTTATCTCGTCTACGGGCGCGACTTCCGTCTTTCTGAGGAGGTGCAGGCGGTTGGTGGCTGGGACATCACTGTCGACGGTGTGTACGAGCAGTACGACGAGATCCACATGCCCATCCACGGGCGGCATCAGCTACAAAACACGGCCATAGCCATCGCCGCCACCGAAGAGCTGCTCGGGCGGGCGCTCGACCCCGATGCGGTACGCGAGGGGTTGGCAAACCTAACGCTACCGGGCCGGCTCGAGGTGGTCGGGCATCGGCCGCTGGTGGTGCTCGACGGCGCCCACACTCCCGAATCGATGGCGGCCGGCGCCTCCGCCCTCGACGAGGAGTTCCCGCCTTTCCTGTGGAAGGTGGTCTTGGGGGCACTGGGAGACAAGAAGCTTGAAGAGCTGGTCGGCGCGCTCGACGCGGTCACGGGGGAGATCTTCGCGGTTACCGCGCCCAGTGAGCGCGGCATCCCGGCCGCGCAGGTGGCGGCGGCCGCCACCGCGGCCATGCCCGACCGGACCGTCCACCAATCGGGCACCGTCACCGATGGGGTACGAGCCGCCCTCGAGGCCGCCAGCGAGGACGGCGCAGTTCTCGTCACCGGATCCATGTATGTAGTTGGCGAGGCGCGTAGCCTGCTGGCCAAGACCGAGAGGAGTTGAAGTGGCCGTCGAAGACACGTTTGTGATGGTGAAGCCCGACGGGGTTCGCAGGGGCCTGGTGGGAGAAGTCATCGTCCGAATGGAGCGCAAGGGTCTCAAGCTCGAGCACATTCGCCAGCTCGTGATCTCGAAAGAAACTGCCGGACGGCACTATGCCGAGCACACCGACAAGCCCTTCTTCGGAGATCTCGTTGAATTCATCACGAGCGGCCCCGTAATCGCGTCCTGGTGGTCGGGCGAGTCGGCGGTGTCGGTGGCCAGAGCTCTCATGGGCACCACCAACCCGATCGAGGCGCCTCCCGGGACCATTCGCGGTGACTTCGGGCTCATCATCACCGAGAACATCGTGCACGGGTCCGACTCGCCGGGGAGTGCGGAGCGAGAGTTGGACATCTTCTTTCATCAGCAGCGCCGCTCCGACTGAGATGATCCGGTCCGCCGCCATCGAGGATGCGCCCCGACTGGCCGAGATCCATATCACTTCGTGGCAGGCCGCCTATGCCGAGCTACTCCCGGCCGAGTTCCTTGATGGATTGAGCGCCGAGCGGGCGACTCGCACCGAGCAATGGCAGGATTGGCTGAGCACCGACAGCCCGAAACGTTCGGTGCTGGTGGTGGTCGATGACGAGGATGTTGTCGGCTTTGCCCACCTTGGGCCGAGCGGCGACAAGGATCTCAAGCCAAACGAAGTCGGTGAGTTGTACGCCATGTATCTCGACCCGGGCCGCTACCGACAGGGCTGGGGGTCGGCTCTCATGACGGCCGTGTTCGACGAGCTGAGAGCGTCCGGATTCTCCGATGCGTCCCTGTGGGTGATGACCGGGAATGCGAGCGCTCGGGCTTTCTACGAACAAGCCGGCTGGGAAGCCGACGGCGCCGAGACCGACCAGTGTCTCGGCATCACGATGCCCGCGGTGCGCTACCGGGCGAAGCTGTAGACCGCCGACCGCCCACCGCCGACCGCCGACTGCCCACCGCCGACCGCCGACCGCCCACGGCTCATCGCAGACCGCTCACCGCCCGCCGCCCACCGCCCGGGCCCACCTCGATGCACTGGTGGTGGGCCTTGCCGCGCGATGCGAGAGTGTTCTAGCACCTCCCCCGCGTAAGCGGGGGAGGCCGGGTGGGCGGCGGGCAACCCGAAGGGTTGCCATGCGCGTTCCCGTGTTCCAATCGCGCGGGCCGACTCCTAGAGAAGCTCTCGCACCATGGCGGTCAACACCTCTCCGGCCGATCCCTCTACTACGACGTCGGCTAGATGGTCCTGTTCGGTGGCGCCCTGGTTGACGATGACGTAGCGGGCGCCGGTTTGCTTCGCCTCGAGGGGTACGTAGGCGGCGGGGTAGACCGACAGCGTCGACCCGACGGCAAGCATGGCGTCGCAGGCCGTAGCCAGCTCGCTCGCACGTTGCATTTCGAGGACCGGCATGGCTTGGCCGAACGAGATGACCGACACCTTGATGATGCCGCCGCACTCCGGGCAATGCGGGTCGGCATCTCCGGCATTGACCCGCGCGATGACGACCTCGGTCGGCCAGCCCGCCTCGCATTCCAGGCATTCCACTCGCTGGACATTGCCATGGAGTTCGACCACCGCCTCGGAAGGCAGCCCGGCCGCCTGGTGGAGCCCGTCGATGTTCTGCGTCACGACTCCGCTCAGGAGCCCCGCCACCCACAAGTCGACGAGCGCCCGGTGGGCGGCATTCGGTTGGGCGTCGAAGATCCCCGATTGCTTGCGCATTTCCCAAGAGCGCTTGCGCGTTTCGGGCCGCGATACGTACTTGTCAAACGTGAACTCGGAGGGATCCACCTTGGTCCAAACCCCGTTCGGTCCCCGGAAGTCGGGGATGCCCGATTCGGTTGAAATCCCGGCTCCGGTGAAGGCCAGCAGCCGCTGCGCTCCACCCAGCAGTTCTATGGCGCGGTCGAGGTTGCTCTTCATAGTGGAAGAGTACAAACCCGGCTAGTCCGATTCCCCGGCTCGGTAGGCCGCCCAGCGACGTGCGGCCGCGCGCAGGATGGCGGGGTAGACGATCCAGCGCCGAAACGGCCTGATGAATCCCATATAGAGGCGGCCGAACCGGCCTTTCGGTCTGACGTAGACGGCCAGATGGACCGCGAAGGTGGCGGGGCCGGTGGGTACCCGCCCGAGATGAAGGGCTGCGTGCACGGTGCGGTTCTCGATCTCGCTCAGGTACTCATCGTCCAGGTCGTACACCTCGGTAAAGCCGATCCCGGATGCCGCCGGAATGCCTCCGGAGCGATCGTCGAGGGCCGTGTAACGGTCTCGCACCCGCCGCCCCTGCCCCCGGCCAACACGGTCCCAGCCGAGCACCCTTCCGATGGCCAGCCGCAGCGACAAGAGCAGCTGGGCCGGGTGGAAGCGGCTCATCGCGGTCATGCCGGCCATCATTTGACCGCGGAAGACTGCCAGGTCATGCTCGGGCGAGAGCACCACCGGGAAGCGCCACACGTCCTCCACCGTGAAGTCGCCCAACAGCTGATGGGCGTGCCACGGCATTGCCGCGTGCTCGTTGAGGGGCACCCGACTGTCCATAGTTGCCCCGACGGTACTCGAACCCGCCGTAGGTCGCGAAAACGCAATAGCGCGAAAACCCGGCCCTAGGTACACTGGATGACCGCTGACACGCAAGGAAAAATTGGTGGCTGACTCGCTATTCTCGTTCGCTGGTCGAGACATGGCTATTGACCTGGGTACTGCCAACACCCTGGTCTATGTGCGCGGCCAGGGAATCGTGCTGAACGAACCCTCGGTGGTCGCGATCAACACCCAGAGCAATCGGGCGCTTGCGGTCGGGATGGAAGCCAAGCGGATGATCGGCCGCACCCCCTCCTATATCCAGGCGATCCGTCCATTGCGCGACGGCGTCATCAGCGACTTCGACATCACCGAGAAAATGCTTCGGTATTTCATTCAGAAGGTCCATCGGCGCCGCTGGGCGCGGCCTCGCATTGTCATCTGTGTTCCGTCCGGTATCACCGGTGTGGAGCGCCGGGCGGTTGAGGAGGCTGCCTATCACGCCGGTGCCCGCCGGGCGTACACCATCGAAGAACCGATGGCTGCTGCCATCGGAGTGAACCTGCCGGTGCACGAGCCAACCGGGTCCATGATCGTCGACATCGGGGGCGGTACCACCGAGGTGGCCGTGATTTCGCTTGGCGGCATCGTGGTGTCCAAGAGCATTCGGGTGGGCGGCGATGAACTCGACGAGGCCGTCATCCAGTGGGTCAAGAAGGAATACAACCTCATGCTGGGTGAGCGCACCGCCGAGCAGATCAAGATGGCCATCGGCTCCGCCTACCCATACCGGGACGAGCCGGCCGCCGAGGTCCGCGGCCGGGACCTCATCTCGGGCCTCCCGAAGACCGTCGTCGTCTCCTCCCAGGAGATCCGCGAGGCCATCGAAGAGCCGGTGCAAGCGATCATCGACGCGGTCAAGTTCACCCTCGACAAGACGCCGCCCGAGTTGTCGGGAGACATCATGGAGCATGGCATAACCATCACCGGCGGCGGGGCGCTGCTGCGGGGCACCGACGTGCGGCTGGCGCACGAAACTGGCATGCCGATCGTCACCGTCGACAAGCCGCTCCATTCGGTGGTCATGGGCTCGGGGCAGACCCTGGAGGAATTCGACGTGCTGCAAAGCGTGTTGATCTCGTCGGCCCGCCCCTAGCTAAGCCCCAAAGGAGCGCGCCGTGCTCACCAATCAGCGTTTCGCTCGCTCCACCGCTCTGTTCATTTCCCTGATAACTCTTTCATTTGTGTTGATGACCTTCGACGTTCGGACCGAAGGCGGGGGAGTCACCGGCACCTTGCGCGACGGGGTGCGGACCTTGTTCGATCCTGTCCAGTCGGCGGTGACCGCCGTCATCCGGCCGGTCGCAGATGCGGCCGATGCTCTCGTCAACCTGGCCGGACTGCGGACGGAAAACGATCGATTGCGGGAGGACCTGCAAGAGGCCAACCGCGTCTTGGCCGAGACCGAGGGCATCCGCACTGAGAACGAAGTGCTGCGTGAGCTCCTCCAGCTCGAGCTCCCCGGTGAGCTCCTCACCCAAAGCGTGGTCGCTCGCGTCCAGGCCGGTGGAAGCTCCAACTTCGACTTCTCGGTGGTTCTCAACAAGGGCGCCGACGAGGGCATCGCCATCGGGCAACCGGTGGTGAATCTCGAGGGCCTGGTCGGATACGTAGATTCGGTCACCTCCCACAGCTCCACCATCAAGCTCTTGACCGACCCCGACCATGCCGTGGCGGTCCGGTTGGCGACGACGCAGTTCGTCGGCACCGCCCAGGGAAGAGGGTCGGGGGATCTCAAGTTCATCAGCTCCCGGGCCGACGGCCCCGTCGAGGAGGGCGAGGTGGTCGTGACCTTCCGGAACCGGTATCCGGCCGATCTGGTGGTCGGGACGGTCGCCCAATCGGCTGAGCCGGCGGCCGGCGCCGGCATCCAGACGACTATCACCCCGGCCGTCGACTTCGAACGACTCGACTTCGTCCGGGTCATCTTCTTCCTGCCCGGCGGCGACGACACCCCCGCCGAGGACGAGGTTCCGGAAGGTGAGGAAGTACCGTGAGGTTTCGATTCCTCAATATCGGTCTGGCCCTCGCGATCGCGGCGGTAATCCTCCAAACCACCTTGTTTGATCGCTTCCTCGACCCGTTCGGTGTCGCCCCCGATTTCGTGCTGCTGGTGGTGGTGGCAACTGCCTACCAGCTCTCGGAGGAAGCCGCGATGTTGCTGGGTTTCAGTGCCGGTCTGCTCACCGACCTGCTCGGCAATACGCTGCTCGGCGTGTGGGCCCTCGTGCTGACGGTGATCGGGTACGTCACCGTGCGGATCCGGCCCCGGGTCGAGGGTTACGGCCTCCTGACCCTGCTCTCGGTGTTTGCGCTCACCATCGCCGGTGAGTTGTTGTATGCGGTCCTGGGTACCCTATTCGGACAACAGGTGTTCTCGGATGTGAATGCGTTCAAGAAGGTGCTGCTGGCCGCCGTGTACAACCTCCTGCTCGCTCTGTTTGTGCTCCCGCTGACCGCCCGGCTCATGCGGCGGGACCCGGCTGCGGGGGTGTGGGCATGATCCACCCGTGGCGCCTGGCGACGCTCGGCATCACCTTCCTCGCCCTGTTCACCATGCTTGGCGTGCGGCTCTGGTTTCTGCAGGTGGCAGCCGTCGAAGAGAACAGTGCCAAGGCCGCGAGGAACCAGGTCCAGGTGATCTACCAGCAGCCGGCACGAGGGGAGATCCGCGACATCAACGGGACCGTACTCGCCGGCAGCAGGCCGTCACAGACGCTCCTGTTGGATCGCGCCGAGGTGACGACCGACCAGGAAGAAGATCTAGTGCAACGCCTGGCCGTGCTGCTGGGAGTGGACCAGTCCGCGATCCGCAATCCCATCAACTCTGCCCGCTCTGGCAGCATCGTCACTCTGGCTCGTGACATCACCGACGAAGTGGCCTTCGAGATCCAGGAATACCAGGACGAGTACCCCGGTGTCGAGGTTGCCCTGGTTCCGGTCCGCATCTACCCGCATGAGACGCTGGCCGCTCACGTGCTCGGGTACACCGGACGAGCCACCAGCGCCGACCTCGAGCGCTACAGCGACCGGGTGAGGACCGACGAGGTATTTGGCCGGGCCGGCGTTGAGCGCCAATACGACAACGTGTTGCGAGGCACCGAGGGCGCCGAAGTCTTCACCGTGAGCGCCGACCGCAGCGTCTGGCAGTTCACAGACGAGGTCAACGCTCAGCCCGGCTGGAACGTCGTCTTGACCATCGACGCCGACGTGAGCCGCAACCTCAAGGAGGCGCTGCAGTATGCGCTTGATCTGGCGCGGGAGCAAGAGGAAGAGCCAACCGGAAAGGTCGCCGGCCTGGTGATGGATGTCACCGACGGATCCATCATCGCCATGGAATCGACGCCCGACTACGACCCGAACGCTTTCGTCGGCAGCCTGAGCGCTGAGGAGTTCGAGATCATTCAGGAGAACAACGCCCTCTTGAACTTGAACGTCCGTGGCACCTTCGCCCCCGGCTCTACCTTCAAGGCGGTTCCGTACGTAGTTGCGGTCGAGGAAGACATTTGGCCCGAGGAGTTGAACGGTCCCGAGGACGGCAAAGAGCTCTTGCCGAAGCTCGAGTTCCCTTCGTTTGGCGAGGGTAGCCCTCAAGTCTTCACCGACTGGAACCCCAATCACGGCTGGACCAACCTCCACGGTGCGTTGATCAAATCGGCCGACGTGTACTTCTGGGAGGTAGCCCTCGGAGTCTGGGAGGACAACAGCAAGGATGAGTCGATCATCCAGGACTGGGCGCGTGACCTTGGCTACGGGGCCCCGACCGGCATCGACCTGCCAGGTGAAGCGGCCGGAATCATGCCCGACCGTGAGTGGCGGGAGCGGCTACACGAGCAGAATCCGGTCGCCTTCCCCAATGGCGAATGGTATGGGGGCGACCTCATGAACACCGTGATCGGCCAGGGCGACCTGGCCGCTACCCCCCTTCAGATGGCCGTGTCCTACGCGGCTCTCGTCAACGGCGGCACGGTATGGCGCCCCCGGGTAGTCGATCACTTCGTCGACACCGACGGCAACGTCGTCGACCGGCGCGAGCCGGCGGCAGTCCGCCAGGTCGATTTGGATCCAGAAACCACGGCGATGTTGCGGCGGGACCTGGCCGGCGTTGTCCGGGAGGGAACCGCCGCCGGGGCGTTCGCCGGATCGCCCTATCTCAACCAGTTCGGAGGCAAGACCGGCACCTCTCAGATCGGAGCGTTCGTCGACGACATCGACACCGCCTGGTTTGCCGGAGTGGCTCCGATTGCGAATCCGAAGTACGTCGTGGTCATCGTGGTGGAAGAAGGCGGCGGAGGCTCCGCCGTGGCCGCTCCCGCAGTCCGCCGGGTGCTCGAGTATCTGTTGGATCCCGCCACCGCGCCCCGCCGGATTCCCGGGACCGAGGCGGCGAGCCGATGACCAGTGCAGTGATCCGTGGTCGTGGCCTAACCGCCAGCGCCTATGAGAGCCGGCGACCCGACCTCGTGCTCATGGGTACCCTGCTGCTGCTGGGGGTGCTGAGCGTGCTCATGATCTACTCGGCTTCCGCCCCGCAGGCGGAGCTGGGCGGCCGAGACCCGGCCGGGGAGGCACAGAAGCAGGCCGTAATCGTGTTCGTCGGCTTGGTGGTCTTCGCGGTCGGCTCGATCATCGAGCACCGGAGCCTTCACACCGCGGCCCCGGTCATGTACGGGGCAGCCGTGGTTGCTCTTGCCATCGTGCTGGTGTGGGGAAAAGAAGTCAACAATGCCGTGAGCTGGTTCGAGATCAAGGGCTTCCAGTTCCAGCCCTCGGAGTGGGCCAAACCGGCGGTAATCGTCATGCTGGCGGCGTTGTTGGCGCCGGCCGTCGAGAACAAGATTGGATGGCGCCGCGTCCTTACCGCTCTCGGCCTAATGGCTATCCCGGTTGGCCTGATCGCCGCCCAGCCCGACCTCGGGACGCTGTTGGCGGTAGTGGCCCTGAGCATCGTCATGCTGTTCGCCGCCGGAGCATCCCTGCGGCAACTCGGCTTGCTGATTGGCAGCAGCGGCCTGATCACTTGGTTTGCCTACCGCCAGGAATGGCTGACGCTCGTGGAGAACCGGATCGACGCGTGGCTCAACCCCGAGCAGAATGCTCTCGCGGTTGCCTTCCAGCCGCTTCAGAGCCAGATCGCCATCGGCAGCGGCGGCTTCTCGGGCCGCGGCCTGTTCGAAGGAAGCCAGACCAACCTGGCGTTCATCCCCGAGCAGACCACCGACTTCATCTTCACCGCGGTCGGGGAGCAGCTCGGCTTCATTGGTGGCGCTCTGCTCATTGCCATCTATGCAGTCATCGTGTGGCGCCTGCTTCGCACCGCCGCGGCTGCCGAGGACCGCTTCGGGATGCTGGTCGCCATCGGAGTGGCGGCGATGCTCGCCTTCCACGTGTTCGTCAACGTCGGCATGACCCTCGGCATCATGCCGGTGACCGGCATCCCGCTCCCGTTCATGTCGGCGGGTGGATCCTCGTTCACCGCCATGGCCTTCGCCCTCGGCATGACCCACTCCATCTGGCTGCATCGAAGCAAGGTCCCACCCCGGGTATCGAGCCTGGGGTGAGTCCTGGGGCAAGCCCCAGGAGCCAACCGCCCACCGCGGACCGCCCACCGCATGGGGCGCGAGCAAGACAAGAGCACTGGCTCTCCCATCGCGCAGTGAGGCACCACGAGTTCTCCAGCGGTAGGCGGTGGGCGGTAAGCGGTCGGCTGATAGCGGGAGGCCGAAGGCCGACCGCTATCCTCGCGGTCCATGTACCGACGTGGTGAGCGAGGGTGGATCGAGGTCATTGCCGGCCCGATGTTCTCCGGCAAGAGCGAAGAGCTCATCCGGCGGCTCACCCGCTACAAGATCGCCCGGATACCCGTCCAGGCCTTCAAACCCAAGCTGGATACTCGCTACGCCGACACCCAGGTGGTCTCCCATTCCTCGCTCTCGGCCGACGCCGAGCCGGTGGCAAACTCCGACGAGCTGCTCCGATCGGTGCAGGAGAAGACGGTGATCGTCGGCGTCGACGAAGGCCAGTTCTTCGACGAGAAGCTGGTCGATGTGTGCGAGCACCTGGCCGCCCTCGGCAAACAGATCATCGTCGCAGGACTCGACCTCGATTACATGGGCCGCCCCTTCGGGGCCATACCAACCTTGATGACGCGGGCCGAGTATGTATCGAAGATGCTCTCGGTATGCCACCGCTGCGGAGGGCCCGGCATGTTCACCCAGCGAGTCATCGACTCCGACGAGCTCGTGGTCCTCGGCGCCACCGACTCATACGAGTCCCGCTGCCGCTACTGCTACGACCCCACAGAGGCGATGCAGGGGCACCTGGAAATCTGAGGCCTGCGGCCTCAGATCAGCCAACTGCATACCGTCGACCGCCCACCGCGTTCCGTGCTGGAGCCCTCCTTGCGTGGGGCGTCGGGCGGTAGAACACCGTTCAAAATGCATGCCGGTCGCCGGTCGGCGGTGGGCGGTCGTCGTGCTCGCGACTCGTGACGGGAAGATTCTCGGAATGCATTGACCCCACGTTTCGTTACAGTTCTGAAGGACGAGGGCCGAAGCCTGTTAAGGTGACCGCTCGGGCCCACCTCGGCCCGTCCTCGCAATTCAGCCGACGGAAGACAAACCGCATGCGTCTCGAACAACCTTCATCATCGTTCGACACCGTCACCTCGTCTCCGCGGAATCACAAGTTCAGCGGGCGCACAGACGCCCCCAAGGAGAAAATGCATGGCATTGTTTCGCCGAAAGACCCCACAGGTGGTGGGCCGCGGCTCGGGCCGCCAGGCCCCACCGGAGCGCAGCAAGCGCACCGTGGGTGGAGAAGTAGTAGAGATCGCCAGGTTCAAGGCACCGCCAGAACAACCGGCTAAGACCAAGAAGCCCAGCAAACCGAAATCAAAGACCAACCGCAACCGGTCCGGAGGCGGACGCGGCAGCGGCGAACGCACGGCTACCCGCCGGGGTCCCCGTCCTCAGCCCGAGGTCATCACGCCGCCCGAAACGGGCCGCAAGCAGATGATCGTTCGACGAATGCCCCACCAAACGCAGATCGTTGTAATGGAGGGCCCGGTTCTGGTCGAGCACTACGTGGCCCGCTCAGACCGCAAGTCCCTCATCGGGAATGTTTATCTCGGCAAGGTGCGCAACGTTCTTCCGGGCATGGAGGCTGCCTTCATCGACTTCGGCGAGGGCAAGAACGGTGTGCTGTACGCCGCCGACGTTCAACATGACACCAACGGCAATGGGCGCACCCGGCCCCGCATCGAGAAAGCACTCAAGAACGGCGACACCGTCATGGTCCAGGTGGTCAAAGACGCCATGGGTCATAAAGGAGCACGGCTCACCAACGAGGTTTCCTTAGCCGGGCGCCATCTGGTGCTCGTGCCGGGGGCCGAGGATCGCGGCGGAATCTCTCGCCGCCTGCCAGACGACGAGCGCCGCCGCCTTCGCACGCTGGTGAACGAGGCCCGGCCCAAGGGCTTCGGAGTCATCGTCCGCACTGCCGCCCTCGGCGCCACCAAGGAAGATGTGGTTCGCGACATCAGCCGGCTCCAGGAGCTGTGGGGAGAGATACAAGACACGGCCAAGACCGCGTCGTCGCCCGACCTGCTCTACCGGGAGCCTCCCCTCGTCATCCGCGTCATCCGCGAACATTTCACTTCCGAGTTCAAGCGGCTCATCGTCGACGACCCGGAAACCGAATCCGAGATCAAGAAGTACCTCAAGGCCACCGATCCCGATCTGCTCCGCAAGGTGGAGACCTACCGAGACGAGCTTCCGGTTTTTGAGCGATATCACATC
Organism: uncultured Acidimicrobiaceae bacterium; assembly: GCA_947259275.1. Taxonomy (GTDB): domain Bacteria; phylum Actinomycetota; class Acidimicrobiia; order Spongiisociales; family SHLN01; genus SHLN01. The sequence goes on along the minus strand of CAMYMH010000004.1, from coordinate 19,857 downwards.
GAGGACCAGCTCCGCAAGGCTCTCGACCGCAACGTGTGGCTCCCGAGCGGTGGCCACATCGTCATCGAGCCGACCGAGGCGCTGACGGTGATCGATGTCAACACCGGCCGGTTCGTCGGCAGATCCAACCTCGAGGAAACCGTTCTCCAGAACAACCTGGAGGCAGCCGAAGAGATCGCCCGCCAGCTCCGTTTGCGTGACATCGGCGGCATCATCGTCATCGACTTCATCGACATGGAGAGCGAGAAGAACCGGCGCTCGGTGCTCCGAAAGCTCCAAGAGGAACTGGCCAAGGACAAATCCCGCACTCAGGTGTCCGAGGTGTCCAGCTTCGGGCTGGTGGAGATGACCCGCAAGCACGTATCCGAGGGCCTGGTCGAAACCTTCTCGGAGGTCTGTCCGACCTGCTCTGGCCGGGGATTGCTCCTCCATGAGGATGCGGCCGCCCTTGGCAACCCCATGCCACAGTCTTCCGACCGCCCAGACCGAAACAAGGGCTAACCTACCCTCCGCATGTACGCAGTAATCAAGACCGGGGGCCGTCAGGCCAAAGTCCAGGAGGGCGACGTCCTCCAGGTTGAGCGCATGCGCGCCTCGGGCGACGTCAGTTTCGAGCCGGTGCTCATCGCCGGTGACGATGGCAGCATCATCACCGATCGAGCCGCCCTCGCCAAGCTGACCGTGAAGGGCAAAATCCTCGGCGAGGTTCGCGGCAAGAAGGTCGACGTGTTCCACTACCGCAACAAGAGTGGGTACCGCAAGAGCGCCGGCCACCGCCAGACCTACACCTCGGTGGAGATCACCGAGATTCCCGGGGCGGCCAAGAAACCGGCTGCGAAGAAGCCGGCCGCTAAGAAACCGGCCGCCAAGAAGCCGGCTGCGAAGAAGCCGGCAGCGAAGAAGCCGGCGGCTAAGAAACCTGCGGCCAAAAAGCCTGCGGGTGAAGAGACGACCAAGGGAGAGGATGAGTAAATGTCCAAGACAAAGGGCGCAGGCTCAACCAAGAATGGGCGCGACTCCGCCGCCCAACGGCTCGGCACCAAGGCCTTCGACGGCCAATTCGTGACCGCCGGCTCCATCATCGTGCGCCAGCGCGGCACCCGCATCAATCCAGGTGTGAATGTCGGAAAGGGATCGGACGACACTCTCTTTGCCACCGCCGACGGCACCATCAAGTTCGGCGCTCGCAACAACAAGCGCCACGTGGACGTCGTAACCGAGTAGCCGGCAACGCCTTCGGCGTTGCTTGCGCCAACCCTCCGGGTTGGCGAGGCGACGGCCAGTCTCGAATCTCCAGTCGCCAGTCTCCATCTAGAGCTGGAACACAGGAACGCGGTCTCACCCCACCCCCAACTCCTCCCACTTCGTGGGAGGGGTGCCAGAGTCAGTCTCTCTTTGCGCGCGACGATCCCCAGCATGGGGCGTGGGAGGGGAGAGCGGTTTGTTTCGGGGCGGGTAGCGGGTAGCGGGTAGCGGGTCCGCCTTCGAGTGCCGTTCACAACCAACGTCCCTACCCTCCCCTTATGTTCGTTGACGAAGCCGTTATGTACGCCCGCGGGGGTGATGGGGGCGCGGGTGCTGCCGCCTTCGTGAAACTACGCGGTAAGCCGAGAGGCAAGCCGGCGGGCGGCTCCGGGGGGCGAGGAGGCTCCGTTATCGTGCGGGCCGACGACTCGGTTGCCAGTCTGCTCGACCTCAAGCGTCATCCCCATCAACGGGGCGGCTCGGGGACACACGGCGCAGGCGATGTCCGGAACGGCAGGCAGGGTGAGGACCTCGTCGTGCGGGTGCCGCTCGGCACGGTTGTGCACCTGGAGGATGGCACGCGGCTGGCCGATCTGGTTAGACCGGGCCAGGAGGTGGTGGTCGCCGCCGGCGGCCGGGGCGGCCGGGGTAATCATGGTCTGGTCACTCCCCGCTTGCGGGCTCCAACGTTCGCCGAGCAAGGTGAATACGGAGAGGAAGTCACGGTCCACCTCGAGGTCAAACTGATCGCGGATGCCGCCCTGATTGGTTTCCCGAATGCCGGCAAGAGCACTCTCATTTCCGCGGTGTCGGCGGCCAAGCCCAAGATCGCCGACTATCCGTTCACGACGCTGCAGCCCCATCTGGGCGTGGTCGAAGTCGATGAACGCGATTTCGTGCTGGCCGACATACCCGGGCTCATCGAGGGAGCCGCCGAGGGCAAGGGCCTCGGCCATGAGTTCCTGCGGCACGTCGAGCGCGCCCGGGTGCTCGTGGTTCTCCTGGACGCCTCCAGCCTCCAATCCACCGACGCCCAGCATCAGTACCAGACGCTCCTCGCCGAGCTCTCGGCTCACTCCCCTGAGCTGGCTCACCGGCGGAGGATTGTGGTGGCCGGCAAGTCGGATCTGGACGAGACCGCGGCGGCTATCCCCGACCTGCGGGAGTGGGCCGAACGAAACGACATCGACCTGGGGGTGGTGTCGTCCGTGACCGGCGAGGGGATACGACCCCTGCTTTCGTCCATCCTCGCCGAGGTCGACGCCGTCAAGCGGGACGGTCCGACGCGCCATGGTTATGTATTGCACCGTCCCGCCGGGTCCGGCTTCCGCGTTGTTCGCCAGGACGGGACCTGGGTGCTGGAGGGCAGGGCTGCCGAACGGGCCGTTAATCTCGACGACCTCTCATCTCCCGAAGTGCTCGATTACATCGCCGCCCGCCTGGCCCGGGCCGGCATCACCGATGCGCTCGTGGCTGCCGGGGCTGAGACCGGAGATGATGTGAGAATCGGTGAGCTGTTGTTCGAGTTTCGGCCGGACATCGACGAGGATGAGGGTATGGAGGAGGAGCAGTGAGGCGGGCGCTCGAATCGGGGCGCCCGGTCGTGGTGAAGGTTGGATCATCGAGCCTGGCGCCGGGTGGTGGCGGCCTCGATGCCGGCGCAGTCCGACAGATTGTCGACCAGGTCGCCGGTCTGTGGGATCACGGGCATCCAACCGCCCTGGTGAGCTCGGGAGCGGTGGCAGCCGGAATCCCGGTTCTGGGGAGCCGGCCGACCGACCTTCCCGGGTTCCAGGTGGCGGCGGCGGTCGGGCAGAGCCGGCTCATGGAGCGCTACACCGCCCGCTTCGGCGAACGCGGACTCACTGCCGGCCAGGTCCTGCTCACCAAGGACGTGCTCGCCAACCGTCAGCAGTACCTGAATGCCCGAGAGACGCTGGGCCGCATGCTGGCACTCGGGCTGGTGCCGATCGTGAACGAGAACGACAGTGTCGGGGTCGAGGAACTCCGCTACGGCGACAACGACCGCCTGGCGGCGGTGGTTTCACACCTGGCAGGGGCCGGCATGTTGGTTCTGTTGACGGACACGCCTGGATTGTTCTCGGGTGATCCCCGCTTGGACGAAGATGCCGAGCTCATCACGGCCGTCCAGCACACCGACGAGGCGCTCGATGAAGTAGTCCAGGGGGCACCCGGGCCACTCGGTTCCGGGGGAGTGGCCACCAAGGTGGCGGCGGCTCGCATGGCTGCCTGGTCGGGAATCCCCACCGTGATTGCCGACGCCAAGCAGCCTGATGCGGTCTTCCGAGCGGTCACCGGTGAGGCAATTGGGACCTGGATCGCGCCCCACGCCGGCGCCCTGCCGGCTCGCAAACTGTGGATTGCCTTCGGTCAACCGGCCGAGGGCCGATTGACGATCGATGATGGAGCTGCCAGCGCCCTCGTGGAGCGAGGCAAATCGCTCCTGGCGGTTGGCATCACCGAAGTGTCTGGCAGCTTCGGGGAGGGGGCCGCGGTCGAGGTCAACGCACCCGATGGCCGGCTTCTGGCCAAGGGGCTGGTCGAGCACTCGAGCATCGACCTGGCGGCGCTGGCCGGAAAGGCAAGTTCAGACGCCGGGGGAGTCGCAATCCATCGTGACCACCTCGTGGTCCTGGACTCTGGCGGGACCTAGCTCAGCAATAGCTTCTCGAGTCGTCGAGACGTGATCATGGATCCCGTTAGTCCCATCGCCAACAGGAATCCGATGTGCGCGAACACGTTGATGTCGACGATGCCGAGCGTGAGCGAGCGAATCAGTTGCACGCCGTGATAGAGCGGCGACAGCTGGGTGAGCGCCTGGAAGATCTCCGGATACACATCGAGCGGATAGAAGGTTGCCGAAAACAGGAACAGTGGCAGGACCACCAGGTTGACCATGTCGAAGTCCTGCCACGAATTCATGTAGGTGGTGGCGGCCATTCCGCACGCCGCAAAAGCAAAGCCGATGAGAACGGTGGCCGGCAGAGCGAGAATACCCCACGGCGACTCGATGAGTCCCATCACGAGCATGACGAGCAGGAACGCAATCGCGTAGATGAGTCCACGGCCCAGCGACCAGGTGATCTCACCGATCGCAATGTCGGTTGTCTTCATCGGGGTGGAAAGTATGGCGTCGTAGACCTTGCCGTATTTGAGCTTGAAGAAGATATTGAAGGTCGACTCGAAGATCGCCCCGTTCATGGCCGAGGCAGCCAGCAGGGCCGGGGCCACGTAGGCGGTGTAGTCGACCGCGCCTCCATCCGGCAGGGTGACATCACCCACCAACTCACCGATTCCGATCCCGATCGAGAATAGGTAGAAGATTGGCTCGAAGAATCCTGAGAATACGACCAGCCAGATGCGGCGGTAGACGAGGAAATTGCGTTCCAACATGCGGGCTGCTCCGCCGCCGGCCAAGATGGATGGGGGGACCGCCCGGGCAGTGAGGATGTTGCTCATGCGATCAACCGCCGGCGGAGGGTCATGACGCCGAGGACCGCACCGACCGCAATCAGCACGACCAGATAGGAGACGCTGATGAGCGGGTGAACGGTGTACTCGAGCCCGAGGGCCAAGCCGCGACACAACTCGACGCCGTGCCACAGCGGCGTGATATACGCCAGCGGCTCGACGTAGTCGGGCAGTTGCTCGATAGGGAAGAACGTGCCCGAAAACAAGAACAATGGAACGATGGCAAAACGGAACATCGCCGCCAACCCCATCTCGTTCTTGAGTTTGGCCGTATAGGCGGTGACCAGGGAGGAGAACGCCAGACCGGTCAGCACTGCCGGGGGAACCGCCAGCATTCCCTCGACGGCGCTGGTTGCCCCGAACAGCGTCATGATGGCTGCGAAGACGACCGACACAAACGTGAGGCGCACTGTGACCCAGCCGAGATGGCCGAATAGCAACTCGGGCACACCGATAGGCGTCGACAGGGTCGCTTCATACGTCTTGCGCCACTTGATACCGGCCATCACGGGGTAGGAGGCGTCCCCCGCGCCGGTCTGCATTGCGGCGGCGGCCAGCAGTCCTGGAGCCAGAAACGTCAGATAGGGGAGATCGAGGCTGGCACCGCCCGACCCCTCGTCGACCAGTTCCCCAAGACCGATGCCCATCGCCAGCAAGTAGAGAATCGGGTTGAGAAAGGTAGAGATAACGCTGCCACGCCAGGTGCGTCGATAGACCCTGGCGCCCGCCTCAACCACTCTCAGCGAGCCCACGACAGTCATCAGTCGACCAGCGTCCGGCCGGTGAGGCTGAGAAAGACGTCCTCGAGAGTCGAGCGCCGACTCACCGTCGACTCGGGTTCAAAGCCGGCTTGGAGGACCTTGGAGTGGGCGTGATCGGCGTTGTCGGTGTAGAGCAGCACGCGATCCGGGAGCACTTCGGTCTTGTGGGCGATTCCGTCGAGATGTTCCGCGTTTACCGCCTGGGTGCCAACCGGGAAACGCAGCTCGAGCACCTCGCGAGTGGAATACCGGTCGATGAGGTCCCGGGGGGCGCCTTCGGCCGCGATCTTGCCCTTGTCCATGATCACCAGCCGGTCACACAGTTGCTCTGCCTCGTCCATGTAGTGAGTAGTGATGATGAGCGTGACGCCTTCCTGTTTGAGCCGGTAGAGACGGTCCCACAAGAGATGCCGGGCTTGAGGATCGAGGCCGGTGGTCGGCTCGTCGAGCAGCAGCAGCTCGGGCGTGTTGATGAGACCGCGGGCAATGACGAGGCGCCGTTTCATACCGCCGGACAGCGGATCCACCGGGCTGTCCCGGCGGTCCTCGAGCTGAGTGAAACGCAGCAGCTCGGCCACCCGCCCGTCGATGACCGCCTTCGAGAGCCCGAAGTAGCGGCCGTAGATCAGCAGATTCTCATAGACGGTGAGTTCCAGGTCCAGGTTGTCGTCCTGCGGCACCACCCCGATGCGGGCGCGGATCTGCGGCCCGTCCCTGGCGGGATCCAGCCCCAGCACCGACAGCGTTCCGGCGGTGAGTGGCGAAACCGATCCGATCATCCTCATGGTCGAGCTCTTGCCGGCCCCATTGGGTCCCAGGAACCCGAACGCCTCGCCCTCCTGGACGTCGAAGTCGATGGCGTCAACCGCCACCAACTCGTCGAAGTGCTTCGTCAGGCCCCGTGCCGAAACAAGTGGATTCGCCATACGGCGCTAGACGCTAGCCGAGGTTTGCATACCCCTCCCACATGTGCGAGGGGCCGGGGGTCAGGTGAGAGGCGTTCCTGTGCCGTCGCGCTGCCTCATACCGATTCCTCCGCTTTGCTTCGGAGGCAACGCCGAAGGCGTTGCCGTACAATGCCTCCATGCTCGCCAAGATCGGCCGTCAGGCCAAAGAAGCCTCACGGGTCGTGGCCAAGGCTTCGACGACCCAGAAGAACGCCGCCCTGCTGGCGATGGCCGAGCGCCTGGAGACGGCGGCCCCCGGAATCCTCGCCGCCAATGTCGAGGACATGGAGCAGGCCAGGACGGAAGGAGTCGGCGAGGCGCTGCTCGACCGGCTCCTGCTCACCGACGACCGCATTCAGGGGATGGCGACCGGCCTGCGAACCGTGGCGAGTCTGCCCGACCCGATCGGCGTCATCACCTCCGGCTGGCAGATGTACAACGGAGTCAAGGTGCAGCGCCAACGTGCTCCCCTCGGGGTGGTGGCGGTTATCTATGAGGCCCGCCCGAATGTCACCGCCGATGCCGGCGGCCTCGCGTTCAAGGCGGGCAACGCCGCCATCCTGCGCGGCTCGTCCTATGCGCTTCGCTCCAACCTCGCCGTCACCCGTGCTCTTCAAGAAGGCCTCGAATCCGAGGGGCTGCCGGGGAGCGCGGTTCAGCTGCTGGAGGACACCAGCCGGGAGGGTGCCGTCGCACTCATGCAGGCCACCGAATGGATCGACCTGCTGGTACCCCGGGGCGGCCCCGGCTTGATCGCGGCCATGATCGAGCACGCCACGGTCCCGTACGTCATCGATGGGGCGGGCAATTGCCATGTCTACGTCGACGCTGCCGCCGACCTCGGCAAAGCCCTCCCGATCACCCTCAACGCCAAAGTGCAACGCCCGGGTGTCTGCAATGCGGCCGAGTCGCTCCTGGTGCACGAAGCCGTCGCCGCCGAGTTCCTGCCGGCCGTGGCCGAGGCACTGATGGACCAGGGGGTCGAGCTGCGCGGCGACCCCGAGGCCCGGCGACTCGTCCCGGACATGGGCGAGGCCACCGATGAGGACCACGCCACTGAGTTCCACGATCTCATCATGTCGGTGAAGGTGGTGCCCAGCGTGGAAGCCGCGGTCGACCACGTCCTCCAATACGGAACCGGCCACTCGGACGCCATCATCTCCGAGGACTACGGAGCGGTTCAGACCTTTGTCAACGGTGTCGATTCGGCAGTCACGCTCGTCAACGCTTCCACCCGGTTCACCGACGGCGAGGAGTTCGGTTTCGGGGCCGAGATCGGGATCTCGACGCAAAAACTGCACGTGCGCGGCCCGATGGGATTGGAGGCGCTCACCTGCGAGCGCTACATCCTGTACGGCGACGGCCAGGTTCGTTGAGCGAGTTCACGTCTCCGGGTGAGGTGGCCGATGCGCTGAAGCGGGTCAACTACCTTCCCGATGAACGGATCAGCCAGGTGGTCTTCCTGGCGGAGCGACTCGACAAGCCGGTGCTGGTGGAGGGACCCGCCGGGGTCGGTAAAACCGAGCTGGCCAAGGCCTTGGCCGAGATTCATGGACGGCGTCTGATTCGCCTGCAGTGCTACGAGGGGCTCGACGAGTCCAAGGCCCTCTACGAATGGAACTACCGCAAGCAACTGCTGCGCCTCCAGGCCGACGAAGGAGCCGATTGGTCGACTGTCGAAGATGACATTTTCGGCGAGAGCTTCCTGCTGGAACGTCCGCTGCTGGAAGCGCTTCGTTCGCCCGAGCCGGTGGTCCTGCTCATCGACGAAGTCGACCGCGTCGAGATCGAGACCGAGGCACTGCTGCTGGAGGTGCTGGCCGATTTTCAGGCCTCCATCCCTGAGCTCGGAACCGTCCGGGCGGTTAGCCGGCCCCTGGTGGTCCTCACCTCCAACAACACCCGCGACCTATCAGATGCCCTCAAGCGCCGATGTCTGTTTCTCCACATCGGATATCCCGAAGTGGACCGTGAGCGCGAGATCCTGCTCACCCGGGTGCCGGAGCTGCCTCAGCAATTGGCCGAGCAGATTGCCGGGGTGGTGCGCCATATCCGTGCTCAGCCGCTGCGTAAGTCCCCATCGGTCAGCGAATCGATCGATTGGGCCCGCACCCTGCTGGCCCTCGGTATCGAGGAAGTGAACGAGGGCGTCACGACCGATACTCTCCACGTGCTGCTGAAGTACCAAGCCGATATCGACAAGGTAGCTGCAGATCTCTTGGGACCCCGCTGAGCAATGCAGCAGGCTCCTGAATGATCACGATCCTGACCGGATTCGTCTCCGAACTGCGCCAGGTGGGCATTCCGGTTTCGATGGTCGAAGCCATCGATGCGGCCGGTGCCATTGAACATGTTCCGCTGGCCGATCGCGAGGCGTTGCGCCACAGCCTGGCGGCCTGCCTGGTAAAGAATGCCCACCATCTCGAGGCCTTCGACGCCGCCTTCGACGTGTTCTTCTCTCGCCAACCGCCGGTCGATGACTCTTCAGGCGAGCCGGCCCCGGCGTCCGAAGGAGATGGCGGCGGGACCGGTGCAGGCGAGGTCGACCTCGAGCCGATCATCGCCGGATTGGTCGGAGCGCTCTCCGCACCCGATTACGCGGCCCTGCAGGCGATCGCCCGTCAAGTGGTCGGGTTGCTGGCCGGCATCCAGCCGGGCCGTCCGGTGGGAGGCCGCTATTACCTGTACCGGGTGCTGAGCCGGCTGGGTGCCGAGGCCCTGCCCGCCCGGCTGATGGCAGCCCACGAGGAGCCGGAAGGTCTCGAGCGGACGTTGTTGGCCGACGAGTATCGCGCCCGCATCGAGAGCTTCGAATCGATGGTCCGGGACGAGATCCGGCGCCGGCTGGTAGCCGACCGGGGAAGAGAGGCCGTTGCCCGCACCACCCGCCAACTACTGATCGAAGATGTCGACCTGGCCCATGCGCCGCGGGCCGACATCGCCCGAATGGAGCGGGTGATTCAGCCGCTGGCTCGCAAGCTGGCCGCCCGCCTCGCCCATCGGCGGCGCCATCTCCGCAAGGGTCGTCTCGACATCAGGAAGACGGTTCGGCGCTCGCTCTCGACCGGAGGCCTGCTGGCCGACCCGCAATTCAAGGCCCCCCGGGTGGCCAAGCCCGACATCGTCTTGTTGTGCGACATCAGCGGGTCGGTGGCCACCTTCGCTCATTTCACTATGCAGCTCATGTACGCGATGTCCAGTCAGTTCTCCCGGGTGCGGGCGTTCGCGTTCATCGATGGGGTAGACGAAGTCACTGGGTTCTTCGCTCCCGGTGTCGACTTCCATGATTCGATCGGGCGGATCAGCCGGGAGGCGTCGGTGGTCCACTTTGACGGCCACAGCGATTACGGAAACGTGCTCGGGCAGCTAGTCGAACGCCACGGACAGGCGATAACGCCCCGCACCAGCGTCATCATCACCGGTGACGGTCGCAACAACTACCGCCCGGCCAACGGCGACCTGCTTGCGGGCATCGCCGCTACCGCCCGGGCGGTGTACTGGCTGAACCCGGAGCCGGCCCGGTTCTGGGATACCGGCGACTCGGTGATGCGCGAGTATGCCCCGAGTTGCACCGGGCTGTTCGAAGTACGAACCCTGCGGCAACTGGAGGCGTTCGTGGAAGAGCTGGCGATGGCCGCGGCCACGCATACAACTGCTGTCAAGGTGTAGCTGCAACCTGCCGATGGATTCGGGTACAGGTTTCATCAGGAGTGAAGACGTGGCACCACGGGTACTGGTAGTTGAGGACTCACCGGTCATTCAACGACTCATCGACATGACTTTGAAGTCGGGTGGCTTCGAGGTCGAATTCAGCGATTCGGGTACCGAAGGCCTCGAACTGGCCAAAACCTGCACCCATGATGTCGTGGTGCTCGATATCGGATTGCCGGGCCTCGATGGCTGGCAAGTCCTCGAGGCGCTGCGGGCGGATGAAGCAACCGCATCGCTGCCGGTGATCGTGCTGACCGCCCACGGCCGTGCTCGTGTCCAGGATGAAGCCGATTCCAAAGGTGCCAACCTGGCGCTCTCGAAGCCGTTCAACCCCGTCGACTTCCGGGAAGCCGTCACCTCACTGCTGGCGGCGTAGGAGCCAGGTCAGACCCCCGCCGGGGGTCCTGTCGCGGTTTGGGTGCGATACCTTCGAGGATTCCTGCTCGCGTTCTTGCTCCTTCCCCTGAGGGGAAGGTGGACGGGAACCCTTCGGGTTCCCATGGAGTTACTTCGCAACTCCATCAGGTGTGCAGTTGCGCAGCAACTGCTTAGCAACCCGCCAGGGAGGGCCGGGCTTCGCCCGGCTAGGGAGTTACTTCGTAACTCCATCAGGTGGGCAGTTGCGCAGCAACTGCTTAGCAACCCGCCAGGGTTGCCCACCCCGTCTCCGCCTATCGGCGGAGCCACCCCGCCCTCAAGGGCGGGGAAGAATTGCGACCGACCCGCGAATCGGCGACCGCCTCCCGTCGTGTCGCACCTATCGCGAAATACAACCCCCCGGGGGAGGAGGATGAGAACAGCAACGAGTCTTGGACGCATCCCCCTAGCCCGTCAGGTCCGATTTCCATACAGTGCGCGAGGTGGCCGTCCTGCTCATCCTCGCCCTGTTCTTGTTGCCGGCCCCGGGGTGCGCGGGAAGGCCGGTGCCGGGTCTCATCAGTCAGTCGTTTGCGCCGGGCTCGGGGTTCGGCGGGCACTGGGGCATTGACTTCGATGTCGTAGCCGGGACCTCGGTGGCCAGCGTCCTGGGCGGAACCGTCACCTTCGCCGGCCGGGTAGTCGACAATTTGTCGGTGACGGTCAGCCACGGGGGTGGCGTCCGGACCAGCTATTCGTTTCTGAACGCCGCCACGGTGGTAACCGGTGACGTGGTGACCCAGGGCGAACTGGTGGGGACGACCGGGCGGGCTCACGGCCGGGAGGCCCTTCACTTCTCACTTCGTCACGGAGACCGCTACCTCGACCCGGAATCGCTGCTCTCATGTGCGCGTGCCCCCGGCCCCGCCCTGCGGCTGATTTCGGAGACAAGGCCCGCGGCCCTTTATGCTGTGCGCCGTGCGGCGCGGAATTCTGGGCGGAACCTTCGATCCACTTCATGTAGTGCATCTAATGGCAGGCGAAGCCGCCCGCCATTTGCTCGGCCTCGACGTCATCTCCTTCGTCACCGCCGGTGATCCTTATCAGAAGCATGGGATCCCCATGTCCAACAAGCAGCAGCGGTGGGATATGACCGTGCTCGGCGTCGAAGGCATCGAGTACTTCGAAGCCGATGATCGGGAGGTTCAGCGGCTGGGTCCTTCCTACATGATCGACACTCTCGACACCTTTGATGCCGGCGAGGAGATCTTCCTCATCCTCGGGGCGGACGCGGCGGCGGGGCTTCCCACCTGGCACCGCTGGGAGGAGGTGGTTGATCGGACCACGGTGGCGGTGATTTCCCGCCCCGGTGTCGCCGAAGAGGAGGTCGCCGCCACCGGTGCTCCTTACATTTGGCTGGATACTCCGGGCATTCCGATCAGCTCAACCCAGTTGCGGGCGCGGGCCGAAGCCGGCCGGTCGATCCGCTTCTTCGTGCCGGACCCGGTGTGGCGGTACGTTGAGGAGAACAAGCTCTATGCAACTGCGTAGGCGCCGGGACGCCGGCGTGGCTCTGCGCCCCCAACCAGCACCCGGCGAAACCGACCGCCGTCCCGCCGAACCGGTCACTCCTGTCGAGGAGGCGACCGATAGCAAGCCGGCCGCCGCCGAACCACCGCGCAGGCGATTGCCGGTGGTGCTGGCTTCCATCGTTGCCCTACTCATGCTCGGCGGTGCCGTCGCCCTTAGCTGGTGGCAGGCCCGTGACGACGCCCCGGCCGAGGTGGCGCCCTCTCCCGTGGTGGTCGGCGATACGCGGTCCTTGCTCTTTGTAGTGGCGGGGGACGATGGTCGGGCGACGAGCGTTGCCCTTTTTGTGAGCGACGGACTCGACCAACACCGTGTGCTGGTCTCGCCGCCGGATCTGACCATGCAGATCCCCGGGTACGGCGAAGGGAGCCTCGCCGATGCGCTGGCTATCGAAGACGGCGCCCTGGTGCGGCTCGCCCTGGTCAACGAGCTGGGGATTCGGATCGATGAGAGCATCACGCTGCTACCCGGAGAGGTCGAGGCGATCCTCGGGGAGGCCGTGCGGGTTGACCTTCCCAACCCTTTCATAGTCAACACCCCGCAAGGTGAGGTGGTTTCGGCCAGCGCCGGCTCCGATGTCTTCGTGCCCGAGACCGCCGAAACGCTTCTGGTCACCCAGGGAGCCGATTCGCCGCTCGACTGGCTGCAACGGCAGCGGGCAGTGTGGGAAGCGATCGCCCGGCAGGTGGCGGCGGTTCCCGCACCGGCGCTGGCCATCGCGTCGGAGCTCGACTCGGTTACGGTGCCACTGGGTGAGGCGGTGGTGAGCGTGCTTCCGGTCGATCGAGTTGGAGTTGGAATCAGCGAGGTCTACGTGGTGTCACGCGACTCCGAGTTGCTAAACCAGCGGATTGCGTTTCTGGCGCTGTCGGCCACCGACCGGCCCCGGGTCGAGATCCTGAACGCGACCACCCTGCCGGGGGTCACCCGCCCGGTCGCCGAAGTCCTCATCGAAGCCGGGTACCGCATCATCAAGACCGACAATGCCGAAGAGCGCTTCCGGCAGGACACGCTGATCATTGCCCAGGGCGTGCCGAGCCAGCAAGCCGCCCTGGATATCCAGACCACGCTGGGAGCCGGAGACGTCGTCGTTGACTCCTCAGGGTCTGGGGTTGTGGACGTCAGTATCATTGTGGGCCGCGACATCGCCACCCGCTGAGAGGTACATCATCACAATCGCTGCAGACACAGAGGCCCTCGCTCGAGCTGCCGCGGCTGCCCTGGATGACAAGAAGGGTGTCGACGTTGTACTGCTGGATGTCCACGAGCTTCTCGTGATCACCGACCTGTTCGTGATTGCCTCCGGCAGCACGCGCCGCCAGGTGCAGGCTCTCACCGATGCCGTTGAAGAGGCTTTGCGAGGGATGGACCGCAAGCCGCTTCGTCGCGAAGGCCAGGAAGACGCCCAGTGGGTGCTGCTCGACTACGGCGACATCGTCGTCCACGTGTTCGACAACCCAACCCGCGCCTACTACGACCTCGAGCGTCTGTGGGGCGACGCCCCCCGTCTGGATGCCGGGTTGACCGAACGGGAAGCGGTCTCCGAGGGCTAGGCAGGGTGGGGGACCGCGCACCTGCCGAGTTCCCGTTGTCCTCGCCATCGGCCGGGTTACAATCTCTTTCCCCACGGGGCTGTAGCTCAGCTCGGCAGAGCACTTGCATGGCATGCAAGGGGTCGAGGGTTCAAATCCCTCCAGCTCCACGCTCGAAATCCCCTGTGTTCGCAGGGGATTTCGTTGTTCAGGGGGTGAGCCGGGTAACGCCTGGGCCGCCCTTGGGCCGCATCTGGGCCGCAACAGCTTCAGTTCGGGCCGCCTCGAGGGCGTCCGCCGCCTCCCGGTCCCGACCTTCGAACAAGTGCCCGTAGACGTCGTAGGTGGTGCGAATCGAGGCGTGCCCGAGACGTTTCGAGATCACGTACGGGTCCTCACCGGCAGCAATGAGTAGTGCCACGTGGGTGTGGCGGAGGTCGTGCGGGCGCAGCGGTTCGCCGACCGATTCACGCACCGCCGGGTACCAGTCCCGTTTACGGAACAGACCGAGCCGCAGCCGTCCGCCCTCGGGAGAAGTGAACACATTTTGGAGTTCCCCCCGTGAGCCGGACACCCCGAGAATGGGCGTTATGCCCGGAGGGGAGTCCGATTGGGAGAAGAACAACAGGCGCGGAGAACGAGAAGGAAGTTCTCTGATGAATTCAAACGAGACGCAGTTGAGATCGTCCGCAGCTCGGGTAAGTCGATCGCTGAGGTGGCCCGGGAGTTAGGGATCTATGACTCGTCGCTGGGGAGCTGGGTTCGGCAGGACCAGGTCAATCGGGGGGAACGGGAAGGGCTGAGCACCGACGACAAGGGTCGGCTGCGGGAGCTGGAACGCGAGAACGCTCGGTTGCGGATGGAGCGTGAGCTCTTAAAGCGAGCTGTGGCCTTCTGGGTGCGGGAGTCGAACGAGTGATGCTCTACCGCTTCGTCGACCAACAGAAGGCCTCTGGGTTCCCGGTAGAGCCCACCTGTGAGATCGCCGGGGTGTCCACCTCGGCGTATTACGACTGGAAGGCCCATCGTGACGGGATCCCCACCGTGGCCGAGCTCGAGGAGACGCGGCTGGTCAAGGAGATCAAGGAGATCCACGACACCTCGGATGGCACCTACGGGTCACCCCGGGTCACCAGGGAGTTGCACCGGCGGGGTTTTGCGGTGAACCACAAGCGGGTAGAGCGACTGATGCAGATCGACGACATCGTCGGCTATGTCCCTAGGAAGAAGCGCACCACCACATTCGGCAACCGGGAGCATCGAATCCCGGATCGGGTCCAAGGCGATTTCACACCTGAGGAGCTGGATGTGACCTGGTGTGGGGACATCTCCTACATCCCCACCTGGGAGGGATTCTTGTATCTGGCCTTCGTTGAGGACCTGGCCTCGCGTCGCATCCTGGGATTATCCATGGCCAACCACCTGCGAGCCGAGCTGGTGGGCGACACCCTCACCCAAGCCATCGGGACTAGGGGTGGGAAAGTCACCGGGGTGGTGTTCCACTCCGACCGGGGCACCCAATACACCTCCTCCGAGTTCGCCGACCTGTGCGAGGAGCACGGGGTGGCCCAGTCGGTGGGTCGCACCGGAGTGTGCTGGGACAACGCTCCCGCTGAATCGTTTCTCGCCACCTNNCTCAGCTCCGTGCTCGGATACCTATCGCCGATCGAATGGGAGGACCACTACCGTCACACCACCAACACCATGGCCGCATAGTCAAGGTGTCCGGCCAGAGGGGGGAACTCCATTGTCCCTACTAGCGATGAAGACGTTTCCGTGTGCGGAGGACTCCGGCGATCACGATGATCAGCAGGGCGGTCGGACCAGCGAGGAATGCCACCCAGGCGAGGAAGCCAATGGCATGGTCGGCTAAGGACCCTCCTGGCTCCAGTGCGAGTACCTCGCTCGTGCTGGCGGTGAAGGCACCAAGGAGCGGCCCGGCGAGCCCCGCGAGGATGAACCACGCCGTCAACCAAACGGGCCACAGGCTTCGTCGCCCGTTCCTCGATGCAATGAACAGCACGACCGCTGCCATGGCAGTCCCGAGCATCGCCACGTGGAAGACGGCATTGGACACCAACGCACTTCGCTGGCTACCAAGTTCGACCGCAACGGATGGGAACCCCGTGGCGGAATCGAAGACTACACAGCCGAAGTCAGCTTCGATCCGAGGTCCGATGGCCGATACCTCGCCGATGTCGTAGCCATAGGGCGGGCACCAGTGAAGGTATCCGAGGTCAAACCCAGCGCCCGCGACAGAATCACGGGCTGCAGCAACGTCGAGATTGAAGACTCGGCCCTGTGACGTGGACTCAGTGACTGGGAGGCCCGCCCTCACCGAGGTCACGCCCCCAAACTGATTGGAGTACCGCACGTCGAGCGCACTGCCCGCCCTTCCTCCAAACACGGTGGCGACCTCACCGGCCAATTCTGTGATCTCAGCAACCGATGTATTGGTCCCTTCAACCTCTGCGGTGACCGTTGCATTGCCATAGGTGTTGACCCAATGGCGCAATCCGATCACGATGCTGCGGTCACCGTCGGGCACAGGTGTCTCCGGTTGAAACTGACAGCCGGTGAGTACCACCACCAACGCTGCCGCAAGCCCCAAGTAGAGCCGACGGCCCGTCAGTCCTGGCCCCTTCACAACCGGGGCTCCTTTGGTATCGCTTATACCCATTGAGGTCAGCGTAAGGCCCAATCATCTCTGCGAGACGCTTTCAATCGTTGCACCAATCAGATCACCTGATCTCGCGCGATAACGCCCAGAACTCAGAGTGCGAGGTATCGGCACGTAGGTGCTCGGTTTGTGGACTGGGGGGAAGGGTCTTGTCCTGACAGTCGATAGACGATACGCTATTGGCATGAGTGTTATGGAAGAACAGGTCGCAGGGTCCCTCCTGCGGTCGGCGCGGCTTAGGCTTGGACTATCTCAAACGGCGTTCGCTGATCTGCTCGGGATCGCCCAGCCGACCTTGTCTGCCTATGAGTCGGGTCGTCGCCAACCGACCGTGCCCACCTTGTTGCGGATGCTGGCCAACGCCGGACTCGAACTGCGGTTCGAGATCGCCGAGCTCGACACCCATGACCGGGTGCTCGCCGAGTGGGAACGGACCCTGGACGAGGCCACCAGGCAGCGGCTGCGTTCGCAGGGCTACCGATTGGCGAGTGATGCCGCCTGAGCTCAGCGACGAGCATGTGGCGGCGATCTGCCGGGTCTTGCTCGATCATGGAGTGCAGTTCGTCATCATCGGCGGGGTGGCCGCCCGTCTTCATGACACCGGTCATGCCACGATCGATATCGACATATGCCCCTCAGCCGATGCTGAGAACTTGTCCAAGCTTGCCGATGCGCTGCAGGCACTTGGCGCCCGCCTCCGAGTCGAGGGGGATCCCGACGGGGTGCCGTTCGACCCACACCCGGACACGCTGGGGCAGCTGGCGATGATGACGCTGATCACCGAGCACGGGCCGCTCGATCTGTGCTTCACTCCGGCCGGGTTCCCCGAGGGGTATCCCGCTCTCACCGAACACGCGTCCACGATCGTGGTGGGCGCGGTTGATCTGCCGGTGGCGTCCCTCGAGGATGTTGTGGCATCCAAACGCGCCGCCGGACGGGCCAAGGACATCGTGGCGCTCCCACCACTCGAGGCCCGCCTCCGCCGCGGCTAGCCCAGGCAGCTCGGACCGAACCGGCTCGTCTACTCGGGTTCGTAGCGGTTGCTGATGAGCCAGTCGAAGATCTCGTGGCGGAGGAAGGAGAGCTTACGGCCGCCAGGGCGACGGTGGGCGGGGATTATCCCTTCCCGCACCCAGGCACGCACGATCTGCTCATTGGTGCTCAACAGTTGAGCCAGCTGTTTGGTGTCCATCACCGCCGGCACCTCCGGATACCACCGGCCATAGTCAATCTCACCGGTCACGTCTCCTCCCCTCCCGTCTCCTCCGACGGCTCCTCGAAGTCTTCGGTGTCGGTGACGGGGGTCATGGTGGCGATGACCTCGTCGCGGAAGAACCGGAACTGTTGTCCCCACCGCATGGCACGGAGTTCTTTGCGGTGCACTTTGTCGCGGACGTCTCCGATGGTGCAGTGCATCATGTCGGCGACGTGGGCGGTGATGAGGATGGGTGGGTAGAGGCGTCTGAGTTCCTCGGTGGGGTCGCTGGTGCTCATTCCACCCCGGATAGTGCTCAACGTTGTGACAGTCCAGAACAGTTCGCAGGGCTATTTGTGGTTCTTGTCCGTATTTTGTCCGTCAGAGGACGGGAAACACCGGGAAATGACCAGAACCAATGAAGCCAGGAACCCTGTTCCTACCTACGTTTCCGACGAATCGTCAGCCTCGTTGGAGTCCTCCGGCCGGGCTTTTAATCCGAAGGTCGTGGGTTCGATCCCCACCGGGCCCACCAGGAAGGACCATCAGTCGAGCGAGGCGCGTCGTCGAGACGGACGACATCGCCGCGATTCATCAAGCCACGTCTTCGTTCGCCGTCTTTCAGTTCCGGGTCGAGCCTGTGATGGAAGTGATGGACGCAGTCGCTGCGGAAGTCGAGGGCATCAAATATCGCGATTCGATCTGACTTTTCTTGGTCAAAGCGGGCTAGCTCCCCATGATGGGGTGGCTGTCGCCTACGATTGCGCTGCTGCCTTGACGGGAGGACGATGCCGGTGGAGGAGGGCCAATCGGCCGCCGCCATACAGACGGAGATGTGGTCGCCGCCGCAGGCCAAAGGTGACTTCGCGACGGTCTACACCGCCGTCGAGTCTGAGGTTCGCCGGATTCTCAACGAACGGGGGCAGTCGATTCCCACGCCCTCGATTGAGATGCTGGGGGACTGGCAATTCCATGGACAGTACTTCCAGGCGACCAGCTCAACGCTGGTGGTGGTCACCTCACCGCGGGTCCCGGGCGAGTACGTGCTAAAGGTGCTGCGCGAACCCAACTACCGGCTGCAAGAGAGCTCGGGCCCGATCTGGTCAAATGATGCCGGCCACATGCTCTTTCCCTGGAGCGGGGTCAACGACGACGACCTCGAAGCGGGGATCGGCTTCCAGCATGACAGCCTGATGGGAGAGCTGTCCCGTGGGGAGCTGTTCAACCCAGACGATTCACCGTACGTCGGCCTGGTGGCCGTGGAGCAAATTGACGCCACCACCGTTCGCCTGGGACCGGTCGCCGACTGTTCGGTGCCCGACCGGGTGTTTCCGGCGCTGATGATGGAGAAGGTGCCGCTGGTCGCCTCGGTCGCCAACGTCATCGTCGAGTGGCCCGAACGCTGGCCGGAGTTGTCCGCCGACGATGTTGCCAACCTGTGTGCGGCCGGTGCGCTCGCCTTCGATCGGGGGAGCATCAAGGCACCTGCCGGCCTCCAGGAGCGCTACGGCACCGCCGAGTTCTTCAGACACTGCCTGGTGCTGGAGACCCCGCGGCAGACCGCCCGCATGGGCGAGCTGCCCCAGTATCAGAACACCCCGGCGATCGTACGGGCGGCCGACCACGCCAGAAGGATGGTCGACGTGTTCGATCAGTTCGTGGAGGAGCATGCCGAACGGCTCGACGAGGCCGGCCGCACCGTGGTCATCGGCCACGCCGACACCAAGCCGAGCAACGCCGCGATTGCCGCCACCACCCGTGACGAAGTGGTTGAGATGGTCAAGAATCCCGAGCTGCTGAGATTCGTGCTGCTCGATGCCCAGTCGTTGGCGGTGAAGGCGGCCATGCTCCACGGCACCGAGGAAGGTGGCGTGTACTACGCCCACTGGCCGTTTGTGCCCCGGGTCCAACAGCTGGCGTTCAGCTTGAAGAGCCTGCTCGGTCTCGGATACGACGACATGCACGACGACGCCCTCGACCAGGTCCTGCAGGGGGGATTCGATACCACCCTCGGCGAGTGGGACCCCTGGTGGCTGGCGTTCTACTACCTCCAGGTTGCCTACAAGATGGGTGGAGTGGAGCCGCTGGTCAACGCCGACAATTACAACGCCAAGTCGCCGGCCGAGATCAAAGACGACCACCGGCTGCAGCTGGTGATGGAGGCGTACCCGCCCAAAGCGCTCGAGTTGGCTGAACGCGCCCTCGAGCTCGCTCGCACCGACGGCTGAACCGGCCGGCACAGCCGACACCTAGGTGTATTGATTCGGGAGGTTGGTTACGCGGCTGATTGGTGGCTTGTTCCCGATGGCGGTGTGGGTTCGGTGGTGATTGTATTGGTGGATCCAGG
>CAMYMH010000003.1:219356-225176 GCA_947259275.1 uncultured Acidimicrobiaceae bacterium | reverse complement strand
ACGGACTGGGCGGCCCGCAGCAGGGCCGTGTTGTACGAACCACGCCGCAGGCTGCCCGACAGCCCGGCAATTTGGATGGTGCTCATTCCTGGGGGGCGAGCTGGGCCTCAATCTCCAGCTTGAAAACCTGCGAGACCAGCATCCCGCCTCCGTCGAGTGGGACGTTCCAGCTGAGCCCGAAGTCGTGGCGATGGAGCTCACCGGTAGCTGAGAAGGCGGACTTGGCGTTGCCCCACGGATCCGTAACGACACCGAGAAACTCGAGGTCGAGACTCACCGGGTTGGTTTTGCCGATGATGGTGAGGTTGCCGTTGAGAACCCAGGTGTCGCCCTTCGGCTCGATGCTGGTGCTCTTGAAAGTGAGCGTCGAGTGGTTGTCGATGTCGAGGAAGTCGGCAGAACGGAGGTGGGCATCGCGGTCCTCTACTCCGGTGGTGATGGAATCGGCCTTGAGGGTGAGCTCGACCGACGACTCCGCAGGATCCTCGGCCACCACGATGGTGCCTTCATACTCGGTGAACTGGCCGCGCACCTTCGTGACCATGAGGTGGCGAGCCACCGCTTCGATCCTGGAATGGGCCGGGTCGAGGCCGTAGGTGCCGACGGCCGGGACCTGGCGTCCGTCGACCTGGCGCGTGGTGGGGGTGTCTGTCACAGTGCTCTCCTGCTCGTGGTAGTTTCAATTGCAACTTGTTTCGGGCGCCGACTATTCCCGCGGACGGGTTGGCTGGTTCAGGTCCCGGGCTTGACCACGCGTTGGCCTGCCAGCGAGCCGATGAGCTCGACGATCAGCTCGGCGGTCTGGTTCTGGGCGTCGAGCACCGGGTTGACCTCGGTGAACTCGGCCGACGTGATGATGTCGGCCTCGGCCAGCAGCTCCATCATGAGATGGCTCTCTCGGTAGGTGAAGCCACCCACCACCGGCGTTCCGGTGCCGGGTGCGTGCCGGGGGTCGATGGCGTCGGCATCGAAGGACAGGTGGACGCGATCGACGCCGTCGGCCGTCAGCACCGAGAAGGACTCCTCGAGAACCGACTGAATCCCCCGCAGGTCGATGTCGTGCATCGTGAAGAAGGTGATGTTTGACTCGTTGAGGCGCTCGGCCTCCCCCCGGTCGACACTTCGCAGTCCGATGATCACCGTATGGTCATCGAGCGCCTTGGGGCTGACGCCTCCCACCTGAACCAGGCTGTCTGGCCCGTGGCCCAGGATGGCCGCCACCGGCATGCCGTGGATGTTGCCGCTCGGGCTGGATTGAGGCGTGTTGTAGTCGGCATGGGCGTCGATCCACAGCAGGCCCTGCCGGGGCTCGACGGCGGCGACTCCGCCCATGGTGCCGACCGCGATTGAGTGATCGCCTCCGATGACGAGTGGGAAATGTCCTGCCCGCACCGCCGACTCCACCACCGCCGCCAGCGCTTCCGAATCCCGCACCACCGGCCCGAGGAACCGGGCCGAGGGGTCACCCTCTTCGGCGGTGGCCATGGTGGCGCAATCGATGTTGCCGCGGTCGATGACTTCGAAGCCAAGGGACTGTAAGCGGGGGATGACGCCGGCGACCCGCACCGCGCTCGGCCCCATGTCCACCCCGCGCAGCACTTGGCCCAGATCTTGGGGCGCGCCGATCAACTCGATGGTCGGTTTGGCTCTGAGCATGGGGGGAGGCTAGAGCCTCCCGCTGCCCACCGCGCTCTGCCTGCCGACCGGGAACACAAAGGTGGCACGACACGTTATGTCGGCAATGAGACGCGTCGCCATCCTCGTCGCACTGGTTCTTATCGCCGCCGCCTGCGGAGGGTCGGATTCAGATCCGTCCGCTACCACGACGGACCCGGATGCCACCACCGGCACGACGGCTCAAGGCACCACCGGTGCGTCCGCCGATGATGGGACGACGACCACAAGTGACCTGGGCTCCGGAACTGCTGAGTTCGTGATCAGCCGGGTCGTGTTCGGTGACGAGGGCTACGTGTCCATCACCAATGTCGGAGGCGCTCCCGGCAACCTCGATGGATGGAATATCTGTCAGCGTCCCGCCTACTACCGGATTGATTCGGTGGAGGTGGCTCCCGGCGAAACCGTCCACTTCACCGATGGCGCCGTCGCCGGCCTCACCGGCCAGGCCATCGATGCCAACGGCCGGTTCGGAAGCCTGCAGGCGAGTGGGGGGGAAGTCGGTCTGTACGTCGACAATTCCTTCGGCAGCGCGGCTTCCATCCGCAGTTATGTGGAATGGGGGTCCCCCGGCCACGGCCGCAGCTCGGTTGCGGTCGAGGCGGGCATCTGGACCGATGGCGGCTTCGTGCCGGCAGATGGTGCGCCCGGCCTGGCGGCAGTGGTCGACAATCCGGTCGCGCCCGCCGATTGGGCAACGTCCTAGTACCGGCTCACCGGCACGGACAGGCGCAGAGGTCACGGTATCGGATAACATCGGGCATGGGGAGGGATGCGATGGCCCAAGCCCGCAATTCGGAGGCACTCTACGAGTCAGACCACGGGACCCGCGGCCCAGTGGTTCGGCGCAGCTGGAAACTGGTCCCCGGACCTCAGGGACCGCTTCTGACCGGCATTTTCGGATTCCCGTGGCGTCACCCGGTCCTGCAAGCCCGATGCACCGACACGGAAATCGGGAGCGGCCCGGTGTTCGGCAATATGAGAGTGGATCGCCATCACCGCCGGGTCCCGAGCCTGGACTGCACCTGCGGCATCTATGCCAGTGACGAGCCACAGGTTGGCTGGCTGCTGCGTCACTCACTCATGGACAGCGCGATGGTGACTGGATTCGTTCGGCTATCGGGAAGAGTGCTGGTGACGGGTCCGGTCTACCGGGCGGAGGAAGCCCATGTGGTCGGCCCGCTCACGCTCACACCACCGCCGCCGAGATGGCCCAGGCGGGTTGGAGCTCGTCTGGGTGTCAACCGGCAAATCCGCCGGGTGACCGAGGACGCCGACCGATATCTGTTCTGGTATACGGCTGGCCGGCGTGGAGTCCCGATCGGAGAGTGGTATCAGCAGATGAGCGAGGCGCTCGCTCGCCGATACGCCGTCGAGGTGGTGAGGCTGGCGTAAGACGACCCCAGCCGGCAGGTCAGGCCGATGGGGCTCCGGGAAGCACAACTCGGGCGGTCGTGCCAACCCCGGGTTGGGACTCGAGCGTGATGGCACCACCGTGGGCTTGAACCAGATCGCGGCTGATCGACAGGCCAAGGCCGGAGCCGCGAGAGTTCGATCCCTTGTGAAATCTATCGAATACCGGCTCCAGCTCGGACGGGTCGATCCCGGTGCCCGAGTCGGTCACCTCGACCACAGCCCCGCCTCCGGCCGGCCGGAGTTGGAAATGCAGCCGTCCCCCGTCGGGCATGGCCCGGAGCGCATTGACGGCCAGGTTGGTCAGCACTTCGCGGATCCGCACGGGATCCAATATCAACTCGTCGAGATCACTCGCCGAATCGACGGTAATCGTGACGCCTTGCTCACCGGCCCGCCGTCGATATCCGTCTGCCACATCGTCCACCAGCGCTACCAGATCCGTGGGCTCGGGATGGAGGTCGAGGCGTCCGGCGTCGATCAAGCTGAGAGTGCGCAGGTCCTCGAGGAGCCGCTCCATGACCAGCACCTCGTTCATCAGCAGGTTGAGGTGATCGGCATCGATCTCGTGCACGCCGTCGAGCATGGCTTCAATCTCGCCGCGTACCACCGTGAGAGGCGTCCTCAGCTCGTGGCCGAGGTCACCCAGCAGCCGGCGGCGCTGCTCGTCGGCCGTTTCGAGCCGCCGGGCCATGTCGTTGAAAGAAGCAAGCGCCGCCCGCATCGAGCCGGACCCGCTCGGCTCGACTCGTGCCGAGTAGTCGCCGTCGGCGAGAGCGCCGGCAGCCGCGATCAATCTGCGCACCGGGCGCCAGGTGCGGATGAACGACCGTCCGATGAGCGCCGCCACCAGGATCAACAGGAACGGCGACGCCACGATCGCCAGGAAGCCGGAGAAGCCTCCCATGTCGGAGACGACTCCCACCACCAGCACCACCATCCCCACCATCACCGCGATGAAGAACATGAAGAAGATCAAGCCGCGCAGCAGCATCCGCCGGCCGAAGCCTTGCCACGCCTGAGCGCCCCGGCCGGGTTGCGTCCACCAGTCGGCCTGCCGGTGCGGCCATTCATGAGAGCCTCCCGGCCCAAACCCTCTAGGCATCGGCGAACTTGTACCCGACGCCGTACACGGTGAGGACCATTTTTGGCCGACGCGGGTCTGGCTCGATCTTGCGGCGGATGTTCTTGACGTGGGCATCCACCGAGCGCTCATACGACTCGAAGGAAACACCGTGCAATGCGTCCAGCAGCTGGGCACGGGTGTAGATGCGGCCCGGATGGCGCGCCAGGGTGAGCAGCAACTGAAACTCGGTGGCGGTCAACTCGACCTCATCCTCGCCGATCGTGACCCGCATCTTGGGGATGTCGATGGTGATCGGTCCTGCCCGTACCAGCTCGCCCCCGCCCAGGGTTGCATCGGCGCGGCGCAGCACGGCCCGGATGCGAGCCACCAGCTCCTTGGGGCTGAACGGCTTGACGATGTAGTCGTCGGCTCCCAGCTCGAGTCCGACGATCCGATCGGACTCCTCGCTGCGGGCGGTGAGCATGATGATGGGTACGGCCGAGGCAGCCCGCAATCGCCGGGTCACGTCGAGACCGTCGACTTCCGGAAGGCCAAGGTCGAGCACCACCATGTCGGGCTTTTCGGATCTCGCCATCGCCAGCGCCGACGCACCATCGGCGGCCTCGAGCACGGCGAAGCCCGCCTGCTGCAAGTAATCGCGCACCAGGCGGGCAATCTTCAGTTCGTCTTCAACGACGAGGACCGTCTTCACCGGGTCATTCTGGCTTGGTGTCGTCGAGATCGGCGACCACTTTGTGGTCGAGGTCGGCGACCCAACCGTCGACCTCTTCCCGAGCGTGGGCCATGCGGTGCCACTCCTCGAACTGCTCTCCCCGCGAGGATGATGGCTCCTCCCGGCGCGGCCGCGAGCGTCCAACCCAGCCGGGATTGTTCCAATCCCACGAGGATCGCCTTCCGCTCAGCCGCCGTCCAACAAATCCGAACAGCATCAGCAAGAACCCGATTTTCAGGATCAGGATCGGCAGCAGGATGATCGCACCCAAACCCGCCAACCCGCTTCCAAGGACCGACCCGAGGCCGATCATCGCAAGCACAACGATGGCTAATAGAAACACAAAGAACATTGGTTCTCCTCTCTTGATGCCATCACGATCTCAGGCGATTGTGGAGAACTTGTGAACCGGGCGGGGAGGTCTGTCGGCTATTCGGCCGGCTCGAGGGCTCCCGTCGCCTGCCCAACTTCGATCAGGTATCCGTCCGGATCGCGGACGTAGCACCGGATTTCGGCACCGCGGTCTTGCGGTGGGGTCAAGAACTCGGCACCGGCCGCGCTCCACTGTGCGTAGATGGCATTGATGTCGGCGACCCGGATGTTCATGAAGCTGTCGACGCGATCGGGATCGTCCGGCGGAGCGAGCACGACGCTCGGCTTGTCCTCGGTCGGGCCTCCGCCGACGTTGATGATGATCCAGGTGTTGGCGAATCCGAGGATGGCCGGCCCGTCCGGGACCCGCATCAGCTCGGTGGCTCCGAGCGAGTTGACATAGAAGTCAACTGACCGACCAACATCCTCCACGATCAGCATGTGGGTCACGACGAATCCCTCGGTGGGTGCCGGAAAGTCTTGCTGGTTCTCCATCGTGGCTCCTTTTGGTTGCGCCACCGGCATCAACTCCGCCGGCCGCCGCCGCATTCCGGTCACGCGC
>CAMYMH010000003.1:184596-219282 GCA_947259275.1 uncultured Acidimicrobiaceae bacterium | reverse complement strand
CGACACCTCGAGGGGAGGGTGGACGGATGGGGGGAGGCCCCAGGCGAGCAGCCGCGGCATGCAAAAGGGTTCACTGCCTCCCCCACCCCGACCTCGCTTCGCTCGGCCACCCCGCCCTCAGGGCGGGGAGCACAACTCGGCCAGCTAGGTCGCGGGCAGGGGTCGCACCTATCGCGACATGCGACACCTCGAGGGGAGGGTGGACGGATGGGGGGAGGCCCCAGGCGAGCAGCGTCTCGTAGTGAAATCGCCTCACGAACCAAGGTGAGCAGCCCTCTTTCCTTCCCCTCGAGGGGAAGGTGGCGCCGACCCGCAGGGTCGGTGACGGATGGGGGGGAGCCAGATGGCAACAACCCAGACAGCTAGCCGGTTCTATCCCTCCCCCACCCCGCCTCCTCCTTCGTCGGAGCCACCCCGCCCTCAAGGGCGGGGAACAAGAGCCAAGGCCACGCCCGAGGCGTAGTGGCATTTGTGTAGCGTCTCGTTATGGCCACCTATCGGGCCCTGCGCCTGATCGAGCAAAACGCGCCGCTCGTGGAGCAGGATCAACCCATCCCCGAGCTGGCGGCCGGAGAGGCGCTCGTCCACATCCAGGCCGCCGGGATATGCCGATCCGACGTTCACTACCTGCAGGGCAATCCCCGGCTGCCGCCGCTGCCGCGCACGCTCGGCCACGAGGTGGCGGGGGTCGTGGAAGCGGTCGGACCGAACCCGCCGGCGGGGATTGTGGAGGGGCTCCGGGTGGGTATCCACTATCAGACCAGTTGTGGCACCTGCCGCTACTGCTTGGCGGGCAACGATCAGTTCTGTGTTTCCGGACAGATGGTGGGAAACACCCGTGACGGCGGCTACGCCGAGAAGATTGTGGTGCCGGCACGCAATCTGGTAGCCATCCCCGACGGGGTCGCCATCGAGCACGCCGCCGTCATGATGTGCTCGTCGGCCACATCGTTTCACGCGCTCAGCAAGACCCGGTTTCAGCCCCGAGAACGGGTGGCCATCTTTGGCCTGGGCGGTCTCGGGCAGTCGGCCGTGCAACTGGCGTTGGCCGGCGGGGCTGCGACGGTCTACGCAGTCGATGTCAATCCCGCCAAGGCCGCGTTGGCAGCTCACTACGGGGCTATTCCCGTTGCTGGCGGGCCAGACGCAGTAGAGGCAATCTTGTCGGATTCGGGGGGAGTGGACGTAGCGCTCGAACTCGTCGGTTTGTCGCTGACGATGAGTCAAGCGGTCGCGGTGCTTGGCCCCCAGGGACGAGCGGCCGCGGTCGGCCTTTCCGAGGAGCCGTTCTCGATCGATGCCTACGAGGACCTGGTGCTGCGGGAGGCAGAGATCATCGGCGTATCCGACCACCTGGCCTCGGAACTGGGGCCGCTGCTGGAGATCGCCGCCCGGGGCGATCTCGACCTGTCCCGGGTGGTGAGCAAGCAGGTCCCGTTGGAAGCAGGTCCCGTCAACCAGGTGCTCGACGATCTAGCCGCCTTCGGCGACGAGGTCCGGACGGTCATCGTGCCCTTTGCGCCGGAGTAGATGCTCAATGCCCGGGGGATGGGTTCCGATACGGAAGCATGCTCATCGCCAGACGGGCCGCGGCCGGCTGATCGGTATCGGCCCGCCATAATCCAGGTGTGACCACCAAGGCGCAGATCATTGATGCTCTCAAGGAGCTGCGCGTCCTCATGACGCTGGAAGAGGGCAGCCCGCAGGCATTCAGGGTGCGGGCCTACGACAACGCCATCGACGGGCTCGAGAGCTCGACGGCCGATGTCGCCACCCTCAGCGAGGCGGAGCTGGTGGCGCTCAAGGGGGTTGGGAAGAGCACGGCCGCCAAGATTCGGGAGCTCGTCGACACCGGGACGATGAAGAAGCTCGATGGGCTGCGGGAGAAGTATCCATCCGAGTTCGTCAGCCTCACCCGCATACCCGGCCTGGGGCCCAAAACACTGCTCATGCTGCGCGACGAGCTTGCCATCCACAATCTCGACGACCTTCAGGCGGCATTGAAGGCCGAGAAGCTGCGTGAGCTCCCCGGGCTCGGTCAGAAGAGTGAGGAGAAGATCGCCCACGCCATCGAGCGGCTCGGGCTCCACGGCAAGGACACTCGAACGCCCATCGTGGATGCGCTGCCGATTGCCCGTTCCATTGTGGCCGAGTTGCTGGAGCTGCCGGCGGTCAAGGCGGCCGACTATTGCGGGAGCCTGCGTCGCTTCCGCCAGGACATCGGCGACATCGACATCCTCGTCTCGTCGACCAAGCCCGACCCGGTCATGGAACACTTCACGACCATGCCGATGGTCGCCGAGATCATCGGCCGGGGAGAAACCAAGAGCTCGGTGCTCACCCATCGGGGAATCCAGGTCGACCTGCGGGTGGTGCAGCCGGCCGAGTACGGGGCCGCGCTGCTGTATTTCACGGGCTCCAAGACCCACAACATCCACCTGCGCCAGCTGGCAATCAATCGGGACTGGCTCTTGAACGAGTACGGCCTCTCCGACGTCGAGACCGGGGAAGTCATCGCCTCCAAGTCCGAGAAGGACATCTACGCCGCGCTCGGCTTGCCGCTGATTCCTCCCACCATGCGGGAAGACACCGGTGAGGTGGAACGGGCCGTCGACGGCAGCCTCCCCAAACTCGTACAGCTCAAGGACATCAAGGGTGACCTCCACTACCACACTGACCTCTCGGGCGATGGACGCAGACCGCTGGAGGCGATGGTGGAGGCGGCCGCCGAGCGGGGTTACAGCTACCTCGCCATCACCGACCACGGCGAGGACCTGGCCATCAACGGGGCCACGCGGCGTCAGATGCTGGCCCAGCGCAAGAAGTTGGCCAGGGTCCAGGAGAAGTACCCGGACATGCGGCTGCTGCACGGATGTGAGCTGAACATCGGGCGTGACGGCTCCGTCGATTACGACCTCGACTTTCAGCTCGGATTCGAGTGGGCGGTGGCGAGCGTCCACTCGTTCTTCGATCTCGACCGCAATCAGCAGACCGAGCGGGTGTTGCGGGCGATGGCCAACCCGGCGGTCAGCGCCATCGGCCACCTATCCGGCCGCTACATCGGACGCCGGCCCGGCATCGAACTCGATCTAGAAGCAGTGATGGAGGCGGCAGCTGCCACCGGAACCGCCATCGAGATCAACGGAGCCCTCCAGCGCCTCGATGCCACCCCCGAGGCGATCCGCATCGGCATCGACCATGGCGTCACCTTCGTCATCGACACCGACTCACACCACACCAATGAGCTGGGCCGCATGGAGTACGGGGTGCTCAACGCCCAACGGGGCTGGGTGGAACGCTCGATGGTCGCCAACGCGTGGCCGACCGCCAAGTTTCTAAAATGGGTAGCCAAGAAGCGGAGCTGACCGCCGGCCCTAACCTGCAGCCCATGGAAGTCGACTTCTGGGTGGATCCGATTTGACCCTGGTGCTGGGTGACGGCCAGGTGGGTCGTCGAAGTCGTTGCGCCCGAGCGTGACCTCAACGTCACCTGGCAGCCGATCAGCCTGCTGGTCAAGAACCAGACCCCGGAGGAGAGTGACGGGTACCCACGGTATCGGTTCACTCACAACCTCTTGCGGGTCATGGAGTCGGTCAGGGCTGAATACGGTGACGCGGCGGTATTCCCCCTGTACTGGGAGCTCGGACGCCGCATTCACCACGAGCGGGACCGCTGGTTCGATCCGGCGGCCGCGCTCGGTGCCGCCGGCCTGGATCCTTCTCTTGGTACGGCCTTCGATGATGAATCGTGGGACGCGGAGATCGTTCGGCGGATGGACCTGGGTTTAGAGCTGGCAGGCGACGACATCGGCACCCCGATCATCGGCATCGACGATGGGGCCGGCGACCGGGTTGCCATCTTCGGTCCGGTGATCACCCGGGTCCCTCCCCGGGAAGAGGCCCTGCGGCTGTGGGATGCGGTCGTCACGCTGACCACCACGCCCGGGTTCTGGGAGCTGAAGCGGACCCGCACGGAACGCCCCGAATTCGGGCCACCCCCAACCGTCCCTGCCTTCACGATCGACTAGCCCCGGCCGCGTTGAACGGCTAACAAACCGTCCCGGGTTCGCAGAAGAGAGCCTCGCCGGTGTCGGTGTATTTGGTGAGGAGCCAATCGGACAGCGCCGGCAGCAGCCGGTCGGCGGGCAGGTAGCCGCGGGTGACGATGCCGTACTCCTCACCGTCGCGGACCAGGAGCGTCGGGAAACCAGTCGCTCCGTAGGAGCGGGCCTCGGCGAAATCCTGCCAGGCCCGCGTGCGCATCTCGTCTGATGCCAACAGATCGGCGAATTTGCCGGCGTCGATATCGAAGTCGTCCAGCAGAGGCGGGTAGGCCGACCGGTCGGTGATGTCGACACCCTCGGCGTAGAAGGCGCGTTGGAGGCGGGTGTGGAAGCGGAGGGTGTCGTCCGGGCTCAGCTCACGCATGGCGGCCACCGCGATCGCCGGGGTCTCGGTGTCGTACACCCAGCCGTCGCGTCGTTCCAGGAAGGCTCGGTCGAACGGTTGGCTGGAAGCATGCTCGACCTGTTCCCAATGATGGGCCAGCGTGAGCGCAAACCGATCGTCGAGCTCTTGCCCGTCCGACCCGGGCCGAAGCCCGCCGACCACCACCCGAATGGGGATGTCGTACACCTCGGTCATGCGCTCCAGCACCGGCGCGAACCCCCAACACCATGAGCACATCGGGTCGCCCACGTAGATGAATTCGAGATCTTGCGCCATGAGGGGAGAACCGTAGCGATGGTGGTTCCTATTCCGTTGCCCGTTGCCCGTTGCCCGAAAGAGCGGTACCCCACTTGGGAGCACGGGAACGAGCTTTCACCCCCTCCCGGCCTCCCCCGTCTGCGACGGGGGAGGTGCCAGAGGGCTCTCATTTCGGGTGTGAGGCCGCGGCGCGCTCGGCTCTGGAAGGTACCAAGGGACCGGTTGCTTTTTCCCACCGGTCTTGGGTCTTGGGACCCGGGTCTTGGGTCTACCTCTTCGGCACCGTCACTCGTTTTGCCGACTTGATACCGATGCCGAGCAGGATCTCACGCCGAAGAGCACGGGAGCCGCTGGCCAGGCCGAGGTAGGCGATCATCCAGGCCACCAGCCCGGTGACGAGGCCGGTTCGGGCCGGGTCGTAAACCAGGCCGGAGGCTACTGCGTAGGAGATGACGATCACCGGGAGTGAAACCAGTGATGCAGCCTGCTGAGCTGCGGCCGCGCTCTGCACTCGGGCGGAAATGCGCACGATGAGCGACAGGGCGATGGCGATGGCCGGGGGAACCACCCACAGGATCAGGACCCACCATCCGCTGGTGGGGAAGAACCATCCGCCGAGGTCGGGCCCCACGATCAGGTTCACCAGCAGCGAATAGATGCCGAACCCGACCAGGGTGGCGCCGTAGCCGGGAATGAGCGCCGCCAGCAGCTTGCCGGTGTACAACTCCCGCTCGGTAATCGGGGAGTGGGCCAGGAACTCGCCGGTGCCCCGCTCGCGTTCGCCGACGATGGTGTTTGAGCCGACCGCGGCCGCGATGGTGAGCGGAACCACCACGGCAA
Organism: uncultured Acidimicrobiaceae bacterium; assembly: GCA_947259275.1. Taxonomy (GTDB): domain Bacteria; phylum Actinomycetota; class Acidimicrobiia; order Spongiisociales; family SHLN01; genus SHLN01. The sequence continues at coordinate 213,736 of CAMYMH010000003.1, read as the reverse complement.
TCGGAGCCAGCAGGTAAACGGCGATGGCGAAGGCGGCCTGCACCTCGGGGGTGTCACCCTGGATGTTCTCCTGAATCGTCAGCGGAAGCGTGTCGAGCACGGTTCCGATCTGGGTGACCACCTCGCTGTCCTGCGCTGATGTGACCACATTGAGCGCAACGACGGGTATCACGATGAAGAACAGTGCCGCCAGCAGGCCCATCGGGAGCCAGTAGTCGCGGCTCTTGGCCAATTGACGGAGATCGGTGCGGGCCACCGCCCAAACACGATGCAGGTTCATGAGCCGGCTCCCTCGCGCTGGCGGCGGCGATGGCGTTGCATCTCGAAGTACAGCTCCTCGAGGGTCGGCTGGATGGGCTCCACCCGGGTGAGGCGCGCCCCGCGTCCGACCAGCTTCTCAATGATGTCCGGGAGCCGGTTCAGGTCGTCCAGCTCGGCGGTGACATGGCCGTTGAAGGTGGCGGCCACCACGCCTTCGAGATCGGGCAGGACCTCGAGAACGGTTCGGTCTTCGGCGTCGATATGCACCCGGGTGTCACGCCAGTACTGCTCGGCGAGATGATCCGGATGGCCGGCCACCCAGGCATGTCCCTCGTTCATCAGCACCACCTGATCGGCGATCCCCTCAGCCTCATGCAACAGGTGGGTGCACATCACGATGGTGCGTCCCTGGCCTGCCATGTCGCGGATGAGGTCGAGGACGGCTCGGGCAGACTCGGGATCGAGTCCGGCGGTCGGCTCGTCCAGCAGCAGAATGGTTGGATCATGCAGGATGGCCCGGGCCAGCGCCAGCCGGGTGCGCATCCCGGTTGAGTAGCCGCCCACCTCCTGACCCAGCGCTTCGCTGATACCGAACCGTTCGGCGGCCGCGGCGATGGGTGCGGCCGCGCCCAGTTCCCATAGTTTGGCTGCGAACTCGAGGTTCTCCCGACCGGTGAGCCGATCGTAGAAAGCTGCCTTCGGGGGCACGACTCCACTCAGCCGGCGGATGTCGTTCCCATCTACGCGGGGATCCATGCCCAGGACCTTGATGACCCCGGCATGAGCCTGCAGCGCTCCGGTTGCCAGCCGGACCGTGGTCGTCTTCCCGGCACCGTTCGGTCCGAGCAGCACGGCAACCGACCCGGCGGCCACCGTAATGTCGAGGTCGCGGACCGCCTCGATGTCGCCGAAGCGCCGACCGACGCGCGAAAACGTGATTGCGGGATCAGACATTCGTTTCTCCATCGGCAGGAACCGTAGTTGTGTTGAGGCAGAAGCGGGGACGTGGGCAGGGCTTCGCCCGGCTATGGAGTTGCCACGCAACTCCCTCGGAACGCGAAGCGTTCCCGGTGCCCGCTCGACCTACGCTTGCCGCTATGACAACTGATCCGCTATTCAGGTTCGATTCAGTGACGGTCGAGGGCTCGGCGGGGATCCGGCTCTCAGACGTCACGCTGGATATACCCAACACGGGCATCACAACCCTGCTGGGACCAAGCGGGTCGGGCAAGAGCACGCTGCTCCGGCTCTGCAATCGGCTCGAGGTTCCCTCGGGAGGCAGCGTGTATTTCCGCGGTCGTGAGCTGGCTTCTTTCGATCCCCTCGAGCTTCGGCGCCAGGTCGGGATGGTATTTCAGAAGCCGGTCCTGTTTGCGGGAACGGTGCGTGACAACCTGGCCGAAGCCGATGGAGTTGCCGGCGATCGCCGGCTCGAAGATGCGCTCGAACGGGCGGCCCTCGATCAATCGTTCCTCGACCGACCGGCCGGAGAACTGTCCGGTGGCGAGGCGCAGCGGGTGTGCCTGGCCCGGGCGCTGATCGCCGGACCAGACGTCTTGCTGATGGATGAGCCGACCTCATCGCTCGATGGCCCGGCGGTTTCCCGGCTGGAACGACTCGGCCGCAACCTGGCCGATGGTGGTATTCCCATTGTGTGGGTAACTCACGACCTCGCCCAGATGCGTCGCATCGCCGACCGGGTGGCGATCCTGTTGGACGGCAAGCTGCGCCATGTGGGGAGCGAATTGCCCGTCGACGCCGATCCCGCCCTAACTCGATTCCTGGAGGGCGTAGATGCCGACTGATACCGAGTTCCTGGCCGGTGATGTCGACTTTGTCGGCCTGGCTGCTTCTCTCGTCATGGTGGCGGTGGCACTGTTTCTGTCCCGGTGGAACCGTCTCGGCATCGAGCAGAGCATCGGAGTGGCCGTGGTGCGTGCCCTGGTTCAGTTGCTCGGAATCGGAGCAGTGCTCGCCTTCATCCTGGACCCGGAACGGTCGCTGGTGCTTTCGTGGGCCTGGGTGGCGGTCATGGTGCTGTTCGCGGCGGTGGTGCTGTCGCGACGGGCCGCCGAGGTACCACGGCTGTTCCCCATCGGCCTGGCCGCCTTCGTGGTGGCGGCCACGGTGACCCTCGGAGTCATCTTCGGTCTCGGGATCTTCCCGCTCGAGGCTCGGACACTGGTCCCGCTGGCCGGGATGATGGTCGGCAACTCTATGAATGCAACGGTGGTAGCAGCCCGGCGGGTCGTCGAGGAGCTGCGGGACAAACGCGACGAGGTGGAAGCGCGCCTTGCGCTGGCTCAGTCGTCCCGACGGGCGTCACTTCCGTATGTGCGGTCGGCGATCCGGACCGCCCTTACCCCTCAGGTGGAAACCACCAAAGGCGTGGGCCTGGTGTTCCTGCCCGGGGCCATGACCGGGCTCATCCTGGCCGGGGTCGACCCGGTGGATGCCGTCAAGGTGCAGGCGGCGATCATGTTTCTGATTCTCGGCTCGGTGGCGACCACTACCGCGGTGGTCGGCTTCGGAACCGCCTCTCGTCTTTTCACTTCCGACCACCGGCTGGTGCCGCTGGAACGCCCGGCCGGGACGTAGAGAGCCGACCGCCCACCGCCCGATTCTTCCCCTCCCTTGAGGGAGGGGTGGCTCCGCAGTAGGCGGAGACGGGGTGGGGGAGGCCGGGAACTGCCGTCAGAGCTTGCATTGGTGGTTCGGCGCCTCCCCCCATCCGTCCTCGAAGCTGCGCTTCGAGTCCACCTTCCCCTCGAGGGGAAGGAAGAGCGAGCCCGGCCGGGAGGTAGAGAGCCGACCGCCCACCGCCCACCGCCCAATGTGCGAGAACACAGGAACGCGCTCATACCCCACCCCCGGCCCCTGCCGCTCCGCTCCACGGGAGGGGTATGCGGCGGGCGGTGGGCGGTCTGCAGGTGTAGGCGGCGTTCGCCGCCTACACCTCCACCTTGTCGCGTTTGCCGATGACGACGATGCCGTTCTCCGACATGGTGTAGCGCTCACGGTCGAGCTCGAGGTCGACGCCAATTTGAGCGCCCTCGGGGACCTCGACGCTCTTGTCGATGATGGCGCGGCGGACAACCGCGCCCCGTCCTACCCGCACGTTGTCCAGCAGCACCGAATCCTGAACCTGGGCGTACGAGTTGACCCGAACCAGGGGTGAGAGCACAGACCGGCGGACGGTGGCTCCGGAGATGATGACCCCGTCACTCACGAGTGAGTTGAGGGCCGCACCGGTGCGCCCGGCCTCCTCGTGGACGGTCTTGGCCGGTGGCAGCGGCGTGTTGGCGGTGTAGATGGGCCACTCCTGGTTGTAGAGGCTGAAGGTGGGCTCCACCGCCAGCAGATCCATAGTGGCGTCGTAGTAGCTGTCGAGCGTCCCAACGTCACGCCAATACCCGCGTTCCCGGGCATGGATCCCAGGGACGTCGAAGGATGCGAAGTCGTGAACGCGGGCCAGGCCGTCCTTCACCAGACCCGGAATGATGTTGCCCCCGATGTCGTGTTTCGAATTCTCATCGGCAGCATCGGTGCTGACCGCATCCACCAGCACGTCGCGGTCGAAGATGTAATTGCCCATCGAGACGTATGCCATTGAAGGGTCGCCCGGCATCGGCGGCGGATTCCTCGGCTTCTCGAGAAAGTCGACGATTTTGCCCGACTCGTCCGCCTGGATGACACCGAAATCGCTGGCCACCCCGATGGGTACCCGGGTGGTCGCCACGGTGACGCCTGCTCCGGTATCGAGGTGCTCGCCCAGCATGTAGCGGGGGTTCATGCGGTAGATGTGGTCGGCTCCGAAGACGAAGACCTGGTCGGGGTCCTCGTCGACCAGGATGTTGAGGTTCTGGAATATGGCGTCCGCCGAGCCGGCGAACCAGCGGGGGCCGCGTCGCATCTGGGCGGGGACGGCGGCCACGTAATGTCCGAGGATGGGCGATAGCCGCCAGGTGGTGGCGAGGTGGCGGTCCAGGCTGTGGCTCTTGTATTGAGTCAGCACGACGATCCGGACGATCCGGGCATTGACCAGATTGGACAGGGCGAAGTCGATGAGCCGGTAGCGCCCTCCGAAGGGAACTGCCGGCTTGGCGCGGTCACGGGTGAGCGGGTGGAGTCGTTTCCCCTCCCCTCCTGCCAGAACCATCGCCATGAGCTTGGGACGGCTAGCCATACCCCCCAACTTAGCGGGCGGGAACCCTGGCTGGAAAGGGCGGCATTAACGTCCCGGTGTGACCGGCTCCGGATTTGCCTCGTTCGACCTCGGATCAGTTCCCGCCGTTTCGATGGACCAAATGCGGGAGGTCGATCGGGTCATGATCGAGGATCTGCACATCGAACTCGTGCAGATGATGGAAAATGCCGGCCGCAACCTTGGCCGGCTCGCCATCCGCAGGTTCCAGCCGGGACGGGTGTTGGTGATGGCCGGTTCGGGTGGCAACGGCGGAGGCGGCATGGTGGCGGCCCGGCATCTGGCCAATTGGGGGGTGAGGGTGGCGGTCGTCCTCGGCCAGGAGCGAGAACGGCTGGGGGCGGTCCCGGCCCATCAACTCGATGTGCTGGAGCGGATGGGGGTCGACGTTGGGGCGGAGCCGGTTCCAACCGACCTGGTGGTGGATTCCCTCATCGGATACTCGCTGCGAGGGAACCCGCGGGGGCGGGCGGCCGAGCTCATCGAATGGGCTAACCAACAGGCCGCACCCATCGTGTCGCTCGATACCCCGAGCGGCCTCGATGTCACCAGCGGCATCGCCGGTACACCGTGCATCTCGGCCGCCGCCACTCTCACTCTGGCCGCTCCCAAGACCGGGCTGGGCGGAGCCGTTGAGGTTGGCGAGCTCTACCTGGCGGACATCTCGGTGCCGCCGGCGGTATATGGCGCCTTCGGCATGACGATGCCGACCGGCGTGTTCGACGAGGACTCGGTGGTGCGGCTTACCTAAGTCTGCTTGGCCGGCGTAGCCTTGGATGCCGGCTTGCGAGCAGCAGGTTTCTTCGTCGTGCCGGCTGCACGTTTGGCGGCCGGTTTTTTTTCTCCGGCCGCGTCCGTTTTTTTCTGCGAGCCGGCCTTGGCGGCCTCTTTTTTCTGCGAGCCGGCCTTGGCGGCCTCTTTCTTCTGCGAGCCGGCCTTGGCGGCCTTCTTCTGAGCTGCGGCCTTGGTGGCAGGTTTCTTGGCGGGAGTCTTCGACCCGGTCTTGGTCGCCTTGCCGTTGGCCGATGCGGGCCGGCGTTTCGTCGCCGGCTGCGCCCGGCGTTTCTTGGCCGGCTTCGGCTTGGCGGCCTGTACCAGCTCACGGAACGCCTCATCGAGGTACGCCATGAACCGGTCGAGATCGGTGACCGAATCCGAATCCGCCACCACGCCCCAGGCGATTTCACCCTTGTACGAGAACAAGGCGATGCCGACTCCATGGTTGGTCCAGAGCGGGACCATCGGGTACTGGACCTCGAGCAGCGCATCCAGGAAGTAGATCGGAATCTGCGGGCCGGGAACATTGGTGACCGTCATGTTGAACGGTCGCACGCTGGTGCCCGTCAACCGCATGGCGGAGGTGAGGATGGTCGAGGGCGTCCACGAGGTTGCCTGGACCAGCAGCGAGGCTCCCAGCGCCTGGTTGGTCTCTTTCAGGTCGACGGTCTGGGCGGCGATGCTGCGGTACCGCTCGCGTGGCGTCTGCAGCGCGATCGGCAGATCGAGCAGCCACATCGCCACATGGTTGCCCAGTGTCTGATCGTTGGCGCTCCGGACGCTCACCGGCGCCATGACCCGGAAGTCGAGATGGTCGACGGCGACATCGTGAGCGAGGAAGTATTTGCGGACCGCGCCGGCCACAGTCGAGAGCACCACGTCGTTGATGGTTCCGCCGAGTGCGTTCTTGACCGACTTGGCGTCGTCGAGGTCGATCTTCATCCATTTGAACTCGCGGTTCGGCCCGATGCGAGCGTTGAGGGGTGTCGGTGACGCGTTCTTCAGCCACCCCGCCCCGAGTGCATTCCCCATGGCGCGCAAGCGGGTGTCTACCTCTTCCACCAGTCCGCTGAGGCTGTCGCTGAGATGGCGCAAGCCTCGCAGCGCATCGAGGGGCATCGCCACTCGCCGGCGTGCTTCGTCGGCAAACAGCGCGGCTTTGGAGGGGCTGGGCCGGGGCTCATAGGGAGGAGCGGGGGGAATTTCGGTGACCGGAAACGGTGCCAGGAGCTCCTTCATGAGATCGACCCCCGCCATCCCGTCGATCATGCAGTGGTGCACCTTGGTGATCATGGCGGTCCGGTCGTCCTCGAAGCCGTCGACCACCCACACCTCCCACAGCGGCCGGAACCGGTCGAGTTTCTGCGAGAAAATGGTTCCCGTCAGCCGTTGCAGCTCGACGTCGTTGCGCTCTTCGGCCAGGGTCGCCCGGCGAACGTGATAATCGATGTCGAAATACGCGTCGTCCACCCACACCGGGTGCTCCTCGAGCGGAACCCAATCGAGCACCTGGCGGTAGCGCGGGATCCGGTGCAGCTTCGACTCGATGTGAGCCTTGATCCGATCCATGTCGACCGAGCCGTCGGCGGCCCGCAGCCCTCCGGGAGCGAACTTCATGACGCCGGCCACATGGAAATGGGCGTTGCGATCCTCCATCGCCAGGAAGGTGCTGTCGAGAAAGGAAAGGCGTTCGTAATGGGTGTCGGTCACGGTCGCTCCTGGTGCTCTCTGATCGTACTCCCCCCGGCGCAGGGTCTCCAGGGGGGATAGGGTTATCGGGAGGAACAATGACCGAGTTCACCATTCATCTCGCCAATCGACCCGGCCAGCTGGCCGGGCTGGCCAAAGTCATGTCTGATGGCGGCGTCAACATCGAGGCCCTCGCCGCCTTCGGCATCGAGGACATCGGCATGGTCCGGATGGTCGTCAGCGATGCCGAGGGTGCCCGTCGCGTGATAAACAACGCCGGGCTGGTCGCCGAGGAGCGCCGCGTCTTGACGACGATTCTCTCGCACCGTCCGGGCGCGCTGGCTGTTTTGACCCAGAGCCTCGCCGATGCGGGGGTCAACATCGACGGCATGTACGTCCTTCGTTCACATGCGGACGAGTTGGAGCTGGCCATCGCGGTGGCCGACGAGGAAGTAGCCCGGGCGGCGATCGCGTAGTGCCGATCGGCCTCCGCTAACTTTGGCTCCATGAGCGAATCAATCGTCCGTGCGGCCATCGATGGTCTCCTCGCCGAGCATGATCCCACCAAGGTTCCAGCCGAGTACTTCTGGGAGGCCCAGTACGACGCAGGCCTCGCCTGGGTCGATTTCGACGAGGGATTCGGGGGGCTCGGGGTCGACCCCGGATATCAACAGGAGGTGGATGCCGCACTGGAGGCGGCCGGATCCACCCGCGACAACATCGTCAACAATCTGATCGGCATTGGCATGGGTGGCCCGACAATCCATGCTTATGGCACCGAAGACCAGAAGCGGCGCTACCTGCGGCCGATGTTTTCCAACCGGGAAATCTGGTGCCAGCTGTTCTCGGAGCCGGGTGCCGGGAGCGATGTGGCCGGCCTGGCGACCCGCGCCGTCAAGGACGGTGAGGAGTGGGTCGTGAACGGCCAGAAAGTCTGGACGACCATTGCCCACTTATCACGCTGGGGGATGCTGGTTACCCGAACCGACCCTGACGCCCCCAAGCACCAGGGCATGACCTACTTCATACTCGATATGGAGGCTGCGGGCGTCGAGGTCCGGCCTCTGCGCCAGATGACGGGTGAGGCCGAATTCAACGAGGTATACCTCACCGACGTCCGGATTCCCGACACCGACCGGCTCGGTGAGGTCGGAGATGGATGGCGGGTCGCCCTGACCACGCTCATGAACGAGCGGGTGGCGATCGGATCGATCATCCGACCCCGCCAGAGTGGAGCCATCGGTGAGGCGGTGGCCTTGTGGAAGGAGCGGGGCGGCGACGCGGCCGATCGCGACGCCCTCAGCAAGCTGTGGATCGAAGCCGAGGTCAACCGGCTCACAGCAATCCGGGCGGGGCAGAATCGCTCCAAAGGCACCCCCGGGCCGGAAGGCTCCACCGGCAAGCTGCAAGGGGCCGAACTCAACAAACGGGTTTACGAATGGGCCGTGAACTTCATCGGTCCCGAGGGGATGCTCTTCCCCTCCTACGAATACCGGGCGCCCGACGAATCCCGGATCGAGCGGGATCTTCGCTGGTCGTTTCTCCGCTCGCGCGCCAATTCCATCGAGGGAGGAACCACCGAGATCATGAAGAACATCCTTGGCGAACGAGTGCTCGGCCTGCCCGGTGAGCCCCGGGTAGACAAGGATCTTCCATGGTCTGAGGTGCCTCGCAGCTGACGTGGATCGCACGAGACTCGCCGACCTGGTAGAGGCGAGCGACTTCGACGGCTTGATCCGGTTCGTCGATGGCGTGTGCGCCGCCCGCGAGTGGGACGGTTTGGCTGAGGTGCGCGACCGTTGCTTGCAGGCCGAGGCGCGGGGCAGGCAACTATTCGGCGTCGCCCAATTCGTCGACTACCGCCAGGCGCTCGAGGCCCCGCCCGAGTTGGCCGCCCAGGTCGTTGTCGACGGTGCCGGACGCTTCGCGCTCGGACCATTGTGGGAAGTAGCCGCGTCCACCCACACGTGGGCTGAGTTGGAAGCACACATCCAGTCACCCCGCATGCGGGCGTTGGTTGCCGCCGAGCGGGCCCTGCGAGGCGAGCAGGTGGTCGGCGATTTCGACCTCGAGGTCCTCGGGACGCCGTTCGCCCGTGCCGACTGGGAGCCTCGCTATCCGGATGCGGTGTATCGATCTGACCGTGCCGACTTTCCGGCCCCCGACCCGATACCGCTGAAACCGCTCGCTCCGGCCGCCGACCCGAGCCAGGCCGACGATCCCGACAGCGAGGACGCCCTGTTCGGGCTGGTGCGTACCTGGGTGGAGGAATCGAACGGTGTTGCCCAGGTGGTGACCATCGAGGGCAGGGCGGTAGACGCCATCGGCACGGTCGCGTCCGGTCCGGCCAACGGTGCCAAGGTTGCATTCACAGACGCCCTTGCCGTGATGGCATGGGCGGGTGCCAACGGGGGCGCCCACGGGTCACGCCGAGGCCGGGCGGTCGGCCGGTCATCGGCTTGGGCAGTGGTCGCGGCCTTCGCCGACCTCGACTGGCCGCCCGATCCGGCCGAGATCGAACGCGCCGGCACCCGTTTGGAGTGGTGGCGTTGGGAACCGCGCAGCCAAGTCGGCGGGTGGCACCTCGGCATCGGTGCTCACGATCCCACGGAGAATCTGGCGTGGGCGATCAACGGCCGCGACGAGTTGGACGAAACGGCGAAGGCGGGCTCCGGCCGTTAGTGGCCCTGGGAGATGCGCAGGCTCCGCCACGACCACTAAGGTTTCCCGGCTGTTCACACCGCGATCAACAGCCGGTGGTATGGAACCTATTTCCGGACAACCCGACGATCAGGTCGATTTCGATCTCGCCACCCTTGGGGCCCGCCTGGCGGCGCGGGTGGTCGACACGTTGATCGGTGTTGCCGTCTTCTTCACACTGTTCGCGATTCTGGTGGGAATGGGCGACATCGAGATCATCAACGGTGAGGAGGCGAGTTACACGGATCGTGCGGCCTACGTCCTCCAATGGATTCCCGTAGTCATCTGGGGCTTGTATGAGGTTCCGCTCCTCACCAGCCGCGGCCAAACGCTCGGCAAGATGGTGACCAAGATCAAGGTGATTGCCAGCGAGGGGGATGGGCCGCCGCGACGGAACCCGGCGCTTGCCCGCTGGGCCATCCTGGCGGCCCCACCGATGTTGCTTCCGAACTTCGGACTGCTCATCTCGCTGGGGGTCGGAATGTGGTTCGCCTTCGACTCGCGCCGTCAAGGTCTGCACGACAAAGCTGCCCGTACCTTCGTGGTGAAGGTCGCTCCCCTCGAGGCTTGAGACCTTTGGGCCTGCTCCTCGGGGTTGACACCGGGGGTAGATTGGGAGGGAAGCGAACGAGAGGCGTTGCGTGGACATATTCGACCGACCAGACCTCGACGATCTCCTCCGGACACAGGCGCAGCCCTGTGTTTCCCTGTTTATGCCGACCCAACGAACCGGTCGCGAGGTTCAACAGAATCCGATCCGGCTCAAGAATCTGCTGCGGGAGGCCGAGCAGCGGCTGGGCGACCTGGGAGTCCGAGCTGTGGACTCGATCACCAAGCCGGCCCACGACCTGGAGGCCGACAGCTCATTCTGGCGCCACCAGGGCGACGGTCTGGCGCTGTTTCTGGCCCCGGACTTCGCCGAGTCCTACACGCTGCCGGTGACGTTCGAGGACCTCGTGGTGGTGGCCGATCATTTCCATTTGAAGCCACTGCTTCCAATGATGAGCTCGGGAGAGCACTTCTACGTGCTCGGCCTCAGTCAGAAGTACGTCAAGCTGTTCCGCGGTGGCCGCTACTCGGTAGGTGAAGTGCGCCTCACCGGAGTGCCCGCCAGCTTGCGAGACGCCCTCCAATACGACGATCGGGAACCGTCGCTGCAATCGCATAGTGGGGGAGGAGCCCGGGCCATCTTCCACGGCCAGGGGCTTGGCAAAGACGACCCCAAGGACGACATCAGGCGCTACTTTCGACTGATTGATGCCGGACTCCACGAGATCTTGAAGGATGAGCGGGCTCCGCTCGTCCTGGCCGGCGTCGATTACCTTCTCCCGCTATATCGGGAGGTCACCGAGTACCTGCATGTGATGTCCGATGGCGTGGTCGGGAGTCCCGAGCGCGTTAGCACCGAACAGCTGCATGCCAGGGCCTGGGAGATTGTTGCCCCATTGTTTGACCGGGACTGCGAACTCGCCAAAGCCCGGTACCTGGCGGTGGCCGACACCCCGACCGGCACCGCCGATGTGAAGCGGGCCATCCGGGCGGCTCATCAAGGCCGGATCGATCTGTTGTTCGCGGCGGTCGGTGAGCATCTGTGGGGCACCTGGGACGAGACGACCGAGGCAATCCACATCCACGAGCGCGCCGAGTCCGGCGACATCGATCTTTTGGATGCCGCCGCCGCCCAGGCCTGGCTCCATGGCGGAACCGTTTATGCGGTCCCACCCGATCAGGTCCCCGGCGGCGGGCACCTGGCGGCGGTGCTGCGGTACTAGCGGGCTTCGCGGGTGCCTGGAGGTGGGGACCCGAGGCGGGTGCGGGTGGCGACCAGCTGCCTGCTACCAGCTTCCCGTTGCCGTTGCCGTTGCCTGCTCAGTCTTTTCCCTCCCCCGGAGGGGGAGGTGGCCCGTAGGGCCGGAGGGGGCGTTCGATTAAGGCAAGAGAGCGCCCCCCTCCCCGGCTACGCCGGGACTCCCCCCTCCCCGGCTACGCCGGGACTCTCCCTCCGGGGGCCCAGCTCGGTCTACCGGCTCACCACTCTGCCGTTCCTGACTTTGACTCCCTCGGCTCGGAGCAGCTTCGCCTGGCGTACCTCGCCGCCGGGAACGAGTCGGCCGGTGGCGGTCACCACCCGCCACCAGGGGAGCCCGTCGACATGCTTGAGGACGTTTCCCACCGCTCGCGCCGCACCCGGAAACCCCGCTTGTTCGGCCACCTCGCCGTAGCTCACGACTTCCCCAGGCTCGAGCGCCTTCAGGACGTTGATCGCCGCCTCGGTGAACTGATCGGAACCGTCAGTCCCCGGCCGGGGGTTTGGCCTGCTAGCTCTCCCCACCTATGCCCTTCGCGTTTGGTCGCCAGAACGTGGCCAATTGCACGATCGACAGTGCGATGCTGCCCGCCACGAAGCCGACACCGATCCACGCATCGAGTTTGTGGTCGAGATCGAGTTGATAATCGAGCGACCAATCACCCGGCCCGGCGACGGCGAGGGCCCCTGCGGCGAATGCGAGCGTGAACACATACTCCCAACCCTCCACGTCGATGCCTTCCTTCATGAAAGCCGTGATGAAGAACCCAGCCTTCCGGTGCACGGTCCAGAACGCCACCACCATGGTGCCGACTACCGCCGCCGCCGCCAGGCTGTTTACGAGACCGACGATGAGCATGAGGCCGGCCCCGATCTCGGTGGTCGTCATCACCAGCCACTGGAGCCCGGGCTGCTTGAAGCCGAGCGACTCAAACCAGTTCGTGGTCTTCTCGCGGCCGCGGGCATGTTTGATGCCGTGGGCCAGGAACACGAGACCGATGCCGACTCGCAGCGCCAGCATTGCCAGGTTGAACGCATCGTCGTGCATGACAGCCTCCTCGGCCGGTGATTTCATCCCAACGGACGGCCCACTTGGGTTCTTCCCGCCCGCCGGGAACATCATGCCGACGCCGTTGGTTGGGTGTCAACAAGACACGCGAGGAGCACGCTGCCATGGCCGACTTTCTGCCGCCTCTTCCTGAGAACTTCGAGCCGACCCGGGCAACGTTGCATGCCTATGCCCACGCCGTCGGAGCGATCCCCCGTGCCCACGCCGTCGCCCATTCCAAGTGGTGGCACCTGAGCCTCAAAGTTCGGCCCCGCGGCCTGGTTACCGACACTGTCAGCCTTCCCGGTGGAGGCCTGGCAGACGTTTCGATGGATTTGCGGAGCCACGAAGTTGTCGTCAGCTCCTTCGACGGGGCGGAGACACGGATTCCCATGACCGACGGCCTCACCGGTACCGAGATGGGTGATCGCCTCATCGAGTTGGCCGCCGGACTGGGGCTGACCGGCGAGTACAACCGGGAGAAATTCGAGAACGATGAGCCACGAGAGTACGACCCGGCCGTCGCCGCCACGTACTTCGAAGCGGCGGCCAACGTCAGCCACATTTTCAATCATCACCTTCAGTCGCTCGACGGTGAGGTGGGCCAGGTCCAGCTGTGGCCGCACAACTTCGATCTGGCCTGCGAGTGGTTTGGGACGAGGGTCGAAACCTACGAGGAGGGGGGTGAGGTCACCGAGCATCCATCGCAGCTCAACCTCGGGTTCTATCCCGCCGGTCGGGCCTACTTCTATTCGAATCCATGGCCGTTCGAACGGGAAGAACTCATGGCGAACGATCTTCCGCACGGCGCCGAATGGCATACCGAGGGGTGGGAGGGATCGATTCTCTATTACGACCAGCTCGCCGGCGACCCCGACGCCGCCACCAAGCTCGCCGAATTCGCCCGAGCTGTTTTCGATATCGCCTCCCCGACGCTCACGGCCTAAAGAGCTCCGAGTTCCAAGACCGAGTCCCAAGCTCGAGACCATGGCCGGGGCTCGCCGGTTCGGGAGCCCACGAGTCTGGGGACTGGGGACTGATCACTCCACCAACCGGAGGGTTCCCGGGAGGTCCATCTTCCGCATGCGCCGCACGGTGAGCAGCGGTGCCAGGGTCACCACCACGACCCCCATGATCACGACGGTCACCAAGGTGCCTGACCCGATGATGGCTTCGAGCGCGAAGTCCGGCAGGGTCTCGGCCAGGAGCATCTGGGTCATCCACCACACCATGGCGAATCCGCCCGCCACCCCGACCATGGTGGCGAGAATTCCTATGACGAGACTCTCCGTCACGGCCATCCGCAGTGCGGTTCGCACCTTCACGCCGAAGGCGAACATCGTCGCGTGCTCACGAGCCCGCGCCTCCAGATTGATGGAAGCGGTGTTGAACGCGATGAGCAGTGCCAGCAGCAAGACGACCGTCACCATCATCTGAATGATTCCCAGCATCTGATTGAAGGCGTCGCGAACTGCGTCGGTCACGGCTGTGACCGACTGGACCGACGACACCTGCTCGAGCTCAAAGAGCGCTTGCTGCACATCGGCGGTCGAGTAACCAGGGGCCGCCAGCACGTTCATTCCGTTGGCAATGCCCACCAGGTTGAAGAGTTCGGCTTGAGAGAGGTCCATGTAGGCGAGGCTGCGCACCGGGTGGGGATGGGTCGCGACCAGGCGAATCGCGGTGTCGACGAATTGGTACGACGTCAACCCAGCTCGCCGAGGGTGGCGGACCATCACAGAGTCGCCGACGACGGCCCCGATGTCGGAGGCCGCCTTTTCGCTCAAGATGATGCCTCCCGACGGGTCGAGCGCCCCCGCGCTGAAGGAGGGACGCCACATGCCGTCGGTGAGGTCGGCGGCCTCGATGAAGACGTCGATGTCCTCGTCTGCGAGCAGCGATCCGGTCAGCATCAGCCGCGGCTCGGCGACGGCCACGGCTTCGGTGGCCGCAACCGCCGTTACCTCGGGCGAGCTGGTAAGCCGGAAGCTGTCGAATCCCACGGAGATGCGGTCCGGTTCCGTTCCCACCGACTCGATTTCGGCGGTGTCCACGGCTTTGAAGACCGAGTCCATTATCCCGAGGAAACCCACCAGCACAGTGAGGGCGGCGGCGATTCCGACCACCGTGAGGGCGGTGCGCCGAGGTGTCCGGCGCAGGTTGCGGAATGGAATCACCGCGAAGCTGTTCCCCATTGTGCGGCGCCGGCCGGTGATCGAGACGCGACCGACGAGATTGGGCCGGATCGCCTCGATGGGGCGAACCCGAACCGCCCGCCATACCGGAATAGCGGAGGCCAAGAACGGCAGGATGAGGCCGATTACCGCCACCCGGGCGAACACACCGAATTGAAAGTCCGTCAGCCACACGGGCAGCGGGACGAAGTCGTCAAAGATGCCGGCCATCGCATTGCCGATGAGCATGCCGATCACGATGCCGAGCGCCACGCCCAGCACCGCAATCTGGGCGCTCACCAGCAGCGGCCGGAATGCCAGCACGCGGGGACGAATCCCCAGGGCCATCCCGATACCGATCTCGCGACGCTGCTGCTCGGCGAGCCGGTGGATGAGGTTGAAAGCGGCCCCCACCGCGCCTGCAAACAGCAGGAAGGAAAGAGCGTTGAACATCGCCTGGTCCTGGTCGACATCGGTGGTGAGAGACGTATACGAGAGATTGTCATCCCGGGTGAGCACCGTCGCCCCGACGGGGAGCGATCCGAGGGCGACCTCCAGCTCGGCCTGCAGCGCGTCCCGATCTGTCCCCTCGGCCAGAGTCAGCACGAGGTTGTTGACGGCCCCCGGCAGGCCGGCGAGGTCCTGGGCGGTCTCGAGGGTGGTGAACATAGCCCCGAAGGTGGCCTCGGTCATGAACATCTCGCCCTCGGGTGCCACCGCGAAGTATTCAGGAGTCGTCGCCTGGGCGACGAACTCGAGGGTTCGCCCGCCGCTCACTTCGACGGTACCGGTATCCGGTAGTTCGTAGAAGCGAGCGAAACTGCGCTCGAGCATGACCCGCGGCTCGCCTGAGTCCTGGGCCGTCAGGAGTCGGCCGGTATGAGCGAAGTGTGAGTTGACGTGCGGCCCCCCCTCGGAGAAATCGGAACCCGTGACTTCGCCCCGAGCCAGGACGATTTCATCACCGGTTGAGGCGTCCACCTGGGTTGGGATGATGAGCCGCTCTTCGACGCCGGTCACCGCGCTTCGGCCGGGAAGGGTTGCCACGATCGCGGCTATGTCGCCTTCCTGAACAAAGCTTCCGGTGGCGAGGTCAACCCGCAGGTCATACATGGCGAGCTGGCCATAGTTGAGGTCATAGGAGATACGTCTCCACTCTGCGGTGGAGGTCAGGCCGGCGTAACCGCCGGTGCCGATGGCGATGACGAGGGCGATGGCGAGGACCTTGGCCCAGTGGCTGCGGAGGTCGCGCCACGACCAGCGGAGCAGCAAGCGAAGTGTTCTCATCTCACACCCCCTACCAGTGCAGTTCCGTCACCGGCGCCTTCCCGCCCGCCGGGGGCCCGTCGCTCACGATGCGGCCGCTCGACAGCTCCACGACCCGATCGGCCATCCGCGAGATCTCCCGGTTGTGAGTTACCACCAGCACCGCCCGTCCGTTCCCTGCCTGCTCCTGCAACAACTCGAGGATCTGGACACCGGTCTGGAAGTCGAGCTCGCCGGTTGGCTCGTCACACAACAGGATTGGATTGCCCGTTGCCAGGGCGCGGGCGATCCCCACCCGTTGTTGCTCCCCCCCGGAGAGCTCATGCGGGAACCGGGCGCCTTTGGCGCCGAGGCCAACGCGGTCGAGGATGAGATCCGGGTCCGCGTCCGAATGGGCCGCGTCGATTCCGAAGAGCACGTTCTCCCGAGTGGTGAGGCCCGGGAACAGGTTGAAGGCTTGGAAGATGAAGCTGACGGTGCCGGCCCGGAAGTCGAACAGATGGCGGCGGGACGCCGCGGTGATGTCGACGCCGTTCACCCGGACGAGCCCTGAGGTGGCGGTATCGAGGGCCCCGACGATGTTGAGCAGCGTGGTCTTGCCACTCCCGGAGGGTCCGAGCACCACCACGAACTCACCCTGGTTGACCAACAGCTCGACCTCGGCCAGGGCGGTCACCGCCAGCTCGCCTTCGCCGTACCGTTTCGTCACGTCCTTCAGTTCGATCAGCATGTCATTACCTCGTTTGAATGGTGCGCTCCTCGAGGAACCGGTCGACGAGGACCGGATACTCGGCCGCGAACCATGAGTACACGTCGTAGAGCTCCTGCAGGTGGGGGCGAGCGATCTCACGGTCACCAAAGCGAACCAGAGCTCGTTGGGCCATGTCACGGGCCGCGTTGAGCGCGTCCACCCGACGACGCACCAGGCTGAGGATGGCGCCGTGGTGGATGGTGAAGTGGTCGCGGCGCTCGCCCGAGAGACGGATTCTGTCCACCAATCCGAGGGTAATCAGCACCCGGGTAGCGGTGCTGATGGCGCTGGGGGAGGCGTCGAGCGCGCCGGCCAGGTCGGCGGCGGATACCTGTTCAGCATCGACGATCAATAGATATCCCCAGACGCGGCCGGCCATCCGCCCGTTCCCGATGCGTTCGAACAGCGCCCCCATCTCCTCGACGAACCCCAGTTCGTCTCGTTCCACCATGACCGGGTCTCCTCTGTGTTCGGAACTTTCAGTATCTGCTGAATATGGGGAACATCGCTAGAGGCCAAGGTCACAATCTGGAGACGCCTGTCCCGAGTACCAAGACCCAAGACCCAAGACCCAAGACCCAAGAACCGAGACCCAAGAACCGAGACCCGAGAACCGAGAACCGAGAACCGAGACCTGAGACCCGAGACCCGAGACCCGAGACCCAAGACCCAAGACCCAAGAACCGAGACCCAAGAACCGAGACCCAAGAACCGAGACCCGAGACCCGAGACCCACGATCCAAGACCTAAGACCCAGCCGGAGTTAGGACCGGTGGGGGGACCGGTCTCGGCTGCGCGTGGTGCCTACCGAAGCTACCAACGTCATCCAAGCCCGGGGGCGGCTCCGTAGGAGAGTGACCGACCAAGAGGAGAAGTATGTTCACCCGATCGATGCAGGCCGCCCGGCCCTCGCTGATCTTGATTCTGCTGACGATGCTGGTTGCCACCATGGTGGCCGTACTGGCGACGCCCGTCCGTGCCGCCGACGAACTCGGAAGCGGCGATACGCCTAGTTCGTTCGACCCCGCTTCCGGGCTATGGACCGTCGGCGAGGCGGAGCCTTTCTATTTTGGCGTTCCGGCCGACACGCCTTTCCTGGGCGACTGGGATGGCGACGGAGTCGCCACGCCGGGGCTGTACCGCCCATCCGACGGGATCGCCTATGTGCGTGATTCCCTCGACACCGGCTTCGCGGATCGGCAATGGTTCATGGGCAATCCCGGGGACATTCCCCTCGCCGGCGACTGGGACGGCGATGGAGTCGATTCCTTCGGTGTGTACCGTCCCTCAGAGGGCAAGGTCTACTTGCGCAACGAGCAAACGACCGGCTTCGCCGATGTCGAGTACTACTTCGGCAATCCCGGCGACGTGCCCTTCTCCGGCGATTTCGATGGGGACGGCGTCGACACGGTCGGTGTGTATCGCGTCACCGAAGGGAAGGTATTCCTCGGAAACACCCAAGCCACGAGTGCCGCCGACGCCGAGTTCTTCTTCGGCAACCCCGGGGACCAGATCGTGGTTGGCGACTGGGACGCCAACGGCACCGAAACGGTCGGCGTGGTCCGTCCTTCCGACAACACGCTCTATTTCCGCAACTCGAACGACCAGGGCGTTGCCGACGGTCAGGTCGACTTCGATGCCACCAGCGTGGCGGTGACCAATACACCGGTCCGCCCGAATATCGTGACCACCGCATCCGAGGCGGGGGTCTTCGAAACTCTGCTCACGGCTGCCACCGTGGCCGGATTGGCCGACACGCTCTCCGCCGATGGCCCGTTCACCGTGTTCGCGCCGACGGATGACGCGTTCGCAGCTCTCCCCGAGGGTGTGCTCGACGGCTTACTGGCCGACCCCGAAGCACTCACCGAGGTGCTGCTCTATCACGTCCTCGCCGGCCAGCAGAGCTCCGAGTCTCTGCTGGCAGCCGGTGCGGTCGAGACCCTGCAGGGTCAGCAGCTGATCGTGAGCGAAGGCAGTGCTCTGGCCAATGGGATCCTCATCTCCGCTCCCGATGTGCTGGCCGCCAATGGCATCATCCACATCATCGACGGGGTACTGATTCCGCCGGACATGGACATCGTGGATACGGCGGTCGACGCCGGCACGTTCGACACACTCGTGACCGCGGTCCAGGCAGCCGGTCTCGAGTCGGCGCTCCGGGCAGACGGCCCCTTGACCGTGCTCGCTCCCACCGATGATGCGTTCGCCGCTCTTGGTGAGGAGACGATCACGGCGCTGCTGGCCGACCCGGAGGCTCTGGCCGACATCCTGCTCTACCACGTGGTGGATGGAGCGGTGCCGGCCAGTGTCGTGGGCACGCTTCCAAGCGCGACGACGCTGAATGGCCAGGACATTCTCATCACCGCCGGCGAGGGCATCACGATCAACGGCGTTGCCATGGTCGTCACCGCCGACATCCTGGCCTCGAATGGCATCATCCACGTGCTCGACGCCGTGCTGTTGCCGCCGTCGTTGGATATCGTCGACACGGCGATCGATGCGGGTACGTTCGACACGCTGGTGACGGCTGTCCAAGCCGCCGGTCTGGAATCTGCCCTGCGAGGAGAGGGTCCGCTGACGTTGCTCGCCCCGACGGACGAGGCCTTCGATGCGCTGGGGGCCGAGGCGATCAGCGCCTTGCTGGCCGATCCCGAGACCCTGGCCGACATCCTCCTGTACCACGTGATCGATGGGGCGGTGCCCGCCAGCGTGGTGAGCACGCTCTCGAGCGC
Source organism: uncultured Acidimicrobiaceae bacterium (assembly GCA_947259275.1). Taxonomy (GTDB): domain Bacteria; phylum Actinomycetota; class Acidimicrobiia; order Spongiisociales; family SHLN01; genus SHLN01. The sequence continues at coordinate 194,327 of CAMYMH010000003.1, read as the reverse complement.
TACCACTCTCAACGGGGATGACATCTACATTGCCGATGGCAGCATCTACATCAACGGTGTTGCCCTGGTGGTGACGGCGGACATCCAGGCCACCAACGGCATCATCCATGTGCTCGACACGGTGCTGATCCCACCGGCCGGCACCATCGTCGACATCGCCGTCGGCAATGAGGATCTTGAGACACTCGTGGCCGCGGTGACGGCAGCCGACTTGGTTGACACCCTGTCCGGTCCGGGGCCGTTCACCGTGTTCGCCCCGACGGATGCCGCATTCGAAGCGCTTCCTGAGGGAACGCTCGACGCGTTGCTGGCCGACATTCCGGCGCTGACCGACATCCTCCTGTATCACGTGGCCTCAGGCGGGGTCACCTCCCCGACGGTGGTTGGCCTCGACAAGGTGACCACCCTGAATGGCGATGTCACCATCACCGTCGACGGCGGTGTGTTCGTCAACGATGCCCAGGTCGTGACCACCGACATCATCGCCGAGAACGGCGTGATCCACGTCATCGACGCGGTGCTCATTCCCGCCAGCTAATCCTCCATTAGCGAGAGATCGGGCCCCCTCCGGGGGGTCCGATCTCTTTGGGTCGCCTGGTTCCTTCCCCTCGAGGGGTCGCTTCTGGCTATAGGTGCTATATCTGCCTGCTGTGGTTGGCCGGTGGTTGTCTTCCCCGCCCTGAGGGCGGCCCGGCTTGGGAGTTGCTTCGCAACTCGATAGGAACGCGAAGCGTTTCCGGCTTTGCCGGAGGCGGAGACGGGGTGGGGGAGGCCACGAACCCAACCGATGGCTGGCAGAAATGCTCGCCTTCTCCCCCCATCCGTCCTCGGAGCTGCGCTCCGAGTCCACCTTCCCCTCGAGGGGAAGGAAGAAGAACCCGAGGAGCGATCCGTGAATGTGTCGCACACAAACGCGATAGATCACCGTGAGGGCCACAGCCATCGGTGGCAAGGCGGTCGGCGGTTGGCGGCCGGCGGTCGGCGGTATGCTGCTCCGCCTAATGGATCTACCGCTCATCGTCGCCGCCGAGGAGTCGTCCGAGCTGCTCGACTCCGAGGTCAGCATCGTTCTGTTGCTGGCGATAGCAGCCGCAGTGGCGGTGGTGGTCCGGCGCATCCGTCTTCCGTACACGGTGGCCCTGGTGGTCGTTGGGTTGGGGCTGGCGTTCCTTCCCGAGACGGCCATCGAAATCGACATCAGCGCCGATCTCATCCTCGCCGTCCTGGTGCCCCCATTGCTATTCGAGGCAACGCTTCACATCTCCTGGGGGCGGCTTCGTCGCGATCTGTTTCCCGTGTTGCTGCTTGCCCTGGTCGGAACGCTCATCGGTGCGTTCGTGGTTGGCGGGTTCGTAAGCGGATTCGTCGACGGTGTGCCGTGGGCGCCGGCGGTGGCTTTTGGCGCTCTGATCTCGGCCACCGACCCGGTGGCCGTCATCGCGTTCTTCCGATCGATCGGGGTGTCGAAGCGGCTGACGATCCTGGTCGAGGGAGAAAGCCTGTTCAACGACGGGGTGGCGTTCGTCGTTTTCATCATCGCGCTGGCCGCCGCCGGTCCCGGCGCCACTTTCTCGCTCGGGAGCGCAGTCGGCCAGTTCGTCATCGATGCATTCGGCGGTTTGGCGATCGGACTGGTGCTCGGATACGTGGTGTCTTCGCTCATCCTCAAGAACCTCGACGACCACCTCATCGAGACCGTCGTGACCGTGGCGCTTGCCTTCGGTTCGTACCTGCTGGCCGAGGAATTCGGGGCTATCTTCGACCTGACCGATGTTCATCTGAGCGGCATTCTGGCGGTGGTGGCCGCCGGGCTCATGGTCGGAAACATCGGCCTTCGCAATACCTCACCAACCACCCGTCTCACGCTGGAGAACTTCTGGGAGTTCCTCGCCTTCGTCGTCAACTCACTCGTCTTCCTCCTGCTCGGACTTCGGATCGAGATCAGCCAGCTGTTGGACCACGCCGACGAGATTCTGGTGGCGGTGGTGGCGATCCAGATCACCAGATTGGTGGTCGTGTACGGCCTGGGCGCGATCCATGCTCTCATCCAGCCGGACCGGAAGATCCCCCGGTCGTACCGGCACGTCATGTTCTGGGGCGGATTGCGCGGCGCCATCTCGGTGGCGCTTGCCCTCAGTCTGGTTGCCGAGGAAAGCAGCCTGGGAGCCGAGCTTGTCTCCACGCTGCAGGTGATGACCTTCGGGGTGGTGCTGTTCACCTTGCTGGTGCAGGGCCTCACCATCGGACGTCTCATCAAGCGGCTTGGTCTCGCCGCCAAGGCGGAGGAGCGGATCGAGCAGCAGCGTCGACAAGCTCGGATCTATGCCCAGCAAGCGGGACTCGACGAGTTGGAGCGACTCCGTAATCAGGGAATCTTGTTCCGAGATCTGTACGAAGCGATAGCAGGTTTGTACCAGGGTGAGCTCGCCCGCGACCGGGAGCAGCTCGGCGATCACCTGCGGCGCTACCCGGAGCTCGAAACCGACATGTATCTGCAGGCGCGGGCCGACACGCTGCGGGCCGAGCGGAGCGCCCTGCAGGACGCAGCCCGGCGGGGCCTGATTGCCGAGGACGTGCTGGCCGAGCTCACCGCCGAGATCAATGACCACCTGGCGGCGCTCGAGTTCATCGAGGGTGACGCCCGGCAAGGCGAGATAGTGGTGAGCGAGGAGGGCGAAGGTGGCTGACGTTGTGTGCGCGGTCAGGGGCGGTCCGGGCAGCTATCAGACTCGCCTGGCGGCTCTTCAGCTGGCGGCCGGCCGGGGCGTGGCGGTCCATTTCGTGTCGGTGATCGACCCTCTCGCCTACGAACCGCTTCACGAAGGCGAGCAGCATGCGATCCGCGCCGAGATGGCATGGCGCGACCTGGCGATGGCGAGGGCGACCGCCGCCCGGGCCGAACTCGATGAGGCACGCTTCACCGTGGCGGTGCGAGTGGGAAAGCTGGTGGAGACTGTGGCCGCCTACGTCAAGGAGATGTCGGCCGGTTCAATTCTCATCGGCAGCCCCCGGGAAGCGGTCGACGCGACCCTGGGCGACGGCGTCGAGCAGTTTGCCGCCGACCTACGCCGACGCGCCGGTGTGCCGGTAACCATCGCGGCGCCGGCCGATCCGGGGCCTCGGGAGGTGGCCCGGAGCTAGGTCGCCACTCACCTATCTAGCCGAAGGCGAATAGCCTCCCCTCCATGCCGGAGCCGTACACCCACATCTCATTCGAGGCCGACTACTCAACGGAACGGGTCGGTGACGCGCCTCCCGGTGAGCCCCCCGGCGAGGAGCTGCTCGACTACCTGGAGGAAGACTTGGAGGACCGGGGCGTCCAAATACTCGAGAGGGGGGTGACCGACTACTCGCATGCGTTCGACATCGCCGCCGGCCAGCACGTGTTCCTAGGAATGGTCGGCGTGGTCGAAGACCAACAGTGGTTGCTGTTCGTCGAGTCGACCTTGCGCCGGTGGAAGCGGTGGTTCGGCGCCTCGGACCAGGCAGAGCATTTCGCAATCATGGAGGCGGTTACCGCGTCCCTGATGAGCAATCCGCGGGTCGTCAAACTTCGCCACTACCGGGACGCCGATCAGTGGAACCGGGGCGATGAAGGAGTTGAGGCCTGAGGGCAGGCCTGACTCACCCATCCCGCCCACGCTGACCGAACATATGTTCGACTAGGATGGTCGGCATGGCAGCGACGGCCACCATCCTCCATGCCGACCTGGATGCCTTCTACGCCTCGGTCGAGCAGCTCCTCGACCCCAGTCTGGCGGGAAAGCCCATCGCCGTCGGGGGAGGGGTGGTGCTGGCCGCCTCCTACGAGGCCAAGGCCTTCGGGGTGCGGGGCGGAATGCCGGGGCGGCGGGCGCGTGAGCTCTGTCCTCACCTCCAGTTTGTCGGCGGCCACTTCAAGGAGTACCAGCGGCTGGGCGATGCCGCCATCGAGGTGGTGGGTGACTTCACACCCCTCATCGAACGGATCTCGATCGATGAGGCCTTTGCCGACGTCACCGGATCGGTGCACCTCTTCGGCACGCCGGCCGAAATGGCAACCACCATTCGGCGCCGGGTGCGGGCGGAAGTTGGGCTTCCGATCTCGGTGGGCGTGGCTCGCACCAAACACCTGGCCAAGATCGCTTCCCAAGTGGCCAAGCCGGACGGTTTGGTCGTCGTCGACCCCGAGACCGAGCTCGATTTCCTGCACGATCTGCCCGTCGAGGTGATGTGGGGAGTCGGCCCGGTCACCAGGGCGCGTTTGGCTCAAGTAGGTGTGTTCACCATCGGACAGCTGGCGGAGACCCCCGGCCGGTCGCTCGAGCGCCTGCTCGGCCGGGCGGTAGGCGGCAAGTTGGGGGCGCTGGCATGGAACCGGGATCCGCGAGAGATTGAGCGGCATCATCGGGCGAAGTCGGTCGGGGCCCAGTCCGCGCTCGGCAAGCAGCCCGCCACGGAGGCCGTCATCGGGCGCACCTTGCGGCACCTCGCCGACCGGGTCGCCACCCGCCTCCGGGCCAAGTCCCGCGCCGGCCGGACGGTGACCGTGCGGGTCCGGTTCGCCGACCTCCGTTCGGTTACCCGCTCGGTGACGCTGCCGGCGGCGATCTCGGCCACCACCATCCTCGCCGAGGTAGCCGAGGATCTGGCAAGAACCGCCCTCGGCGATCACCCCGGTGAGAAGACCATCTCGCTGTTGGCGATCTCAGTGTCGCATCTGGAGAACGACGCGGTCCTGCAACTGGAGCTTCCCTTTGAGCTCGAAGATGAGGAGCGGCGACCCGGTACCGAGAAGGGCGCCGCCCGATGGGTGCTCGACCGGGCGGTCGATGCGGTTAGAGATCGGTTCGGGCGGGAGGCGGTCGGCTACGGGTCGGTGGCGTTGGGTGCTTCCCGCTCGGTACCGGATGAGTTCCGCCAGCTCGCCGAAAAGGATCTGTAGGCAGTCGCCGACCAAGCCTCCTCGGCAGAATTAGAGCCCAGTCGCTTCCCGGAAGGTGCAGGCCGCCTCCGGTAGCCTCGGCCAATAAGCGAGCGTGGAGGGCCGCATGACCGACGAGCATCCGGAGTACCAATCGGGGTTTGGGAACGAGTTCGCCTCCGAGGCGCTGCCGGGGGCGCTCCCCGTCGGCCAAAACAACCCTCAGAAGCCCCCACTCGGGCTCTACACCGAGCAGCTCTCGGGGACCGCGTTCACGGTTCCCAACCCTCGCAACCGCCGCAATTGGCACTACCGGATCCGGCCATCCGTCAGGCACGCCTGGCAGTTCACCGAGGTGGAGAACCATTACATCCGGACTGCTCCCAACCGCGAGACCCAGCCGCCGATCGGCCAGCTGCGCTGGAACCCGCACCCGTTCCCCGACGAGCCGACCAACTTCCTGACCGGCATTCGCACGGTGGCTACCAACGGCGACGCTCACACCCAGACCGGCATGGCGACCCATCTCTACTTCGCCACCGAGTCGATGACCAACACCTACTTCTACAACGCAGACGGTGAGCTGCTCATCGTTCCCCAGGACGGTCGACTCCGGTTCGCCACCGAATGCGGAGTGTTGGTGGTGTCTCCCGGCGAGATCTGCGTCATCCCGCGCGGGATGAAGTTCCGGGTTGACCTGATCGACGATTCCGCCCGCGGCTACATCTGTGAGAACTACGGAACCTATCTGGAACTGCCCGAACGGGGCCCGATCGGCGCCAACGGCCTTGCCAACCCGCGCGATTTCCTCTATCCGGTGGCCGCCTTCGAAGACACCGAGGAGGCGGGTGCGCTGTATGTGAAATTCGACGGCCGTCTGTTCATGGTTGAACTCGACTACTCACCTCTCGACGTGGTTGGTTGGCACGGCAATCACGTCCCCTATAAGTACGACCTCACCCGGTTCAACGTCATCGGTTCCATCAGCTTCGACCATCCAGATCCGTCGATCTTCACGGTCCTCACCTCCCCGTCGCCGGACGCCGGCGTGGCCAACATCGACTTCGCCATCTTCGCCGACCGATGGCTGGTAGGGGAGCACACGTTCCGGCCCCCGTGGTATCACAAGAACATCATGTCCGAGTTCATGGGCATCCTGTACGGCGTCTATGACGCCAAGGAGGAGGGCTTCGAGCCCGGCGGCATGTCACTCCACAACATGTATTTCCCGCACGGGCCCGACCACGACGCCTGGATGAAGGCCACCACCTCGGACCTGGAGCCCGAGAAGCTGTCCGACACGATGTCGTTCATGTTCGAGACCCGCTATCCACTCATCCCAACCGCCTACTCGGCCTCGGTGCCCGCCCTGCAGGACGATTATCCGTCAGTGTGGCACGCCCTCGAGAAGCACTTCACCGGCTAACTCATCGGCGTGTTATACCTAATGCGTACGGTTGCTCACATGGTCTGGGGTTTCTCATGACAGATTTGATGCCGATCCTCGGTTACGACGCGCTCGAGTTCTATGTCGGAAATGCCCGCCAGGCCGCCCACTACTACCGCACCGCCTTCGGGTTTGACGTGGTCGGCTATGCCGGCCCCGAGCACGGAGTGCGGGATCGCACCTCCTACGTGCTCGAACAGGGCGGTATCCGGTTCGTGATGACCGCCGGTCTCGGCCCTGAGTCGGAGATCGTTCAGCACCAGGCACTCCACGGCGACGGCGTCAAGGACGTTGCTTTTGCCGTCCCCGACGCCGAGGAGGCGTTCAGGGTATCCGTCGACCGTGGTGCCGAGCCCCACTTGGAGCCTTATGTGGACGAGGACGAGCACGGCAAGCTGGTGCGCTCGGCGATCAAGGCCTACGGCGAGACCATCCACACCTTCGTCGACCGCTCGAACTACCAGGGGGTGTACGCGCCCGGCTATCACGCCACCAAACACCAGCCACCCGCCGAGACGACCGGCTTGCAGCACATCGACCACGTGGTGTGCAATGTCGACCTCGGTGATATGGACAAGTGGGCCGCCTACTACGCCAACATCATGGGTTTCACCCAGCTCCATCACTTCGACGACGAGGCCATCTCCACCGAGTACACCGCCCTCATGTCGAAGGTGCTCTGGGACGGCAGCGGCCGCATCAAACTGCCAATCAACGAGCCCGCCCAGGGCAAGAAGAAGAGCCAGATCGAGGAGTATCTCGACTTCTACCGGGCGGCGGGTGTGCAGCACATGGCGCTGGCCACCGAAGACATCATCGCCACGGTTCGAGCCATGCGAGCCAACGGCGTCCGGTTCCTGACGACACCCGATACCTACTACGAGGACCTGAAGACTCGCCTCGACTGGTCGACCATCGACGCCGACCTCGACCAGCTTGCCGAGCTCGGCATTCTCGTCGACCAGGACGACGAGGGATACCTGCTGCAGATCTTCACCAAGTCGGTGCAGGACCGCCCCACCGTCTTCTACGAGATTATCGAACGCCATGGTTCGCTCGGCTTTGGAGTCGGCAATTTCCAGGCCCTCTTCGAGGCCATCGAGCGCGATCAAGCCGAGCGCGGGAACCTGTAGGGCTGGTCGGCTGATCTCAGACAAGATCGCGGTACCCGTCGCCCGCTGCCCGTTGCCCAACCATCCAGCGTGGTCTCAAACGGTCGCTGAAAGTAGACCAGGGCGGGCAGGCATGCCAATTCGAACCAGCGGCTCGGAGGGGCTGGGGACTAGAGCTGATCCACCGGCACGGCGAACAATTGATCCGCCCCGGCGGTGACCATCGGGAGCAGCCCCCGGGTCTGTGGGAGGAGCTGCTCGGCGTAGAACCGGGCGGTTGCCAGCTTCGCCTCGAGGAAGGCGTTGTCGCCGGTCCCTTTCTGAATGAGCTCGCGAGCCGCCAGCGCGCCCCGAGCGAGGTACCAGCCGCCGACGGTGGTACCCATCAGGCGCAGGAAAGGGGTGGCTGCGGCGAGGGCGTCGTTCGGGTTGCTCGGGCCGTGCTCCCCGAGCCACAACACGGCGGTGGTGAGATCGGCGACCGACGCGCCGAGAGCACCTCGGATGGAGGCAAGGTCGTCTCCGGCTTCGGCCATTTCGGCGTCGAGGGACGCCATCCGCCCGATGAGGTCCTGGATGGCTCCGCCGTTGCGCATCGGCAGCTTGCGGGCGACCAGGTCGATCGCCTGGATGCCGTTGGTGCCCTCGTAGATGGGAGCGATGCGGGCGTCCCGGTAGTGCTGGGCGATGCCGGTTTCCTCCACGTACCCCATTCCGCCGTGTACCTGAAGCGCCAGCGAGGTCATCTCAACCCCGAGGTCGGTGCACCAGGCCTTGGCAACCGGGGTCATCAGATCCATGAATTCCTGGCCGGCGGCCCTGACGGCCGCGTCCGGGGAGTGGTGGGTGAGGTCGAAGGCCTCGGCAGTCGCGTACAAGACACACCGCATCGCTTCGTTGTAGGCCTTCATCGTCATGAGCATGCGGCGAACGTCGGGGTGCTCGATGATGGGGGAATGCTCGGTCTTGGCTGCGCCGATGGCACGGCCTTGCCGGCGTTCCTGTGAGAACTCCACTGCCTGTTGATAGGCGCGCTCGGAGACCGCCAGTCCTTCGACCCCGACCGAGAGGCGAGCACTGTTCATCATGGTGAACATGTAGCTCATGCCCTGGTTCTCTTCTCCCATCAAGTAGCCGGTGGCGTCCTCGAAGGTGATGACTGCGGTGGGGCTGGCGTGGATACCCATCTTGTGCTCGAGCGAAACCGCTTTGAGGGTGTTGCGGGCGCCGAGCGTCCCCTCCGCCTCGACCAGGAACTTGGGAACGATGAACATCGAGATGCCCCTGGTGCCGGGTGGGGCATCCGGGGTGCGGGCCAGCACCATATGAATGATGTTGTCCGTCAGGTCGTGCTCGCCCCAGCTGATGAAGATCTTCGTTCCCGTGATGGAGTAGCTGCCGTCATCGTTGGGAACCGCCTTCGTCCGGAGCGCCCCGACGTCGGATCCGGCTTCACTCTCGGTGAGCACCATGGTGCCCATCCACTCACCGCTCGACAACTTGTCGAGATAGATCGCCTTTTGCGCGTCCGAGCCGTGAAACAGCAAGGCCTCGACGGCACCCTGGGTGAGCATCGGTCCGATCGAAAACGCCATGTTGGCCGAGGTGAACATCTCCTGGATGGCAAGGCCAACCAGCCAGGGAAGCCCGGCGCCACCGGCCTCGGGCGGGTAGGCGACCGAGCCCCACCCGGAGGCGACGAACTTGGCATAGGCCTCCTTGAAGCCGTCCGGGGTGGTGACCGAGGCGTCGCCGTCGTGAGTGGATCCCGTGGTGTCGCCAACCCGATTAGTCGGAGCGATGACTTCGGCCATGAAGCGTCCGGCTTCCTCCAGGGCTCCGCCAACGGTATCGGGATCGGCGTGGTGAAAGCTGTCGAGCTTGGAGAGAGCACCCAGGTCGGTGATGTGCTCGAGGACGAATGAGATATCACGAAGGGGGGGCGTGTAGTTGGCGGACATGGCGCAAGTTTAGGTGGGACCCGCAGGTCGCTTGGCTCCTGCTCGGCGTCAGGCTTCCGGCGCTCGCTGCGCTCGCTTTCCGGCCTCCGGTCGTCGCGCCGGCTGATCGTGGCGGGCAGGATGCCGGATGCCGGATGCCCGATATGTGTCCCTTTCCCCCGAGTTGCGAAGCAACTCGCTAGGAACGCCGAAGACGTTCCCCGAGTTGTGAAGCAACTCGCTAGGAACGCCGAAGGCGTTCCCGATGCCGGATGTGTCGCCCCCGAGTTGCGAAGCAACTCGCTAGGAACGCCGAAGGCGTTCCCGAT
>CAMYMH010000003.1:114148-184486 GCA_947259275.1 uncultured Acidimicrobiaceae bacterium | reverse complement strand
GCGAAGCAACTCGCTAGGAACGCCGAAGGCGTTCCCGATGCCGGATGTGTCGCCCCCGAGTTGCGAAGCAACTCGCTAGGAACGCCGAAGGCGTTCCCGGCTACAGCCCGACCTTGGTCTCTTCGATCAGAAAGTCGACGACCCTTTTGAGGGCCTCGTGCGCGTCGTTGCCGGCGGCGAGCGCTTTCTCGTACACCGCCAGCTGGCGGTCGGCGCTCGTCCCCCGCCTGACGATTTCGCGCACGTGCTCAACCTCGGGTACGCATCCCAGCTTCTCAGCCTCGGGGGTGAGTATCTCGATCATCTCCTCGGTCAGGTCGGGGAAGGGCACCAGCTGGCCCAATCCGAAATCCATCAGGGCTTCATTGATCCCATACCGCTGGGCTCGCCACAGGTTCTCGGCGATGAGGAAGTTCGAATAGGTCCGCCACCGCTGGTTCTGCTGCCGTTTGGTGAACAACATGCTGAGCAGACTGGTGTAGACGGCGGCGATGGTGAGGCCGTCTTCGAGCGTGGTGCAGATGTCGGCGATTCGCATTTCGAGGGTCGGGTAGCGAGCGCTCGGCCGGACATCCCACCACACCTTGCTGGCGTCCTCGAAGATGCCGGCTTCGACGAGGACGTTCACGTGACGCTCGTACTCGGCCCAGCTGTTGAAATGCTCGGGAAGGCCTGTGCGCGGAAGTGCCTTGAACACGCTCATCCGGTAGCTCTTGAGCCCGGTGTCTTCGCTGTGCCAGAAAGGGCTCGAGGTGCTCAGGGCCAACAAATGTGGCAGGAAGTACGCGACCTGGTTCATCAGGTCGATGCGGGAGTCGGGATCGTGAATCCCGACATGCACGTGCATGCCGGAGATGAGGAGGCGGCGAACCACGCCTTGCATGTCCCGGGCAAGCAGGTTGTAGCGCTCCTTGTCGGTGTGGAGTTGGCGGCCCCAGTCGGCGAACGGGTGGGTTGAAGCCGCGATCGGATGGAGGTCGTAGCGTTCGGCGATTTCGCAGACGGCACGGCGTTTGCCGGTCAGGTCTGCGCGGGCCTCAGTGATGGTTGCGCACGGTCGGGTCTGAATCTCGACCTGGGAGCGCATGAATTCGCTGCCGACTTCCTCACCGAGCGCGGTGTTGAGGTCATCCCATAGCTCCTGGGGTGGGTCGCGAACCAGATCGCGGCTGTCGGTCTCGACCAGAAGGTATTCCTCCTCGATCCCGACGGTGAAGTTGGGCCGTTCCACTGACATTGTGAGTCAACCTTACCGGCTGTGGTTTGCCCCGAGGGCCGGATGGCTAGGCGGCGAGTGGAGCCTGAGCCGGCTCGCACCATGGGCATCGATCGTCCTCGCAAGTAGTGACCGGTGTGGTGGCGAGACCGGCGGCGATGAGCAGCCGCTCGGCGGTTTCAAGGGCGGAAGCATTGTTGTTCATGGTGGACAAATTACAGCCGGGGTGTGACAAGAAACCGGCAGAAGGCCGCCAGAAACTGGACGAAGGCCGCCACTGCGCCGGGCTGAACGTCTCTCGGGGGAAGAGAGGTCGACGGGCGCGGACGGCTCCTCGAGATCCGTTGGCAGCTGACGGGGGCGCTAGCTTTCTGGGCATGACCGACATCCTCACCTACCGGCTAGAGGGAAGTGTCGCCGTACTCGTGCTCGACGATGGCAAGGCGAATGTGTTCAACGACGCTTCGATCGGTGCCATTCACGCCGCGCTCGATCGGGCCGAGCAAGAGGCCGGCTCGGTGGTGCTGATCGGGCGGCCTGGACGGTTCAGCGGCGGATTCGATCTCTCGGTGATGGGGTCGGACGTCACCTCAATGCAGGCGCTGGTACGCTCCGGCGTCGAGCTGCTCCTGCGGATTTGGGAGTTCCCCCGTCCCTTCCTCATCGCCTGCACGGGCCATGCGGTGGCAGCCGGCGCCATGTTCTTGCTGGCGGCCGACTATCGCATCGGAGTGGAAGGCGATTGGTCGATCGGACTCAATGAGGTCGGCATCGGCATGCCGCTGCCTGTATTGGGGGTCGAGCTTGCCCGCGCCCGGCTCGACCCTCGAGCGTTCACCCGGGCTGCGCTTCACGCCGAGCTCTACGACGGTGCAGGGGCGGTCGAGGCCGGCTATCTCGATGAGGCAGTGGCCCCGGATCGGCTCCTCGACCGGGTCATGGAGAAGGCCGCCGAAATGGCAGCTTTTGCTCCCAGCGGGTATCTGCCGTCAAAGCAGCGGGCCCGTCACGTCCTCAGCGACTACGTGCGTTCTACCCTCGACGAGGACATGGGCGGCATCACGCAGCCGCAGGGGTAACACGATGAGTGACACGCCCGACTGGTACACCCGGGCCATCGGGACTCCGAAGCGTGAAGGCACCGTCGAGGTGGAGGGCGTGTCCATCCACTACCTCGAATGGGGGGAGCGAGATCGTCCCGGCATCGTGTTCGTTCATGGGGGGAGCGCTCATGCCCACTGGTGGGCTCACCTGGCGCCGATGTTCATAGAGCGCTACCACCCGGTTGCCATCGACATGTCCGGTCACGGCGACAGCGGGCGACGTACCCACTACGCCTTCGAACTTTGGGCCGAGGAGATCATGGCTGTGTGCGGGGCCACCGGGATCGAAGACCCGCCGGTGCTGGTGGGCCACTCGATGGGTGGCTTCATCTCGATCGTGACCGCCGCCCTCCACGGCGAGAGGCTGCGGGGCGCCATCATCGTTGACTCGCCGGTGAACGAACCAGATCCCGAGCGGGAAGAGGCGGTACGCGGACGAGCGTTTCGTAATCCAAAAACGTATACCGACCTCGAGATTGCCCTCGAGCACTTCCGGCTGGTCCCCACCCAGCCGCCCGGGCCCGATTACGTCATGGACTACATCGCCCGCCACTCGCTCCACGAGGTGGAGGGGGGCTGGACCTGGAAGTTTGACCCGAACATCTTCCCCCGGCTCAAGCCGGCGGCCATCCATGAGTTCCTGGCGGAAGTCCAGACCCGGGTAGCCCTCTTCCGGGGCGAGCTGTCGGATCTCGTCACGCCCGACGTGAGCGACTACATGCACAAGCTGCTGGGTCGCAACGCCCCGGTGGTAGCCATCCCCGAGGCCTATCACCACCTCATCATCGATCAGCCGCTCGCCTTCGTCTCTGCCCTGCGGGCAATCCTCGCCGACTGGGAACACTCGGTTCCACGCCGACCGTGAACCGCCCACCGCCCACCGCAATGTCTTGCGCGAAGGGGTTCGGCTATGTTCACCGTGAGCTGACGAGAGGAGTAGCGCTATGGCGTTCTTGAGAATCGTGGTATTCGATATCCCGGATGCCCCGTCCGACGCTCTCGAGATCTGGGATGACCTTGTCGGCTCGGCGCTTCGCAACAACCCGGATTGCACGCAGGTGATGGTGTCCCGCCGCGGCGCGCATTATGCAGTGGTGTCGAAGTGGATATCCGAGGAGCGGTTCCACTATTGGATGGATTCGGAGCCCTACCAGGACGTCCTCAGGACCGTCTCGGCTCGCCTGGGCGCCTCCGAACAGCCTGAGCCCTTGTTCCTCTTCGAGGGTGACACTTCGTAGCTCCAGCACGCGTCAGTCCGGCGACGGCGCGCCGGCCCTGCCGATCGGTCCTCAGTCGTCCGTCAGGGAGGGGTTGGTGAGGTCGTTGACGATGGCGGCGACCGAGCGCGAGGCGACGATCGGGTCGTCGATACCGCGCATCCACACGAGTGTCCTCCGTCCCGGTCCCCGGCCTTCGGTGAGGGGCTCAACTGCGGTTACGTCGTCGGATCTCACGAACTTGTTGTACCCGAGGCTGACCATCCGGTCTGATTGCATACGCATAGGCCGAACCTAGCCAATCGACGCCGGGGGTGGGCGGCGCCGCTGCCTTCCCGGGCCTCACATCGTGGGAGCATCGGTGAGCTAATCACGTCGCATCGCCGGACGTTGCTGGCCGTCCGGTCCGGTCGGCTGATTTCACTGGGAGCGTCGAGCCTCACCCGGCTGTTGGATCTGAGTCGAGTTCAGGCCTCCTAACATCGTCGGCGATGGACATCTGGGAACTCAGCGACACCGCCGTCGACGATATGGCTGCGCTCGATCCGGTCGAGGCCACCTATGCCGGCATAGAGGGCCACGACCATCGCTGGTCGGATTACAGCCCCGACGGCATCGAAGCCGGCGTCGACTACATCCGGGATCTGCGCCGGCGGATCGAGGCCCTTCCCGATGTCACCGATCCTTGGGAAAAGCGAGCCACCGGGGTGGCCCGCATGTTCACCGACCTCGAAATCTCCCGCGCCACCCACGAGGACGTGTACCGCGAGGTGCGAACCCTCGCCTGCCCGCTGTATGAAGTGCGCGAGGTGTTCGATGTCATGGACACCGAGTCGCCGGACGGCCGGGCGGCGATTATTGCCCGCTTGAACAGTGCCGGTGAGGCGCTGGCCGGCGTACGGGCAACGCTGGAAGTGGGGATGGAACGCGGCCTGTATGCGGCTCGCCGGCAAGTGCTGGGTGCCGTCGAGCAATGCCAGACGAATGCCGGTCAGAACTCGGCGCTGCGGGCGCTGGTCGGGACGATGGTCGAGAACGGCGCCGGCCAGGTCGAAGTCGAAGCCGCCCGAGCGGCGGCCGAGGCAGCCGCCGCTGCTTTCGGTGACATCGGCGATTGGTTGCAGCAGTCATACCTTCCGGAAGCTCCCGACCAAGATGGGGTCGGGCGGGACCGGTATGCGGCCGCCTCTCGCTACTTCCTCGGCATGGAGGTCGATCTCGAGGAGACCTACGAGTGGGGATGGTCGGAGATCGAGCGGATCCGGGCCGACATGAGAGCGCTGGCCGACGAGATCCAGCCGGGCGCTAGCCGGCAGGAGGTCGTCGAAACGCTCAACACCGATCCGGAACGCCGAGCCTCGCGCGAAGACTTCGTGCGAATCATGCAGGAGAGCCAGGACGTCGCACTCGACGAGTTGGACGGGTCGCATTTCGATGTCCCAGACCCCGTCAAGCGAGTCGAGACCAAGCTGGCGCCGCCCGGCAGCTTCATCGGCGCCTACTACATCAGCCCCAGCGAGGATTTCACTCGGCCGGGCGGCGTGTGGTTCTCGGTGGGCGACAACGAGACCATCCCGGTATGGGACAACGTCAGCACTGCCTATCACGAGGGCTTTCCCGGCCATCACCTCCAGACCGGGGTGCAGATGAGCCTGGCCGAGCGAACCAGTCGCTTGCAGCGACTGTGGATCTGGTACAGCGGCAGCGGTGAGGGCTGGGCGCTCTACTCCGAGACGCTGATGCGCGAGCTCGGTTTCTTCGAAAAGCCCGAGTACGTCTTCGGCATGCTGGCTTCCGAGATGCTCCGGGCTTGCCGGGTTGCGGTCGATATCGGGATGCATCTCGGCCTACCGATTCCGCAGGGCCAGCCGTTTCATCCCGGAGAGGAATGGTCGTTCGACACCGCAGTCGAGATGTTGATCGATTACGCAGGACAGCTTCCCGATTACGCCCGCTCCGAAGCGACCCGCTACCTCGGCTGGCCCGGCCAAGCACCCACCTACAAGATCGGGGAGCGGGTGATTCTCGACCTGCGTGAGGGACGCAAACAACAGGAAGGGGCCGCCTTCGACCTCAAGCGTTTCCATGCCGACGTACTCGAGGCGGGTCCGGTCGGTCTCGACCTCCTGAAGGAGTTCGTTCGAGGCGGGTAGCCGTTTGGCCGGGCGCTGCGACGAGAGCCGGCGGGTGCGGCGTCAGCCCGTGACTTGCTCGCCGAGAACTCCCCGGGTCCGGGGGAAGCGCCGCGGAGCGTGTGCATGGCACTCGGTGTTCCGGTTGTACTTCGACAGACGGATCGAGCAGCCGTCTTTGCTGCACACTCGAGCCTCTCCGTAGGTCCTCAGTTTGCGCCGGCGTCCAGCCGGTTTGCTGGCATTGAGGTGGGTTGACATAGGTGCCCTCCTTGTGACATTGGTAATACGGAGCCGTCGTCGCCCTGGATGACACCTCCGGGGGATAGAGTCGAGACGAGTGTCGTCTGGAGGACTCATGCAGGTTGACTGTCTTCGGACCACCAGCCTCGGTGACACCAGCTATCTGCTGCGTCATGCAGGCTCGGTCGTGGTGGTCGATCCGCAGCGGGACATCGATCGGTTTCTCGACGGAGTGGACGGTGCGACCGTCACCCACGTGCTCGAAACCCACGTCCACAACGATTATGTGTCTGGCGGGCGCGACCTCGCCCGGCGCACCGGAGCCGACCTCGTGCTCCCGGCCGCGTCGGGGGTCGGCTTCGCGTTCGTGCCTGCCTTTCATCACGAAGAGCTGGCGGGACAATCCGGGTTGGCAATTCGGCCGCTTCACACTCCCGGCCATACGCCGGAGCACATGTCGTATCTCGTGCTGATCGACGACGAGCCCCGGGCCGTGTTCAGTGGTGGCAGCTTGTTGGTCGGGGCCGTTGGGCGCACAGACCTGCTGGGTGACGAGTTCGCCGAGCAGCTTGCGTGCCTTCAATACGGCTCGCTGCAGCGGCTGGCTCGGCTTCCCGACGAGGTTGGTGTGTTCCCAACCCATGGCGAAGGGTCGTTCTGTGCGACTTCGGCAGCCGGCCCGGCGACCTCGACGATCGGTCGAGAGAAGTCGGAAAACTCCCTTTATCAGCTCACCACCATGGAGTCGTTCGTCGAAGCGCAGCTCGGCGGGCTCACGCCGTACCCGGCCTACTACGCGCACATGGCGCCGATCAACCGAACGAACCCCACTGCAGTCGGGCGCTCCGACATCCCTGAGCTGGCGGCGGCTGAATTCGCCGATCAGTTGCCCCGCGCCGGTGTCCTGGACGCCCGCTCCCGGTTCGACTTCGCCGCCGGGCATGTCCCGGGCTCGATTGGCATCGAGTCCGGTGACTCGTTGGCGCCGTGGGCCGGTTGGCTGTTCGATTTCAACTTGCCACTGCTGCTCGTCCTCAACGACGATCAGGATGCGGCAGACGCCGGCGTCGAGCTGGCGCGAATTGGGTTCACGAACGTCCTCGGAGTAATGCGGGGAATTGATGAGTGGCGCACGTCCGGCCGCCCCGTGTCAGCCTTTGAAACCGTTACCGCCGCCCAGCTCAAGGCGCAGTTGCAGGGGGATTGGCACGGGCAGGTGCTCGACGTGCGTGATCCGCTCGAGTGGGCGGCCGGTCACGTTGCGGGCTCGGTGCATCGGTATTTGCCGGACCTGCGCGACGGTCTGGCCGGCCGCGCCAATCCCGACGAGCCGGTCTGGGTCATCTGTCGAACCGGCAACCGTGCCTCGATGGCGGCCGGCCTCTTGGAAGGTCTCGGTGTTGAGCCGATCGTCGTGGCTACCGGGGGAGTGCCGGACATTATCTAGCGAGTCCCAAGTCCCAAGAGTCCTCCACGTTGCCAGAACACAGGAACGCGCTCTCACCCCACCCCCATCCCATCCCCTCCCACTTCGTTGTCGGGTTGCGCGATAAAGCCGACATCTGCACCGGTGCGACGTCCTTCCCCGCCCTGAGGGCGGCCGGGCTTCGCCCGGCTTAGGAGTTGCAAAGCAACCCGAAGGGTTGCCCAACTCCAGAGGAACGCAGGAAGGAAGAAGGATCGAGCTCCTTCGTCGAGAACCGTCGGGCACAAGGCGCGATAGATCAACTTTGTGGGAGGGGTGACAGCAAGTCTCTTTGGGACCGCGATGCTCAGTGGCAGGACTTGGGGAGGGGAACGCGGACTTGGAACCTGGGACTCGGGACTTGGCTCAAGCCAGGGTTCGCTGCAGGCCTTCCATTGCTTCGACGCTGAGTTTTTCGAAGATGCCGCCCATGAAGGGCTCGAAGAGCTTGGCGAGACCTCGCATACGGAAGTCGGCCGTGTAATCGACACGGGTGCCGTCACCTTCCGGTGTGAGCCGGATGTCGTCGGTGCCGGTGAACTGTTTGTTGCGGCCGACGATCACGAAGCGTCTGTGGGGCTCGTACCGGGTCATCTCGTAGGTAACCGGGATCTTGCGTCCCCGGAAATCCGATACGAGGTCGAAGGTCGAGCCGACGCCGACCGGACCCTCGCTCGTCTTGGTCGCATCCACGATGCCCGGATCCCACTCGGCGGTGGTCTCGAAATTGGCAAGGTAGTCGAACACCTCATCGGGTGGACGGGGGATGAGCACGGTCTTGCTGATCTTCGGCATCGAGCTTCCTTTCACGTGGACTCGGGCGACGCATCGTCCCACGGAACTGCGTACACCACGACGTTGCTTTCATAACGGCGGATCGAACGGTTGAAGTCACCACCGCAGGTGATGAGCGTCAGGACCGGCGATCCCTCCCGGCTGAAGATGGCCTCGGTCGGAAGGTCTTCCTTCTCATAGATAGCGCGCGCCGCGGCGCGATACGCCTCGGTGGTGCCATCGTCGAAGTCAATGTAGATGACGCTTCCCGGGGCGAGCTCTCCCAGCTCGAAGAAGACTCCGGGACCCTGGCCGGCGAGATCGACATGGGCGGCCAGCACGGCTGAGCCGGGCCCACCGGGCGCCGATCCGTACTTGTACCAGGCGACATCAGTCACGTTGTCGGGCACCTCCATGTCGCCATTTGGCTCGACCCCGGCGGCGATGATGGGCGCCGCCTGGTCGAGCGCAGGGATCCGGATGGCCGTCGGCCGCCCCCGGCGGACTTGCTCGCTCTGTCCAACGGTGAATCGCGGGACCGGCGCCGGCGGCTCCTCGGCAGGGGGGGCCGGGGACCCTGCCGGCGAGGTGGCGACGAAGTGCGGATTGACGGAGGGGACGGGGCCCCTCCTGGATTCCGTGAGCGCCGCTTCGAAGGCTGCCGCGTCCCCGGCCTCGATCGGTGGGCGGGTCAGCATCCAGGCTCCCAGCGCGATGACGAGGCCGAGCAGGCCGGAGCTGATGAGAGTGATGGCGGACTTCATGGTCGTGCCTGTTGAGGTGAGAGTAGAGGAGGGCCGTGGGAGCCCTCCCCTACTCTTCGGTCGCAGCTGGGGGGTCAGCTGCGCTGGCGGGAAGCCTTTGCTCCGCCGGCGACGATCGCGGTGCCGGCGAGGGCAAGCGAGACGATCAACCAGGCGGGGACACCGATGTCCAGGTTGCCACCCGTTCCGGCGGCCACTCCGCCCGGGGCCGCGTGCAAACCGGCAATGCTCTGGGCGGCGAGCTGGAAGGTGCCGCCGTCAAGATCACCGATGGCGTACACGATGACGTTGGTGCCTTCGGGGATGGTCAGGGCGGGAACCTCTTGGACGACGGTCGAAGGATCGCCGGCGGCGGTCACCTTGACGTTGTAGTCGGCGGCGGGCACGTCGGCCACTCCCTCGGCGCCATTCGGGACATTGGCGAACAGCTCACCATCGTTGGCGAGGATGTCGACGTTGGGAGCCGCTGCCGTGTGGCGGACGGTCACCCGACCGTTGCCGGCGGCAATGGTGGAGATGTCGTTCACCCACACGCTGATCTTGGGAGCACCCGCTCCGTCGAGGTTGGCCTCGATTGAAGCGTTGGCGCCGGCCGGCAGCGTGACCAGCTCGGTCAGCACGGGGTCGCTGGACGGGTCGGCACCGGCAGCACGAATGTCGATGTCGTAGTCGCCTGCGGGGAGGGTCAGCGGGTCCGTCACGGTTCCGTACTCGAAGTCCTCGAGGGTGAGGGCGTCGTTCACGTAGATGTCGACGGTCAGGCCGGGCACTCCGTGCACCACGGTTACGGTTCCATCGCTGCCCTGGGCGAAGGCGGTGCCCGGCACCACCATGACCATGAGGGCGACGAGAGTGATGATTGCTTTGCGCATTGTCTCGTTTCCTTTCGTTGCTGATTGAGACTTCGAGGGGTCTACGGACCCATTCCGGCTGCGGATGGCACTTTTAGTGATAAATGTGGAGCGAGCGCTAAAGTAGATGCAATGGCAACGATGACACTCCAGGAGGCGGCCGATCAACTCGGGGTGCACTACATGACGGTCTACCGGTATGTCAGGCTCGGTCGGCTTCCGGCTGAGAAGGTGGGGGGAACCTGGGAGGTCGACCCGGCTGATCTCGAGGGATTGCGCCGGGGGCATGACCGCTCGGTGAGGCCGAAGCGATCGGCCGACTGGACCAAGCGGTTGGAGGCTCGCTTGCTCGAGGGCGACGAGGCCGGCGCCTGGGGAGTGCTCGAAGGCGCCCTCTCCTCGGGCAGCGCTCCCGCCGACGTTTACACCGACCTCATTGGGCCTGCCCTCGTGTCGGTGGGGGAGAAGTGGCATGCCGGCAAACTCTCCATCGCCGAGGAACACCTGGCGACGTCCGTGGTGCTGCGCCTCGTCGGCCGGATGGGTCCCCGCTTCGCCCGCAAAGGTCGTACCAAGGGCGCGGTGGTGGTGACAACTCCGCCGGGAGAGCGTCATGTCATCCCTTCCCTCATGGTGGCCGACTTCCTGCGCGGCGCCGGCTTTGATGTCATCGATCTCGGCGCCGATGTTCCCGTCGACCCACTAATTGAGATCGTGGCTCGGATCGACAGCCTGGTGGCTGTCTGCGTCAGCTCGACTCGCCTCAACGCCGACCGCGCCATCCGCCGGGTGGTGAAGGCGGTCCACAAGTCGGCTCCCGATGTGCCGCTCTTTGTGGGAGGCTCCTCGGTGGTCGATGCCGCCCATGCGCAAGCCCTCGGCGCCGACGGCTGGGCGAAGGACGGTCCCGGTGCCGTCGACCTCGTGCTTGCCGCAGTCGGCTAGCGGCACGCTGCGGCCTCGCCACCCTGGTCGGTCTGGGCGTCGCCGCGTTCCTGCACCGCCCGGCGGCGCGGGAGTACTGCGAAGGGACCAGAGCTGCGGGACTTAATCACCCGGGGAACGGCCGATCGGTCGCGAGCATTACTCGGGCCGTCCCACTCGCGCCGGAAACCAACCTCTTCTCCCATTCTTCTCTTGACTTCCAGAAGAATTAGTGCTAAATATTCTCTCTCCTCAACCATTTTTAGTGCTAAAGCAACTCAAAGGGGGCTTGAAATGAACAACACACTCGGCCAACGCACCGACGCATCCCTGGTTCGACTCGTCGCCGACCGCCATGAAGGCGCGCTGGCCGAGGTCTACCGTCGTCACGGTGGCCCGGTGTTCGGCCTCGCCAAGCGATTGCTACGCGATACCGGCCTCGCCGAAGAGATCGTTCAGGAAGTCATGCTGCGGCTGTGGAACAACCCCGAGAAGTTCGACCACACCCGCGGTTCGCTGCGGTCCTTCCTCCTCTCCCATACCCACGGCCGCAGCGTTGATCTCATCCGCTCAGAGTCCGCGCGCCGTATACGAGAAGAGCGTGACGCCAAGCTTGCGGTCGAAGCCGGGTTGAGCCTCGAAGAAGAAGTCTGGGAAATGGCCCTCGCCGACCACGTTCGGGGCGCGCTGAGCGAACTGGACGAGGGAGAGCGCAAGGCCATCGAGCTTGCTTACTTCGGCGGCAACACCTACCGCGAGGTGGCGAAGCTGCTCGACACGCCAGAAGGAACAATCAAGAGTCGGATCCGATCGGGACTGCAGCGCCTCAACGCCCTGCTGACCAAAGCGGGGCTGGCTCCGGTCGGCTGAGAGCCTGCGATCAGCACAAGAGAACCGAGTCGAAGTGGATCACGAAGCGATTGAAGAACTGTTGGGGGCTTACGCCCTGAACGCAGTCGAACCCCACGAGGCAGCCATGATCGATGCCCATATCGACCAATGCCCTCACTGCCGTGCCGAACTCGAGCAGCACCTGGATGTTGCCGCGCTGCTTCCGGCCACCTCCGGGTTCGCCCCGTCTTCGATTTGGGACACGATCTCCGATGAGATCGACAAGGGCACAACCCCTGCGACGCCGAGCCCGGTGGTGCCACTGCGCCGCCGGTGGATCCGACCCATGGCGGCCGCAGCCGCCTTCGTTCTCATCGCCGGGACCGCCATCGTGCAATCGATCCGGGTTGCCGACATCAACGATGACCTGGCAGCCGAACGAGCCACCGTCGAGTCCCTGAGCGAACAGCTCGCCCGCCCCGTCCTCGAGAACGCCCTCTCGCAGGCCCTCGAAAACCCCGCGGCGCAACGGGTCATGCTCGGTTCGCAGGTGGGCGGCTCCAACGCCATCATCGTTCTGATGCCGGACGGCACCGGCTATCTCGCCGCCCACACGCTCAAGCCGCTGCCGCCAAACCGCACCTACCAGCTATGGGCGATCGTCGACGGCAAGGTTATATCCGCCGGTATTCTCGGATCTGAGCCTGGTGTCGTTCCCTTCCACATCGATCCCGAGGGGTTCGAAGGGTTCGCCATCACCGATGAAGTAGTCGGCGGAGTCGAGTCTTCGGAGAACTCCCCCGTCGTCGCCTGGTTGGCAGCCTGAGCTGCCATCTGGTACCAACCACGTCGTGAATCGACAGGAAACCGTTCTCAGACGCCTCCGCTCGGTCACCATCGTGGCGGGCGCCTTCGTCATCACCACTGCGACGCTGCCACTTCTCGTTCTGGCGGCTCTGTTGCTTGACCTGTTGCGGCTGGCAGTGGGCCACCGGCGCTTGGTGGCCGTCCGTCTCACCGTCATCGGCTGGGTGTATCTCGCCGCTGAATGCGCCGGGATCTTCGCCCTCGGAGTGGTCTGGTGCATCACCGGCGGGGGTCGGAGGCGGCGCTCCCTCTTGTCGGGCACCTACGCCATCCAGCGCTGGTGGGCTGGACTACTGTTCCGGACCATCCAAACGATGTTTGGCCTTCGGTTTGAGGTTGAAGGGTCGGAGGCCCTCGCCCCGGGGCCGCTGCTGGTGTTCATGCGCCATGCCAGCATCATCGACAACCTGCTTCCGAGTGCCCTCATTACTTCGCCCCATGGCATCAAGCTCAGGTACGTGCTGAAACGGGAGCTTCTGTCCGACCCGGCGCTCGACATCGCCGGCAGCCGCCTTCCCAACTACTTCGTAGACCGGAAGGTGGGCGGGGCCGCCGAGGTGGCCGCCGTCGGTGAACTCGGCATGAACCTTGCCAGCGACGAGGGAGTGCTCATCTATCCGGAGGGGACTCGTTTCACGCCCGGGCGGCGGGAACGCGTCCTGGCTCGACTGGACGGTGATCCCGAAGTGCTGGCGCGGGCGAGGAGCCTGGCCGCGGTCTTGCCCCCCCGGCCGGGGGGCCCGCTTGCGTTGCTCGACGCCCATCCGCCCTCCGACGTTGTGATTGCCGCTCACGTTGGTCTGGATGGCTTCAGCCACCTGCGTAACATCCTCGCCGGCGGCCTGGTCGGGAGCACGGTTCGGGTGCGGTTCCAGCGCTTTCCCATCGAGGACATTCCGCCTGATCGCGCCGGAAGGGTCGCCTGGCTCTACGACCGATGGGAAGAGGTCGACGCCTGGATACAGTCGACATGAGCTGGACAAGAGTCGGCGGTGAGGATTTCAAGACAATGGGAAGGGAGAGCTGACTATGGCCTCACTCGTGGACAGAGCCCTCGATGCAGCGATTGTGCCGGGCTGGACCAACATCGGCTACAAGATCCGGGCGAAGTCTTGGGAGCCGATCGCTGAGTCGCTCGAAGGTCGGACCGTGGTCTTGACCGGAGCGACCAGCGGGCTTGGCCGGGCAGCCGCCCTCGACCTTGCCCGCCTCGGTGCCGACCTCATCCTGGTGGGCCGCAACCCGGAGAAGACCGTGAGAGTGCGAAGCGAGATCGCGGCGGAGACCGGCAGCGACACGGTTCGTATCGAGCTTGCCGATCTCAGTCTCTTGGCGGAGATCCGGGCGCTGGCAGGCCGGCTGCTCACGGATGAGCAGGCCATTCACGTGCTGGTCAACAACGCCGGCACGCTCTTCACCGAGCGCTCGGTGACAGCCGAGGGCATCGAGTCCACCCTCGCCACCAACCTGCTCGGGCACTTCCTGCTCACCAACTTGCTCATTCCCCGAATGGTCGACTCGGCGCCGGCCCGCATCATCAACGTGGCATCGGGTGGCATGTACGGCCAGCGGATCTCCATCTCCAACCTCCAAAGCGATCAGGGGGAGTACCGAGGGTCCGCCGCCTACGCCCGAACCAAACGCGGTCAAGTGATCCTCACCGAGATGTGGGCCGAGCAGTTGAAGAACACCGGTGTGACCGTCAGTTCCATGCACCCCGGGTGGGCCGACACTCCCGGCGTAGTCAGCTCGCTGCCCACCTTTCACAAAATCACCAAACCGCTGCTTCGTACACCTGCGGAGGGAGCCGACACCATCGTTTGGCTGGCCGCCAGTGAGGAGGCCGCCGGCCAGACCGGGCTCTTCTGGATGGATCGTCAGCCCCGCCCCACCCACAAGACAAGCCGCACCAAGGAGCATCCCGAGAAGCGACAGGAGCTGTGGGACGCGCTGGCGCTTTTGTCAGAGCGTGACGGCTGAGCATGGGTGGTGCTCGAGTTTGAGTCAGCCGACCGGCTGTGACCAGGCCACCTCGAAGAGGGGCACCGGGTCGGGGAAGCCTCTCAAGCCAATCTCTCCCATGCTGCGGAAGTCGATTCCCTTGCCGATCGCCAGGTCCCGGACGGTGCCGGACGCGAGCGTCTGCCCGCCCTCCGCGTGGGCGCAGATGCGAGCGGCCAGGTTGACCGAGGCACCGAAGAGGTCTTCGCTCTCTTCGACCGGCTCGCCGACGGTGAGGCCGATCTTCACAGCCAATTCGGGTCCCGCTGACTGGGTGGCGAAGGTAGCCCGTTGAATTGCCATCGAGGACTCGAGCGCCCGGAGGGCCGACGTGAAACTGGCGAAGATGCCGTCGCCCGTGTGTTTGATGACACGGCCGCCGTTGTCGGTCAAGGCCGACATCACGATTTGGTCGTGCTGCCTCACCAACTCCATCGCCGCCTGGTCGCCCCGACTGGTGCTCACCGCGGTCGAACCTTCGATGTCGGTGAACATGATCGCCCGGAGGGCACTATCGGGGCTGCCGTCGATGATCACGCGATCGTTCTCGTCTTTGTCGGTGTATCCCATGAACTGTTCCAGCGTGGGAGCGCCGACCTCGATGACTTCGTGGGGCATCAATCCGTGGGCTGCCTTGTGACAGGCACGCATTGAATCAACGTCGGGCGCTTCAACCAGGCAGAAGGCCTTCCCCTGCGGATCTGAGAACCAGTAGCTGAGGAATCGCACTCCGAATTGATCCTGGATCTCGAGATCGTGCCGGTGCGCCTCGGCAACGTCGTCGGGCGTCGCATCGCCCAGGCCGGCATGAACATCCATGTATAGAGGCATGGAGCGATCTTACGCACATGTGCGGATGGCGGCCGGGTTCAGAGTCCGGCGATCGCCCGCAAGTGAGCGGCCACCTCTCCGCCGGACGACGCCTCGGCAGCCACCACCATTACCGTGTCGTCGCCGGCGACGGTCCCGATTACGTCTTGCCATCCGGCCCGGTCGATAGCCGAACCGACCATGTGGGCCGACCCGGGGGGAGTGCGGACAACGACGATGTTGTCGGACGAGTCGATGCCGGCCACCCACTCCCGGCACACGCGTCGAAGGTGTTCGGCGGGGGCGACCTGGTCATGAGGTTGAGCCGGAACCACATAGGCGACCTCGCCGCCCGGAAGCCGGCCCTTCACTGCCCCCATCTCGTCGAGATCTCGCGACACAGTTGCCTGAGTTGCCTCGATTCCGTCGGCGGCTAGCAAGTCCACTATCTGGCTCTGACTCGTCACCATGCTTCGCTGCAGGTATTCGGCGATCCGGTACTGCCGCTGCGGCTTGGAGAGGCCGGTGGTGGTTACTGCTGGCTCAGCCACGAAAGCAACCCCCGGGCGGTGTGCATGCGGTTCTCGGCCTGGGGCCAAATCCGGCTCTGCGGACCATCTGCCACCTCGCCCGCCACCTCCTCGCCGCGGTGGGCGGGCAGGCAGTGCATGAAGATGGCGCCGGGATCGGCAGCCTCCATGACTTGGTTCGTCACGGTGAACTGGGAGAAGGCGGCCTTCTTCTCGTCGGCGTCACCCTCCTCACCCATGGAAACCCACACGTCGGTGTAGACCGCGTCCGCGCCCTTCACTGCCGCGGCCGGGCTGTCACTGATGATGGGGTCTCCGCCGGCGGCGGTGATGCGGGCGAGGTCGTCGTCGGACGGTTTGTGGCCGGCCGGCGCCGCCAGGCGCAGATCGACGCCGAGCATCCCACCGGCGATGGACAGCGATCGCCACACGTTGTTGGGGTCGCCGACGTAGGCCACGGTCTTGCCGGCGATGTCACCAAACTCCTGCTGGAGCGTGAGGATGTCGGCTAGAGCCTGCATCGGGTGGGCCTGGTCGGAGAGCAGGTTGACGATGGGGACGGCATCGGTGGCAGCCATCCGCTCGAGGGTCTCGTGCTTGAACACCCGGGCGCAGACAACGTCGTAGTAGCCGGCCAGAGTGCGAGCGATGTCCTCGGTGGTCTCGCGGACGTCGAAGCCCACCTCGGAACCCTGGATGTAGACGCCATTGCCCCCCAGTTGGAAAACTGCCATCTCCAGCGAGTTACGGGTGCGGGCCGATGGCTTCTCGAACACGAGGGCGGCACCCTTGCCGGCCAGGCTCGGCTCCAGATTGGCTGCCGCCGAGCGGGTCAGCACATCCTTCAGCTCATCGATTGTCAGGTCGTCGATCTCGAGCAGGTGTCTCAACTGAGGACTCCTTTCAGGATTTCGACGGCTTCATCGATCTCGCCGTCGGACACAAACAGGGGGGGAGTCAGCCGGAGCGCGGTCGGGGTCACGCCGTTGACCACCAGCCCGGTGTCGAGGGCCGCCCGTGCGACATCGGGTCCGGATCCTTCGGTCAGCTCGGCCGCCAGCAGGAGGCCGCGGCCGCGGACAGATGCGATCCCGGGGAGGGCCTCGAGGCCGTTCCTCAGACGGCGCCCGGCGGCGGCGGCCGCGAGCGGAGCTTCATCTCGTTCCATCACCTCGAGGACTGCCCGAGCGGCGGCAGTGGCAAGCGGCTGGCCGCCGAAGGTGGTTGCATGGTCGCCCGGCCGAAAGGCGGCGCCAGCCTCCGCCTTGGCCCACGTAGCTCCGATCGGCATCCCGTTGCCGAGTGCCTTGGCCATGCACACCACATCCGGCGAGACGCCGTAGTGCTGGAAGCCAAACCATTCGCCGGTTCTGGCCAACCCGGTTTGGACTTCGTCGAGCATGAAGAGGATTCCCTTCTCTCGGCACAGCGACTCGACGCCCGTGAGGTACTGATTCTCGGCCGGCCTCACGCCGCCCTCGGCCTGAATCGACTCCAACAACACCGCGGCGACGTCGGCGGTAATCGCGGCCTCGAGGGCTTCGAGGTCGTTCCACGGGACGTGGCGAAACCCGTCGGGGAGCGGCTCGAAGCCGGCATGCTTGTTGGTCTGACCGGTGGCGTGCAGCGTCGCCAGGGTGCGACCGTGGAACGATCCCTCGGCGGTAAGGACCACGTACCGGTCGCGGCCCCCCCACTTGCGGGCGAGCTTGATGGCGGCCTCGTTGGCCTCTGCCCCCGAGTTGCAGAAGAACACCTGGCCTCCGCCCCCGACGAGGCGGTCGAGGGTGGTGGCCACCTCGAGGCCCGGCTCGGTACCGAACAGATTGGAGACGTGCAGCAACTGGGTTGCCTGCTCCGAGATCGCCTTCGCCACCTCGGGGTGGGCGTGTCCGAGGCTCGTGACCGCCAGGCCGGACAGGAAATCGAGATACCGGTTGCCGGCGTCGTCCCACAGCTCGGTTCCCTTCCCCCGAACGAATGTCACCGGCTGCGGCGGGTACGTGGCAAGTAGCGGCCCGGCAAGGTTCACCGGCGTGGTGGTCATGGTGTCTCCTCCAGAGTGATCATGGTTCCGATTCCGGCGTCGGTGAACAGCTCGACCAGCAGCACGTGGGGGATGGTGCCGTTGATCATGTGCACCGACGACACGCCGTGGCGCACTGCGTGCAGACAGGCGGCAACCTTCGGGATCATCCCGGTGCCCACCACGCCGGCATCAACCAGCGCATCCAGCTCGGTGGCAGTCGTCCGGCTGATGAGCGTCGACTCGTCCGTGACGTCCTGCTGCAGCCCCTCCACGTCGGTGAGGTACACCACCTTCTCGGCTTCCAGCGTGGCCGCCACCGCCCCGGCGACCGCATCGGCGTTGATGTTGTAGGCCTGGCCGGACGCATCCGAACCGATGGTGGAGACCACGGGAATGAGGTCCTCGGCCAGGAGCCGCTGGATGATGTGGGGATTGACGGCCTCGACATCGCCGACGAATCCCAGCTCGGGATGGCGTTCGGCGGCCAGCAGCAGCCCGGCGTCCTCGCCGGAGATGCCCACGGCGTGGGGACCGTGCCGGTTGATGAGGCTGACGATCTGGCGGTTCACCTTGCCGACCAGGACCATGCGGGTTATCTCGAGCGACTCGGCGTCGGTGACGCGGTGACCGTCCTTGAACTGCGTCTCCTTGCCGAGGCGGCCGAGCAGCTCGGTGATCTGTGGTCCGCCGCCGTGGACGATGACCGGCTTGATGCCGACTTGATGCATCAGCACCACGTCTTCGGCAAACTGTGCCGCCAGGACCGGGTCGGTCATCGCGTTCCCGCCGTACTTGACCACCACCACCTTGCCGCGGAAGCGCTGGATGTAGGGGAGCGCCTGCAGCAGGACTTCGGAGGTGGTCTTGGCTTCCATCACGACTTCCCCATGTTCTCGTCCACGTACCCATGGCCGAGGTCGACGGTGATGATTTCGCCGGTGCCCTCGCCCAGGCCGAGGTCGACGGTGATGGCGATCCGCCGGTTCTCGAAGTACTCCGCCATCTTGGCCTCGTCGAAGTCAACCGCCACCCCACCGGAGGCGGTGACGGTGCCTCCGTAGGAGATGACGAAGCGGTCGGGGTCAAAGTCGATTCCACTGGCGCCGACCTCGGCCGCCACCCGTCCCCAGTAGGCGTTCTTGCCGTACCAGGAGCACTTGGCGAGCTGATTGTTGGCCACACAACGGGCGGCGTGGAGGGCCTGCAGGTCGTCGGCGGCACCCTCTACCCGGATGATCACCGTCTTGGTTGAGCCCTCGGCGTCGTCGGCCATTTGCATCGCCAGGTCGTGGCAAACCGCGTCGAGAGCGTCCTGCAGCTCGGTGGGGTCGGCCGGGCCCGTCTCACCCGAGGCGAGGGCGATGACCGTGTCGTTGGTCGACTGGGCACCGTCGATGGTGAGTCGGTTGAACGACCGGTCGACGGCCTGGCGCAGCATCACGTGCAGGTCGGTCGGCTCGACGGCGGCATCGGTTGTCAGGAAGGCGAGCATGGTCGCCATGTTCGGCTGGAGCATGCCGGCCCCCTTGGCCATGGCGCCGACTTTGAAGGTCGACCCCTGATGGATGACTTCCTTGCGGACCGAGTCGGTGGTCATGATCCCGCCGGCCGCCTCGGTTCCGCCCAGATTGGAGCGCGCCGCCACCACCTGGGGGATTCCTGCCTCGACGGTCTCGAACGGCATGGGAATGCCGATGAGGCCGGTCGAGCAGACGAGGACTTCTTCCGGCGGGCAGCCGAGCTCGGCCGCGGTGAGAACGCACATCTGCTCGGCGTGGTTGTAGCCGGCCACACCGTTGGCGGCATTGGCGTTTCCACTGTTGACGATGATGGCGGCCGCCCGGCCGGCGGTGGCAGCCAAATGTGCCCGCGAGACCTGCACCGGGGCGGCGGCCAGCTTGTTTGAAGTGAAAACGGCCGCCGCGCTGACCGGCCGAGCGTCGGTGGTGGCCACCAGCGATAGGTCGAGATCGCCGGAGTCCTTGAGCCCGGCGTGGATGCCGGCGGCTACGAAGCCCATGGGTGCGGTGATAGCGCTCACGGATACAACCCGGCCAGCGGGAGCCCGCTGGTCTCATCGATACCCACCGCCAGATTGGCACATTGGACGGCCTGGCCGGCGGCCCCCTTCACGAGGTTGTCGAGGGCGCCGATGGCGACCACCCAACCGGTGCGCTCGTCTCGTTGGGCGGTGAGATGCACCGAGTTGGAGCCGAGCGTTGCCTTGGTGGCAGGAACGGAGTCAGAGACGACCATGAATGGCTCTTCGGCATAAGCCAGGGCCATCGTCTCCAGGAGCTGAGCGGTGGTCTCGTCGCCGGTCGGCCGGGCGTAGCAGGTGGCGAGGATGCCCCGGTTCATCGGCGCCAGGTGGGGGGTGAACAACAGCTCGACGTCTTGTCCGGCATGCCGGCTGAGAGCCATCTCCATCTCGGGGGTGTGGCGGTGGTTGAGGAGCCCGTAGGCGGTGAAGTTCTCGTCGACTGCCGAGAACGCGGTGCCGGGTTTGACGGCCCGGCCGGCCCCGGAAACACCGCTGGCCGCATCTACCACGATGCCGGTTGGTTCCACCAGGCCGGCCTGAAGCAGCGGCGCCAGGGTGAGCGCCGCAGTAGTGACGTAGCACCCGGGAACGGCGACCGCCTTTGCGCCCAGGATGTCGGAACGGAACAGCTCGGGCAGGCCGAAGGCAAAACCGTCGAGCAACTCAGGGGCGGTGTGTTCGTGCCCGTACCAGGTCGGGTAGAGCGAGGGGTCGTCGAGGCGGAAGTCGGCCCCGAGGTCGAGGATGTGGTTGGTGTCGAGCTTGGGAACGATGGTCTGCGAGGCTCCGTGGGGGAGGGCGATGAAGACGATGTCGAGGCCGGCCGGGATCGCCTCCCACGGCTCGAGCAGCAAGTCCGGATAAGCTGCCGCCAGGCTCGGGTAGAGTTCCCCGACCGCGGTCCCGGCCTGGCTGTCGCCGGACGCGAACGCGACCTCGAATTGGGGATGCGCAGAGCACAGCCGCATGAGCTCTGCTCCGGCATACCCGGACGCTCCGATGATCCCGACGCTCTTCATGGTTGAGAGAGTATACGGAAGTGTGCATAACTATGCAAATCATCTTCCCCTCCATGAGGGAGGGGTGCCTCCGACGAAGGAGGAGGCGGGGGGGGGCAACCCGGCGGGTTGCTGGGCAGTTGCTGCGCAACTGCAACCTGATGGAGTTACGAAGTAACTCCTTAGCCGGGCGAAGCCCGGCCCTCCCCCCATCCGTCACCGACCCTGCGGGTCGGCGCCACCTTCCCCTCGAGGGGAAGGAAGCAGCGGTGGCCCACCTTTTTCGTCAGGCAAATTCACGACGAGAAGGTGCTAGGCGAGGGCAGGACCGCAGGAACCATACCCACAAACGCGGATCAAGGCGTGAGTGCGGGTTGCTAAGCAGTTGCTGCGCAACTGCACACCTGATGGAGTTGCAGGCAACCCGAAGGGTTCCCCAACCCCATGGGAACCCGAAGGGTTCCCGTTGCTCCTTCCCCTCAGGGGAAGGAGCAAGAAGACTCAGAGGACGCGCCCGGGATGTGTCGCACACAAACCGCGACAGAACCCCTCGAGGGGAACTAAGAAAGAGCGCGAACGCGCGCTCATCCCTCCCCAAGCCCCTCCCGCTCCGCTCCCTTTCGCGGGAGGGGTATCCACCGGCGTAGCCTCGGTGCATGCCCTATCGCACCATCATCGAGCCGTTCAAGATCCACTCGACCCAGGCCATCGACTTCCCGGATGCCGATGCGCGGGAGGCCGCCCTCCAGCGAGTTGGCTACAACGTGTTCGGGCTCCACGCCGACGAGGTCATTATCGACATGCTGACCGACTCCGGGACCGGCGCGATGTCGGCCCGGCAATGGGCGGGGATGATGGTCGGAGACGAGTCTTATGCGGGCAGCCGCTCCTTCTATCGGCTCCAGGAGGCGGTCCAGGATCTCACCGGCCTGGCTGAGATCATCCCCACCCACCAGGGGAGGGCGGCCGAGCGCATCCTATTTTCGGTGGCGGTGAGCGCGGGCGACGTCGTCCCCAACAACACTCATTTCGACACCACCCGTGCCAACGTCGAGTACCAGGGTGCCGAGGCCCGCGATCTCCTAATCCCCGAAGGCACCGACCCGTCCAATCTGCATCCGTTCAAAGGGAACATGGATATCGAGGCGTTGGAAGCCACCATTCAGGACGTCGGGCAGCACCGCATACCGTTTGTGATGGTCACCGTCACCAACAATTCGGGCGGTGGCCAGCCGGTCTCGATGGCAAACTTGCAAGCCGTGCGCGAGGTGTGTGATCGGAACGAGCTTCCCATGATCCTCGATGCCTGCCGTTTCGCCGAGAACGCCTGGTTCATCAAGATGCGGGAGGAGGGCTACGCCGACCACACCCCGAAGGCCATCGCCCGGGAGATTTTCTCCCTGGCCGACGGCTGCACCTTCTCGGCCAAGAAGGACGGTCTCGCCAACATCGGTGGGTTCGTGGCCGTCAACGACGCCGACCTGGCCGGCCGCTGCCGCAATCTCCTCATCCTCACGGAGGGCTTTCCAACCTACGGCGGATTGGCCGGCTACGACATGGAAGCGATCGCCATCGGCCTCGAGGAGGTGCTCGAGGACGAGTATCTCCGCTACCGGATTCGCTCCACCGCCTACCTGGCCGAGAAGGCGTTGGCGGCCGGCATGCCGATCGTGCAACCGCCCGGCGGACACGCCGTCTACCTCGATGCCAGGGCGCGGCTCCCGCATATCCCGCCCTCTGAGTATCCGGCCCAATCACTGGTGGTCGAGCTGTATCGGGATGGCGGTGTGCGCGGGGTCGAGATCGGGTCGGTCATGTTCGGCTCGCCAAACGAAGACGGCTCTGAAGATCCGGCGCCGATGGAGCTGGTGCGATTGGCCATCCCGCGCCGCACCTACACCCAGAGCCACGTCGACTACGTCGGTGAGGTGATCGGAAGCGTCGCCGCCCGCGCCGATTCACTCCCCGGCTATCGGATCACCGAACAAGCCCCCTGGCTGCGTCACTTCACCGCCCGCTTCGAGCCGGTGCATCCATAGGACTACGTCCCTAGCAACCAGTTCCTGCCTAGAGTGGGCGGGTATGGGGAAGCCGTGAGCAAGACGATCCGCACTCCGGTAGGCGTCATGTGGCTGGACGACGCCGGGCTGCTGTGGCACCGGCTGGATGACGGAATCACGGTCCGAGTCGAACATGCCGACGCAATCCGCGACGCGGTAATCGACCTCAGCGAGGGTGCCCCGGTCCGGGTGGTAGTGGACGTTTCGGGAGTCAAATTCGCCGACCGGAAGGCCCGGGACGCGATCGCCTCATCACTCGATGACAGCAACGAGGTGGCGACTGCCGTCATAGTCGGAACGCCCATCAGCCTGGCGTTGGGGACGCTGTTTCTCAGGCTCAGCCGACCCAAGAGGCCGGTTCGCCTCTTTCTCGACGAAGCCGAAGCAGCCAGCTGGGTGGCCGGCGTCCCGGCATCAGGCTGAACCCCTACGGCCTGCGCGCCAGCACTTCGCCGTGGATGAAGGCGAACCAGCCGTCCGGTTGGGCCGCCCAGCGCTGAAAGGCGTCGATGATTGCGGTCCCGTCCGGGCCGTAGGGGACCTTTTCGCCATCACCGGCGCGGAGCCGGCGACCCGCCCACAGATCGGCCCACGCTTGCCG
The DNA here is from genome assembly GCA_947259275.1 of uncultured Acidimicrobiaceae bacterium. Classification (GTDB taxonomy): domain Bacteria; phylum Actinomycetota; class Acidimicrobiia; order Spongiisociales; family SHLN01; genus SHLN01. The sequence continues at coordinate 161,026 of CAMYMH010000003.1, read as the reverse complement.
GGCTTCGGGGGTGGCGTACAGCCAGGTGGAGGCAGTGGGATGGATGTGGTCGAACCCGGCTGCCCGCACCCACTCGGGCAGGCGGCGGCCGGCATCCGGCTCGCCTCCGTTGCCGCGGACGATCTCGTGATACACCTCGAGCCAGCGGTCGAGCATCGGCTCGTGGGGATGATGCGTCATCGTCCCGTAGTCGGCGTCACGCATGGCGACATACCCGCCCGGTCGCAGAACCCGGCGCGCTTCGGTGAGTGCGGCCACCGGATCGGCGAGGTGCTGGAGGATCTGATGGCCGTAGACCACGTCGAAGCTGGCGTCGGGGAACGGAACGTCGTACACGTCGGCCTGTTCGAAACGGACGTTGGCAACCTTCAGCTCCTCGGCGCGGGCCCGTGCCGCGCCGAGTGCCTCCTGGGCCTGGTCGATGCCGATCGTCTCTGCCGACGCCACATAGCGGGCGAGTCCGACGGTGATCGAGCCCGGTCCACACCCGATATCGAGCACCCGCATACCCGGTGTGAGGTGTGGCAGCAGGAAGGCAGCCGCTTCCTCAGCCGTCCGGCTGCCATAGGACGCCAGCACGACGGCGTTGTGCGAGTGGGTGTACACCTCGTGTTCGGGTTTGCCCATGGCTCGGAGTGTACGGGCGGCCCGTCCTCCTCCAAGCGATGGGGCGGGTAGCCTCCCGCCCGGCGTATGAAACGCGGGCGTGGGCGCCGTGTCTCGACGTCGGACAATGGCTTCGATCAGAGGGGTGCGCATGGAGTATCGAATGAGCCCCAACCTGGCAGTCCGCACGACTCGCACGGCCGCGGCTGTCGACTTCTACGCCCGGGTGCTCGGATTCCCGATCCGGGCCGACGACCCCGAAGTGACCGAGATCGGCGCCGATCCGCTGACGCTGTTCGTGATCGAGGATGATGAGATCTCCGGTCCGGTAATGGAGCTGTTGGTCGACGATCTCGAAGCGGCTCGCGACGAGCTGGTCGCCAAGGGGTGCGAGGTTCTCCGCTGGCGAGGCAAGGGTCAGGACTGCTACCTTCGTGACCCGTTTGGAGTGACCTTCAACCTGTGGGAGGAACGCGTCACCTAAGCGTCCGACGAGTGCGGCCACGGGTCTATCGTTTAATCGTGGCTCAGGACACACCACTGATCCTCCTCCTCGTCGTGCTACTCGGCACGGCCATGTATCTGGGCGCCGCTGAAGCCTCGTTGTTGCGGGTGCGCCGCTCTGCCGTTGAGGTGCTGGTGGGCGAGGGTGACAGGTCGGCGCCCCGATTACTCCGTCTCATCGACGATTTGCCGCGGGTGATGAACACGGTGTTGCTGACGGTCCTGCTGGTTCAGATCGGAGCCGCCACGGTCACCGGCTTGCTGGCCGAACGCTGGTTCGGCAACGTGGGCGTCACCATCGCCTCCATCCTGCTGACCCTGGTGATGTTCGTTTATGCCGAAGCGATTCCCAAGACCTACGCAGTGCGCCATCCGATCCGGGTGGCAAAGCGGACGGCATCTCTCGTGACCCTGCTCAAGAACGCCCTCCGCCCGGTTGTGTCCCTCCTCATCTGGTTTGCAGACCTCCAGGCCCCCGGACAGGGGATCGCCGGAACCGCAGGCGTCACCGAAGACGAACTACGTCTGCTGGCGGCTCAGGCGGCCCAGAGCGGGGAGATCGCCGACAGCGACCTCGAACTGATGGAGCGAGCCTTCCGGGTGGGAGATCAGCGGGTGGACGAAATCCTCGTGCCGCGCACCGATGTCATCTCCGTCAGCTCTGACACCCTCGCGCGTCAGGCGCTCGATATCGCCATTGAGTCCGGTCACCGCCGGATCCCGGTGCATCACGGCGATCCCGACGACATGACCGGGGTGGTTCGCCTGCGAGACCTGGCCCGCCACCTCGCCGCGGGCCTGGATGAGCCGGTTGGTCGACTCGCCCGCGAGATGCTTGTGGTGCCGGAGAGCAAGCGAGTGATCGAGCTGCTGCGCGAGATGCAGCGATCGGGCCGCCACGTTGCCGTAGCCGTCGATGAGCACGGCGGCACTGCCGGGATCGTCACAATTGAAGACGTGGTCGAAGAACTCGCTGGCGACGTGGCGGACGAAGGCGAGGAACGGTCCGAGCCCATCGAGCAGATCGCCGAAGGGAGATGGCGCGTCGACGCCCGGGCCCCGGTCATCGACCTCGAGGCCGCCCTCGGCAGCGAGCTGCCGGAAGGTGATTGGAACACCGTGGGTGGGCTGGTGCTCGGCCTCATCGGGAAGATCCCTCGTGCCGGGGAGACGGTAGAAGTGGCGGGCTACCGGTTGGCGGTCACCGCCGCCAGCCGGCGGAGGGTACTCGAGGTCGAGTTCGAGCAAGCCGAACCTTGACGGCCGGCTACTCAGGAACCTCTCTTCCGCAGAAGCTCGGTGTCAAGCCTGGATCTGTGCTGGCCGTCGTCGGCGACCCGGGACACTTCCACCAGCTGGTCTCACCGCTGCCGGAAGGGGTCGAGGTCCGGACCACCGCCCGGGGCAGGGCCGATACCGTCGTCTTCTTTACCAAGCAGCGCCGCCAGCTCGAACGCCGCATCGACTCACTCGCCCGGATGATTTTCCCCGCCGGCGGCCTTTGGGTGTGCTGGCCGAAACGCGCCTCGAGGGTCCCGACCGATATGACCGAGGACGTTGTCCGCGCGGTCGTACTCCCACTCGGCCTGGTCGACCTGAAAGTGGCGGTCATCGACGAGACCTGGTCCGGATTACGGTTGGTTCACAGGCGCGAGAATCGCTGAATGCCCGAGAAGCTCCTGACCCGGCCGTTCGTCCTTGCGTCCCTCGCTACTTTCAGCCACGGCATGGCGTTCGCCCTGTTCATCCATTTCCCGGGATTCCTGGAAGACCTGGGCGCCACGGAGGTCATCATCGGGCTGATCGTCGGGTTCGCCGCGGTGGCATCGATCATCGTCCGTCCCTGGGTCGGCCGGGCCATGGACCGCCGGGGGCGGCGGCCGCTCATCCTGGCGGGCAATGCCCTCAACCTCGGAGGGCTTCTGTTGTATTTGACCGTGTCGCAGATCGACGGGTGGGTCTACGCGATTCGCATCATCCACGGGCTCTCGGAGGCGGTCCTCTTCACGGTGCTATTTACATTTGCCGCCGACTGGGTTCCCGAACGCAAACGCACCCAGGGCCTGGCGCTGTTCGGAGTGTCGGGCATGCTGCCGATCGCTCTGGCCGGCCTGCTCGGGGATGTCATCCTCAATCGCTGGGACTTCGACGTGTTCTTCCTGGTGGCCGCCGGGTTCGCGCTCGTGTCCTTGCTGTTCTCGCTGCCCCTGCACGATGCCCCCCACTTGTCGGAGCAGCCGCCCGCCCGGGGGTTCTTCGAGTCGATCACCGGCATTCATCTGTTGCCGCTGTGGTGGATCACCTTCGTGTTCTCGTTTGTCTTGACCGCTTACTTCACGTTCCTCAAGACCTTCGTCAACGAGACCGGCGTCGGATCGGTCGGCCTGTTTTTCGCGTTCTACGCCGGGACGGCCATCATCTTGCGGCTCACGTTCGGTTGGGTGCCCGACCGTGTCGGGCCCAAGCGAGCGCTCACCCCGGCCATGCTGTTCCTGGCCGCCGGGCTGGTGGTACTGGCCGGGGCCACCACCAGCACCGGCGTGGCACTGGCCGGGATCCTGTGTGGCACCGGCCACGGTTACACCTTTCCCATCCTCTACGCGCTCACGGTCACGCGAGCCCGGGTGGCTGAACGCGGCGCGGCGATGGCGGTCTATACGGGACTGTTCGATGTTGGCACCCTTGTGGGAGGTCCGCTGCTGGGGGTGACCATCCGCTGGTTCAGCTACGACGTCATGTTCCTCACCGCCGCCGGGTTCGTCGTGATTGGCCTCGGCATGTTCGCCCTGTGGGATCGCAGCGAGCTGGAAAGGGCTCCGGTTGCGTCCTCCCCCGGAGGGGGAGGTGCTCCGTAGGGTCGGAGGGGGCGTCTGCTTGAGGCGAGGGAGCGCCCCCCTCCCCGGCTGTGCCGGGACTCCGGGAAGGCTTCGCCTTCCCGGCAACCCAAAGGGTTGCCCCTCCGGGGGGAGAGGCTATTACCCCTCCCCGGCTGTGCCGGGACTCGGGGAAGGCTTCGCCTTCCTTGGCAGTTGCGGAGCAACTGCTTAGCAACCCAAAGGGTTGCCCCTCCGGGAGGTGGCCCGTAGGGTCGGAGGTTGATTCCTCCCCCGGAGGTTTCGGGTTGCGCGATAGGGGCGCGACGCCTGGACCGGTGCGACGTCCTTCCCCGCCCTGAGGGCGGGGTGGCTCCGCCGGAGGCGGAGACGGGGTGGGGGTGAGGGTGGACCTCCAGTCCGTCCTCGTGGCTGGCTTTCGGTCTCCCCCCATCCGTCCTCGGAGCTTTGCTCCGAGGACACCTTCCCCTCGAGGGGAAGGAAGAAGGACCGAGCTCCTTCTCGAGAACCGTCGGGCACAAGGCGCGATAGATCACCGGAGGGGGAGGTGGCCCGGAGGGTCGGAGGGGGCGTCCGCTTGCGGCAAGGCAGCGCCCCCTTCCCCGGCTGCGCCGGGACTCTGGGAAGGCTTCGCCTTCCCGGCAACCCAAAGGGTTGCCCCCCTCCGGGGTGAGCGGCTATTGCGATCGCTCCTGCTAGGCGGGGTTAGTGACCTGGCCGAGGAAGAGCATTTCGCCAGTGGTCGAGTGCTCGATCCAGAACAGGAACGGGCGGTCGGCGGTGAAGGTGGCCGGCTGGGGAGCGGATTCCAGGCTGACGATGATCGCGGTAGCTGCGGCGGCCTCGGTGCCTTCCTCATCTAGGGCAATGAAGGTCTTGTGGAAAGCGTCGGAGACGAACAGCTCGCGGATCTCGGTGATCCCGGTCAGGTCCGCCCCGTCGCCGAATGGTTGCTCGAAAGCGGCTTTCATGCCGAGCTGCTGGAGCGCAGATTTGAGCCCTATCTCCGCTTCGAACTCGAAAGGGGGAAGGGTGAGGTCCACGGCGCGGTCACCCCAGTTGATGTCCAAGTCTGAGGGAGTCAGCTGGGCGGCGAGCTCGGCCGGTGACCCGTCCTTGGGGAGCAGCACGACCATGGCGGCATCTCCGGCGTAGCGCAGCCGCACTGCCTCGAAGAGGTCGGTGGCGGCGTATCCGGTGCGCTGGCTGGCATGCATGAGCGGTACCTCGACTTCGGAACCGTCTAGCAGGGTGAAGGTGCCGGGAGTGGTGAGGTCAGGATCGAACTGCTCGAACCAATTGGCGTAGAACCAGATAGCGTTCACGAGCGCCAGCCGGGTGTCGACGGTGATGGCACCCTCGGGGATGAGGTCTTTGATGCGGTCCTCAGTGGCCTCTTCGACCCATTGGTTGATGATTGCCCGGGAGCCCTCCGGGTCACCGGCGTAGTCGAGCAGGCGGAGGCCGGCCCCGTAGTCGGTGGCTAGCACCGCCAGGTACTCGTCGAGGAACGGATATCCACCCTGCCCCCAGGCCGAGTTTGCCGGGCGGATGGTGAATGGTTCCCGCGTGTCCTCCGCCCCCATTGGCGGGGGAGTAGCAGCCAGGGCGGTGTCGATGTGGTTGCGGACGGCGTGGAGGGTGGCGTCGTCGACGGTGAGATGAAGGACCTTGGCGATCTCCTCGGCGGTGATGCCTCGCGCTCCCGGGTAGAGCATGGAGAGGGCGGTGGCGATGGAGTACGGCGAGATCATGACGTTCTCGTCCGCCGCCACGATCTCGAACAGATCGAGTCCGAACTCGGTATCGGCGGCCACGACCGCTGCGATGTCGGCGTTGGTCACCGCCGACTCGGTGCGTGGGAGATCAACCCGGACGACGTCCCCCGGTTCGAACGATTCGGTCCGATGTCCGGGGTCCTCGACGGTGGTCACGGTGGAGCCTCCGGTAGTCGTCGTGGTGGCGGCATCGCCCGTGGTTCCGCAGGCGGCCGCAACCATGGCCAGGGCAACGAGGGCAGCAAAAAACCTGTTGTTCATCATGCTATTGGGACGTTCGCAGGACGAGGTGGGTTCCGCCAACGGCTATTGGCAAACAGATTCGCATTTGCGCTGGGCGGGCGACTTGCCCGCAGCCGATCCAGATTCTGCTAAAGACGCGTCAGGCGCCACCCGATGAGGGCCGATGATTCTTTCCAGACGCTTTGCGCAAATGTCCCTGCTCTGTCTGACCCTCGTGGCGACCGCGTGCTCTGATGGCACCGACCAGCAAGGCGCACCCTCCACCTTGAATGATGCTGCGAGTGTTCCATCCGCCAACGGAAAGACCAACCCCAAGGACAATCAGGCCGACATCGACGCTTTGACGGCTGAAATCGAGGCATTACAGGCAGAGCTGGATGCGCTGACGACGACCGATGTTCCTGAGGGGACGAACCTCTACTACACGAATAGTCGCGTGCAGGAAAGGCTGGACGCGCTCACGACCAGTGACATCCCCGAGGGATTGAACCGATACTTCACCGACGCGCGCGTGGCTGAGAACGCGAGCGTGGCCGCCAACTCTTCCCACCGCGGTGATTCTTCGCTTCATCGACCAATAAACGATGGCGCTATCTCGCCGAGCACGCTGTGGTCCTCGGAGAAGATCGCCGCCGAAGTCGACGGCAGAGCCGACGCGCTCCATACCCACGTGGCAGCCGACGTCACCGACTTCCCGACCGAAGTCGACGCCCGCATCCTGGCCCAGAAGGGAGTAGCCGAGGGCTTGGCGACACTAAACGCCTCCGGCCGACTGCCTCATAGTCAGTTGCCGATTCTGAGCGCTTCGGATGTAGGCCTTGGCAATGTCGAGAATCTGCGGGTGAACCTGGTGGCGACGGTGGCCCCCGGGGCGACTGACGACTCCGGATCGGGTTACGCGGTCGGGTCCCGCTGGTTCGATGTGGTCGCGGACACCGAATACGTGCTGGTAGATGCCACCGCCACCGCGGCGGTGTGGAAAGAAACCACCGTTTCGGGCGCTCCGGTGACATCGGTGGCGGGCAAGACCGGCGCCGTCACGCTTGTGGCCGCCGACATCACCGATCTCTCCACATCAGAAGTACCCGAGGGCTCGAATCTCTATTACACCGATGCCCGGGTGAGTGGCAACACTGATGTCGTCGCCAATACGGCGAAGGTCAGCGCCGACGGTTCGATCACTGCTCATTCCGATGTTGTGGTGACGTCCGTGGTCGACAACGAAGTTCTGGCCTTTGACGTGGCAACTTCGACGTGGATCAATCAAACCTCCCTAGAAGCCGGATTGGCGACCTCGGGTCATACGCACGTGTCCGCAGATGTCACGGATCTGAGCACGACGAACGTTCCGGAGGGGTCGAACCTCTATTACAGCGAGACGCGGGTTGCTGCCAACACGGAGGTCACGTCCAACACCACCCATCGCGCGGACACCTCCAATCCGCATGTGGTGACGAAAGCCCAGATCGGTCTCACCAATGTCCCGAACCTGAAGATGAACCGGGCTATGCGATTGGATCGGTCTGGGTCGACACCACGACCGACCGGGGGTACGTGCTCCTCGACTCCACCGCGACGGCGGCCGTGTGGAAGCTCACGACGCTCGCGAGCACCACCGATCTACCCGAGGGCACCAACCTCTATTACACGGACGCACGATTCGATACCCGTCTGGGAACGAAGTCCACCACGGATATCACTGAAGGCTCGAACCTCTACTACACCGATACCCGGTTCGACAATCGCCTGGCAACGAAGAGCACATCGAACATTCCGGAGGGTGCCAACCTGTATTACACCGACGCCCGGGTGTCTGCCAACAGTGATGTGGCCGCCAACTCTCTCCATGGAGGCCTGTCCAACAATCCGCATGCGGTCACGAAGGCCCAGGTGGGTCTCAGCGATGTCGAAAACCTACGGGTGAACCTCGTTGCGACGGTGGCCCCGGCGGCGACTGATGACTCCGGATCGGGTTATGCGGTCGGATCACGCTGGTTCGACGTCGCGACCGACAAGGAATACGTGCTCCTCGACTCGACCGCCTCGGCCGCGGTGTGGAAGGAAACCACGGCGCTGGATACCGGTGAGGTCAACACGGCCTCCAACGTCGGTGTCGGCGGCGTGGGCGTGTTCAAGCAGAAGAACGGAGCGGACCTCGAATTCAAGAAGCTGAATGCCGGGTCCAGCAAGGTCACGATCGCCGATGACACCGGCAACAACGAGATCGATCTCGACATCGTTGAGGGCAACATCGTCATCGGCAACCTCTTGGGAGCCCCGACCGGAACGGTCGTCGGCACGACCGATGCCCAAACCCTGACGAATAAGACGCTGACCGACGCGACCACCTACTTCCAGGACAATGTGGACAACACCAAGAAGCTGCAATTCCAGTTGTCGGGCATAACGACGGGTAGCACCCGGATACTGAATATCCCAGACTTCAGCGGCACCCTCGTCGGGGAGTCGGTGGCCCAGACGCTCACCAACAAGACGATCAACGCCGACAACAACACGATCACGAACCTCGGTAACACCAACATCAAGGCCGGCGCCGCCATCGATGCCACGAAGATCGCCGATGGGACGGTAACCAACACGGAGTTCCAGCGTCTGAACGGACTGACGAGTACCGCGGTAGGCGTCAGCGACACCCAGACGCTCACCAACAAGACGATCGCCGCCGGCTCCAACACCATCAGCGGCCTGGGGCTATGCGATTGGATCGGTCTGGGTCGACACCACGACCGACCGGGGGTACGTGCTCCTCGACTCCACCGCGACGGCGGCCGTGTGGAAGCTCACGACCCTCGCGAGCACCACCGATCTACCCGAGGGCACCAACCTCTACTTCACCGATGCCCGCGTCGACGCGCGGATCACGGCCCAGAAGGGTGCAAATAGCGGCTTGGCGACGTTGGATGGTGGTGGGAAGGTGCCGGCATCGCAGCTCTCACTGTCCAACCTCGTGTACGTAGGTACCTGGAACGCCACCACCAACACGCCCGCGCTCGCCGACGGGACCGGAACCCAGGGCAACTATTACGTGGTGTCGGCGGTCGGTGCGACCAGCCTCGACGGCATCACCGATTGGCAGGTGGGCGACTGGGCCGTCTTCAACGGCACGGTGTGGGAGAAGGCCGACCATTCTGACGCGGTTACCAGTGTGGCCGGTAAGCAGGGCGCGATTGCGCTCGATACCGACGATGTTGCTGAGGGCTCGAATCTCTATTACACAGAGGCGCGGGTTGATGCCAACACGAACGTATCGTCCAACACGACCCATCGCGGGCGTACCGACAATCCTCACTCGGTGACAAAGACCCAGATCGGTCTCGCCGACGTTGAGAACCTGAAGGTGAAGCTCGACGCAACTGTTGCGCCGACCATTACCGATGATGTAGCCGCCGGTTACTCGGCCGGATCGGTCTGGGTCGATGTGACCGCCGACCGGGCATACGTGTTGCTCGATTCCGCCGTTGCAGCCGCCGTGTGGAAAGAAACCACCGCGAGCGGCGAAGCCAATACCGCCTCGAACGTCGGCGTGGGAGGCGTCGGGGTCTTCAAGCAGAAGAACGGGACGGACCTCGAGCTTCGCACCCTGGATTCCGGGTCCAGCAAGGTCACGGTCACCCTCGACGCCGGAAACAACGAGATCGACGTCGACGTTGCCGAAGGCAATATTGTTCACCAGAACCTCAGCGGGGCCGGGACTAACACCCATGCCCAGATCGACACCCATGTCGCGAGTAGTGCCAATCCGCACTCGGTGACGAAAGCCCAAATTGGTCTCAGCAACGTTCAGGACCTGAAGGCCAGCTTGGCGGCGACGGTGGCCCCGACGGTGACTGACGATTCGGCGGCGGGCTATTCGGTTGGATCCCGCTGGTTCGACGTCACGAACGATCGGGCCTACGTGCTCCTCGACGCTTCTGCCACGGCGGCCGTCTGGAAGGAGACGACAGCCGCTGGCAGTGTCGGCTTGACCGACACACAGACCCTGACGAACAAGACGCTCGAGGATTCCACCACCTTCTTCGCCGACAATGCGGACAACACGAAGCTGATGCAACTCGAGCTGTCGGGCATAGCGACGGCTACTACCCGCACGCTGACGATCCCGGACGTGAGCACAACCCTGGTGGGCACGGACGCCACGCAGACCCTGGTCAACAAGCTGCTGGACGCGGATCTCAACACGGTGTCCAACATCGACAATGCCGCCATCAAGGCCGCAGCCGCCATCGACGCCTCGAAGATCGCGGATGGGTCAGTGTCCAACGCGGAGTTCCAGCTCCTCAACGGACTCACGAGCTCCGCGGTGGGAGTCAGTGACACCCAGACGCTCACAAACAAGACGCTCGGTTCTGCCGAGACGGTCACCATCGACTACGCCCTGCTGTTGACGCCGAGTGCGACTGCTCCGGGCACTCCGGTGTTGGGGACTCTCTATGTGAACACGTCGGGAGCGCTCTGCTTCTACGACGGAGTGGCCTGGGCGGTGGCTGCGGGCGCCGGCGCCTGCTGACCCGGCTGACCGCGGCGTCCGTCGTGGCGTACCGGCGAGTCTGTCGGCATTGAGCTGTCATGCCGGGGGAGGCTCTTGCCCCCGGGGCTCCCACTCGTCGAGCCGAACTGAATGATCTGTTCGGTCGCGTGTTCCGTTGGTAGCTGGCCCGGGGGTCGGTGGTCCCGGCAATTCCCCAAAACGCCCATCTCGCTCTTTCAGCCTGCTTTCAGCTTGATGGGAAGACACTGAATCGGAGCCTCACCACGGAGATGAAGTATGGCCGCCAATGTGGTGGAAACCGCCGGGTTGACCAAGCATTACGGTGAGGTCCGCGCCGTCCAGGACCTCTCGCTCGAGGTTCCAAAGGGAACCGTGTTCGGGTTGCTCGGGCCGAACGGCGCGGGCAAGACCACCATCATCGGAACTCTGCTCGGCCTCATCCGGCCGACGGCGGGAACGATTCGTCTCTTCGGCACCGAGATCAACGGAGCAACCGACGCCGCCGTGCGCCGCATCGGTGCGATCATGGAGACGCCTGCCTTCTACCCCTTCATGTCGGGTCGCGACAACCTCCGCTACTTCCAGGGGATATCAGGTACGGGCGGGCCGGCGGAGATCGACAACCTGCTCGAGCTGGTCGGGCTCTCGGCCCGGGCCAATGCCCGCTTCAACACCTACTCGCTCGGGATGAAGCATCGTCTGGGTATCGCTTATGCCCTGCTGGGCGACCCCGAGCTGCTGTTGTTGGATGAGCCGACCAATGGGCTTGACCCCAACGGCATGGCCGAGGTGCGTCAGCTGCTCAAAGACCTGGGCGATGGCGACCGGACGATCGTGCTGGCCAGCCACCTGCTCAACGAGGTGGAGCAGGTGTGTGAACGCGTAGCCATCCTCAGCAAGGGCAGCGTGATTGCCGAAGGTGCCGTATCCGAGCTCATCGGCCGGCGCGACCGCATTCAACTATCGACCACGGACAACGTCGCCGCCCATCGCCTTCTGGCCGCTCTTGACTGGGTGAGCTCCGTGCTGGCCACCGACGGAGGCCTGCTGGTCGACGCACCGACGGAGCGGGTGGCAGATATCAGCGAAGCCCTGGCGCGGGCCGGTGTCTATCCGACCGAGCTCCGTGCCACCTCCACGTCGCTCGAGCAGTTCTTCCTCGAAGTCACGGAGGGGGACCGGCCATGAGTTGGGTGACGCTGGCCAAATGGGAATGGTTCAAGCTGCGAGGTCGCCGGGTCATCTGGGTCCTGCTGGCGCTGCTGGTGGCCTTCTCGGCCGTGATGGTGGTTATCCCCTATGGCGACTACGAGTTCAACCGGGGCCGGGACGTAAGCGATGAGGTCATCTTCTTGCCCAGCGCGCCGGTGATCGGCAACCAGGAAGTCGACCTCAACTGCACGGAGTTCCTGGCCGGCGTTCCCATCACCGAGGTTCCTGCTCCCTACACCTTGGACGACATCGACCTTCCCGGCACCGACCGCAAGTGCCGCCAAGAGCTGGCAGCTATCGAAGGCCGGCTCGCAAAGCTGAAGGATGGCTTCACGATGCCGGGCGCAGCCGCCAAGGCGACGCGGTGGACCGGTTTGCTCAGCATCCCGTTCCTGGCCTTCCTGACTGTGATGGTGGTGGGCAGCGAATACGGATGGGGCACCCTGCGAACCGCCCTCATGAAGGGGCCCGGCCGGTGGCGATTCCTGTCCGTCAAGCTGGCGCTGGTGGCGGCTGCCATCGCCGTCACCTGGCTGGTGATGTTGGCCGTCATCATCACTACCTCACTGGTTACGACGGCGCTGGCATCGGACGTAGGCCATGGTGAGCTGGACGCCTCGGCCTACGGTCTCATCATCCGAGACATCGGCCGCGTGTGGTTCGCCGGGGTGCCGTACATCGCGCTGGCAGCCCTGCTCAGCATCCTGTTCAGCCGGTTCGCAGGCGGCACGCTGGCGGCCAGCGCTCTCTCGATTGGATACTTCTTTTTCGAGCTGTTCTCTATCGGGCGACTCATCAAGCTGTTCGACGGGGTGACGGGCATGCGTTGGTTCAGCTCGGTGGTCGAATACGACCTGGGGTGGAATACGGCCGCCTGGCTGTTCGGCCGAGACGGTGAGCCGCTGGCCGGGTTCAATTTGGCCAGCGCGATCGGTACGGCTCAGTACCCGGGTGATGTTCATGCCTTTCTCGTGCAACTGTTCTTCGCTGCCGTCCTCGGTGGCCTGGCCTTCTGGCTCTTTCACCGTCGCGACGTAACCGGTCCCTCGGGCTAGGAGACTCACCATGAAGCGATTCCTCATCACTCTCAGCGCCGGCTTGGCCCTCGTGGCCGTATCGTGTGGCGATAGCAGCACCGAGTCGACGGTTGCTCCCATCCTCAACGACTACGCCGGCGCTACGTTCGTAGATGGGATCACCAACGAGTACTTCCCCTTCACGCCCGGCGCCACCTGGTCCTACGAAGGGGTGGAGGACGGCGAGGTTGAGCGCATCGAGGTCATCGTCACCAGCGACACCCGGGTGGTGGATGGCATCACCACGGTGGTGGTGCGGGACACGGTGACCCTCGACGGGGAGCTCATCGAGGACACCTTCGACTGGTATGCCCAAGACTCGGAGGGAAACGTCTGGTACATGGGGGAGGACTCCAAGGAATACGAGGACGGCGAGGTCACCAGCACGGCCGGCTCGTGGGAGACCGGGATCGACGGAGCGCTTCCGGGAATCATCATGTATGCGAACCCGGCCGCCCACATGAATGCGCCGTATCGCCAGGAGTTCTACCCCGATGAAGCCGAGGATGTCGGCGAGATCATCGAGACCAACGCCACGGTAACGATAGGAGAGAGGACCTACACCGGCGTGCTCGTGATTCGGGAGTGGAACCTGCTCGAGCCGGGGGAACTCGAGGACAAATACTTCGCACCCGGCATCGGGGTCATCCTCGAGGAGGTCGTCGAAGGTGGTTCGGGACGGGTAGAACTGTTGAGCACCACCCTGCCGTGATTCCGTCTCCCGCCCCGGGATGCCAGCATGGAGGGGACCGGCTCACGAGACGGAGCAGAACGCGTGCGCATCCTGATTGTTGAAGACGAAGTCGAGCTCGCTGCCTACGTCAAGCGCGGTTTGGAGCGAGAGGGCTTCACGGTCGACGTGGCCGGCGACGGTCAGCTCGGGCTGCACATGGCGACCACCAACTCCTATGAGGCGGTGGTACTCGACATCATGCTCCCCAAGCTCAACGGATATCAGGTGTGTGCGGAGTTACGGGCACGGTCGAATTGGGTGCCCATCCTGATGCTGACCGCCAAGGAGGGCGAATACGACGAAGCCGAAGCGCTCGACACCGGTGCCGACGACTACTTGACCAAACCCTTCTCGTTCGTAGTACTGGTCGCCCACTTGCGTGCGCTCATCCGCCGTGGGGTAGGGGCTCGCCCGGCGGTACTCACGGTCGGGGAGTTGAGGCTCGACCCGGCCAAGCGGACCTTCGAGGTCGATGGGGAGCTGGTATCGCTCACTCCAACCGAGATGTCGATCATGGAGCTGTTCATGCGCCGTCCCGGCGACGTCATATCGAAGACCGAGATACTCGAGTCGTGCTGGGATTGGGCATATGAGGGTGATGTCAACATCGTCGAGGTCTACATCCGCTACTTGCGCAAGAAGATCGACATTCCGTTCGACCGCAAGCACCTCGAAACGGTGCGCGGTGCCGGGTATCGGCTGATGGCTGAAAGTGACTGAGCGCAAGCTGCGCCGGGTCTGGTCGGCGGCCGGCGTCCGGTCGCGGACGACCTTCGTGTCTGTGGTCGTGGTCGGCGCGGTGTTGCTGCTCGGTCTGTTCGTTCTCGCCGATCGTACGGAGAGCCGCCTCAAGGACTCGATTGTTTCGTCCACCGAGACCCGCGCCCTCGATGTGGCCGCCCTCGCCGAGGCGGGCGCAGTAGGGACCGACGTAGTGACGTTGTCGGCCAACCAGCTGATTCAAGTGGTGGAGGGCGGCTCGGTGATCGCGGCCAGCCCCGGGCTCGAAGGCGTGCCGCCGATCGCCCAGGTTGCCCTTGATGCCGGCACCACCCAGCGGATTGAGGTCCCCGAGGCCGTGTTCGACGCCATTGAGCAACAGTCTCAATTCATCGAGGACGAGAGTCCGTATGCGGTCATCGCCCGCGGCTTCGTCTCGACCGGTGGCCCGGGCGTCGTGTTGGTGGCCTCCAGCCTGTCGCCGGCCGAGGCGGCGGTCAATGCGCTGCGGCCGCTCCTGTGGATCGGGTTTCCCTTCACGCTGGCGGCGGTCGGGGCCACGGTGTGGTTCCTCACCGGATGGGCGCTGCACCCGGTTGAGGCCATGCGCGAGGAAGCCGACACCATCTCGGCCACCGCTCTCTCGCGCCGGCTTCCGGTACCCGAGTCAAAAGACGAGGTGCGGCGGCTGGCCGACACGCTCAATCGCATGCTCGATCGGCTGGAATCCTCGTCGGTTCGGCAGCGCCAATTCGTCTCGGACGCCTCCCACGAGCTCAAGACGCCACTGGCGACCATGCGGACGATGATCGAGGTCGCCCAGGACGACCCGGCGTTCGACGATTGGCCTCAGCTGGTGGCGGGCCTGAAGCGTGAGGACGAGCGGATCGAGACACTGGTGAGCGATCTCTTGACCCTGGCCCGCCTCGACGAGGGAGCCCTCGGCTTGACCGACCAGGAGGTGGACCTCGATCAGGTGCTCGGGCGGGTGGCGGAACGGACCGCCCTCACCGCCCCTCACATGGTGGTGGATGCCTCCGGAATCCAACCCGCCCGGGTGCGGGGCGATTCGGACGCGCTCGAGCGTCTCTTCTGGAACCTCAGCCTCAACGCCACCCGCTACGGCAACACTCGGGTGACGCTTTCCTGCCGCCAGGCCGGGGGCCGGGTCCTGGCCCGGGTGGCGGATGACGGGCCCGGGATCCGCCCGGCCGACCACGAGCGGGTGTTCGAGCGGTTTGTCCGCCTCGACGAATCCCGGGGGCGAAACGAAGGTGGGACCGGGCTCGGGCTGTCGGTAGCCCGGGCCATTGCCCGTTCGCACGGCGGAGAGGTGCGGGTGGCCGAATCGGAGGAAGGAGCTGCGATGGAGGTGGAATTGCCGTCGAGATAAACCGGGAACGTTCTCAGGCCGTTCTTAGTTCTTATATACGTACCTCTTACTTGATCCGAACATCCTGGTGGCAGACCAGGACAGGAAGGCAATCGATGACAACCGAAGACCCGGCGACACCTGAGCCTGGGCGCTGGCCGTATACCGAGCCGGTCGAGCCGAGCCAGACTGCGCTGCCGATTCCCGAGCCAAGCCCCGACGACGTCATCATCTACCCCTCGGACCCGACCGAATACCCTTTGCCCGGCGAGCAAATCCCCCCGGCGACGCAACCCGAGCCCGTCTACCAGCCCGCCCCGCCGGAGTCCTATCAGTCGCCCGTCCATGTAGAGCAGCCCGCTCCCTGGTTCCTGGACGACGAGCCGCCTCCTCCCGTGGCCGAGCCTGCCCGGGCCGGTGTCGGCCGGGGCGTGCTGCTCGGCTTGCTGCTCGGCGCCGTGATCGCCGCCACCGCGTTCGGGCTCGGTCGGTTCACCGCTTCCGACGACGCCGCCGATCCCCTTCCCATCGTTCAGACCACCCTCCCGACCACGTCGCTGGTCGGAACCACCGACCCTCCCCCGGTGGCCACGGTTCCGCGAAGTGATGCTGCGGTCGAACCGATAGCTGCTGCCGCGGCCGCGGTCTCTCCCGCAGTCGTCCAGCTCGACATAGGCGGCGTCGGTACCGGCTCCGGCGTCATCTACGACTCCGCCGGCTACATCTTGACCGCGGCGCACGTAGTCGAGAATGCCTCCACCGTGACCGTCCGGTTTGCCGACGGTTCGAGCACAACCGGCGACGTATTGGGCGCCGACGAACAGACCGACGTCGCCGTCGTCGGCATCCAACCGGGAGAGGTTCCGGCGATCGCGGTTCTTGCCACTGGTGCCGACCTGACAATCGGGCAGACGGCAGTGGCAGTCGGCAGCCCATTCAGGCTGGATCAGACCGTTACCTCGGGAATCATCAGCGCCGTCGATCGCATCCTGGATGCCCAGGGAGGGGTCAGCATGGTGCAGACCGATGCGGCCATCAACCCGGGCAATTCCGGCGGTCCGCTGGTCGACATCAACGGTCGGGTGCTCGGCATCAACGACGTGATCTTCACGAACTCGGGTGACAATGCCGGAGTCGGGTTCGCCATCTCGATCGATGTGGCCAAGATCATCGCCGATCAAATCACTTCGGGCCAGCCGACCGCGCTGGCGCGACTCGGTGTGCAGGTGAACCGGGCTCCAGACGGAGCCGCCGGTGCCCTCATCGAGGCGGTCGATCCTGATACCGCCGCCGACGAGGCCGGCCTGGTGGCGGGGGATGTCGTCGTCGCCATCGACGGTGATCCGGTTCGCGATCCGGATGAGCTGCGAGCTGAAGTGGTGTCCAAGGCACCCGGCACGGCCGTCGAGCTCGTGGTCCTGCGAGACGGACGGCAGATCACGCTGACCGCGGTGCTGGGCTCCATCGCTACCAGCTCGGCAGGCAACTGACCAGGGCGGTCGAGGGTGGTGAATAGCGGAGTCGGCACAATGTTCGTTGCGAACGGATAAGCTATAAGGCAGAACTCGCTCGATGGGCGAGCTATCAGGAAGCGGGCCTCGCTGGGGGCCCGCTTCTGTATTGCTTTTCGATTTCTTGCCCGCGTTGCATTCTGATGCGTATTACAGGGCCAAGGAATGCGAGTGCTGCCGCCGGAGGTCGAGGTTCTCTGCGGACCGCCGCCATGCCCAGTGAAACCCCAAGCAGTCCCCTCGGCTTTGGGTTCTTGTTCCGCGTCTTCGGGGGCAGCAGTTGCGAAGCAACTGCCAAGCTGCCCGAAGGGCCGCCGCCGCCGGCTCCATGCCGAGGGAAACCACAGAAACACCTCATTCCCCCCGAATGGGGAAACGGGCCCAACGGCGAGTAGCCACGGCATTGAAGCTGGCCACTCGATCGGCTGGGACAGCAGATCTCGCTCGAAAGGCGAGCTATCAAAGAGCGGCCTCGCTGGAGGCCTGCTCTTGTATGCGGTCCCAGAACTTCTCGCCTATTCCCGTGTCCAAATCGCACCAAATCGGGAGCACCACTCTGATCCTCATTGCCTACGGAGTCCTGGCCGCCTTCCTGCTGATTGTGCTGCCGGGCATGCACCAGGCGGGCCCCTCCAGTCACCGGCATCAGCATCGCAACAATCGGAATCGCTTGAATTAGTGCTCCCCGGCCAACAGCCGGGTCGTCCTGCAGGTAAACGGAGAGCTACCGCTCTCCGTTTTTCCATTGCCCGCCTCTCGGGGTCCCCGAGAGTGGTTTCAGGGTGCTTCCCCATAGATAGTGACTGGCTTTTGTCCGATTCTGGGTTCGTGAAGAAGACACACGACGAACGGAGAAGGACATGAACAAGTGGATCAAAAGGGCCCTCATCGTGGGAGCGGCCGTGGCAGCGACCATTGCGATTCTCGTTGTTGCGCTCGGAGCCTGGATCGCCACCTGCACCGACTGCCTCCAATTCGGATAGGAGATCGCGATCATGCAGAGACGTCAACCAGCTAGCCGACGTACAGCAGACAACAGCAAGTCCACCCATGAAGCCGGCAAGGGCCCGGCGGCCCCCTTGCTCATCCGGGCCGGGCGCCTGGCTGCGACCGTGGGACTGGCGGTGCTTGCAATCGCGGTTTTGATGGTCGTGTTGATGATCGCGGCCTTGTTGCTGTTCGGCATGGGGGGCATATGACGGCCACGCTCTACCGCATCAAGCCCCGATTTCAGGCTCGACTTCGACCGGTCGTTGAACGTCTGCATGAAGCCGGGGTCAAGCCCAACCACCTCACCATGGCCGCCATCGGACTCAGCGCGGCCGCCGGCGGGGTGGTTGCCATCTGCGCTGATCGCCTCACGTGGTTGTGGGCGATTCCTGTGTTCTATCTCGTGCGGATGGCCCTCAATGCCATGGACGGCATGCTGGCCCGGGAGTACTCATTGGTCACCAGGAGGGGGGACATCCTCAACGAGGTGGGCGACGTGGTATCCGATGCTCTTGCCTACCTGCCCTTTGCCTTGCTGGTGCCCAATCGGGCATGGCTGATAGTGACCGTCGTAGTGCTCGGCCTCATCGGAGAGATCACCGCACTGGCAGCTGCCGAAAGCGGAGAGCGTCACAACCATGGCCCGCTCGGCAAGTCCGATCGAGCCCTCGCCTTTGCGATCCTGGCCATCACGATCGCCGTCGGCCTCGACTCACTCACCACCCCTCTCCTGACCATAATGGCCACACTGGGCGCGGCGACCATTTGGAACCGGGCCACCCACGAGGCGACGTCATGAGCTCCATGGCGGTCAACCTTCAGTTTGCCCTCGGTGGGATCTATGCGGTTTTGACGGCAGCCACAGCCATTGATTTCTCAATGCGGCGACTGCGACCAGCCCTCGACCTCACGGAGGTCACCCTCCGGATTCGCTCCTGGTGGGCGATGGCCGTTGTCTTCACGATCGCCCTGCTCATGCATCCCGCCGTTTCGGTTGCGTTCTTCGCGCTCGTCAGCGTGATCGCCGTGTACGAATTCCTGCGCATGGAGGACGCCGAGAACCGGACTGCCTGGCTGGTGGCCTATCCGGCCATCGCTGCCCAATACGTGCTCGTGGCTGTGGGAGCCCTCGAGTACGTGATGTTGGTCCCCCTGGTCGCCACCCTGGCCGTCCCGGCCACGCTGGCCATGCGAGGCCGCACTGACCGTTTTGCCGCAGCCACCGGCACGGTGTTGCTCGGGATCTTTCTCACGGTGTTCGCACTCGGACATGCCGCCTATCTGCTGGTGTTGCCCGAGGCAGAGGCTGCTCCGGCGGGAGCGGCCGGTTTGCTCGTGTTCCTCGTCGTCCTCACCCAGGCCAACGACGTCGCCCAGTTCCTGTGGGGCAAGGCGATTGGACGTCGCCCGGTCGCTCCACTGGTGAGTCCCGCCAAGACCCTCGGCGGGCTGGTGGGTGGTGTGGGCACGACGGCCCTCATCGCGGCGGCCATGGCACCCCTCCTCACGCCTTTCAGCCTGCTGGCCGGTCTGGGCATCGGGCTGGGAATCGGCATTGCCGGGTTCGTCGGCGACATCACGATGTCGGCGCTCAAGCGCGATGCCGGGGTCAAAGACACGGGATCGATGCTGCCCGGCCACGGAGGGGTGCTCGATCGAATCGACAGCCTCATATTCACCGCTCCGCTCTTCTTTCACTTCTTCCGGGTGTTTGCGGGGTAGCCATGTACCGGTTGCTCCGCCGCTTTATTCATCGATTCATGCTCCGCCCGGTCGCCGGACGAATTCTGCAGCTGAAAGTGGTGGGGGCGGCCCGGCTCGATCGCAATGGACCGGCCATTGTGGTGGCCAACCACAACAGCCATGTCGACACGGCGGCGCTGCTCGCTGCCTTTCCCACCGCCCGGATCGACAGCGTCCACCCGATGGCGGCTGCCGACTATTTCCTCCGCAGTCGTCTCCTGGCCTGGTTCAGTACCAGGATCGTGGGGATCCTTCCCGTCGACCGCAGTCGCGGGCAGGGTGGCGACCCGTTGGGTGGCGCCATGCAGGCCCTCGCCGGCGAAGACATCCTCATTGTCTATCCCGAAGGTAGCCGCGGGCAACCGGGCGTACTCGGCCAACTCAGAACCGGCGTGAGCCGCCTGGCACTTCGTAACCCCGAGGTGCCGGTGATACCGGTCTGGTTGGATGGGTGTGGCGAGGCCATGCCGAAAGGTGCTCGCATCCCGCGTATCGCGGCCTGTACCGCTCGGGTGGGTCGGCCGCTGTTCGTCCGTCCGGGGGAGACCATCCCCGAATTCACCGATCGGATTCGAACCGCTTTGCTTGACGGCCGAGACAAGGTGGCCGCAGGATGACTCGGGTACCCGTCGAGACCCACGAGCGGTTCGCGTTTGGCTGGGGGTTCGCTGAGGCGATCCTCTTCTTTGTCATTCCGGACGTGTTCCTGACGCTCATGGCTATCCGAATCGGACTCCGCCGGTCCCTTCGCCTGGCGCTGTCGGCGACCGCGGGCGCCGTCGCCGGCGGGATCGTCATGTACGGGTGGGGGGCCTGGCACCCGGACTCGGCGTTGGCGGCGATGGAGCTGCTGCCGGGGGTCGATGCCACCATGGTGGAGGCGGTAGGTAGCGATGTGGCGGCGGAGGGAAACCGCGCGTTGCTGTTGGGGCCGTGGCGGGGCCAGCCGTACAAGCTGTTTGCGGCCGCCTCGGGCGACCTCGGGCTGAGCCTCGTTGAACTGGTACTCCTCACCATCCCCGGTCGCCTGGTCCGGTTCGTAATCAGCGTCCTAGTGGCCGCCTACGTTGGCTGGTTTTTCCGCCGGTGGCTGTCGGAGCGGGTGCTGATCGGGTCGTGGGCTGTGTTCTGGCTGGTCGTTTACGCCGGGTACTGGTTCGCCTAGATCAGTTCGCGCCCCGGTTCCTCGTTGACATCGGCCGGCTCGAGCGGAGCGAACGCATCGAACACGGTGGTGGGCTCAATCAGGCGATCGACTTCAGCTGGCGATTGTCGCCCTCCGGTTCACCATGCTGGTGGTGCCACTGGGGCGGGCCTACTTCCACCCCGGCGATGATGCAACCGCGCCGCTGCTGGCATCGCTCACTGGCGACTGGCGACGGCGGCGAAGCTGCCTAAATCAGCTTGCGATCCGCTGCCCAGCGGGCGAGCTCGTGTCGGTTGGTCAGCTGGAGCTTGCGAAGCACTGAGGAGACATGCGACTCGACTGTCTTGGTTGAAATGAACAGCTGTTCGGCCACCTCTTTGTAGGTGTAACCGCGAGCGATGTGGCGGAGCACCTCCTGCTCGCGGGTCGTCAGGCTGGCCAGCTCGGCGTCGACGTCGGCCGGCTCGAGCGACGAGAACGCATCGAGGACAAATCCGGCCAGCTTGGGTGAGAACACCGCATCACCGCCCGCCACCCGGCGGATGGCGTCTACCAGATCGTCGCGCTGGATCGACTTGGTCACATATCCGCGGGCCCCGGCGTGCACAATATCAACCACATCCTCGGGAGCATCCGAGACCGACAGCGCCAGGAACTTGACGTCGGGGTGTTCTCCGTGAACCGCCTCGAGTACGGCGCGGCCGCCCCCGCCGGCCATGTGCACGTCCAACAGCACCACCTCGGGTTCGCGTTCTGAGATCAGCTCAATGGCCCCCTCGACATCATCGGCATCGCCGACAATGTCGACGGCGTCGCCGATCTCGCTGCGCACCCCGGCTCGGAACATGTCGTGGTCGTCCACCAGGAACACCTTGATTTTCGGCTCGCTCACGACGCCTCCCTCGTGACTCTCAACTCGATCTCAGTTCCGGTATCGGACGAACTGCGAATGATGGCGTCGCCGCCATGGCGCTGCATTCTTCCGACGATCGACTCTCGCACACCCTGGCGGTCCTCGTCGACCGCCTCGGGGTCGAATCCGACTCCACGGTCACGGACGAAAACGTGGATGTCCGGCCCCCGCAGCTCGGCATATACCGAAACCTTGTCAGCCCCGGAGAACTTACCCGCGTTGGTGACAGCCTCCCGAGTCGCTGCCACCAACGCTAGGACGTGATCGTCGAGTGGGCAGTCACCAACCGTGACGAGCTCCACGCCGATGCGGAGACGCTCCTCGACGTCGCTGCAGACCTCTTCGAGCGCCCCCGCCAGAGAGGCGGCGTTGAGGAGCGCCGCCCCATAGAGCCAGTTGCGGAGCTCCCGCTCCTGGCTACGGGCGAGGGACCCGACCTCATCTGGCTCCGCTGATCGTTTCTGGATCAACGCCAGCGTCTGGAGAACAGAGTCGTGGAGGTGGGCGGCCACCTCGGCCCGCTCTTCCGAGCGGATCCGTTCGGCTCGTTCGTTGGCCAGCAGCTCTTCGACCTCCAGGCGGCGATGCTCGGTACGGCGCAACATGTTGAAGGCCCAGCCGGCTACGCCTCCACCGGCCACATAGATGAGCGCATTGGTGAGGTTGGTTGTTGGTGGGTTCTGTGCCTGTGATAGCGCGATTGACGAGACGATCGTCCCGGAGGCCACTCCACCCGGGATTCCAAACGCGTATGCCCACACGAGGACGGTGGAGAAGGGGTACCCGCCCGAGAACGTGCCGCCTCCGTCTTGCTCGATGAGGGCTGGGGCGATGGCGGTCCAGGACCCGACCGCCAGGTCTGAAATCAAGAACGGCCAGCTCCGAATCGTTTTGCGACCCGAAAGCCCGGTAATGATGGCCCATGCCCACGCGAGGGCGAGGATCCACACGGCCCCGACGTACCGGAAACCCACGAGAATCTGTCTCAGAGTCCGATCAACTGGCAGTGCCGTATCGCGAAGGGTCATAGTCAGAGGGTAAACGCCCGGCAATCTGTTCTGAGCGCTTCCAGCCGACGCGCCGGCAGCTGGTAGCTGGGAGCTGGTGGCTGGCAGCCCATCTGGCATCGGCGGGTGTGCACCCCAGGGCTCGCGCAATTCTGTTGGTTCTTCGCTAGTTTTCGAACACGGCCGAAAAGGAGCAGATATGGCGAATGTGGTACGAGCTGCCATCGTCCAGACCGAGTGGACCGGCGATAAGGACTCGATGCTGAAGAAGAACATCGACTACGCCCGGCAGGCAGCATCGGAGGGCGCCCAGGTCATATGCTTCCAGGAGCTGTTCTACAGCCCGTACTTCTGCTCGGTGCAGGAGAACGAGCACTTCGACTACGCCGAGCCGATTCCGGACGGTCCCACCACCAAGATCATGATGGACCTCGCCAAAGAGACCGGCATGGTCATCGTGGCGCCGATCTTCGAGAAAGAGGACGACGGCTTCTTCTACAACACAGCCGCGGTGGTGGATGCCGATGGCACCTACCTCGGCAAATACCGCAAGACCCACATCCCCCACGTGAACGGGTTCTGGGAGAAGTTCTACTTCCGTCCCGGCAACACCGGCTATCCCATCTTCGACACTGCCGTCGGCCGCATCGGCGTGTACATCTGCTACGACCGCCACTTTCCCGAGGGTTGGCGAGCCCTCGGCCTGGCCGGGGCCAAGATCGTCTTCAACCCTTCTGCCACCAGCCGCGGCCTCTCGATGTACCTGTGGAACCTCGAGCAGCCGGCAGCCGCCGTCGCCAACGAGTACTTCATCGGGGCCATCAACCGGGTCGGCAAGGAGCCGTTCGGTGACAACGACTACTACGGATCCTCGTACTTCGTCGATCCCCGCGGCCAGATCGTCGATGGCGCTGCCTCGGATACCGACGAGGAGCTGGTGATACGCGACCTCGACCTCGACATGGTCGATGAGGTCCGCAAGACCTGGGCCTTCTATCGGGACCGTCGTCCGGATGCTTACGGCCCGCTGGTAGCTCCCTGACCTGTTGTGTCGGGTTTGGTGTGCGACAGTTCTCAGCGGCGAAGAGGTTCCGAGCTCCTTCCCCGTGGGGGGAAGGTGGCCGAGGAGCGGAGCTCCGAGGAAGGATGGGGAGGGCCGGGCATCGCCCGGCTAAGGAGTTACTTCGTAACTCCATCCGGTATGCAGTTGCGCAGCAACTGCCTAGCAACCGGCCAGGGTTGCCCCCCACCCCGTCTCCGCCTCCGGCGGAGCCACCCCGCCCTCAAGGGCGGGGACCCAGGGCACACGCTCGGTGCTGGATCGGGAAGCCTCGCACCTATCGCAAAACAGGACACCCCTAGCCGTGCGGTCTGAAGCCGGAACGGTCGAGGAGTACCTCGCCTCGCTGAGCCCCGAGCGGCGGGCAGATATTGAGGCGGTTCGTGCCGAGATTCTCGCCAACCTGCCGGCCGGGTATGAGGAGACCATGAACTGGGGGATGATCAGCTACGAGGTGCCGCTCGAGACTTACCCCGACACCTATAACGGCAAACCCCTCATGTACGCGGCGCTGGCCAGCCAGAAGAACCACATGGCGGTATACCTGACGGCGGTCTACGCGCAAGACGAGACGCGCGATGCGTTTCTGGACGCCTACCGGGCCACCGGCAAGAAGCTCGACGTCGGGAGATCGTGTGTCCGCTTCAAGAAACTCGAAGATCTGCCGCTCGAGCTGATCGGAAAAACGATTGCCGGGACCAGCGTCGACACCTTCGTCACCGAGGTGCAGGCCGCCCGCGCCGCCGCGATGAAGCGTACCTAGTCCGGTACTGAGGCGGGGGTAGGGGGGGTCCGGGCCCCGACGTCGACGGCTTCACCACCACCCGGGGCTCGGCTAGCTTTCGGGTAGATAACCACTGGAGGAATCATGGCGACACACCAGGACCTATTGGCTCGTCATCGGGAGGTGCTGCCATCGTGGCTGGCGCTCTATTACGCGGAGCCGATCGCGCTGGTGCGGGGCGAGGGCCGCCGGGTGTGGGACGCCGAGGGCAAGGAATACCTCGACTTCTTCGGGGGAATCCTCACCACCATGACCGGGTACAACCTGCCCGAGGTCGTCGAGGCGGTGCAGGAGCAGGCCGCCCTCATCATGCACAGCTCGACGCTTTACCTGATCGAAGCCCAGATCGAACTGGCCGAGAAGATCGCCGGGCTCTCTGGCATCCCGAACGCCAAGGTGTTCTTCACCAACTCCGGTACCGAGGCCAACGACGCCGCCATGATGCTGACCACCACCAGCCGGCAGTCGAACCAAATACTGGCCCTACGCAATAGCTATCACGGGCGGTCGTTCGCGGCGGTGTCACTAACCGGCAACCGATCATGGTCCCCGACCGCACTCAGTCCGCTCTCGGTTACTTACATCCACGGCGGCTACAAGTACCGCAGCCCGTTCGGTCACTTGCCGGACGACGAGTTCGTCGCCGCCTGCGTGGCCGATTTGCGTGACATGATCGACGTTGCCACCTCCGGCGACGTCGCCGCCATGATCGCCGAGCCGATTCAGGGGGTTGGTGGATTCACCCTTCCGCCCGATGGCTTCTTCGGTGCATTCAAGGAGGTGCTCGACGAATACGGCATCTTGTATATCTCCGACGAGGTGCAGACGGGCTGGGGACGGACCGGAGAGAATTTCTGGGGCTACCAGGCACATGACATGACGCCCGACGTCATCACGTTCGCCAAAGGGGTCGGGAACGGCCTGGCCATGGGGGGGGTCGTGGCCCGCGCCGACATCATGGACAGCATCAACGCCAATTCGATCTCCACCTTTGGCGGCAATCCGCTGGCAACGGCCGGCGCCCTCGCCAACATCAACTACGTCATCGAGCACGACCTGCAGACCAACTCGCTCAAAGTGGGCAACCACCTGAAGTCCCGGCTCGACCATCTGGCCGACGAAGACGGCTCGATTGTCGGCGAAGTCCGCGGCAAGGGCCTCCAGATCGGAGTTGAGCTGGTCAAGCCGGGGACCAAGGACCCGGATCCGGAGATCACGACCCGGATCATGGAGAGGGCCAAAGACAACGGCCTGCTCATCGGCAAGGGCGGTTTGCACGCCAACGTGCTGCGGATCGCGCCACCCCTTAGTCTGACCGAGGAAGAAGCAGACGAGGGCTTCGAGGTCATCGAGCAGGCCATCGAGGAAGCTGTTTGAGCAGACGAAGCTGTTGGGAAACCATGGATGGGCTTCGCCCGCGACCCAACAGGTTGCATACCCAACCGTCCGGATGACGTAGAGTCCAGCCCAATGGTCACCTGAGGAGGAGCCAAAACCATGTTTTCGAAACGACTTATCAAGCTGCTGGGCGTGCTGCTGGCCTTCGCGTTGGTAGCCGCCGCCTGTGGAGATGACGACACCGGAGAGACGACGGCGACCACCACCACAGCCGGCGGGGGAGGGGACGACACCACGACCACCGTGGACGATGGCGACGGCGGTGGAGTCATGGTTGATGACTTCAAATTGGGACTCGTGCTGGTTGGCCCGAAGAACGATCGCGGCTATAGCCAGGCGCATTTCGAGGGGGCGGAGTATGTCATCGATCAACTCGGCCTCACCGAAGATGACCTGATCGTTCTCGAATTCGCCAATACGACCGACACTCCGGGCTTGTCACTCCCGGGAACTGCCCAGGACATGGTCGATCTCGGGGCCGACCTGATCATCTTCAACTCAGACGACATGCGCGACGGTGCTTTCGAGGCCGCCGAGCTGATTCCAGAGGTGCCCATGATCTGGGCCTCGGGAGACAGTGCGTGGGCCGAGGGGAAGGACTATCAGGCCAACCTGACCAATCTGAAGAACACGTGGGGCAAGATGACGTTTGGGAAAATGATCGGAGGCTGCGCAGCCGGGCTAACCACCCAGACCGGTGAGCTCGCCTACCTCGGTCCGCTGACCAACGACGAGACCCGTCGCCTGGTCAACTCGGCCTACCTCGGTGCCCGCTACTGCTGGGAGAACTTCCGGGGCGAAGACCCGGCAGACCTGGCCTTCAACGTCACGTACATCGGGTTCTGGTTCAACATCCCCGGTGTGACGCTTGACCCGACCCAGGTGGTCAACGACTTCATCGACGGCGGCGCCGACGTAACCCTGTCGGGTATTGACAACAACGTCGCCCTGATTCGCAGCGGTCAGCGGGCCGAAGCCGGCGAGAACCTGTGGGGGGTCCCATACGACTTCGTCGGTGCCTGTGACGAAGCACCGGACATTTGCCTGGGTGTTCCGTACTTCAACTGGGGCCCGGCCTATCTGGCCGCGGCGCAATCGGTGATTGACGGAAACTTCACGGCCGACTGGAAATGGTCTGAGCCGGACTGGTCCGATATCAATAACCCGGACACGAGTGTGGTCGGGTACGCCCGGGGTCCTGGTTTGTCGGCAGAGAATGCCGCCTTCTTGGACACCTTCATTGCCGGGCTGGCAGATGGCTCGATCGAGCTGTTCCAAGGCCCGCTCAACTGGCAGGACGGCACCCAGTGGCTGGGAGATGGTGAGGTGGCCACCGACTTCCAGGTCTGGTACTCGGAGCAGTGCGTTGAGGGCATAACCGGGGTCTGCTCGGTCAACGTCTTCGGGTAGACCGCCTCTTGGCGAACTGAAAGGGGAGGGCATCGGCCCTCCCCTTTCGCATTGTCCGAACTCGACACGGGTCACTCGGTTTCTCTAGCCTGCGGAGCCATGAGCCTCGAGCTGCGGGACATCCACAAGCACTTCGGTCCGGTCCGCGCCAACGACGGCATTTCCATCACCGTGGAGACCGGCACTCTCCACGGCCTCCTCGGTGAGAACGGGGCAGGCAAATCGACGCTCATGAAAGTCCTGTCGGGTTTCCATTCCGCCGATTCGGGCGAGATCATCCTCGATGGCAAGACCATCAAGCTGGCCTCCCCGGTCGATGCCATCGCGGCCGGGATCGGCATGCTGCACCAGGATCCGCTCGTCTTCCTGCCGTTCAGCGTCATCGACAATTTCGTCCTGGGAAGTCCGGGTGAGCGCCGGCTCGACCGGGCCGCGGCCACCAGGGAGTTGAATGAGCTGAGCGAACGGTACGGGTTCAATCTCGACCCGGAAACGCCGGCTCGTCTGCTGACGGTGGGTGAGCGCCAGCAGCTGGAGATCCTCCGTCTGTTGTGGCTCGGTGCCCGGGTACTGATTCTCGACGAGCCGACCACCGGCATCTCCGCCGACCAGCGTGCCAAGCTTTTCGTAACCCTCAAGGCCCTGGCCAAAGAGGGCATGAGCGTGATCTTCGTGTCGCACAAGCTGGAGGAGGTCGCCGACCTGTGCGAGCGAGTGACGGTGATGACTCGCGGCAAGGTGGTCGGTGAGGCCGAGTTGCCGGTCCCGCCCGAGCAATTGGTCGAGATGATGTTCGGTCAGGCGATCGAGATCCGCGACCGGGATCAGGTGTCCCTCGGGTCCTCGCACCTCGCCCTCGATTCCATTCGCACCGCCACCGGGCTGCTCAGCGAGGAGCCCATCTCGCTCGAAGTTCAGGCAGGCGAGGTCATCGGAATCGCCGGTATGGAGGGGAGCGGCCAGGACACGTTCCTGCGGATTTGCTGCGGGATGCGAGCCCCCAAGGAAGGCAGGGTGGCCGTTGGCGGCCAGGACATGACCGGAAAGCACTACCGGGACTATCTGGCGGCGGACGTGAAATACCTCCCGGCCGGCCGCTTGGAAGAGGGACTCATCGAGGGGCTCACGATTACCGAGCACTTCGTGCTGGCGGGGGAGGACAGGAGTTTCTTCGTCGACTGGGGGGCTGCCCGCAAGCGGGCGGTGGAGCAGGTTGAGCATTACACCATCAAGGGCACCGAAGCATCGACTGCCGAGTCGCTGTCGGGCGGGAATCAGCAGCGGGTTTTGCTGGCGATGCTGCCGGCCGAGCTGACGGTCCTGCTGATGGAGCACCCGACCCGGGGACTGGATATCGAATCGGCCGACTGGGTGTGGGAGCAGCTCCTGGCGAGGCGTGAGCAGGGAACGTCGATTCTGTTCGCGTCGGCCGACCTCGACGAGCTGCTCCGCTACAGCGACCGCATCCTGGTGTTCTTCTCGGGCCGGGTAATCGGCGAGCTGGACGCGTCCGCCACCAACGTGGACGAGATCGGCTTGCTGATCGGCGGCCGTCGTTCCGGGACCGAAGGAGTGGCGTCGTGAGCCGCGTCAACTCGGTTCTCCTTCCGGCCGCGGTGGTGGTCGCCTCGGTGGTCGGTCTCCTGCTGCTGGCCGGAACCAATCCCTGGGACCCGTTGAAGATCATCGTCGAGGGTTCGATCGGGTGGCCCCCCCTCGAGGAAGGCGCGGCTCGCAAAGTCGGGGACACCTTCATGGTATGGGTGCCGATCGCCCTGGCGTCGGCCGGCCTGATAGTGACCTTCAACGCCGGAATGTGGAACATCGGCATCGAGGGGCAGATCATCATGGGTGCCATCGCATCGGCCTGGATTGCCCGCGAGATTTCCGTCTCGCGACCGATTCTGGTCTTTCTGGTCATCCTGGCGGGAGCGGTCGGCGGCCTGCTGTGGGGGCTCCTGGTTGGAGTGCTACGAACCGCCGGCGGTGTGAATGAGATCTTTGGCGGGCTCGGCCTCGACTTCGTTGCGCTGTCGCTCACGACGTATCTGATCATCGGTCCCTGGGCGCGCTCGGGAGTGGCGTCGACCAGCGGTACCGATCCTTTCCCCGAGGACTCCTATCTGCCTGCGCTCGGCGCCATCAAGCTCTCGCCGCTGGCGGTGGGCATCGCGCTGCTGGCGTTGGTGGGCGTCTGGCTGCTGTTCAAAGGCACGCTGTACGGGCTCAAATTGAAAGCAGTCGGCCGCAACCGTCCGAGCTCGTTTCTGCTCGGGATCCCCACTAACCGGTACCTGCTGGGAGCCTTCATGATTTGTGGCGCCCTCGCCGGCGTGGCCGGCACCTCCCAGGCATTGGGGTTCCATCAGAGACTCATCCCCGCCATCTCCGGCAACTACGGGTTCCTGGCGATCCTGGTGGTGCTCCTGGCGCGATTTCGGCCGTTCCTGGTCATCCCCATCTCGTTCTTCTTTGCCATGATCGCCGTGGGCAGCTCGAGCTTGCAGCTGCGGCTGGACGTCAATCCGAGCCTGGGTGGGGTCCTCCAGGGGGTGCTGGTGCTGTCGGCCATGTTCGGGCTGGGATGGGCCGGCTACCGGGCGCTCAAGGAAATGTCGGCATCCGAGGCAAAGGCGGGCAGCGGATGATCAATGCCCTCGTCGACATGTTCGACACTGCCACCATCGCCTCCATCGTGGCGGGAGCCTCCGCCCTCATGTTCGCCACCATGGGCGAGACCATCAGCGAGAAGGCCGGAGTCATCAACCTCTCGGTTGATGGAAGCATGATGCTGTCGGCGCTGGCAGGGTTCGTCGTCGCATTCGAGACCGACAACGTATGGCTGGGTTTCCCGGCGGCCGCGGTGGCTGGAATGATCGTTGCGCTGGTGGTTGCCTTTGGAAGCATCAAGCTGAGCCTGAATCAGGTGGCAGTGGGATTCGTACTCTTTGCCCTCTGCACCGAGTTGAGCCGGTTCCTGGGGCAGTCATACGTTGGACGCCCGCCGGTGGGAGTGCCGGCGTGGGACATTCCCGGATTGAGTTCCATCCCCTTCTTCGGGCCGGTTCTGTTCGACCACAACCTCATGGTGTATCTGGCCTACATCACGGTCATCGCCACGTACCTGTTCATGTACCGGACCCGGAGAGGCCTCGAGTTGCAGGGTATCGGAGAACGGCCGGAGGCGGCCCATGCCCGCGGCGTCCCGGTCAACCGGCTGCGGTATTTCTACACCGCCCTGGGCGGGGCCCTGATCGGGATCGGCGGGGCCGCGTTCAGTCTCGATGTCATTCTCGGGTGGTCGGACCGGCCGACCCGGAATCTCGGATGGATTGTGCTTGCCATCGTCATCTTCGGAGGGTGGCATCCACTGCGGGCCGCCATCGGCGTGCTCTTGTTCGGCGCCCTGCAGGCCTACGCCATCAATCTGGTTCCCGAGTACCCGAGTCTGTCGCAGGTGCTTCCCAGCATTCCGTTCCCGGCCATGATC
The DNA here is from genome assembly GCA_947259275.1 of uncultured Acidimicrobiaceae bacterium. GTDB lineage: Bacteria > Actinomycetota > Acidimicrobiia > Spongiisociales > SHLN01 > SHLN01. Next base: position 129,985 of record CAMYMH010000003.1, on the reverse strand, counting down.
GTGGTCCTCGTCATCGTCAACTGGAAGGCGCTGTTGAAGTGGCTCGACCGCTATCCGTTCTTGAGAGCCATCCTGCGCAGTGACCCGCCGACCGCGATCGGCACGAGGTTCGAAGTCAACTAGCGAACGCTATTTCACGTAGGTGGTCGACGCCGACGCCGGCAGGTACCAGGCATCTCCGGCGAATTCAACGGTGAACGTGGTCGTGCGACGGACTCGATAGGTCACGTCCAGAATTCCGCCGCCATCCACGGCTCCGGACGCGATCACTCTTGTGCCCCGACTGTCGCTGGCGGTGATGGTCACGATCCGATTGGTATAGGTGTCGCCCAGCTGAGCCGAGACGACCACCTTGTTCCGGTTCTTCTTGCCGGTGGCGGTGGCAACTTCGATCGTGAGATCCGTCGCCCGCTTCGTCACCTGGAGGTCGGTCGAGATGTTGCTGGCCCCGTGGGAGGCGTCGCCGGCATACGCCGCCGTGTAGGTGATGGTGGTGGCCACTTGGGGGACGTCGCTGAATGAGAAGGCGCCGCCCGCTCCAGTTGTCACCGACGGCAGTGCCTGCACCACGTCGGCATAACTGCGGGTGAGTGTCACGGTCTGCCCGGCGGAGTCGCTTCCATCGGTAAAACTCAACACTCCGGTGAACTCCGTTGAAGTGCCGACCTCAGCCGTTTGGCTGGTTGTCAGAGTGAGAGTCGAGGCGACCGGGCCGGTCGGGAGCACGTGGAGGGCGAAGCTGCCACCGGTCTCGCTGACGGCAAAGGCGGTCGAACCATCTGCGGTGATCGCCAGCCCCCGGGGAGCGAGGCGAGCGCCTAGCTCAAAAGTCGCGAATGGCGTCGGGCTATCACGGTGATGGATCCGCACGTCGTCGTCATACGCCGAGTCGGTTCCGGTCGCGACGGTGAATCCGTCGCCCGACCATGCCGCCGCATTCGGATAGTTTGTGGTCTCGTAGGCAAGTACCGGATTGAGTGCGAAGACGCCGAATACGTCGTGCTGGTAGGGATAGCCCGATGCCTGGACAACCAGCCCCCCGTCCGGGCTGATGGCTAGGTCGCGCAGATTGCTCCCGGTGTTGCTTCGGCTGCTGATGGTGTCCCCAATACCGTCGTAGATGCCGATGGTGTAGAGGGTGGTGGGGCTGAGGCCCAGATCACCCGTCACGAACAAACCGTTTGATCCGGCCGCGGCCGTCACGTACGGCTTGTAGAACGGGCCGGGCGCCTCGAGTGGGTTCCAGGCGCCGGTGGTGGGATCGAGCACTCCGACGCCGCCGTACAGGCCGGTTCCAGCGTACTGGTTGCAAGAGTGGCCGACCGCAACGTAGCCGGCGGTCACAGCCACCGATCCTGGGCACACGTCGGTGGGAAGGGCGAAACGCTCGGCCTCGGAGAGGGTCGCCAGGTCGATCCTGCTCACTGCGTTGGACCCGGCCAATGCGACGAACAACGAAGCAGCATCCTCTGAGAGCGTGATGCCTGAGGCGCCCTCCAATCCGGTGAGGGTTGTCGGATTGGCCCCGTCCAGGTCGGTGGCGACGAGCACGTCATGAGGGTGGCCGGCCGTGTAATAGAGGCGGCCGCGGGACTCATCAAGCACGACATCGAAGAAATCGGCAAGCGGCAGGGCCGTGACCGTTTCGGTGGCGAGCGCCGGCGAAGCCAACGCCAGTCCGACGAGTGCTATGGCGATGGCCGAGGTCAAGTGTTTTCTCATGAACGGATACCCCTGTGGACTATTAGTGATCTTCCAACCACTGAGAGTAGTCAACATGGCTTGGCTTGACAAATGGACTGTAACTACGTAACATACTAAAATGACAGTACAAACAGACCGAGAGCTCGTCTTGACCGAACCCACCCAGCTCAAGGCGATCGCCCACCCGGTGCGGACCCGTTTGCTAAACGCCCTCGAGGCGGAGCCGGCCAGTGCCAAACAGCTGTCCGGCTCGCTCGGGCTTACCCATGGCAACGTCGGGCACCACCTGAAGGTCCTGCAGCGAGCAGGTTTCATCGAGGTGATCGAGGAGCGCAAGGTGCGAGCGCTCACTGAGCGGATCTTCGCTCCCACCTACGAGCGGCTGCGGATCGAAGTGCGGGAGGGTGGGCTCGACAAGCTCCACTTCTTGTTCGAGCAAGCCGGTCGCGAGGCGGCCCCACAGGACGAGCAGCCGTTCGCGGATCAAGGGCGGCTCTACTCGGTTCAGATGCCCGAGGAGCGGGCGGCTGAGTTTGCCGCTCGGCTGATCGCGTTGGGTGACGAGTTTGGTGCCGCCGGCGGTGAAGGGCTCACGTTCGGCTTTGCCGGTGCGGTATATCGGGTGGTGTCGTGAAGGATGTTGAAATCACCGGCCCGCCCCAAGGCCATCCGCTGGTATTCCTGCACGGAGCCGGCGCCAACCTGGGGATGTGGCACCCGCAGATCGAGAGACTGTCCGGCGAGTTCCGGTGCATCGCAGTCGATCTTCCCGGACACGGCACGGCCCGGTCTGAGAGATTCTCGCTCGAGGCTGGGGTCGAATCGGGGCGTCGCGCCATCGACGGGCACGCCGGAGGAACGGCAACGGTAGTGGGGTTGTCGCTGGGGGCCTACGTCGGCATCGCGCTGGCGGCCACCTACCCCAACCGGGTGGCCGGGCTGGTGTCGTCGGGTGCCGGGGTCGAGTTCCAGGGCCTCACCGCCTGGGTGAATCGACTCGAGGGTCTGGTGTTCCCCTTCTTTGGCCCGGTGGTCAACCGATTGGCGGCCAGGGCGCTGGCGCGCATCGCACCACCCGGAACAGGTGAGGCGATGGATGCCCGCGGCGGCCAGTCCCTCAAGGGTGCAGGACAGGCACTGCGAGATCTGGCCGGCCGAGATTTCCACTCACTTCTTGTCAACTACCCCGGGCCAGTACTTGCGCTGATGGGGGTGCGCGACAAACACAACGTGCAGGCACTGCCCACCATGATCGAGGGTGTGGCCGACGTTGAGGTCCAGATCATCGAGGATGGCGGCCACTCGTGCAGCCTCTCTCAGCCGGATGCGTTCAGCGATGCGATCAGACGCTTCGTCCGCCAGTCGCAGCAAGCATCAGGCTGACGCCTACCGCCAGCCGCCAACCGGTTCGACCAACAACTCATTGGTGTACTGCGGTGGGCTGTCGGCGGTGGGCGGTCAGCCGGTAGCTCCACTAGCTTTGGGTGGTTACTTCGGTGAGTGTTTGCGAGCCCTGAGGAGGGACACATGACGACGGTCATCAAGGGTGGAACGGTCATCACCGCGACCGAGACGATGCAGGCCAACGTTCTGATTGACGGCGGCAAGGTCGTTGCCATCGCCCAGGGAAGCGCCCAGACCTGGGCAGAGGGTGCCGACCGGGTGATCGACGCCACCGGCAAGTACGTGGTCCCGGGCGCAGTAGACGTGCACACGCATTTCGAGCTGCCCTTCGGCGGCACCTATGTGTCCGACAACTTCGAGACCGGCACGCGGGCGGCCGCCTTTGGTGGAACCACGACGGTGGTGGACTTCGCGGTACAGGTGAAGGGTGAAACCATCCGCGACGGATTCGACAATTGGATGGCCAAAGCCGAAGGAAACTGCGCCATCGACTACGGGTTCCACATGATCGTCGGCGACATCAATGAGGACTCGCTCAAGGAAATGTCGGCCATCGTCGGTGACGGCGTCACCACCTTCAAGCTGTTCATGGCCTACCCCGGCGTCCTCTACTCAGACGACGGGGAGATCTTCCGAGCCATGCAGCAGGCGGCGGCGGACGGCACCATGATCATGATGCACGCCGAGAACGGGATTGCCATCGACGTGTTGCGAGAGCAGGCCGTGGCCCGGGGGGAAACCGACCCGAAATATCACACGATCACCCGGCCTCCTCAGACGGAGTCCGAGGCGGTGCACCGGTCCCTGGCTCTGGCCGAAGTGGCCGGCACCCCCGTCTACATCGTCCACATGTCGGCCAAGGAAGGCGTCGCCGAGCTGACGATGGCCCGTGATCGGGGCCAGAATGCTTTTGGGGAAACCTGCCCCCACTACATGCATCTGTCGGTAGAGGATGACATCGACGTCCCCGGCTTCGAGGGCGCCAAGTACGTCTGCTCGACCCCGATTCGGTTCCGATCCGAGGGGCATCAGGAGGCGCTGTGGGAGGCGCTGGCCCGTAATGATCTTCAGATCGTCTCGACCGACCACGCCAACTTCTTCTACGACGACGACGAGACGCTCGGCCGTCAGAAGCGGTTGGGCGAGGGCAACTTCACTCTCATCCCCAACGGGTTGCCCGGCGTCGAAGAGCGGTTCCAGGTGATGTATGAGAGCGGTGTGGTGGGTGGCCGCCTCACCCTCAACCGGTGGATCGAGGTATGTTGCACCGCCCCGGCCAAGATGATGGGCATGTATCCCCGGAAGGGCACAATCGCCGTCGGATCGGACGCCGACATCGTCATCTATGACCCGAACACGTTATTCGTGTACGGCGCCGACACCATTCATGGGAACATCGACTACACCGCCTACGACGGCATGGAGATCAGTGGCAAGGTGGACACCGTGCTCTCCCGGGGCAAGGTGATCATCGAGAATGACGCCTACGTCGGCACCAAGGGCGACGGGCAGTATCTGAAGCGAGGAATGAATCAGTACCTCGTCTAACCGACGAACGCAAGAGGAGACCGCTATGAACGAGATTCGGCACTGGATCAACAACAAGCCGTACGACGCCCAACCCGAGCGCTGGGGCGATGTGTACAACCCGGCGACCGGTCTGGTGGCGGGGCAGGTGGCGTTTGCCGGCGTTGACGATGTCGACGCCGCGGTCGCATCGGCCAGAGCGGCCTTTCCCGGGTGGCGTGACACCTCGATCTCGGCCCGCACCCGCATCCTGTTTGCTTTTCGCGACCTGGTTGAGAAGAACCGGGAGGAGATCGCCAAGCTGCTGGTCGCCGAGCACGGCAAGGTGTTCACGGACGCGCTCGGCGAGGTTCAAAGAGGGCTCGAGGTCATCGAGTTCGCCTGCGGTATACCGCATCTGTTGAAGGGCGACTTCTCGGAGAACGTGTCAAGCCAGGTCGACACCTACACCATGCGCCAGCCGCTCGGGGTGGTGGCGGGCATCACCCCGTTCAATTTCCCGGCCATGGTTCCCATGTGGATGTATCCGATTGCCATCGCCTGCGGAAACACGTTTGTCCTCAAGCCCTCGGAGAAGGATCCCTCCGCCTCCAACTTCTCGGCTGAGCTGTTGGCGGCCGCCGGATTACCCGACGGTGTGCTCAATGTGGTGCACGGCGACAAAGTGGCGGTTGACCGAATCCTCGAGCACCCCGACATCTCGGGAGTGAGCTTCGTTGGTTCAACTCCCATCGCCCGCTACGTGTACGAGACCGGCACTGCCCACAACAAGCGGGTGCAGGCGCTCGGCGGCGCCAAGAACCACATGATCGTGCTGCCGGACGCCGACATGGAACTGGCCGCAGATTCAGCCGTGTCGGCCGGATACGGATCGGCCGGAGAGCGCTGCATGGCAATATCGGTGGTGGTGGCGGTCGGGGACGCCGCCGATCGGCTGATCGACAAGATGAAGGACCGGATGGCAACCCTGAAGGTAGGGCCGGGCGACCAGCCGGATTCAGAGATGGGCCCGCTGGTGACCGGGGTTCACCGCGACAAAGTCGCCGGCTACATCGAAACCGGCGAGCGGGAGGGCGCCACCCTGGTGGCCGACGGGCGCGGATTCGCCCCTGAGGGTCATGAAAGCGGATTCTTCCTCGGTCCGACCCTTTTCGACAACGTCACGCCGGACATGAGCATCTACCGGGACGAGATCTTCGGCCCCGTCCTCGACGTTGTCCGGGTAGACACCTACGAGGAAGCGATCAAGCTGATCAACGACAACCCGTGGGGCAACGGCACCGCCGTGTTCACCAACGACGGGGGAGCGGCTCGCAAGTTCCAGAACGAGATCGAGGTCGGGATGGTCGGCATCAACGTCCCGATCCCGGTTCCGCTCGGGTTCTACTCATTCGGAGGGTGGAAGGAATCGATCTTCGGATCGCACGGGATCTACGGACCCGAAGGCATCCACTTCTACACCCGGCCCAAGGTGGTCATCAGCCGCTGGTCGGACCCGATCCACCGCGGAGTCGACCTGGGTTTCCCACAGCAGACTTAGAAATGCATAGCCAGTAGCCACGGGAGGAGGCCGCATGGAATTCGGAGTCGTGCTCCAAACGAACCCGCCAGCCCGGGAGGTGGTTCGACTCGCCACCTTGGCTGAGGACATGGGCTTCACCTACGGGTGGACCTTTGACTCACACATCTTGTGGCAGGAACCCTTCGTCATCTTCACCCTGATGCTCGAGGGCACCAAACGCATGAAGGTTGGGCCGATGGTCACCAACCCGGGCACGCGCGACTGGACGGTGCTGGCTTCGCTGTTTGCCACCCTCGATGAGATGTTCGAGGACCGCATGGTTTGTGGCATCGGCCGGGGTGACTCGGCGCTGCGGTTCATCGGCAAGAAGCCGGCCACCCTGGCCGCGACCGAGGAGGCCATCAAGGTCATCAAGGGTCTGGTCGCCGGTGAGGAGGTTGATTACAACGGTCAGAAGCTGCAGATCAACTGGGTGCGCCGCAACCACGACCTCCCCGTGTGGATGGCCGGATACGGGCCCAAGGCGCTGACCATGACCGGCCGCATCGCCGACGGCTTCATCCTGCAACTCGCCGACCCTTATCTGGTCGAGTGGACCTCGAAGTTCGTTCGAACCGCGGCCGGCGAAGCCGGCCGGGATCCGTCCGACGTGAAGGTGTGCGTGGCCGCCCCGGCCTACGTCGGCGACGATCTACCTCACCAGCGCGATCAGGTGCGTTGGTTCGGGGGAATGGTCGGCAATCACGTTGCCGACCTGGTCGAACGCTACGGCGACGACCCGGAGAAGGTGCCGCCGGTGTTGTCGGAGTACATCAAGGACCGTCAGGACTATGACTACCGGCACCATGGAGCGGTCGGGAACCCCTCAACCGATTTTGTGCCCGATGAGGTGGTCGACCGATTCTGCGTGCTCGGTCCGCCCGAGGCTCACATCGCCCGGATCCGCGAGCTCGAGGCGGTTGGTGTCGATCAGTTCTGCGTTTACCTCATGCATGACCAGCAGGAGGAGACCCTCCATCACTATGGCGAGAACATCATCCCCGCCTTCCGCTGACACCGGTCGGATGGGACCGGGCGAGCGTCTCGGACGCCTCGCTCCCGTCGTCCTGGCGGCCGCAGCCTTGATTGGGCTGGCGGCGTGCACCAGATCTGAATCGGCAGCAACCAGCCTTCCGTCGGCCATCTCATCGACCACTCGGGTGGCGGTCCCTTCCGACCTGTCACTCGAATACGTCGTCACCCCGCCCGCCGGCCAAATGGGGATGAGTTTCACGCTGGTTGGCGGGCCCGGTGAGCAGATCTCGGTGGTGGGGCTTGGTGGCGAGCGGTCCCCGGTGATCCGGCTGCTGGATGAAGCCGGAAGCGAGTTGGCAGCCGGCGTTGCCGACGAGGTGATGGTCGATTTCGCCGACCTTGCCTATGAGCTCACATCTCAGGATCCGGTCACATTGGTGGCGGAACCCAGCGATGGCCGACCGATTCGAAGGCTCAGGCTCAAGACCAGCTCGGGCGTCACTCCCACGCTGGCCGGCGCAGCCACCGCCGAGGTCCCACCCGGGACCACCTTTCGGTACCAAGCCGCCGGGGACGTAGTGGGGATGTCGACGACTGGAACCTGGGAAGGGCCCAGATACACCATCAATGGCGCCATTGTGCTGGAGCTGACTGGCGGAGGGGCCCGCCTCTCCGAGCAGGCGGAAGCCCTCGATTCGTTGCGCGGCTTCCGCTGGCACAGTGTGCCGGGCATCTATGAAGTCACCGTTACCGGGCACGTCGGAAGATTGTCCCTTGCCACCGAGAAGACCGGGCTGGAATCGGACCGCGACCTGGCAGCCGCCTGTGACGCGTTTCGCGAGATCCAACAGCGCCAGCAGGTGACGACCAGCGCAGTCCGAGAGATATCGGACGTGATCGGCCGGTCGGTCACCGGGGGAGAGCTGGGCGATGAGTGGCTGGCCGATCTCAAGTCGGCGGTCGGTGCCGCCGAGCCTTCGATCGAGCAGCTCCGGATGGGATACCAGCAAGCGCAAGAGGCCCTCCCCACGTTCTTCGGCCAGGACCTGGTCGACATGCAAAACGGGGTCTCTTCGTCCTGGGGACGGCTCCGGGATGCCGCCTCCGTGTCTCGATCGGCCCGGCAGTTCTTCGAGGAGATCGCCCTTGCCAATGACGCCCGCCTGCTTCGAATCGGTGAGACCGCCGGACTAGCCCTCGATGATCTCGATGGCTTCACGACCCAGGTGTGCGGGTTCACGCTTCGATCGCCCGAGTTTGGAATCGAAACGTGAACCTCAAGGGCCGAAGGCTCCGGCCACCGGCAGCCGATTGGCGCTGAGCGTCAGAGTGGCGTCGGCCGTGCCGAGCGCCCACCCGTTCCACAGCGTGGTGGTGCCGTCGGCTCGATAGGCGCCGAGGGTGTCGTCCCCGTCCCCGTCCCAGTCGCCTGCCACGAGCAGATGATCGGGGTGGCCGTAGTAGGCACCGAAATCGTTTGGTCCGGGCGCCAGCTGGTTCTGGTGGACGATTACGCCCGAGCCGGCGGTCACGAAGCCGATCGAGTCTCTTCCGTCGCCGTCGAAGTCGCCGGCAAAGGGCCGGTCGCCTCGGGCGCCGTAGAGAAACGAGAAGTCGGCAGGTCGGGTCCCCAGCTGGTTGCTGACGTAGATCCGTCCCTCGTTCGGCCGGAAGATGGCAAGAGTGTCGCAGCCATCGCCATCCCAGTCCCCGGCGATCGGCACGTCACCCGGGATACCGTAGAAGAAGTCGCGGTCGGCGGTCCCGAAGTCGTTGGTTTCGCGCAGGTACACGAATCCACTGCTCGGCCGGTACATGCCAACCGTGTCGACTCCATCGCAATCCCAGTCACCGAACAGTGGGACATCGCCCGGAATCCCGTAATAGAACGGGTTGCTTGCTCCGTTGGCGTCGTGCAGGGTCCAAACTCCGGACCAAGGGTCGAAGGCGCCGACTCGATCGGTCTTCACCGGGGATGGAGGCGGAGGTGGTGGCGGTGGTGGCGGTGGTGGCGGTGGTGGCGGTGGTGGAGGGGTGGGTGGCTCAACCGGCGACGGCACGTCGTCGAGATGAGCGCGGGCGGCCTCGGCCAGCGCTTGGTGGCCCTTGTAGTTCGGGTGGAAGCTGTTGGACGGATGCTGAACGCTGGCGCCGATGAGGAACGCTTCGCTGCTGCCACAAATCTCGTGCCCTCGAAACGCCTGGCCGACACTCACGAACTCCACGCCGGCGACGGCCTCGGTTGAATCCTCGATGATGCCGTTGAGTTGGCGGGCGATCCCGTTGAGCCAACGGCGCTCCTCGCGGTTGATGAACCCACCGTCGATGCAGATCCCGCCGGCATCGTCGGGAAACAGCTGGGGGTAGCCGAGCACGAGCACCCGGGCTTGCGGATGCACCTTGGCACGCACCGACCGGTACAGCGGGACGAGCCGGCTGGGGAGGCGGGCTAGATCGTCTTGCACCTGTGGGTCGAGGTCGTGACACGCCCCCAGCCAGAACGGCTGAATGCATTCGAACATGACATCGCCGAATCCGGCGTCGTGCCCTCCGATGGTGATGGTGACCAGCGAGACTCCGTCGTCCAGGCGGTCGAGGTACGACTGATTGGGAGATCCGGGCGATGCGGGGTCGTCGTAGGGAGGCTCGTCGGCGGTGGTGGTGCGAGAGCTGAGCTGATATATGTGCGCACCCGAGCACGCCCAGAACTCGAAGCCAGAGACGTCCACCTCATCCAAGAGGATCCGCGGGTAGGCGCCGAATGAGCGGTAGCAAGGGTCCGGCGTGCCGTTCACTCCCTCGTAGGGCCCGACCCCCTTGCCCGATGAGTAGGAGTCGCCCAGGGCGACGTAGCGTCCCTCGGGGAGCCCGGTGTCGGCCGATGCCGCGGGGATAGGAGCCACGAATGCCGCCATCAGCACAAGCCCGGCCACCCCCAACCAGGTCCCCCGGGAGATGGTCGTCAACATTTGCTCCTTCCCTGAGCACGGTAGCCGGTTTCGTCCGCTAGGCCCCGGGCCGAGTTCAGACTGGGACCCTCCCTGCCGAAACCATTGGAATGGATTGGCGCGCGTATTGGAAGCCCCTCGTAGCCGGTGCAGCCGGCCTTGGGCTGTTGTGGGTGGCGTTTGTGATGGATCGCCGGGTCCCGCTCCTCTCCATGTTCGATCTCGGCATTCACGAACTCGGGCACCTCATCACCCGACCGTTTGGCATGGTGGTGTCGTTCATAATGGGAAGCGGGCTCCAGGTGCTGGTCCCGTTCGGCCTCGCCGTCTACTTCTGGCTCTGGCAGCGGGACCGGCTGTCGTCGGGCCTTCTGATGTGCTGGGGAGCGACCGCCATGCAAGACGTAAGCGTGTACATCGCCGACGCGCCGTACCGATCGATTCAACTCATCGGTGGCACCCACGACTGGTGGTGGCTCCTGGGCAGATGGCAGCGCATCGAGTGGGCCGACGAGATCGCCCGTGGGGTGTGGGTCACCGGTCTGGTCCTCGGGCTGGCCGGCCTCGGCGTCATCGTGGTCCCGTTTGCCAAGCAGGTCTGGGATGCAATGGGGCGGGGACCGGCGATTCGGGTAGCCGGACCGACACGCGTTCGTGATCCGCGGCCGCCGGCCTGATTGGCTGCAGCAGGACCGTTGCCCATCCTCTGTAACGAAACTCTGACACGCTGGCCCGCGACGTGAAGGCTGGTCGACGAGCTGCGCAAACTCCGGGGTCGCCCTGAAATGGAACGACTCATCGGCGAAATCGAGAAACTCGAGGGTCCTCCGGAACGGAACGAGGTCGAGAGACCCGCAAACTCGGGGATCGCAAGCAGAACGACGAGTCGTTGGCCTCGGCCGGTTACCGACCTCTCCGATCTGGCGGGTCAAACCCCCAGAGACCACGCGAGATCAAGTGCAAACCCGTATATCGATCTGGGCTGGCGCTGGCTCGTACCAGGCGTTCCTTCTCTCTCGTCCAACACTCCTCACAGGTTGACTCGAGCTGGAACGCGGTCCACTTGAGCGTGATCTCCTTGTCGGTGACCTTCTCGATCGCCTCGCTGGGGACCAGCAGATCGATGTCCGGCCGAATGTGGAGCTTCACCAGGAGCTCTTCGACAACGTTGCCACCCACAACGAGCCAGATCGTGCCGTCGTCTTCCAGCCACACGTCCTCGACGTTGCCCACCCGGATACCGTCGGAATCGGTGACGGGCCTCTTCTGCAGCTCGCCGAGCTTGACGTTGAAACGATGCGTCGTCATGGATAGTCCGCCTCCCTTGCCCATGCTATCGAGCTGAGATGGCGCACTGGCTGCCGCTCCAGGCTGCCCACTCGTTTGCGGGTCCATGTCGACCCGAATGCACCCCGGCAGGTTTTCCACCCCGAAGACGCAGCTTCGGTCAGGGGGCGCCGAGCAGCTCGTAGATCGTTGCCGGCTCGGAGAATCCCTTCAGCATCTCGGTCTTTCCACCGGCGAAGCGGTAGCCCTGTTCGACCCCCAGGTCGCGAACGACGTCAGACACGTAGATCTGCTCCGGTCCTGCGGCCGAGCAGATCCTATTTGCCATGGTCACGGCCGCTCCGAATATGTCGTCGTCATGGTCGACGGGCTCGCCGGCGGCCATGCCCTGGCGCACGGTGAGATCGGAGCGCTGCTCAAAGGACTCGCGGACATCAAGGGACCATCCGAGGGCCTTGTCCACGTCTTCGAAGACCACCATGAACCCATCCCCAGTGTGCTTGACCTCTCGACCTTGCCATCGGATGAGTGCCCGCCGGATGATCAGGTCGTGTTCCGTTAGCAGCACCATGTATTCAGATTGGCCGAGGCGGTCGAGAAGTGCGGTAGAGCCAACCAGGTCGGTGAAGCATATGGTCCGAAACGCGCTGGTCACTTCGCCGGCATCGGCGGGGTCGTGGACCTTGCCGAGGAAGCGGACAACTTCGGATTCCGAGACCTCAATGATCTCGCCGGGCACGTCCCCATGGGCTGCCTGGTGCGCCTGTGTCACCGCCGCCGCCTCCGGGGCGCGCGCGAAACAGATCACGACCCCTTGCCTCGAATCGTGCCAGTACGAGAAGAATTCGACCCCGAACTGCCCGGCGACCTCGAGATCAGCCACGTGGTTCTTGGCGGTTTCCTCGGCCGTCGAGCCTGGAGCTTCGTGACGGTCCATGTAGAGAGGTATTCCCGACCTCCTGGTGGTCAAACGGAGACTATCGATAACTCGTTTCCCCCGCAGTTGGTCGGTTGGATCGGCTGCCATCCTCGGCCGTGTCTTAGGCGCCGCCGTAGACCTCGGCGTCGGGGTTGAACGCAGCCCAGGCGAACCAGAACTCGTTGCCGTGCACCACCGGCGCCAGCTGAGTTCCGGTCAAGGGACCAACCAGGGCGGTGCCGTTGAGGTCCCATTGGGTATCTGTCTCGGCGTCGGTGAACGTGTCGTCACCGTTTGCCGTGAACGTCAAAGCCTGGCCATCGACGGTGCGGTCAAAGGCGATGCCGGTTCCGACGCCCGTTGCCTGCGCGATTTCTGTCGTGTCGAGCGCGTCGGCGGTGTCGCCCCCCCACAGAACGACGATGTCGACGCCGGCCACCGTGTCGTTGGCGACTCGGGCTGTTTCCATGACGGAGAACGGGTAGGCCTTGGCGGTTCCATCGACGGTGACGTTCACCACACGCTCGAGGGCCGGGAATCGATCGTCGAGATTGTCCTGGTCGAAGAAGCCGAAGGGGGTGGAACGTGACGAGTATCCGGTGTACGGGTTGAAGCCATAGTTTCGTCCAAAACCCTGGTCCGGTCCCAGCACCTGTCCGCCGGGATGCTTGCGCGTGAAGTCCCCGAAGCTGGTGATCGCCGACGGCAGGAAGGTGAGTTGGGAGCCGGCGAATTGACCAATCAGGCCTTCGCCGGTGAGCTGTTGCCAGAGCGACTCGGTGATGTTGTCCCACATGACGAGATCACTGTTGCGTAGCAATCCCGAAACGCCGAATCGCAGCTCCTGGCCCCCGAAGATCCTGTCGAAGACGATGGCGCTGTTGCACAGCGGGCAGTAGGTGACGGCAACTGGTTGGCCGCCGACGACGTCGTTGACGATCTCATGGGCGGTGAGGATCGACAGCGGGTAGAAACGCGCATCGCCATCGATTTCGAGCGATAGCCCCGGTTCGCGGTCGGCCACGTGATCGCGGTTGGAGACCGGATTGAACTTCGGGTCGTCGATGGGCCGGATTCGATCTCGGATGGGGAGAGCCCTGATCCCGATCAACAACTCGTCATAGGCGATGGTGGTGCGGGAGAAATCGGTGATCCATTCCTGGCTGACGATCTCGAGGTCGACCGGAAGCTGGCTGCGGTCGAAGTCGGGCGCGGTGACCCCCGGTGCCTCGGTAGTGGGTGCATCCGGAGCGGTAGTGGGTGCTGCCGGGGACGTGGTCGGGGCGGAGGATTCACCGGTTCCGCGGTCGAGAGTGACGGCCAGGATGATGGCGACGGCGACTGCGATGCCGGTGATAGCGATGAGGGGTCCGAAGCGCTTCATGTCTTCTAGCTGGTTTGACACTCGGTCAACGGTCGTAACCGTCGTTGGCTCTCTGGATTGTCGGTGATCTGACAGTCAGGCTCGAATCATCACTTCCTGCGGTCAAGAAAAATGCGAAAAGTGACGAATTCCTCCCCACAGCACATGGAGGAAGCGTTTGACTACGCGAACGGCAAGCATTCTGGCGATTGTCATCGCTCTGCTCGTCATCGGCGGCTCGGCACTGGCGATCGGCGGCCAATTCGGCTCGCAGGCATCGGCGACCACCCTGGCTGCGGATAGTCCCGGGCTTGAAACATCGACCTCCACGGTGCCCTACTCGGGGCTGATCACGCTGGATACGACCGGTGACGTTCTTGACCTCGAGGTGCCCGGTTCGCCAACCACGGTGGCCCCTTCCACCTCGACCACGGCAACCACGGCCCCGCCGTCCTCGGTGACCACGACCTCGACTCCATCAACGACGACCACCACTAAGGCCCCACCCCCCACCACGACAACTACAGCCCCGCCGCCAACCACGACCACCACCACGGCTCCGCCCACCACCACCACCACCACCACCACGGCTCCGCCGCCCACCACCACGACGACGGTGGCCCCCACCACCACGACGACGACGACACCGGGCGGAGGCTCCTTCTCGTCTTCCAAGGAGGCCCAGTTCGTGTCGCTGATAAACCAAGTCCGCGCCGACGTGGGCGTTCCGGCGCTGAGCGTCAGCGGATCGCTCAACTCATATGCTCGTGATTGGTCCTTCTACATGTCGGATACGAACACGTTCGAACACAGCGACATTGGTTCCTTGCTCGGGCCGTGGAGCACGGTCGGCGAGAACATCGCCTACGGCTGGAGCGTCACATCCATGCATAACGCTCTGGTCGCGAGCCCTGGCCACTACGCCAACCTCACGAGCCCCAACTTCACTCATGTTGGAGTGGGTGTCTGGGTCGAAGAGGGCGGCAAGATCTGGACCACTCACGTATTCGGGGGCTGAAGCCGGCGGCTGTGAGCCCCGTCCCCCTCGCTGATCAAGCTGTTTCCTGAGGTTCACACGAACCGTCAACGAGCAATTGGTGGGCCGCGAGGAGTCGGGATGGCTCAGGCAGCCGGGTCGGACTTGCCGCGACGCCTGCGCGAAGATCGCTTGCGAGCGGCGGCATCGCGCTTGGCTGCTTCGGCCGGTGACAAACGCTCCGTATTCTCGTGCGTGGATTCTGGCGATCGGCTCGAAGGCTGCGGCCCGCCGCTCTCGGCTGCGGTTTGCTGAGCCTGGTCGCTAGGAGGCCTGGGTTCACGCAACGAAGGCTTTGAAGCCGGCGGTGGCGCGCTTGCCTGGCGTCGATCCCGCTTGCGAGCCTTACTCGACCCGCCGTCGGCCCGGTCGGGGACCGGGGGCGCGGGGGAGGGGGTGGTCGCGGCGGGCTTCTCGGCTGGTTGGGCCGAAGGTTTGCTTTGCCGTTTGGCTGGCTCGGGGGTGGGCTCGGCGGTTTGTTTCGGTGGCGTCTGTGCCCCACCCTTCTCAGCGGCCTTTGCTCGAGCCGGCGCGCTTGCCTGGCGTCGATCCCGCTTGCGAGCGTCCTTGGAGCGGTCGGCGGCCCGGTCGGGCACCGGGGGAGCGGGTTTGGCCGAGGGTTTGCCATGCCGTTCGGCTGGTGTTGAGGTGGGCTTGGCCGCCTGCTTCGGTGGCGTCTGTGACCTGTTCTTCCCCATGGTCGATGGTTGAGAGGGCTCACCCGGTGGTTGCTTGGAAACCGGCGGCGGCCCGGTCTGGCGTCGATGCCGTTTGCGAGCGTCCTTGGAGCGGCCGGCGGCCTTGTCGGCCACGGCGGGAGCTGGTTTGGCGGTCGGCTTCTCGGCTGGTTTGCCTTGCAGTTTGGCCGGCGTGGAGGTGGGCTTGGCCGCTTGCTTCGGTGGCGTCTGTGACCCACCCTTTTCAGTGGCGTCGGTCTGAGCCGTCCCACTCTGTCGTTGCTTGGAAACCGGCGGCGGCCCGGTCTGGCGTCGGTCCCGGTTGCGAGTCTTCCTTGACCGGCCGGCGGTTTTGTCGGGTACCGGTGGAGCGGGCGAGGGGGTGGTCGCCTTGGTGGCGGGTTTCTCGGCCGGCTTGGCCGACGGTGGTACCTGT
>CAMYMH010000003.1:0-114100 GCA_947259275.1 uncultured Acidimicrobiaceae bacterium | reverse complement strand
GGTACCTGTTTGGCAGCGGGCTTTTGGGGTGGCTTCTGTGACGCCTGCTTCTCAGCTGTCTTTGGTCGAGCCGTCCCACCCGGTGGTTTCTTCGAAACCAGCGGCTTTGTCTGGCGCCGATCCCGCCAGCGAGCTATCCAAGACCGGCGGGCAGCTGTCTCCGAGTCGGCAGGAGTGGGTGGGGGCAGAGCGGGCGGATCGGTGGTGGGCTTCTCGGTTGATCCAGCCGCGGCTGGTCTGTGCGACGGCGGTAGCTGTCTGGCAGCCGGCTTCTGGGCCGGCGGTGTCTGTTTGGCGGTGGGTTGCCGGGCTGGTTTGGCCGGGGGTTGGGCTTTGGCTGGTTGGGGTTGGGTTGGTTTGGCCGGGGGTTGGGCTTTGGCTGGTTGGGGTTGGGTTGGTTTGGCCGGGGGTTGGGCTTTGGCTGGTTCGGGTTGGGTTGGTTTGGCCGGGGGTTGGGCTTTGGCTGGTTGGGGTTGGGTTGGTTTGGCCGGTCGGGGCTGGCCCCACTGCTTCGATGGCCGCGATGGCGAGCCCGGCACCAGTGCCTCGGCCGATGTCCCGGCTGCGAATGGGTCGCCGGCGGCCGCCCGTTGCGGGACCGGCTTGGGCGGCGGTGCTGTCGGCGGCTGAGTGGGGTCCTTATGCGGGGTGGCCGACCGGGCGGGTTCCATGGGAACCGGTAGCACGCGTTGGTGGGCGAGGGAAGTGGGAACGCGATTTGGGTATCCGGCCTGGTTGGTCAAGGCCCATACCAGCAGGGCAAAAAAGGTTGGGAACGCGCCCAGCAGCAGGCCTCGGGTGGGGTCGTCGGTCAGGAGGATGGAAGCGGCCATGGCCGCGACCAACAGCACCGCCAGGGCGGCGAACAACATCCCGTGATCCTTCACGTAGATCACGCGCAGGTGCAGAGGTCTGCGAGCCATTAGTGAGACATCGGCCAGCGTTCGATTGGTCTGTAGGCGTCTACCCCTTCACCACGCCGAGCGGGATCAGGCGCGCCACCTTTTCAGCCAGCGTAGTGCGCGAGCACACCTCGATGACGGCGTCCACGTCCTTGTAGGCATAGGGCGCCTCCTCGGACAACAACGCTACCGAGCCCGGGCGGACCGCGACACCGGCAGACTCGAGGTCGTCGCGCACGGTCTTGCCCGATTGGCGGGCTTTCGCCTTCTTGCGGCTCAGAACCCGTCCCGCCCCATGCGCTGCCGACCCAAAGGCCGGGTTGCCATCAACGCCCTTTAGCACCCAGGACGCGGTGCCCATCGAGCCGGGCACGAGGACGGGCTGGCCGCTCGCCATCAGATCGGCGGCCAGATCCGGGTGCCCGGGCCCAAAGGCGCGGGTGGCACCCTTCCGGTGGACACACAGCTTCCGCTGGTGACCCTCGATCAGGTGGGTTTCGATCTTGGCGAGGTTGTGAGCGACGTCGTACACCAGATCCATCTCAGTGGCCTCGGGCACGGTTTGGAAGGCCACCGCGAAAGCGGCGCGTGCCTCGTGGGCGAGAACGTGGCGGTTGGCCCATGCGAAATTGGCAGCCGCCGCCATCGCGCCCAAGTACCTCTCGCCTTCGGGTGAATCGACCGGAACACAGGCCAGTTGGCGATCGGGCACCGAGATGTGATGCTTCGCCATGGCACTCGCCATCGTCTGGAGTTGATCGGTGCACGTCTGGTGGCCGAGGCCGCGGCTCCCGCAGTGGATCATCACGCACACCATGCCCTCCTCGAGGCCGAACCGGGATGCAGCCTCGCCGAACACCCGCTGGACCAGCTGGACCTCAAGGAAGTGGTTGCCGGCCCCGAGCGAGCCGAGCTGACCACGCCCGCGTCGGAACGCCTTCTCGCTGATGTGGCCCGGGTCGGCCCCTGAGGAAGTTCCCCGCTCCTCGCATCGGTCGAGATCTCGCGGGGTGCCGAACCCGGCCTCGAGGACCGCGGCGGCACCGCGTTCGAGGACCGCTTTCAACAAACCGGCATCGGCGATCGCGCCCTTGCCGAGGCCACGCGGGATGCGCCGGCTCAGCTCATCCATCACCTGCCCGCCTCTGGCCTCCCAATCAGAGAGGCGGTAGCCGCTGGTGAGCAAGCGAACGCCACAGCAGATGTCGAAGCCGACGCCGCCGGGTGACACCACGCCGCCGTCCTCGACATCGGTCGCAGCCACCCCGCCGATCGGGAAGCCGTAGCCCCAATGAATGTCGGGCATTGCCATGGATGCAGAGACGATGCCGGGTAGATGCGCGACGTTCATCACCTGCTGCGAGGCCCGGTCCGACTCGGCCTTGCCGAACAACTCCTGGGATGCGTAGATGCGGGCCGGAACCAGCATGCCATCGCGCGGCTCGAGCTCCCACACGTCGGTCCCGATCTGGCGCCAATCCATGCCCCTAGTCTGTCAGACGTCGAAGATGACGCGCGCCCACCAGGTGTCTGGGTTCTCCACAATCGCGAGGTCGTGATATGTGACGGCCTTGATGGGGGGTCCCCGCAGGTCGAGGCTGGCGCTCGGTACGCCCCCAGCCGAGCCCTGGACGCCACCTTCTTCGAGCCGATCGACGGTGAAATAGCAGAAGGCGAGGTCGAGGACCTCGGCGTGATACAGCAACTCGGATAGCCAGTTCACCAGCAGCTCCTCGAGGTTGTCGCCGGCCGCCATCACCGGCACATCCCGAACCGGGTCGAGGCCGCTGAGAGAATACATGAGGTCGAACATGCCCCACCCGGCGTTCTCGAACAGCTCGGTAGGGATCACCCCGTAGGCGACGATGCCGGTGTCGGCGGTGTGGTCGAGTACCTGGTAGCGCACAACGGCATTCTTGCCGCTTGATCAGTCGGCCGCGGTGCCCTCGAGGGGGTAGCCCGCTTCTTGCCAGTCGCTCAGGCCTCCGGCATAGCGTCGAACATTCGTGTAGCCGCGGTCGACGAGCTTCTTGTATGCGAATCGGCTCCCGACACAGGCCGGATCGGAGCAATAGACGATGATTTCGTCGTCGGGTTCGAGTGCTTCGAGCAGCTCTTCGGGCGTGTCAAAATGCAGGGACCCGGGGATGTGAAGGGCCTCGAATGCCCATCGCTGCAAGGACATCACCAATTTGACATCGGCCCCGGCGTCCAGCTTGGCCTTCAATTCATCGCGCCCGATAGTCGCGATGTCCACTATCCCTCCAACAGTCGGTCGAGAACGCCGGCCCGGTTGAGCGCCGCCAGGTCGTCGTAGCCGCCCACCCGATGGTTACCGATGTAGATCTGCGGGACGGTGGTGCCACCCGTCCGTTCGGTCAGCTCACTCCACGAGCCGGGCAGGGATTCGACGTCGATCTCGGTCCACTGCTCGATGCCCTTGGAGCGAAGCAGTGCCTTGGCCCGCTGGCAGTAGCCGCACCGGGCGGTGGCGTAGATGGTGACTTCAGGAGTTGGCATGCCGCAGTAACCAACCGAACCCATCCCCGGATATTCCGCCTGATCGTGGCGTCATGGCTTGCGAATGGCCAG
Organism: uncultured Acidimicrobiaceae bacterium; assembly: GCA_947259275.1. Lineage (GTDB taxonomy): Bacteria > Actinomycetota > Acidimicrobiia > Spongiisociales > SHLN01 > SHLN01. The sequence goes on along the minus strand of CAMYMH010000003.1, from coordinate 110,606 downwards.
TTCTCTCGGCTGATCCTCGGGATTGTCGACGGCATCCAGTTCTGGCTGATACGACAGCTCATCGTGCTCCACATCCGTGATGGCGACCGTTGTTTGTGAGACGCGCCTGCGGATGGAGCCGCTCTCCAGCTCACACCGGCCGGATTGGTCCGTTATACAGGCGGTGGTGTCGGTGTCGCCCTCGTCCCAGGCCCCGGAAACTAGGGCCCCGGCAACTGGTTGGTCATCACCATCCAGCACGGTCACCTCGGCGACCGCCACCCAGGTGTTGCCCTGGCGGATGGCCGCAGCGCCCAGCTCTCCGATGAACATCGTGGCCGGACCCGGTGCGGGGTCGGCAGGAAGCAGGATGGTCGATGGAATGGCTGGTGAGTCAACGGTTGGGGCTGCTCCCGAGCAGGCGGTGAGCGCCATCAGGGCCGGGATGAGAATGCGTCGGATCATGCAGGGTTTATCGGTTGCCCACCTGTCGGCTTGAAACATCGGTCGGGTTAGGGTTGCCGGCATGGCGACCTGGCCCTTTCCCCCTCCGATCTCGACCATGGAGGCACGGGTCAAGGAGAAGCCGCCCGAGCCGCCGGGATGGCGATACGAACCGAAGTGGGACGGCTTCCGGGCGGTGGCGTGGAGCGATGAGATCCGTCTCGACAGCCGCAATCAAAAACCACTGTTGCGGTATTTCCCGGAGCTGGAGCCGGCATTGCGGCAGCTTCCGAAGGGAACCGTGGTCGACGGCGAGGTGCTGGTGGTCCTCGACGACCACACCAGCTTCGATTCGCTGCAGCTGCGCATCCATCCCGCCGAGAGCCGTATCGATCTGCTCTCGTCGGAGATCCCGGCCAGCCTGGTGGGATTCGATCTGCTGGCGTTCAAAGGCAAAGATTTGCGCGGCGAGCCATTCTCGGTGCGGCGCGCCCAGCTCGAGAAGCTGTTTGCCTCCCTCGCCGATCCCTGGCACCTGACTCCGTCGACCGACGACCTCGAGGTGGCCCGGCGCTGGTTCGACGAGTTCGAGGCCGCCGGCTGCGACGGCATCGTCTGCAAGAATGCCGATGCTCCTTATGTCGAGGGCAAGCGGGAGATGATCAAGTGGAAGCACCGCCGTTCGGTCGACGTTGTCGTCGGCGGATACCGGGAGCACAAGGACGGTGGCAAGATCGGGTCGCTCCTGCTCGGTCTCTACAACAATGACGGCGACCTCCACTTCATCGGCCACTGCTCGGGATTCTCAGATCACGACCGGGTGGCGCTGCTCGAGCAGTTCGAGCAGCTCAGGTCAGAGGAATCATTCGGTTCCGAGGCGCGTATGCCGGGAGCCGAGAGCCGCTGGTCGGCCGGCAAAGACCTGGCATGGACTCCGGTGCAGCCCGGCGTCGTCGTGCAGGTCAGCTATGACCAACTCACCGAGGCCCGCTTCCGCCATGCCACCCGCCTGGAGCGCTGGCGTCCCGACAAGAACGCCGAGGACTGCACCATGGACCAGCTCGAGCGGCCCGAGGGCCCAGGGTTCAAGGATGTCGTGGTTGCCTAGTCGTCGTCCTTCCCCGCCCTTGAGGGCGGGGAGGGCGGGGTGGGGGAGGCAGTGAACCTGAACCCTGTTGCATGCCGCGGTTGCTCGCCTGGGGCCTCCCCCCATCCGTCCTCGTCGCTGCGCTCCTCGGCCACCTTCCCCTCGAGGGGAAGGAAGAAGGGGTGGCTCACTTGTTTCGTGATGTGCGCATGGCGCCGGTTTCTCAGGCGGTGTATGGACGAGGGAGCGATCCTCATTTCCACAACCGCGGATCCAGGCTTGAGGTCGGGGTGGCCGAGAATGCCTTCGGCATTCTCGTGGAGTTGCTGCGCAACTCCTAAGCACCCCGCAGGGCTGCCGAGGTCGGGGTGGGGGAGGCCTGGAGGCCGTAGGCGGACGTGCTCCGCTCAGCTTGGGAGTTGGGCAACCCTTCGAGCTAGGCAACTGCCGTTTAGTGAGCCGACAGGCCCCGGATACGGCGTCACGCCGCTGGCCCGAGGACAGCTATGTCCCGCGTTGCCGTCCGGTCAGCGGTTGGCTCAGTACTCGTCGTCGGCCCGGCGCTGCCTGGAGGGCTGGACCCGGGGTGGTTCGCCGGGCTGCTTCGGGTAGTGGGGCGGCCAGGGGGCATCGCCCATTCCGGCGCCTTCGTGTGCGGCCACCAGCTCGAGCAGACTCTCGAGGCGGCCGGCGCTCTCATCGATCCCGTTGCTCAAGTCACCAACCGCATTCCATCGCTCCTCGAACCCGACCATGGGGAAGTTCTCGATCGAAATGTCGTCGAGCTCGTCCCATCGGAAGGGAGCCGAGACAAAGCCGGTGGGTCGGACCGAGTAGGCCGAGGCGATTGTCTTGTCGCGAGCGTTCTGGTTGTAGTCGATGAACACGCCTATCCGCTCCTCTTTCCACCAGGCCGTGGTGGCGAGCCCGTCGAGCTGGCGCTCGGCCTCTCTGGCCACTGCCAGCACCGCCCTTCGAACCTGGAAGTAGTCCCACTCGGGCACGAGCCGAACGTACACGTGGATGCCGCGCGAGCCGGACGTCTTCGGCCAGGCGGTGAGGCCGTGGCCGTCGAGGAACTCCCGGCACCAGCCCGCCACGGTTCGCACGTCCGAGAATGGGATCTCCGGGGTGGGATCTAGGTCGATGCGCATCTCATCGGGATGGTCGATGTCCTCGGCCCTGGCATTCCATGGATTGAGGTCGAGACAGTTGAGCTGAGCCATCCGCAGGATGTCGGTCACCGTCCGGGGCGCTCGCATCAGGCCGGGCCGCTGCGAGGGGAACCGGATCTCGACGGTCTCCATCGCATCCCCCGGCTTGGCTCGCTTGTTGTAGAACGGGTCCTTCCCGGCTCCGTTCGGCCAGCGTTTGAGCATGGTTGGCCTGCCGTACACGCCTCGCAATGCGCCCTCGCCGGTGAGGAGGAAGTGATTGGCTACGTCGAGCTTGGTCCAACCCTGCGTGGGGAACATGATCTTGTCGGGGCTGGAGATGCGGAACGGTTCGCCCTCGACTTCGAGGAACGTCTCGGAGGCCACTAGACGGTTGCTTCGGATTGCCGCCGCCCGGCCACGAGCCAGGCGGCGGCGACGCCGGCCATAACCCCGAAGAGGTGTCCCTCCCAGGACACGCCAGAGTCAGACGGAACCACTCCCCAAATGAGGCCGCCGTAGATGACTGCTACCACCACTGCGATGCCGATGGACTTGATGCTGCGCTCGAACCACGCCACGCCGAGCAGGAAGCCGAAATAGCCGAACACGAGGATCGAGGCGCCAATGTGATTGCCCGAGCGAGCCATCAGCCAGGTGGCGAATCCGGCCACCACGGTGATGAGGGCAGTAGCCGCGATCCAGCGGCGGAGCCCGTAGGTCATGACCAGTGCTCCCAGCACGAGGAAGGGAATCGAGTTCGAGATGATGTGGGGCCAGCCATCGTGCAGCAGAGGGGCAAACACCACCCCCTCCAGACCGTCGAGCTGGCGAGGCTCGATGCCATGGGCTTGCAGGCCGTCGTCGAAGGCAAAGGTGTCGAGGATCTCGACCAACCACATCAGCCCGAGGCTGCCGCCCACTACTTGCAGGACCAGCTGGGGGAGTGATCGTCCTCGCTCGGTTGTCTCCATTGGGTAGACGCTACATTCTTTCGCCGGTCGACGGCCCGTCGCTATCTGGGAGGGGTGGCCGGCTGGCCTCCCAGATCCAGAATGCGGCTCCGATGACGGCGCTGAATCCGAGCGCGATCTTGAGGGCGGTGTCGAATGAGTCGATGGCTCCGGTCGACCACGCGATCAGCGGGGTCATGGCCGCCGCGAACGCAGCGGCGGTACTCACCGTTCCCACGGTTTGAGCGTGTAGGGCCTTGCGGGCGGCGGCGGCGAACATCGGCCGCGCCCGGGTCTCCGCATCGGCCGTCCATTGCCGACGATGCAGCCAGTGCCCGGCGGCCGAGGCCGCGATGAGGGTGATGAGCGTCACGACCAGGGCGAACCATCCGCTGGCATGCGGCAGGTCGCGTTCAGCCCGCTGGAACACCCGAATCATCGCCGCCACCACCCCGCCAAAGGCTAGGAAGAACACCAGCGGCAGGACGATGGGCACCTGGCGCGCCCGGTCGGTGAGCCAGGCGTGCTCGGCGGAGCCGAGCTGGTATTCGAGCCGGTTGCGCAGCCGGCTCAGCCGTTGTTCGGTGGTGATGTAGCCGATGGCGAGCGCGATGACGCCGGCAAAGAGCGGCTCGACATAGAGGCCGACCATGAGCTCGGACTCGGGACGTGCCGAGCGGCCGAGTGTGTCGAGCCGTATCTCGGCGTCGGTTCCGCGGCTCAGGAGGCCGTACTCGGCGAGGGCCACTGCCACCAGACCCGTCTCGGGAACATACTCGAGGTCCTGAATCGAGAAGGGGCGAGTCCCGCAGCATCGATCCTGGTAGTCGAGCCGACCCTGGCTGATGCTCCACACTTCGGTCCAGCTGTTGCCCGCGTCGCGGGACCGCTCGAGGCTGATACCCCCTTCCGGCGACGTGACGCGATAGCACGACGCGGTGGAAGGGTCGCATTCCTCGGCAACTCCGGCACTGTTGAGCTCGAGGCCGACGTTGTCCGGCAGCGCTTCTTGGCCGACCGGTTGCCACGCCTTGCCGTCCGTTGTCGACAGCAATCTGGCGATGGTCGTCTCCGTGTTGGGGTTTGGATCAGGGTCGACGAGCGCGTAGATGGCTTGCTCATCCTCGACCAGCGCCTGGGCTCGCGGACGGCTGTATCCCGCCGAGCAGGAGGCGGCGATTGCGGCCAGCAGGCAGGCGCACAGCAGGCGCGTTTGGCTCTTCATGCGACATCCGAAGGCTAGGAGGCCGAGCCCATGGTCGGATTCAGGCCACCTCGGGGCGACAGTGTTTGCATGGCCGGTAGCCCGCCGCCCGGGCTTGCGACTGGTTGCGAAACTCGACCGTATGCTCGTCCCTGGTGCGTCGGGCGTCACGACAGGTTGGGTTGCAGAATATGTGGGTGGTGTCGCTGCCGGTCAGCCTGATGCCCCGTTCGGCGAGGGCCTCGTGACCCTGGACATCCATCCCTTCGGCCTCCAGCACCGCCCGTTTCACATCGGTGCCGTAGTAGTAGTTGCCGAGGTGGCCGTCATTGCGGACCACCCGGTGGCACGGCACCACAATCGGGACCGGGTTACGCGCCAGGGCGGTACCCACGGCGCGCGCCGCCTTCGGGTTGCCGATCTCCTTGGCAATCCACGAATACGGACGGACTTCCCCGGGAAGAATTTCGGCGGTCTTGCGCAGCACTGCCTGCTGGAACTCACTCATCCCGCTCCAGTCGATCGGCAGGTTGCCGATCCGGTTGGTACGCAAGGCCTTGTCGAGCGCCCGGGCCAAGCGAGTGGGAGGGGCCGTGACCGGGAAAACCGGCCTGCCGAACTGAGGCTCGAACCTGACCTCGAAGTCAGCGGCGTCGTCACCGAGCGATATGGAGGACACGCCCCGGCGGTTGAACGACACGAACATGTTCCCGGTTGGGCCATCGTGGCGGACGTAACCGTCGGCCAGGCCGGTTTCCAGCATCACCTCGGGTGCCAGGGTGCGGGGCGCTTTGGTCGCGAGACCGGCGAGCTGATCCTCGATAGTCATGTCAATGCCTCCTTGAGTATGGCGATCCCTCGGTGGACGTCCGCCTTTACGGTGCCCTCGGCTCGGCCTGTCGCCTCGGCGATATCGACGTACCGCAGGCCGACAACGTGCCGCAGCACGACCGCGGTGCGTTGAGCGTCAGACAAGCGGGCCAGCCGGTCGGCCCACTGCCGGTTCTCATCTGCCAGCACCGCACTGGCTTCCGGCCCCCGCTCAGGGGCGAAGGCGTCGCGGTCCAGCTCGACGGTGCGAGGCCGGCGGCTGCGACTTCGGGCGGCGTTCCGGCACAGGTTCACGGCGATGGTCCATATCCACCCCCGCAGGTTCAGCTGTCGGATCCGTTCGGGCGAGTAATCCGCCATGGCTCGGTATGCCCTGATGAACACTTCCTGGGTGATGTCCTCGGCGTCGGCGCTGGATGGGACCATCTGACGGACACCCGAGTACAACCCGCCCTGCATCTCCCTCACGAGGTCCGGGAAGGCACGGTCGAGATTGGTGGCCAGGCGGTTGTTCACAATGGCGACTGTATCCAGTGTCATCACCAGAAAGAACACCGAACGAACCGATCTGGTTGCAGGCAAGGGCCTGCCGCCCACCGCCCACCGCCCACCGGCCCCACCTACCGCTTACCCGAGAACCACCGCTCCTGTTCCCCGCCCCGGGCTGGGCAACCCTGCGGGTTGCTAGGCAGTTGCTGCGCAACTGCTCCATTTCGCTCAAGGAGTTACGAAGTAACTCCCAAGGAACGCGAAGCGTTCCCGCCCCCCATCCGTCACCGGCCCTGTGGGCCGGCGCCACCTTCCCCTCGAGGGGAAGGAACGAACCAGGCCCGGCCTCAGTCGGTGGGTGCCGGGTTGGGGGCGATGATCGAGAAGGTGCCGCCCTGTGGGTCTCCCACGACGGCGATTCGGCCGGCCGAGGAGTCGAAGGCGGGTACCGAGACGTTGCCGCCAAGGCTCTGGAGCCGCGCCACGGTCTCGTCGGTGTCGTCAACCTGGAAGTAGACCATCCAGTGGGCCGGCACTTCGGCGGGCCAGTTCTCGTCCATGGTGATGATGCCCCCGTTGTACTTGTCGTCGCGATAGGGCTGCCCGCTCTGTTTCGATTCGAGTCGCACCATCCAGTACTCCATGGCAACCGGGGCTTCTTCCGAGGCCGGGAGTTCCTCGAACTCCCACCCGAGTGCCTCGGCATAGAAGCTGCGGCTGGATGCGGAGTCACGGGTGGCAAGCTCGTTCCAGGTCATAGAACCGTGCTCGGTGAACACTTCGGCACCGACGTGTTGGCCGGCCTGCCAAAAGGCAAGAACGGCTCCTTGCGGGTCGGTGACCAATGCCATGCGCCCGGCGTCCATGACATCCATGGCGGGCATCATGACTGCCCCTCCTGCCGTCGTCCACTGCTCGATGGCGGCATCGACGTTGTCCACCGTTAGGTACGAATTCCACATGGGTGGGATTCCTGCCTCCGCCATGTCGGGCGGCTGGGGGCCGAGGCCGGCGATGCTCTTGCCGTTCTTGCTGAACATGGTGTAGATGTAATTGCCCTCCGGATCGAGCTGGTCCTCAGCTTGCCAGCCGAATAGACCGGCATAGAACTTGCTTCCGCCTGCCGGGTCGGGCAGCGAGATGTCGGTCCAAGAGAACAGCCCGTGCGGGTACCCCATGTCTTTCCTCCCTGTTCGTATCGACGCCGTCGTCCGATATTAGAGAACGAATGCGGCAGAAACTCGTCGCAAGCCCAGAACGTTGGTCGTTCGCTCTTAGCCGAACACCGTCTTGGGGCGCTCCTCGGGCTCACCGTCGACGTAGATGTCAACCTTCTCGTTGTAGAAGCTCACCATGCCGGCGATGCGGGAGCTCTCCTCGACCGGGTATTTGTAGTACCAGACGATGTCCTCGATGAGCTCACCGTCCAACTCCACCGAGTAGTAGTTGGCCTCGCCCTTGTAGGGGCATTGGGTGGTCGTGTCGCTGGCGCGCAGCAGGTCCATCCGGACGTCGGTGAGCGGAAGGTAGTAGCGGGTGGGCAATCCGGTCTCGAACAGCAGCGTCGGCTTGGTGCTATCAGCCACCGTTACACCATCTATCTTGACCTCGATGTGCCGGGAGCTCGACAGCGCGTCGACTCGGGTGTACGGATCACGGGCGTGGACGAACACTTCCTCGTCCTCCTCAAACCATGCATCCATGGCGCTCCAGTGGAAGGCGACCAGCCCGGTCAGCTCTTCGATCTTGGGCTCTGGGTAAGTGAAGGCGGCGTCATCAGCCTGCTTGGCCCCGGCCTTGACGTTGAAATAGGAGGCCGTCCCGCGGCTGGGGGATCGTTTCTCTTCGGCGGAGGGGCTCAAGAGCTCCATGCGCACGTCGGCCTGCGGGAAGTAGTACACCGGGTAGTAGGGCTTCTCCCACACGAGCCTGACGTTGGTGCTGTCGGCCACGCACTCTCCGCCGAGGAACACCCGCACCCGCTTCTGTCCGTCCTCGATGCGGATGCGTCCCTTCTGGACCGTTGTTGTCATCGCAGCTCCCGGTTGTTGTCGTTGGCCAAGTAACGGAACAGCGCCGTCTGTCATTCCAACCCGGTAGGCCGGCCCTCGTGTTCCCCGCTCCTGAGGGCGGGGTGGGGGAGGCGAGAACTCACTGATCCCTCCTTGGGTTGCTTCCCCGCCTCCCCCCATCCGTCACCGGCCCTTTGGGCCGGCGCCACCTTCCCCTCGAGGGGAAGGAACAGCCGACACGAGCAACCGGCTACAGCTCGGGGACACCGACGTCGGGGGTAAGGGCGGCGGCGGTGCACACCAACAGGTTGTCGGTGACCAGCCGGTTGCGGGCGGGATCACCGATGTGCGGTTCGACGGCGTCGATGGTGGTGGCGATGGCGTCGTACACGGCCTTGTGGGTTGCGCCGGTCGGCATGTTGCAGGCCAGCCGGGCCAGTGCGAGCGGTTGGGCTGGGTCCTGGCCGCTGAAGAGGCGGACGACGGCTCCATGAAGGTTGCTGTGGACTCGTAGCAGACCCGCCGTGTGAGAGAAGAAGTCGTCGCCGGGCGCCGGGTCGGTCCGATCGGGCCGGGAGCCCGCCACCAGTCCGGCCATGGTGGTCGAGAAGAGAGCCGTGCGATGGTCGATCGTGTAGCCGGCGGCGAGGGCGGACCGCATGGTGATGGAGAACGACATCATCGGATGTCCGTACGGAGTATCGGAGGCGTAGACGATGCGCTGGGGTGGTACCCAGGACATGAGGGCGATGATGTCGGTGACGTTCCACCACGAGGTATCGAAGAATATCCCGGGATGCTCGGCGGCAATCGGGCCCAGGTAGGCAAGGTCACTGATGGCGCAGTGGGCGAGGATGACGTTGAGGTTCTCGACCCGGTCCACCAGCTGCATGGCCCCATCCCCCAGGGATGGGATGCCCCGGCCGGCGTGAAATAACATGGGTGCGCCGGCGGCTGCCGCCAACCGGGCGATGGGGATGAGCGCCGAGTGTTCGAGGTCGAACGCCTCGGCCCGCGGGTGGAGCTTGATGCCGCGGTGGCCCGCCTCGAGGCATCGCTCAACCTCGGCGACGGCGGCGGGATCGGAAGGGTCGACGCGCAGGAAGGGGATCAGCCGGCCGTCCGAGCCGGCCGCCTCGGCGAGGATGCGGTCGTTGGCTTTCCGGTAGCCGGCGGGATTGTGGTTCGAGGTCACCATGGCACCGGCATGCCCGGCTTCGCCGAGCGCCGACAGGAGCTCATCGACATGACCGACGACACCGTCGGGGTCCTGGTCACCGGTGTGACTATGGGCATCCCACACTGCCACCTCCTCCGGGAGGTGGGCCCGGGCGTGGCGATGCCAGGCAGAGAGCAGTTCAACGAGATCCATGGCCGCCGAAATCTAATACCGGGGTTGGCGATCGCCCCGGGTTCGGGTTACATCAAGGGATGAGCGACATTGAATCACGGGTCAAGGCCGCACTCGAGGCGACCGGCCTCGGGTACGAGCTCATCGCCTGTGACCCGGAACTGGCCGACACCGCGGCATTCTGCGCCCACTACGGCTATCCGATGGAGCAATCGGCCAACACCATCGTTGTGGCCTCTCGCAAGCCGGAGGGCCGCCATGCCGCCTGCGTGGTGCTCGCCACTCACCGCCTCGATGTCAACAAACGCGTGCGCCGTCTGCTCGGGGTCCAGAAGCTGTCGTTTGCTCCGCCCCAGGTCACCGCCGAGGTGACCGGCATGCTGATCGGCGGGGTCACTCCGTTAGCGCTGCCCGTCGAGCTGCCGCTGTGGGTGGACGCGGCCGTGATGGCCAACGAGTGGGTCATTCTCGGTGGCGGAAGCCGCTCGCTGAAGGTGAAAGCCGATCCCCGCGTCTTGACACTGCTGCCGGGCGCCGAAGTCATTGATGGCCTGGCGCTCTCTCCGGCCGCGAGCTAATCCGGCGGCAGGCCGACCCGGCTGCCGAGCGACTCGAGGCTCGAGCGGTAGCGGCTGACCGATCCCCAGTCTGCGTACTCGGGTGGGATCGGCGTCTCCGCCAACTTGGTGAGCGAAGTCGAGGTCGCCTCGGCCTGTTTCACCATGTCGCACAGGAAGGTGAGATAGCGGGTGAAGATGCCGGCGTATTCGTAGTTCGCCACTGTCCCGTGGCCCGGTACGACGCTGGCCGGGCTGAGCTCCTTCATGCGGTAGATGATGCTCACCCAATCGTCGGGGTGACCGTCTCCGGCCCACGGATGGTTTCCCACCCACACCAGGTCCCCGGCAAAGAGCACGGATGCGTCTGGAAGGAACAGAAAAGTGTCACTGTCGGTGTGCCCACCCCCGTAGGTGATGAGCTTGGCGGTCCGCGCCGACCCCTCCACCATAAGCTCGTCGGCGAACGTACTGGTGGGCAGCGTGATGGTGAGGTCGGGAAGCGACGCCACAATCGATCTTGCCATGGCGCGGGACAGCTCCAGGTCCTGGTGCACGAGCGGGTCGGAAGCGCGGTCACTGCCGACGAGCTTGCGATCGAGCGAGGCGATCCATTCGGTGAGCTGTGCTTCATAGGCCTCCAGGTCACCCGGGCTGGTGTCGGCGATCAGCTCGGCCGTGCGGTCGGTGCTGATGATGGTGGCCTGCCCGAAGGCCTGGTTGCCGCGCACGTGGTCCCCGTGATGGTGGCTGTTCACCACCAGCGCCGGCGAGCGGCCGGTCATGCGCTCGGCCGCCGATCGCAGGTCGGCCCCCGCCTCGGGCGTCATGAAAGTGTCGAACACGAGGGTTTGATCCCCGAGGTCGATGATGCCGGCGTTGGATACGCAAGCCCCAGTTTCGCCGGCCAAAGCCGCCCAGGCCCCAGGTGCCACTTCCTCCAGCCGAAAGTGTGCAGAGTCGGCGCTCATGATGAGAGCATACCGGCAGGGCTTGCTACCTTCGGGTAGGCCTCCTATTCCCGGGTGTGGGACAATTCCCGTCTCATGACCGTGGAACTATCCCCGGCCGCGCAGCTGCGCGCCGCACTGCACGCGTTGGGGGAGGGGGTGGAGGCCGTCGCGTTCGGACTTCCCGGCCCGTCGCAGGCCGCCAGACGCCAGCAGCAGCGTCATCTCCTGTGGTCGATAAACGAGTATCTGCTTCCTCGTCTCGGGGATCTGGCGGCGCCGGCGGTAGCAGTCGTCCTCGGTTCCACCGGCAGCGGTAAGTCGACCCTCGTCAACTCGCTGGCACAGGAGGCGGTTTCCACCCCCGGTCCGGTGCGGCCCACCACCCGCCGCCCGGTGGTGTGGGCCCATACCGAGCACGTCACCAGGTATTCCGGCAATTACCTGGCCGGCTACGGACCGGGAGAGCCGCGCCAGCTGGAGGTGCGGGCATCTTCGGATCAAATGCTGGCGGGCGTCACCGTCATCGACTCGCCCGACTTCGACTCGGTGGTCGAGGAGAACCGCGCCATGGCCGACGACTTGCTGGCCGTGGCCGACCTATGCGTGTTCGTGACCAGCGCCCAGCGATATGCCGACGCGGTTCCCTGGGAGTTCCTCGACCGCGCCAAACAGCGGGCCCTTCCCATCGTGTTTGTCGTCAACCGGATTCCGACGGCCGATCACGAGGTCATTGTGGCGGACTATGAGCGCCGACTAGGCGCGGCCGGGCTCACCGGATGGGCCGAGCTGCTGGCGATCGACGAGCAGGCGATCTCATCGACCCATGGGGGGCTGCCGGTCGGGGCCGTTGCCGCTCTTCGCAGCCGGCTCGAGCAGCTGGCGAGACCGGACCAGCGGGCCGAGTTGGTCAAGGATGCGGTTGAAGGGGGTCTGGCCGATCTGATGCGAAGGGTCGAGGCGCTGGCCGGCTCTCTCGAGGACGAGGCCGGGGAAGCCGCCGCCCTGGCCGAGGTGGCCGAGCGGGCTTACCAGCTCCAGATGGGTGAGGTCGCCCGGCTGCTCGAGGACGGGACGCTCATCCGGGGTGAGGTGGTGTCGCGCTGGCAGGAGTTCGTGGGCACCGGCCAGTTGCTGCAAATGCTGGCCGAGGGGACCAGCCGGGTGCGGCGATGGCTCCGGACCGTCCTGGGTGGTGCTCCCCAGGTGGAGCAGGTTGAGCGGGAAGCCCGCAGCGAGCTGGTCGACGCAGTGGTGCGGCGTGCCGACCTGGCCGCCACTGCGGCGGCGGGCGCCTGGGAACTCGATGACGCCGGGATGGTATTGCTGGCTGAGTCATCCGGCACGCTGTGGCGCCACGCCCCCGAGACGCCCGACCGAGCCAAGCGGGTGGTCGAGGACTGGCTCGGTTACTTGACGAAGCTGATCGAGGAAGAGGGCGGGGATCGCAAGAAGTTCGCTCAGGTGGCGTCATACGGGGTGAACGCGGCGGCGGTGACCGTGCTGCTCGGCGTGTTTGTCCATACCGGCGGCCTGACCGGAGCCGAGTTGGGCGTCACCGCCAGCGCGGCGGCCGCCCAGCAGAAGGTGCTCGAGCACGTGTTCGGTTCGGCCGCCGCTCGCACCCTCATCGCCAAGGCAAAGGAACGCCTCCACCATTCCCTCCACGGGGTACTGCACGCCGACGGATCGCGCTTCCACGATCTCACCGGTGGTCACCGCGCCGCCCCCGAGGATGCCACCAACCTGCGGGCGCTGGCCGTCGAAGTGCAGCACCAAGCCGGGGGCTTCCGTGGCTGACCTGTCGGGTGCGATCGAAGCTCTCAACACGGCCTTGGAGGCAGCCGCGGTCTTCGTAGCCGAGGATGACCTGGCGCCGGTATCGGAGCTGGCAACCGCGGTCGCCAAGCGTCACGGCTTTCTCGGCGACACGGTGGTGGTGGCGCTGGCCGGCGGCACTGGATCCGGCAAATCGAGTTTGCTCAACGCCCTCGCCGGTGAGGAAGTGAGCACGGTCGGCCCGGTGCGCCCCACCACCGCTCAGCCGCTCGCCTGGATTCCCGCCAATCCCGAGCCGGGATTGGTCCGGATGCTCGATGACCTCGGCTTGGAACGACGCCGCGGTCATGATCGTGATCTGCCGATCGCGATCATCGACCTCCCGGACTACGACAGTGTCGAGTTCGAGCATCGGGCCACGGTGGAGGCGCTGATTCCCCGGGTCGACGCGGTGATGTGGGTGCTCGATCCCCAGAAGTACTCGGATCGTGCCTTGCACCGCGACTATCTGATTCCGCTGGCCGGATATCAGGGCCAGTTCCTGTTCGTCCTCAACCAGGTGGATCGGCTGGATGACGAGGGCCTCGAGGCCGTGCTGGATGACCTCGGCCACCGGCTGGCATCGGAAGGGTTCGAAGATCCCCCGGTCGTTACCACCGCCGCTCGGCCCGTCGCCGGCGATGTTCGCGGTATCGACTCGCTGCTGGCAGTCCTGTCAGAGCGGTTCGAGGCGAAACGCACGGCCAACAACAAGCTGTTGGAGGATCTTCGTCGCAGCCACCGGTTGCTTCTCGAAACCTCGGGCCTGACCGACCGGTCCCAGCCGCAGTTCCCCGAGGCCTGGGCAGCGGCCAAGCAGGCTGCCGTCGATGGGCTCGCAGGTCTGGTGGCCGGTCCGGCGATGGCCGAGCGGGCTGAAAGCGTCGGCGAGCGCCTAGCGGCATCACGTGCGGCCGGCCCGCTCGGCCGCCTGGGTGCGCGGTTGCGACGGAGTCGTTTCGGACGTGCGCTCGGGGCGGCGCCGGACGAGGTGGAGCCCGGGGATTGGTGGGCTCAACCCGGCCTCGAGCGGGTGCTGGCCGGGCTCAACCGTACGATCACGGATGTGTCCACCGGTCTCGGTGGCGGCTTGGGACGCCGTTTGCGGGCCGAGTTCCCGTCCGAGCGGCTCGAGAGTGAGGTGAGGGGGTCGGTGGAGGCTGCCCGGCACGACGCCGGCGAGCTGGGGCCTCCCGGGCCCCGCCGGTGGTGGAGTCTGGTCGGAGTTGTTCAGCTCGTACTCTTTGCCGGAATCGTCGGCGGACTGGTGTGGCTATGGGTCGATGGGGTGGATCGCGGGGAGGTGCCATGGAACCTGATCCTGCTTGGAGGCTCGGTCGGGTTGGCGTCGGTGCTCGGCTGGCTTACCGCGGCGAGCGGCCGGCGGGCCGGCCGCCGGGTGGCACGTGAGTACGGGTCGCAAATCCGGCGGGCGCTCGACTATCAGTTGACGGACCGGGTTGGAGACGGCGTGGCCGAAGTGGTGGCGGCGCGTGACAGGACATCCGAAGCCCTGTCGCGCCTCGAGGCCGAGATCGGCGATGCGGCCGCCGACCCGGCTACGGCCTGAAAACATGCCGGCGGGTCCTGCTCAATCAGTCAGTCGGGGCCCGGCGATCTCCCAGAAGCGGGTGTTGTCGAGGTAGCACAGCGCCGTGATGTCGGAGCCGCCCTCCACGAACCACACGTCGTGGGCCCCGGCTAGGACCCCGATGAGTGCCTGCTGCTTCCACCACTCGGGCGTTTCAGTGCTGCCGGAGGCTCGGAGGGCCTCGGCGTCCGCCGTGGTGGTGCCGGGTGCGTAAGCTCCGGTGATCAACGCCACCGGGTCGACGCCTAGATTGTTGATCTGCACGACCAGTAGGTCGGGAAGCGGATCTGGACCTGCGTAGCTGCAGGCCGTGCCGTCCCACGTCAGGGATGCATCTGGTTCCCAGGCTGGCAGACCGGTATCGCCGGTGCCGATGATGGCTTGGTAGAAGTGGTCCTCGAAGGCCTCCCGGTCGGCGTCGACGGCGACCCGGACCACCCTCCCGGCAGGAGACTCGAGGGTGGCGCCGGCCTGTGCTCCACCCTCCTCTTCAATGGCCAGGTTCCGATCTTCGATGGTCGCTACCGACTCGTCCGTGGCAATTACCGCTGCCAGCTCATCCCAGTGGTACAGCCCCCCGATAAGCGGAGTGGCGTCCAGGTAGTCGGCGGTGAACTGCGATACCGCGGAGGCATCGCGGTGCGCCGACACTGCCTCGTAGAGGTACGGGGTGACCGGGACGGCGTTGGTGGCGTCGAGCGGCACCAACGTGATGGGGACATCAGTGTCGAAAACAATGGCGGCCGCGTGTGGATCGGCCCAGATGTTGAACTCGGCGGCCGGATTGACGTCGATCATATTGCCGGGAACGTCGACGGCACCACCCATGAGGTAGATCATCTCGACCCGATCGAGCAACCCCGGCTCGGCCTCGACCGCTTCGGCGACGTTGGTCAGCGGACCGAGCGCCACCAGCACAATCCCGTCAGAGGCCGAGATGGTCTCGGCCAGGAGCGCGGGAGCGCCAACGCCGGCCAGAGCACGAGGATCGGGCAGGTCGACGCCGCCAAGGTTGTCGGTGGCGTTGCGCCACACTTCGGGGGCCTCGTTGTTGCCTTCCAGAGGCGTGGTCCGGCCACAGGCAACAGGGATGTCGGGTGCTTCGATGCGCTCCAGCACCGCAGACACGTTCTCTGCTGCCGCAGGACAGTGCCCAATCCCGGTTCCCGACATGGTGATGGCAAGCACCTCGATATCCGGCTGTTCGAGCAGGTACAGGATGGCCTTGACGTCGTCGAAGGCTCCATCTCCGTCGACTATCACCTGGGTGGCAGAACTTCTCGAGCTGTCAGACCCTGAGCCACCGCAACCGGCTACCACGGCGACGAGGAGGACCGCTGTCAGTGCATACCTCAGAACGGGCATCGCTCCCTCCCGACAACTGCCCATTCATCGCGCTCGCCGGCCGCCAGGGCCAGAGGAGAAAGTCCCACCGCAGGTTTCTCCGCGCTGAGAGGCGCCGAGCGATCTGGGACCCGCCGGGCTAAGGCTCAGCTTGTCGGGAGGTGAGCTGACCTGATTACCACGCTGATGATGCCTGCACTCGAGGGCACTGCTCTATGCGAGCGGAAACCGTCAGGCGGTACCGAGAGATACCCGGCCATGTTGGCTTACGTCACACGACGTCTTCGCCCGGTCCGAAGGTGAACTAAGCCGTGGGGTAACCGTTCCGGGTGTTAGCCCACCCACTAGTTCACGCTCCGTAGTTCAAAGCACCACAGAAAGTAGTGATACATGGGAAGGTTAGAAGGGCACTCCAACCGCGTCGCATAGGAACTTCATCAGCGGGACCGCCCGCTTGCAGTTGTCCTCGAAGGACTTCATGAAATCGGCGGACGTGACGGTCCTCTGGGAGAGCCGGGTTGACGCGATGAAGTCCTTGCGCTTGAGGTCGGCGATGAGCGGATGGTCTTCGTCGAAGCCGCGGGGCGGTCGGGTCAGGGACTCACCCTGGAGTGAGTAAACGTCGGTGAATCGTTTCCCGCGCGTCGCCTTCTTCCACTCGGCCTGATGCTCGTCGATGTGCTGGCGGATGTCGTATGCCACTTTGGTTTCTGGCCGCCATAGCCCGACGCCCATGAAGTTCTCGCCCGGCTGGATGTGGAGGTAGAACCCGGGGGCGTGGGCATTCTTCGCCATGAAGTGCCGGAAGTGCACCCCGGTGTTGGTCTTGTACGGGGTCTTGTCCTTGCCGAACCTGGTATCCCGATAGATCCGGAACAGCGATCCACCCTGTAGCGACGGGTCGGCCACGAAATGCTTGCTGATCTTGGCGAGGGGGGTGGCGAAGTCCTCGATGAAGTCGAGGGCCGGCTCTTTGATGGCGGCGTCATACCGGGCCTTGTTTTCGTTGAACCACGGCCGGTTGTTGTTGGCCTCGAGATCGGTCAAGAAATCGAACGTTTCCTTGGTGAAATATCTGGTTGCCATGGGATCGAACCTAGCGGCTCGGCCAACAGAAACTCCCAAAGCGCGAAAAACACCTAGGCGATTTGGTGACTAGTCCCCGTTCGGGGTGGTGGGATGGTCACAGCCTTATTCATTCACAATGTCGATAGAAAGAATATGCGGCGGCTCATACTTCCCCTGGCATTGGTGGTCGTGCTCACGGCGATCCCCACGATGGCGTCGGCCTCCACCGGCGTTGCTTTCGTCGACCCCGCCGACGGTCGCTGGTATGTGCCCGACGGCTCCGGCACAGTTGCCAGCTTCACCTATGGATCGCCCGGCGACACGCCCATCAGCGGCGACTGGAACTGCAACGGCATCGATACCCCGGGACGGTTCAGGGCCGACGGTTTCTTCTACCTCCGCAATGCCAGCAGCGACGGCGAACCCGATATCACCTTTCACTTCGGCGTGCGAGGCGACCAACCGTTGGTCGGGGATTGGAACGGAGATGGATGCGACACCGTCGCGGTCTACCGTCCTTCCGAGGCCACGGTCTATGCCGCCGACCGCCTCGGTGTGCACATGGCGTGGCGGACTCACGCGGTGGCCGGCGTCCCGATAGTCGGCGACTTCGACGGCGACTCTCGTGATGACATTGCCGGTTACCGGGCGGGATCCGGCCTCCTGTTGATCGACAACGTTGCGGTTGACGGGGTATCGGAAGCCGGTCTGTTCTACGACGGGGTCGAGGTCCGCACCGTCGCCGACTACGCCCTCGACCACGCACTGAATGGTCTGACGCCGGTGGCCGGCAACTTCGGCATCCCGTGCGCTTCCTGCGCAGGGGCCGGGCCGGCTCTCAAGACGGGCGACCAGGGCGGCTGGGTGACCGACTTGCGCACCCGGCTGGCTGCGATCGGGTTCCGGCCAGGCGAGGGGGACGAATACGACTCGGTGCTGCGCGGAGCCGTCGTGGCCTTCGAGAAATACCACGGACTGGAGCGGGACGGAGTGTTCGACGCCGACCAGTGGAGTCTGCTGGATACTGCCATCGGGATTCCGTATCGCGCCGATGTGCCCACCCGGGTCGAAGTCGACCTCGGCCGCCAGATACTCATTCTCGTCATCGACCACCAGCCGGCCGGCATCATCCCGGTTTCCTCGGCCAACGGCGATACCTACACCAGCTGGAACGGCAACACCGTCACCGCCCGAACCCCGGAAGGCGACTTCAGCTTTTACCGGGAAGAGGACGGCTGGCACCGGTCGTACCTGGGCGGGCTGTACGAGCCGTTCTTCTTCCGCGGCGGGTATGCCATTCATGGCTCCAACAGCGTCCCGGCCTATCCCGCCTCGCACGGATGCATCCGCACTCAGATCGTCGACATGGATTGGCTGAAGCCCCAGCTCGACATCGGCATGCCGGTCTTTGTCTACGGTCTCCGCACCGAAGCTCCCGAAATCTAGGCAGCGACCCCCGGCGGCAAGCTCAGGTGTTCTTCATCGCCGTCTCGACGGTGTCAATCAGCTCGGTGAACTCGAAGGGCTTCCCGAGATGGCCGTTCATACCGGCGTCGAGGCACTTCTGAATCTGCTCAGGCGACGAGTGACCGGTGAGGGCGATGATCGGCGCCTCGACGCCCGACTCTCGCAGGGCCCGGGCGGCCTCGGTGCCGGTCATGTTCGGCATTTCCATGTCAAGCAAGATCACGTCGAACAATTCGGCATCGAAGGTCTCCACCGCCTCACGCCCGTCAGAAACGGTCACGACGTCGTGGTCCTGCAGCTCGAGCATCTGGGTGATGATGAGCCGGTTGGGGGCGCTGTCGTCGGCTGCCAGCACTCGCAGCCGCGGCCGGTGCTCTCTCAGCCAGTGGCGGGTGATCAAGGTATCGTCCGCCAGGTTGACCACTGCCCGCACCGCGTCCCGCAGGTCGAGCGGTCCGAGCGGTCTGGTCAGGTAGGCACCCACTCCCAGCTGACGGCAGCGGGCGGCGTCACCACGCTGTCCAGACGAGGTCACCACGATGGTGCGGATGTCGCTGCCGAAATGGGTGACCACGTCGAGATCGTGCTGGTCGAGGTCGACGATCACGATGTCGGGCCGGTGCTCGTCGATGGCGGTGAGCGCGGGTTGGATACGGTCGAACATGGACGGACGAATGCCGGCCGGGTCCAATTGCTGGGCGACTGCGTAGGCGGGTGCCTCCGGAGCCAGAAGGTAGATCGACAGGTTGGCAAGCTCGTCGATGGCGGCCAGGGTCTCATCTTCGGCCACGGAGGCCGATCCGAACTGGCCGGTGAAGTGAAAGGTAGCGCCGGCACCTTCGACGCTCTCCGCCCAGATCCGGCCATTCATGAGCTCCACGAGGTCCCGGCAGATGGCGAGCCCGAGCCCGGTCCCACCATATTCGCGAGCGGTGCTGTCATCGGCCTGAAGGTAGGGCTCGAAGATGGTGCTGAGCTGGTCGGAGGGGATGCCGATGCCCTGGTCCGACACCTGGAAGTGCAGCTGCACCCGGTCGGCGCTCACCATCTGTCGGTCGATGGTCAGCCGTACCGTCCCCTTCTGGGTGAACTTGATCGCGTTCGATATCAGGTTCAGTAAGACCTGGCGGAGCCGACCCGGGTCACCGACGAGCACCGCCGGCACGTCGTCGGCGACCTCGATCGCCACCTCCAGACCCTTGTCCCGGATCAATGTCTTCACCGACTTGATCGAGTTCTGCACGGTGTCCCGCATATCGAACGGTATGGCTTCCAGCGCCAATCGGCCGGCATCCAGTTTGGAGAGGTCGAGGATGTCGTTGATGAGGGTGAGGAGTGCGTCGGCTGAGGAGTTGACGACCTCCAGGTACTCTCGTTGCTTCTCCGATAGCTCGCTTTGGAGGGCGAGGCGGGTCATACCCAGAATCCCGTTCATCGGAGTGCGCAACTCGTGACTCATGTGAGCCAGGGCTTCGGCCTTCTTGTCGAGCGCCGCCCGCGCATGGTCGCGCTCTTCGACGGCGTCGGTCAGTTGTGATTCGAGGGCGGCGCGTTCCTCGATGGCGGCATCTCGCACGGTTTCCAGCTCACGGCGAAGACTCAGGTTGGCCTGAACCAACCTGGACTCACGGTCAGGTTCGGCGTGAGGGATTGCCACGAATGGCCCCCTTGATTTCGCTGGGGTCCGTTATCGGCACCGATCCCGCCCCAATTGACTTCTCAGTGACCACCCGGGCCGTTCGGTAGGCTGCCCCCCCTGGAGGTGACGATGCCCAAATTCCGGCCAGATCTCGCCGATATCCCCGTGTACGTGCCGGGCCGCACCCCGGAGCAAATCCGCCGCGATCATGGACTCGACTCAGTCATCAAGCTGGCGTCCAATGAGTGCCCGTACGAGCCGTTCGCACCGGTGGTTGAAGCGGTCGCCCGGGCGGCGGCAGGGGCCAATCGCTATCCCGACGACGACAGCCGCGCATTGCGGGAGGCCTTGGGTGAGTTTCTCGACATCGAATCCTCGCAACTGTGGCTGGGCGGAGGCAGCAGTGAGCTGATCCACACGACGGCCCTGGCGGTCGGGGGTCCGGGGACGAGCGCCGTGTATGCGACTCCTAGCTTTGTGCTGTACCGAATCGCCAGCGCGGTTGCCCTGGCGAAAGCGATCGAGGTGCCGCTCGATTCCGAGGATCGCCTCGACCTCGATGCGATGCTGGCCGCCATTCGACCCGACACGACCGTGGTGTACGTCTGCAACCCGAACAACCCGACCGGCACTCATGTATCAGCCGAGCGGCTGGCCGCCTTTGTTCATGCGGTGCCCGACCATGTCCTGATCGTCGTCGATGAGGCCTACCAGGAACTCGCCACCGCCGAGGACTTCGCCAGCGCCGTTCCGCTCGCCCTCGGGCGCGACAATTTGGTGGTGGCTCGCACCTTCAGCAAGGTGTATGGCCTGGCCGGGTTACGCGCCGGATACCTCGTCGGGTCCGCCGCCACGCTCGCCGAGTTGCGCCGCATCCAGCTGCCATTTTCGGTCAGCACTCTTGCCCAGGTGGCGGCGTGCGAGGCGATCAAGCATCAGGATCTGGTGGTGGCGCGCATCGAGGCCAACCGCATCGGCCGGCAGCTCATCACCGAAGACCTGGGCCGCAGAGGACTGAAGGTGGCCGATAGTCAGACGAACTTCGTATTTGTGCGTCTGCCGATGGCTCCGGCCGACTGCTTCCAGGCGCTGCAAGAACGCGGTGTCATCGTCCGCGATATGGGCGAAGGGGTCCGCATCACCGTCGGCACCGAGCAGGAGAACCAGCGGCTGCTGGACGCCTTTGACGAGGTCCTGGCCTGAGTCACGGACTTGACCCCAGCAGCGGTTCGGGAACGCGTGTGGACTGCCGGGGCTTACGACGAGACCGTTCCCTGGACTTCGCCCAGGCCGATGCGGGGCCGGCCGCCTCCGCCGCAGAAGCCGCGCAAGACGACGGTGTCGCCGTCCTCGAGGAAGCCCCGCACCTCGCCGCTCGGCAAGGTGATCGGCTCAGAACCGTCGCGGGTCAGCTCGATGAGGCTTCCGAAGCTCCCATCCCCGGCCCCCGAGACCGTTCCCGAGGCGTAGAGGTCTCCGGCCCGCACCGGGGTTCCGTTCGACGTGACATGGGCGAGTTGCTGGGCCATCGTCCAATACATCTCGGAGAAGTTGACCCGGCTGATTACGGCCGGCTTGGGTGAGGCCGGGGTGGCGAGTGCCACCTCGAGCTGCAGGTCGATGCCGCGGCGGTCCGCCTGCTGCAGGTAACTGAGGACCGCAGGCTCCTGCACCGGAGCGGGCACTCGAAACGGCTCGAGGGCGTCGAGGGTCACCACCCAGGGCCCAATCGACGTGGCGAACGACTTGCCGAGGAATGGCCCGAGCGGCTGATACTCCCAGGCCTGGATGTCGCGGGCGCTCCAGTCGTTGACCAGCACAATGCCAAAGATGTGCTGCTCCGCCACCTCGATCGGCACGCTCTCGCCAAGCTGGTTGGCGTCCCCGGTGATGAACCCCACCTCGAGCTCGATATCGAGGCGCTCGGTTGGCCCCCAGCGGGGGGGCTCGTCGGGACGCTTGAGCTGCCCGCTCGGACGCTGGATGGGCATGCCGCTCACTACTACCGATGACGATCGGCCGTGGTAACCGATCGGGATATGCAACCAATTGGGAAGCAACGGATCGCCGTCGGGTCGGAACATCCGTCCCAGGTTGGTGGCATGGTGCAGGGAGGAGTAGAAGTCCACGTAGTCACCAGGCTGGATTGGAACTAGCAGCTCGGCATCGACCATCGGTATCAGCGCACGTTTGGCGAGACCGGGTTGGTCCTGTATCTCGTGGTTGGAAATCTCCAGCAACTCCGAGACTCGGCTTCGCAGTGCCCTCCACGCCGGCCGACCCTGCCCCAGGAGGGGATGAAGCGAGTTGGCGAGGAGCGTCCCGGGCGGCACGCCGATTCCATCGAGCAGGCCTGCCCGGTCGACCGCGTCCAGGTCGAGCACCCACTCCCCGATGGCGATTCCGACCCGGGGCGCTTTTCCCGCCCACCGGAAGACCCCATACGGAAGATTCTGAATCGGGAACGGCGTGTTTTCGGGAACGTCTACCCACGTCCGAAGCCGCGGATCTGTGGTCGGTTCGGCGCTCACGGTCCCGAGAGTAACCGCCGCCTCCTCAGCGGGTGCGGTCGATCTCGAGGCGAAGCCGGGCTTCTTCGCTCATCAATCGCTCGAGGTCGCGTTGCAGCCTGGCGATGCGGGCTCGATCACGACGGGTTGCCGCCTGGCGGCGGCCGCGCTCGACTCGTGGCCGCAAGCGGCGAATCTGAGCCCGAACGTCGTGCTTGCGATCAATCAGCTGCTGCCGATCCACAGGTCCATTATGGCCTGGCTGGCGGTGGGCGGCTGGCGGTGGGCGGTGGGCATGGGCCCACAGCCTGTGGCTCGGGTGAGACCACCGGAACGCGCTCTCAGCCCATCCCTGGCCCCTTCCGCTCCGCTTCGCTCCACGGGAGGGGTGAGTTAGAGCATCCCCAACTCGACGAGGTCGTTGACCGGCTCGGTGAAGCTGCACGATCCGTAGCCGAGCATGAAACCGGTTCTGGTCCGCTGGATATCGGCAGCCGTGACCGCCTGGTGCCGCCACCTGAATGCGACGTCGGTGAGTTCGAATGCCTCGGGATCCTCCTCCGAGATCACCTCGGTGAGCTCGGGGATTTCGAGGCCAAGGGCCTGGGCGAATACCGAGGCGCCGGCGAGGTTGAGGAACCCGTGTCGTTTCACGCCCGGCACGCAGTCCCAGTGGCGAAGCGGGTGATGGAGGCCGGCGGTTGCCTTGAACGGCACTCCCGGCTGAGCAGCCAGGGAGATGAACGTCGCCACCTGTTCCGGCGATGGGAAGTCCGCGACCTCGAGCCCACCGCAGCGAATCTTGGCGCCGGCGTTGGCTTCATGGATTGATCGCATCTGGACGGGCAGAGACTGGCGCCAGTCTTGCGAGAGCGACACCTCGAACAGCACCGTATCGAAGAGCGCTCCCAGGGAGGACCGCACGCTGGCCAGCATGGCGGAGAGGGCGGGATCGTCTACCAGGTCGGGTGGAATGCGGATCTCAGCCACTTCGAACCTGGCAATATCGCGCATGGCGAGTTCCACCACCGCCAGCGAGCGGGCATAGTCGGCGATGGCTTTGCTCCAATCCCCCGATGGGGGTGCGATGACAACCGACAACGGCCACCGGTCGGGTTCGCCGGTCAAATAGCCGGCAAGCTCTTCGAGACGGCGGTCGGGACAGATGAAGCGGTCGACCATCCACGATTGCAGGGCGCGGGCGTCGCGATAGCCCTCCACTGCCCCCGCCATGTCCCGGCTTTCGGGAGGGAACAAGCCCGCATAGTCGATCAACCCGGAGAGCAATGCGGTACGCGCCGTCGACTCGGACTGCATACCAGAAGGCTACGGAGCGTGTCCGATACTCAGAAGTCGGCTCATGGCTCCCACAGATCGGGCATTGCGGCCACGGGACGCGTAGTCTCGGGACCAGACCTTGGGAGGGATTGGAAGGAACGGCCATGGCTCAGCAGCCGATCGAGCTCATCCTCTTGAAGCAGTGGGCGACTCACATCGCCATCCCGGTGTGGATCGTGGACGTGTCCGGCAACCTCGTGTTCTACAACGAGCCGGCCGAGGGCATTCTCGGAAGGCGTTTCGATGAAGCAGGCGAGATCAACGCCGATGAGCTGGCCGACCTGTTCGTCACCACCGGCCTGGACGACGAACCGGTCGCCAGCAAGGAGTTGCCGGTCGTCATCGCCCTCACCGAGCACCACCCCGCTCACAAGGAGCTCAGGATCCATACCCTGGACACCGGTGACGTGCGTCAGATCCAAGTGACCGCCATCCCTGTCGAGGGGCAGGGCGGACGTCATCTCGGCGCCTTTGCCGTCTTCTGGGAGTCGCAAAAACCATGAGGGTCGAGCTGTGGGGAACCCGGGGTTCGGTGGCGGCGGCCGGGCCGGACACCGTTGAGTACGGGGGTGACACCTCTTGCGTCCAGGTAACCGGTCCGAAGGGAGAAGTGATCATCCTCGACGCCGGCTCTGGCATTCGGCCGGTGGGTGGCGCGGTTGATGGCGCCGGCCGCATCGACATTCTGCTGTCACACCTCCACATGGATCACATCCAGGGACTTGGGTTCTTCACGCCACTCTTCGATCCCCGAGTTGAGACCCACATCTGGGGGCCGTCGTCTACCACGCTCGGGCTGGCTGAGCGGCTCGGTCGGTATCTGTCGCCGCCACTGTTTCCGGTCCGCTTGCGAGACCTGCCCAACACGGTCGTTCACGACGTCAACCCGAGCGTATTTGAGCTCGGTTCGGTGGTGGTGACCACAGATCTCGTCTGTCACCCTGGCACCACGCTCGGCTATCGCCTCGAGGCCGGCGGCGCCGGGCTCGCCTATCTGCCAGACCACGAGCCGGCCCTCGGGGCCGCGGGAGTTCCGGATCTGCCCGAGTGGACATCCGGCAACGCCCTGATGGCCGGGGTCGACGTCTTGATTCACGACGCCCAATACGTCGAGTCCGAGTACCCGGACCGGGTGGGGTGGGGCCACAGCACTTTCGCCCACGCCACCAGCCTTGCCGCCCGGGCGGACGTTGGGACCCTGGTCACCTTCCACCACGATCCCGCTCATTCCGACGACTTTCTGGATGAGGTCGGCCGGCGGCTGGCGGAAGCAGGGCATCCGTTTGCCATCGTGCCGGGCCGGGTCGGCCACGTTTTCGATCTCTGAGGCGCCGGCGCTCAGCCCGTCGCCAGTTGTAACTCGAGATACTCGATCTGGTCGCGGAGCATCTCGACTAGCTCCCACAAGCGGGCGGTCGGGTCGTCGATCACCAGCAACCGTTGCGCGTCGAGCGGGCCGATAGGTGAAAGAGCGCAGGCCTGATAGGACGCAATGGTCGGGTCCTCGGCCAGGTCGAAGTCAAGGGGTGCCCCCGGCTCACCCAGCTCGGCCTGGAGCGCTGCCACCTTGCGAACCGCGAAGTAGGCAGCCTCACGCAGCGTCTCGCTTGCATCGCTCGCCTCGAGGTCCTTGACGTCCTCCACCGTGGCCATCGGGTAGGGAGCGTCGGGAAGCCATTTCGTAACGCGAATCCGGCGGGCACCGGCGGTAACCGCCACCCACCGGCCGCCCTCAATCTGCTCGGAGTCGAGCAGCCGGACCACCGTGCCGAGCTCTGCCCGCTCCTCGCCGCCCCCCACTTCCCAGCCACGCTCGATGAGGACAACTCCGAACTCGGGTTCCTCGACGTGCTGGAGGTCTGACATCAATTCTCGATAGCGGTCCTCGAAGATGTGCAGCGGCAGGAGCATGTACGGGAACACGACGTTTGACAGGGGGAACATCGGAAGCGCATAGCCCATCGCCCAAGCCTATGACGCGTTGCGGGTGGTCCGTCCGCGTGCCGGGTGGTCATGCGAAACCTGGTAGTTATTGGGGTGGCGGTGATGTGTTTGTGCCGGCACGCCGTTATCGGAACCTGACTGCCGGGGGCTGCGATACTGGCGGCATGAGACCGACTGTCGCCATCCTCGGGGCCGGAGCCCTCGGAGAGATTCTCGCCGGTGGCCTACTCCGTGCCGGCTGGTCGCCGGATGAGCTATCGCTGGCGGCCCGCCGTGAGGAGCGCTGTGCCGAGCTGACCGACCGGTTGGGCGTGGCCTGCCACCTCGACCCGATCTCGGCTGCCGCCGGCAAGCGAGTAGTCGTTGTCGCGGTCAAGCCGAAGGACGTCCCGGCCCTGCTTGCTCAGATCCAGGCGGCGCTCGAGCCCGGGCAGCTCGTGCTGTCGCTGGCCGCCGGCGTTCCCACCTCGGTGTTTGAGACCGCCCTCGGAGAGGTACCGGTCGTGCGGGCGATGCCAAACACTCCGGCGCTGGTCGACGAAGCCATCACGGCGTACGCCCCCGGGAAGTTCGTGACCGAAGACGCCCTCAAGGAGGTTGCCTCGGTCATGGAGGCAGTCGGCAAGACCGTGGTTCTGGAGGAGCAACTGATGGACGCGGTCACCGCGGTTTCCGGAACCGGTCCCGCCTATGTCTATCTTCTGGCCGAGGCACTCACCGACGCCGCCATCCGGGAAGGTCTTCCCCGCCATGCCGCCCAATTGCTCGTGGATCAAACCCTCAAAGGCACCGGGGCCTTGCTGGCCGAAACCGCGCTCAGCCCGATCAAACTGCGCGCTCAGGTCACCTCCCCGGGCGGGACCACGGCGGCGGCAGTCCACGTCCTCGAGGAGAGCGGCTTTCGAGCCGCCATCGAAGATGCGGTGCGGGCCGCCGCTCAGCGGTCGAGGGAGATGGGCGAAGCCGCCGCCGAGGACGGCAACGCCTCCGGCGTTGCTTAGGAGTTGCTTCGCAACTCCATTGGAACCCGTAGGGTTCCCGTCCACCTTCCCCTCAAGTGTCGCATTTCGCGATAGGTGCGACGCCTGCCCGCTACCTCGTTGGCCGGTGGTTGTCCTCCCCGCCCTGAGGGCGGGGTGGCTCCGCCGAAGGCGGAGACGGGGTGGGGGAGACCAAGAACCCAACCGATAGCCTCAGGTGGAGGTTCACCGCCTCCCCCCCATCCGTCCTCGAAGCTCCGCTCCGAGTCCACCTTCCCCTCAGGAGAAGGAGGAGGGCATGACCCCAGATGGAAGGCCCATGGCCGCGGCGGCGGCCAGTCCCAACCCGGTGATGGCTGCTCCGGCGAGGGCGGTGGCGCGGTTGGCTCGGATCGCCCCCAGCAAACGCGACAGCATGCTCGTGGTCCTTCCGGCAGTTGGTCCGGTCGCACGCTGCCGCGCCCGCCGGGGACGCCTGCGCGGTGCGGCAACCAGTTCGTAGAATCGAGAAATGCAGGTACAAACCATCGTCTACGTGACGGAGATGGACCGCTCGATTGGCTTCTACGAGCACCTCGGGTTCGAGGTCGCCTATCGAGGAGGGCCGTCGTGGACCGCCTTCCGGGGCACCGACGGAGTGCTTGCCCTCCATACCGTTGACGAGCTGCCACCACCCGGGCGGGTGGCACTCTCGCTGGTTGCCGACGGGACGCTCGAAGCAGTGGTGAAGAATCTCACCGGGCATGGGATTGAAGCTGCTCCGATACAGGACCAGCCGTTCGGGCGTTCGACCGTGGTGCGGGATCCGGACGGCCTCGCCATTCAGATCAACGAACACGGGGTTTGATCGAGATCTTGGCGGTCGGCAGGCAGTTCCCGTAACCTAGGGCGGCTATGCGCAGGTCCTTCTTCTCCGTCCTCGTGATTGCGTTCGCGCTCGCCAACCTCCTTCCGGCTTCGGCCCAGACCCCCGCCGAGGTTGCTGAGGTCGTGGCAGCCCAGGGGTACTACGTCGAGGCCGGTTCAGAGCCGGTCAACGAGACAGATCTCGTCGAGCTGGTCGACATGATGCTGGACGAAGGGCGTTTCTTCGCTCCCGTGGTGCTGGCGGAGGATCCCAGCGGTGGTGCCAACGCCTTCGCCCGGGCCATCGTCGAGCAATTTGCCGATGATTCAACCGTAGTTGTGCTGACCCCGGGGGAGATCGGGTTCTTCTCGAGAGACTTCAGCGCCACCCAACTGACCGCCGCCGGTGAGGACGCCCGAGACCTCTTCGACTCCGACGTCGGCGACGGCTTCAAGCTCTTCGCCAACAACCTCCTGAGTAGCGGGAGTGGCGGCTTCCCGTGGGTGCTCGTGTTCATCGTCGGCGGCATCGTGGCGTTCGTGTTCTGGGTGGTGCGCCGCCAGACGAAAGTGGAGAAGCAGCGGAAGGTGGAGGACATCTCCGAGGCCCGGGCCGAGATCAAGCATCAGCTCGATGAGATCGCCAACTTGATTCTCAATGAGACCGACGCCATCCGCGTGTCAGAGCACGAGCGGGCCGGGGAGTACCTGCAGGCAGCGTCCCAGACCTACGCCGACGCCCTCGACCTGTACGCCCGGACGACGACCCTCCAGCAGCTCGAAACCATCTCCGATTCGCTCGACCGGGCCCGCTGGCAGCTTCAGGCCGCGGTAGCTATGCGCGACGGCAGGGGAGTGCCGCCGGAACCGGTGAAAGAGCGTGCCACCTGCTTCTTCGATCCGGCCCATCCGCCCGCCACCGAGACCGCGGTTCTGCGAACCAACGCCGGCGAACGTGATGTGAAGGTGTGCCCGGCCGACGCCGACCGTCTGCGGCGCGGCCGGCAGCCCCAGCCGCGTCAGATCAACGTGGGCGGACGCCCGATTCCGGCCCCGATGGCGCCCAAGAGCTACGGTGGCGGCGGGTTCGGGATGATGGACATCTTCGAGGTCATCCTGGGAGGAATGGCGGCGTCCGGAGGCTTTGGGGGAGTAGGGCGCGCCAAGCCTCATGCCCGCCGGCATCGGCGCTATACGCGGAGTCAGGAGATCCCGGTGACCAAGCGTCCACCACGCCGCCGACTGCTGCCCACCCCCCGGCGCAGCCGCAGCGGTGGAGGCGGCTCGATCTCGCGGCGGGGACTGCGGAGGCGATAGCCGCGGATCACCCCATTGGATTGACCTCGGCATCCTCCCCTATCATTGACAGACCGAAAGGATGGAGTTCAAGTAATGGGTTTTATGAAGCGCCTTTGGGGCTATATCAAGCAGCTCTTCAAAAGCACCGCTGAAAGGGCGATGGATCCCGAGATCGAGATCGAACAGGCGATCTCGGAGTCTCGCAAGCGGGACCAGGAGCTGCGTAATCAGGCCGCCAAAGTGGTCGCGCATCGCGTTCAGCTCGAGTCCAAGATCGAGGACGCGGCCGACAATGTCGGCTCGGCCCGCGAGTTGGCTAAGAAGGCCTTGCTCAAGGCCGAAGAGTCGCGGGCGGCCGGCAACGTGGAGGAGGCCGAGAAGTGGACCCGCTCTGCTCAGTCGCTTGCCATGCGCTTGCAGGCTTCCGAATCCAACCTCGACAGCCTGAAGAAGCAGTACGAGACGGCCATGGATCAAGCCGAGAAGGCCAAGTCGGCGGTCAGCCAGAACGCGCTGCGGCTCCAGGAGCTGGCGGCCAAGCGCCTCGAGCTGCTCGGTGCGCTCCAGCAGGCGAAGATGCAGGAGTCGGTCAACAGTGCGGTCAACGCCATGACCGAGACCCTCGACGACGAGGTTCCGAGCCTGGCCCGGGTCGAAGAGAAGATCGAGCGGCGCAAGTCAGAAGCGATGGCCCATGCCGAGTTGCGCGAGGCAACGCCCGAGGGCTCCGAAATGGAGCTGCGGGAAGCGGTATCGCTCGCCAAAGCAGATGAGAAGCTGGAAGAGCTGAAGGCCGAGCTCGGTCTTACTGGCTAACCGGTCTTGTAACCCAACCAGAAGACCCGGCTGGTCGGCTACACCACCTCCACGCTGAGCAGCTCGATGTCCTGGGCGTTCGGAGCGTGCGGGTCGGCACCAACCGTCACCATCACCTCAGCGCCTTCGAGGATCGAGCCGATGGACGCTCGGGCGAGGTGGTCCCGCAGATGATCGGGGGACAAATGCGACAAGGGTCCGAGCTGCACCGACAAACCGGTCACCCGCTCGGCACCCTCGGCGCGGGCGGCTGCTTCGGCTCGGGCGCAGAGCGAAGCCACCAGGCTGAGCTCATGCACGGTCGATCTCCCTCAGGACCTGCACCACGGCCTGCGGGATCGCGGCGCGGACCTCCGTGGTCAGATCGCTCCCAGGTTCCAGCGAGCCGGCTTCGATCCCTATCAGGCGCACGTCGGCTGGCAGCAGGCGGAGGCTTCTGGCCAATTCGATCGACTCGGCCAGCCCAATTCCGTGGCTGGAGGCATGGGACACGGCCGGGAGGGGCTCGGTACCGGCCTGGAGGACGTGGATGGTCCCGGGCCGGCCTCGCCCGGTGATGACGGCATCCACCACCACCACCCGCTCGAGGTGATCCCACAAATCCAACAACTCGCCCGGCTGGCCGTCACAGAGATGAACCGGGATGTCGAGCTGGTGTCGACTCAGCTCTGCGGCCACGAGCGGCCCGACCGCGTCGTCTGATCGGGCCCGGTTGCCAACGCAGATGATTGCCGTTTCACCCACGATGGATCCGGAGGTCGAGGAAGTGGGTGGCACAGGAGATGCAAGGGTCGTAGTTTCGGATCGCCTGCTCGCACTGCCAGGTCAGGTCCTCATCCGACAGCCGGAGGTTGGCGGAGATGAGGTCGTGCAGGTCAGCCTCGATGGTCGGCTGATTCTGCGAAGTGGGGGGCACGATTCTTGCTTCCTCGATCAGCCCGCCGGCATCGATTTGATAGCGGTGGAACAGAAGCCCGCGGGGGGCCTCGCTGGTGCCGAAGCCGGTTCCGGCCTGGGGAACGATGTCGACCGCGGGAGGTTGGGGCGGGTCGTACTCATCGATGATGCGGAGGGCCTCCTCAAAGGCCAGCACAATCTCGATCGCTCGCACGATGATGCTCCGGAACGGGTTGGTGATCGGCGGGACCAGGTCGGCCCGGGTGGCGGCGGCCGCCGCCTGGGGCGTAAGTAGGTCGGCGTTGAGGTTGAAGCGCGCCATCGGGCCAACGTGATAGGCCAGGCCGTCGCTCGTCAATGAATGGAGGGCGTTCGACCGCTCGACGTGGCTCTCCCGAAAGTTGTCTTCATACTCGTGGGCGGTGATGTCGAGACCGGCGCTCGAGGCGATTCGGCCGCGGGCCATCGGATACTCGTCTTCATGACGCATGGCTACGAACAGGTAGTCGCGTTCGAGTTCGGGGAAGGTGAACCCGGCAACCAGGTTGGCGGTGCGGAGGGCGGCGTCCAGGCCCCATTCGAGATCTGGGACCAGGGCGTTTAGCTCCCGCCGGGTCGGCGCCCGGTAGAAGCCACCCAGTTTCATATTGACGGGATGGATTTCCCGACCACCCACCGCATCCACGATCGAGTTCCCGGCCTTCTTCATCCGGAGGCCCATCTGGACCTCATCGGGAAAGTCTTTTGCCAGATGAATAGCCGACTCGTAGCCGAGGAAGTCGGGGGCGTGCAGCAGGTACACGTGGAGGGCATGGCTCTCTATCCATTCACCGCAGTAGATGAGGCGCCGGAGGGCGTCGATCTCTGGTGTCACGATCACGCCGCAGGCGTCTTCCATCGCATTGATGGAGGAGGTCTGATAGCCGATCGGGCAGATCCCGCAGATGCGGGATGTGATATCGGGGACCTCAGTGAAGTGGCGCCCCCGCAAGAAAGCCTCGAAGAAGCGAGGTGGCTCGAAGATGCCGAATTCGAGCTCGCTGATCTCGTCGCCGTCGAGCTTGACATATAGCGATCCTTCGCCTTCAACCCGGGCCAGGTAGTTGACGTCGATGGTGCGCTTGGTCATCGCGAGTCCTCCAGCTGTTCCGAGGCGACGCGGAACGCCGGCGCATAGCCGTTGTAGGTCCGCAACGCCCGGATCAGTGTGGGTTTGTCGACGTCGAGCCGGGACCACTCGGCCACCAGCGACTCCAGGTTGGCGCTCTCGGCAGGCCCAAAGCATCCGTAGCACCCCCGGTCGTAGGCGGGGCACAGGGCCCCGCACCCCGCCTGGGTCACCGGACCGAGGCAGGGGGTCCCGGCGGCCACCATCACGCAGGTGGTTCCGCGTCGCTTGCATTCCAGGCACACGCTGTAGCCGGGGATGTCGGGCCGTCGTCCATGCAGGAATGCGTTGATCACCTCGAGCAGCTGCTGCTTGCTGATCGGGCAGCCCGGCAGCTCGAAGTCGACCGTGACGTGATCGGCGATGGCGGTTGAGGTGTCGAGGGTGTCGATGAAGGCGGGTGTGGCATACACCGCGCGGGTGAATTCGGCCACGTCCGACCAGTTGCGCAGCGCCTGAATCCCTCCCGCCGTGGCGCATGCCCCAATCGTGATGAGGAACTCGGATTCATCGCGGACCTGTTGGATGCGCTCGGCGTCATGCGGGGTGGTAATCGAACCCTCGACCAGCGACAGCTGATACGGCCCCGGGAGGACCTCCCGTGAAGCCTCGGGGAAATTGGCGATCTCGATGGCGGCTGCCACCGCCAGCAGCTCATCTTCGGCGTCGAGCAGGCTGAGTTGACACCCGTCGCAGGAGGCGAATTTCCACACGGCCAGCTTCGGGTTCGTCATCAGACCTCCCGGATTCCGAAGAGTCGTTCGACCTCGGAGAACTGCCTTACCGGGCCGTCGGTGCACACGAAGAGCGGGCCGTACTGGCAGTGGCCGCACAGCCCGATGCCGCACTTCATGTTTCTTTCTAGAGAGACATAGATGTTCTCAGGTTGGAAGTCGCGATCTCGCAGAGCACGGGCGGTGAAGGTCATCATGACCCCCGGCCCGCACACCATGGCCACCGCCTGCTCGCCGGCATCGAGCATCGGGATCAGGCGGGTGACCACGCCGACCGAGCCTCGCCAGGTGTCGTCGGCGGCGTCGACGGTCAGCTCGATGTCGAGGTCGAAATGCTGGCGCCATTGGCGGATCTCATCCACGAACAGCATTTCCTTGGGGCTTCGGAAGCCGATCGCCATCGAGACCAGTCGGTAATCGGCCCGGTGGTTGATGATGTGGGTGAGCGCCGGCCGCAGCGGAGCTACGCCGATGCCACCCCCCACCAGCACGACGTCCTTGTCCCTGGCCGCTTCCAGCGGCCACCCCCGACCGTACGGGCCTCGGACACCCACCGAATCTCCAGGTTTGAGACCGGCCAGTGCCTGGGTGACCTTGCCGGCTCTCCGGATGGTATGGGTGAGGACTTCCGGTCGGGCGGGGTCGCCACTGATAGAGATGGGGACCTCGCCGACGCCGTACACGTACAGCATGGTGAACTGACCCGGCTCGAACGGGAACCCGCCCGGGGGCGCCAGATCGATGGTGAAGGTGTCGGCCGTCTCCTGCCGCCGGGCCATCACCACCATCGGGGTGGTGAGCATGGGATCGGGGAGCACCTCAGCCGTGGTCACCGTACACATCCATGAGCTGCAGCCGGGTGGCCTCGAGGCGATCGCTGATGACGGCCGAGAACCGCAGCAACAGCTCGTAGCCGAGATCGTGATCTTTGGTCTTGAGGGCTCGGAGAGCTTCACCGTCGAGGACGGTGGCTTCGACCGGTTCTACTACCCGCCCGTCCCAATTCCATCGGTGAGGGGGGAAGATCCAGGAAAACCCGGCGACATCCTCCTCCTGGAGGGTGGCGATGCGAATGATTCCCCGTTCCCCACCATCGAGTTCGAGCGAAAGCCGCCCTGCCGAAATGAGGAAGCACCGGTTGGCGACCTCGCCAACCCGGAACAAGTACTCACCCTCCTCGAATCGATCTCCCCACGCACAACCGGCGATCTTGGTCATGTGCTCGTCGCTCAAGCCGGCCAGGAGCGGATGCTCGACGCGGGTGACGTCACCTGTGGGCATGGGAGGCCTCCTCGGTTCGTATGGCCTGGACCTCGCGGGTGATGTCGATCCCCACCGGGCACCAGGTGATGCATCGTCCGCAGCCGACGCAGCCCGAGGTGCCGAACTGATCGATCCAGGTCGCCAGCTTGTGGGTCATCCATTGGCGGTACCGAGCCTTCGCCGAAGAACGGATGGCGCCGCCATGGATGTAGGAGTAGTCCAGAGAGAAACAGCTATCCCAGGTTCGCCACCGGTCGGCACTCGACCCGTCCAAGCTCGGACGGTCCTCGGTGGTGGAGCAGAAGCAGGTTGGGCACACCATGGTGCAGTTGGCGCACTGGAGGCACCGGGACGCCACCGCGTCCCAGCGGGGATGCTCGGGGTTTTCGTATAAGAGTTGCTGGATCCCATCGGTGTCGAGGCTGCGACCCATGTGATCGGCGGCGGTGGCGATGAGGCCCTCGGCGTTCGAGCAATCGGACGGCACGGCCGGTACCAACGGAAGCCGGCTGAGGACCTCGCCTCCGGCCGCAGTACCGGATCGGATGAGAAAGCGGTGGTCGTCCCCTTCTATCAGCTCGGTGAGGACGAGGTCGTAGCCATCGCTCAGCTCGGGGCCGGTGCCCATCGAGACACAGAAGCAGGTTCCGCCGGCCTGGACGCAGTTCACGCCAACGATGAAGACACGTTCTCGAATAGAGAGGTAATGAGGGTCTGGATGCGTGCCGGTGAATACCCGATCCTGGATCGCAATCGCAGCCAGCTCGCAGGCGCGGACACCGATCAGGGCGAGGCGAGGAGGCTCTTCGATGGCTGGTTGGACGGTGAACGATCCGTTGGATCGATTAGCCGACCACAGGAGGGTGCGGGGAGGGAACAGATACTGCTTCCACGAGTCGCTCGGCAGGTTGTAGCCGAACAGGGCGTAGTCCTGCCGGTCGATGACCCGGTACAACCCTCCATCGTGGAGATCGGTTTTGCCGATCGGGAGGTCGGAGCTCGAGCCGATCGGCCCGTAGATAATCCGGCCGCCTTCCAGGATTGGACCGATCGGCTGGTACCCCTCCTCGGTAAGTGCGGAGATCAGGTGGTCGAAGTCGTGTCGGTCGAGCACGGAGGCGGCGGTCATTCCTTCCCGACCGTATACGCTCCGCGTCGCGGTCAACAGGGACCTTCGTCGGGGTTTCCGGGACCATGTGCTCGACCGGTGCCGAATGCTGGGTGGGCCCCGGCAGCTGGTCGGGGTTGCCAGCTCACCAGGCTCGCACTCGCTCGGGTGAGATACGGCAGGCAATCCAGAACTCCTGGGCGGTGTCGTCGGCATCCATGCCCCAGCGGCGGTACGGTTCGGCGTACTTGGCCAGGTACTCGGGCCACTGATTCGACTTCGGCGCATTGTCGTCCACCAAGCAGATCCCTTCGAGGGTCACCATTCGGTTCCCGATGTCGCCGCGGTTGAGGTGGAATTACACGGGCGGATTAGGGGCCAGATTCCGCAACTTGGGTATGTTGGGCTCGCGGTAAGAGACGATCGTGTGTCCGTCCCAACGGCACCACTGAGGACATCGGTGCTCCGGTCGGATCCACGGTGGTGAGCCATCCAACGATGTCGGTTCGCAGCCGGCAGCCGGCGGTCGGCCTCCTCGGCCACCGGGTCGGACAATCGCTCGAGTGCCGGGTGATCGACCATTTGCACCCTCTCGGAGCTCTACACCACGGTAGCGGTCTCACCGGTTGTGGCCTCGCCGTGGGGCCAGCGTTTCTCGATCTCAGCGTTCAACTCGGCGCCGAGCAACACCGCAATCGCCGAGACATAGAGCCACAACAGCACCGCCAGAGGGGCGGTGAAGAGGCTGAAGGCCGAGTTGGATTCGAGGAAATTGGTCGAGTAGATCCGCAGACCGAGGCTGCCGAGGGCCCATACCAGCAGCGCCAGGATCGCCCCGGGTAAGTCTCGCCGCCATGGAGTGGAATGCGGCGGGGCGATATGGAGCACCCAGGTGAGGAGCACGATCCCCACGCTGGCCACCACCGGCCAGTAGAGCACGGCCCAAACGGTCTCGAAGGCCGACTCGAGCCCGAAGTTGTCGGCCAGGTTTGCCCCGAACCGGGGACCAACCACCAGCAGCGGAATCAGAACCGTCATCGACAAGATGCCGGCCACTGTCAGCCACAGCCCGACCAGGGTCTTGCGCCGGAAATCCCGATGATCCTCGAGGTCGTAGGCAATGGTTACGGCATCGACGATGACCCGGGCCGCCCGCGACCCCGACCACAGGGCGATCAGGCCACCGATGGTGAGTACGTCGGCCCTTCCCTGCTCGAGCAGGCCGTCGATGGCCGGTTCGACGGTGTCGGCGATGGTGGACGCCGAGAATATGTTGTCGGCCCAGTCGAGTAATTGATCCTTGATTTCGGCAACGGTCTCGGCCCCGCCGATCTCTCCGACGTAGCCCATGAGGCCAAGCACGACCAGGAGAAGCGAGGGAAGTGACAGGACCAGATAGAACGCCACTTCGGCCGCCAACCCGGGAAGGCGGTCGTCGAGGGTGTCCTTCACCGTGTCCTTGGTAAGGGCATAGCCCTCGCTCAACCATCGAAGGAACCGGTCAAGCATGCTGGGGTTGCCAGTTCTGGTGCATGGTCACGTCGCAACGGTACCGGAGACGGCATGCTGTGACGGCCCACCGTCTGGGCGGCAGTCGACGATCTGGGGGCCGTGGCTTTGACGCCGCAGGGGTGATCAGCCGATATCGGCAAGCGTCTCCGAGAACACGTCGAGAAGTTCCCGAGCGTGGTGCTGGTTGAAGATGAGCGGCGGCCGGATCTTGAGGACCTCGTCGTTGCTTCCGGTCCGGCCGATGAGCACGCCCCGGGAGCGCAGGCCGTCCTCGAGTTTGGCCGCAAGCTCGGGGGAGCCAAGATCCACACCGATGAAGGTTGCGGGACCCCGCACCTCGGCGCTGATGCCGCGGGCCTGCAGAGCGCCCGCCAGCCCATCCCGAAGCGTGGCCCCGACGTGTTCCGCTCGGGCTGCCAGGTCATCCGCGAGCGTGATCCTCAGCACCGCCGATGCGGCCGCGGCCGCCACCGGGTTCCCACCGAATGTCGAGAAGAAGTAACCGCGTTGCGAGAAGGCTTCGGCAATCGCGTGAGTCGTGACGACTGCTCCGATCGGATAGCCGTTGCCCAGCGGCTTGCCGAGCGTCACGATATCGGGCACAACGTCGTCACCGGCGAAACCCCAGAAGCGTTTCCCGACCCTTCCCAATCCCGCCTGAACCTCATCGGCCACAAAAACGCCGCCGCGTTCCCTGACCGCGCCGGCCGTTTCGGTGAGGTACCGGGAGGTGAGGTCGAAGATCCCGTCACTGGAAAACACGGAATCGATGAAGAGAGCTGCCGGGAGGTGGCCCCTGCTTTCGAGGCGGGCGATTGCTCGGCAGATCTGCGCCTTCGGATCGTTCTCGCCCGGCGGCGGCACCGTATCCATCCAGGCCGCCCGCTCGCCGACTATCGCCTCCTCGGGGGACATGGCGATGACGGCGTCGGTCCAGCCGTGGTAGGCGTGGTCGGTGACGATGACGCCGGTGTTATCCGTGACGGTCTTGGCGATCCGCCAGGCAAGGTCATTCGCCTCGGTGCCGGAGTTGACGAAGAAGCACACCTCCAGAGGGCCGGGAAGTTGGGCGGTTAGAAGCTCGCCATAGCCGACGATGGCGTCGAAGAGATAGCGAGTGTGGGTGTTGAGCCGCCGCATCTGTGCGTTGACCGCCTTGATCACCCGGCGGTTGGCATGGCCGACCTGAACCACGTTGTTGTATGCATCCAGGTAGCTGCGGCCCTGGGCGTCGTAGAGCCGAACCCCGTCGCCGCGGACGAGATGCAATGGCTCTTGGTAGAAGAGGGGGAGGCCGGGCGAGAGCACGCCAGCCCGCCGCTGCTCGAGACGGTCCGAGGTGTCGGGATTGGCGGGAACTCCGGCGGCCTCTATCAGGGCCTCATGAATCTGGTCTTCGCCGATCTCCAGCCAGGTTTGGATCCCCTGGGCGACGGCCTCGAAATCGCCCAGGATGTACTCGGCATTGGCCGGATGTTGGACGGCCCGCCACGAGCCGATGGTGACGGATTGGGCAAGCCGGACCGCGATCAGTTCGCCAATGACGGCGACCTCTTCGTCGAGGAGTGGGGTGTGGTCGGAAAACGCCGCCACCAACGCTTGGACGATGTCGAGCGGGTCGGGTGCCTCGAGCATGACGTAGGAGCAGGCGACGGCCAGGTCCTGGGCCCGGGAACCGTGGACCAGGTCCCCGAAATCGATGATGCCGGTCACCTCTCGGCGGGCTCGGTCGATCAGCAAGTTGCCCAGGTTGAAGTCGTTGTGAATCGGCTGACTCGGCAGGCCGGCTAGTGCCGGGAGAACCTGCTCGGGGAATCGTTGCAGGACCGAATTCACAGCTCGCCGGAGCACCGGGTCGGCAATGCTCGACGTCCAGCTGATTATCTCGCCGGCATGACGCGCATCCCACAGCATCACCCTGCCGCCGGCCGGATGAAAGAAGCCCCGCAGCGCTTGCTGCAGCCGGGCGAGCGTGGCGCCGATGGCCGCACCGAGAGCCGGCGTCGCCGGACCATCCCAGTCGTTGGTCCCGTCGAGAAAAGAGACCAGGCGGAGGACGTGGTCGACTCCGTTGAGGTTTGCCGGCTCGACCCGCCGGCCGCTCCGGGACCTGCGCACCCGGGGAATGGGGAGGGCGGGATCAAACGTGGCGATGTGCTCGAGCGCGGCGGCTTGCATGTCGCCGGCCTCGATCTGTTCGGCGGCATTGGCGATCTTGACCACAAAGCGTCCCTCGTCCGACTCGAGGAGGGCATTGAGATCGCGTTCGCCGGTGAGCCGGGTGAGGCTGCCGGTCAGGCCGTAGTGCTTGCTAACCAGGGCCAGCACCTCTTCGTCTGAGGCGCTCGGGTTTGGCTGTTCGAGAAGCGAGCTCATGTTCGGCTCAGAATAGGTTGACGGCATGACGGCTTCCCGAGACCGTTAAGGCGGGTGATCGCCATAGCCTCGCCGCATGGCGCTCGAAGTAACGCGGGAGCGATTTGAGGAACTGGTGAGCGAGGCGCTCGACAGCATTCCCGCCCAGCTCTCCGACTACATGGAGAACGTGGCGGTGGTGGTGCAGGAGTGGCCGACCGCCGCCCAGCAGGCCAACCACGCCGGCATGCTGCTCGGCCTCTACGAGGGCGTGAGCCTGACCCGCCGGGGACCGATGACTTACTCGGCGGTGATGCCGGACCGGATCACGATTTTCCAGGG
The DNA here is from genome assembly GCA_947259275.1 of uncultured Acidimicrobiaceae bacterium. GTDB lineage: Bacteria > Actinomycetota > Acidimicrobiia > Spongiisociales > SHLN01 > SHLN01. Next base: position 71,556 of record CAMYMH010000003.1, on the reverse strand, counting down.
TCCGCACTGCCGAATTACGCGCTCGGAGGACGGCCTGCGCCACCGCATCGCCACTACGGTCATCCACGAGGTCGGGCACCACTTCGGTATCTCAGACGACCGCCTGCGGGAACTCGGCTGGGGGTGATGCGGCGAGCGGGGCCTGTGGCCGGGGCGGACGGAGACTCGGCGTCTGGGTGGGGTGCGTCACCGGCTGAACTGCTTGATCCTGCCTAGTCTCAGCGCGAGGACTCGGGAGTTGATGGGGAGGGATCACATGACACCTGCACCGGAGAGGCTCGAGGCATCGCAAGATGACCTCGATGGAGTGATGAGAGCGGCCCTCGATTACATCGAGGGCTATACCCAGGGTGATGCGGATCGACATGCTCGTGCCTATCACCCCGAGTGTGTCAAGCGGCGCTACTCACGAGACGAAGAGACCGGCGTCGAAGCGCTCCGTATGATCTCGCCCCGCACGATGGTCGATTACGCCGCCACGGGGGCAACAGTGGTTCCGGATTGCGAAGCCGAGGTGGTGATCGATGCCATTTCCCAGGACATCGCGTCGGTTCGTGTCTACTCGTGCAATTGGGTGGACTTCCTCCATGTCGTGAAGGCGCGAGGAGAGTGGAGGCTCTTCCATGTGACCTGGCATGGCCGAACCGATCAGTGAGGGAGCCGGCGGCATCCGACCCTATTCGGTGAGGGCAAGTATTCCGGCAGGGTCGAGGCGGATACGGATGCGCTGGCCGGGATGCGGGCGGGTTGGCGTCGAGATGCTGAGCTGAGATCCTGACTCGGTTGTGGTCCGGGCGAGGTAGTGGTCGCCGCGGAACACCGAGCCGGCGACCGTCACCGTGATTTTGCCGGTTTCGTCGGCGATGAGCGCGTCAGGCCGCAAAACCACCTGGCACGGTCCGTCGGGGACGTCGACCGGAACTGTGGCCCACCCGAGATCGGCCTGCCCATCGATGGCGGTAGCGGCGAAGCGATTGCTGAAGCCGAGGAAATCGGACACGAACACCCCGGCCGGGGCCGCCCACAAGTCCTCGGGGGTCGCGGCTTGAATGAGTTTGCCGTCTCGCAGGACGGCGACGCGGTCGGCGATCGTGAAGGCCTCTTCCTGGTCGTGAGTCACGTACAACACGGTCGAGTCGACTCGCTCGAATATCTCGCCCAATTCGACTATTAGCCGCTCCCGGAGTGATCGGTCGAGCGATCCGAGCGGCTCGTCGAGCATTACCAGGCGAGGTGCCGGCGCCAGGGTCCTGGCCAGCGCCACCCGCTGGGCTTCGCCGCCCGATAACTGGTTGATGCGTCGTCGCTCCATGCCGGAAAGCCCGACGAGTTCGAGTACCTCCGCCACCCGGTGCTCGACTTCTGAGGCCGAACCTCCTGCCATCCGGAGACCGAACCCGACATTGCCGGCGACGTCTCGGTGGGGAAACAAGGCGTAATCCTGGAACATGAGTCCGAACTGGCGGGCGTGAGCCGGCAGCAAGGTCACGTCTGCGTGATTCCACAGCACAGATCCCGCGTCGGGGACTTCGAGTCCGGAGATCACCCGCAGCAGAGTCGACTTGCCCGAGCCACTCGGTCCCAACACCGATACCGTCTCGCCGGCCTCCACCTCCAAGTCGATGTCGGACAAAGCCACGGTTGCTCCGAACCGCTTGGAAAGGCGATGCGCAGTCAGCATCAGAATTCCCCGATGTCGCGGATGCGGAGCCGATCTACCAGCAGAACCACCGCCGCGGTGACCGCCATCAGGATGGTGCTCATGGCCATTGCCTGCCCGAAGTTGAGCGCACCGGGCCGTCCCAGCAGCCGGAAGATGGCGATCGGAAGCGTGGGGGTGTCGGGCCGGGCAATAAAGCTGGTGGCCCCGAATTCGCCCAGGCTGATGGCAAATGCGAATCCAGCGCTCACCGCCAGCGCCCGCGCCGCGATCGGCAGATCGATTTCCCGCCAGATGCGAAGCGGCGAGGCGCCCAGCACGGCCGCTGCCTCCCGTAAGCGAGGCTGGACCGATCGCATGACCGGCACCGATAGCCGCACCACGAACGGGATGGCGACTAGGGCGTGCGCCAGCGGGATCAGCAGAACGTTGGCCCTCAGGTCGATCGGCCAGTCGAGGGCAACCAGCATGCCGAATCCGATGGTCACCGCCGATGTGCCAAGCGGCAGCATGAGGAACAGATCGAAGGTCCGGGCCGCCGGGCCGGACGAATACGCCACCACCGCGGCGGCGCTCATACCGACGATGAGGGCGATGAGGGTCGCCAGGCCGGCGATCCATAGCGAATTTCCGATCGCCTCGGCCGGTGAAACGAAGGCGGTGCTGCCGCTTCCGGTCTCGGTCAAGGCCCGATAGAAGCGCCACAGGTTGCCGGTGTCGAGGGAGCGCGCCACCAGCACGGCCAGGGGCAAGACGACGATGGCGCCGAGGTACGCGATCATGCCGGCGACTGCCAGGCGCTGCCGGGGGGTGGATGGGCGCCGGGCCACCGCCAGGCGCGGCAGGAGACTCAATCCCACCTCCCGGTGGCGCTGATAGCGCGAGTACACCCACAGGACGGCGGTGACTCCCACCAGCTGGAACACCGCTAGGGCGGCCGCGATGGGAAGGTTGAGAAACACCGTGGTCTGGCGGTAGATCTCGACCTCGAGGGTGGCATAGGTGAGGCCACCGAGGATGAGGATCACCCCGAAGGACGTGAAGGTGAACAAGAATACGATCGAGCCGGCCGCCACGATGGCGGGTCGCAGCAGGGGGAGGGTGACCGTGCGAAATGCTTGCCAGCGATTGGCGCCGAGCGAGCGAGCCGCTTCCTCCATTCGCGGATCCAAATGTGACCACAGGCCGCCAACGGTGCGCACCACCACCGCGACGTTGTAGAAGACGTGGGCGGCAAAGATGATCCAGATGGTCCGGTTCAGGTTGATCCCGAGGGGGCTCGAGCTCCCCAACAAAGCCAGGAACGCCGAGCCGACCACCACCGTCGGCATGACGAACGGCACCGTGAGCAGCGCCGACAACAGCCGCTTGCCGGGGAACTCGAAGCGGGCAAACACATAGGCGATGGGCATGGCGGCCAGCACGGTGAGTGCGGTGGAGGCGGCGGCCTGCCACAGGGTGAACCAGGCCACTCCTCTCAACGAGGCCGATGTCAGGACGTCTCCGAACGGGGTGAAGTCGAGCCCACCCCCCTCCACCAAGCCCGCCAGCAAGATGCTGGCCACCGGGTACAGGTAGAAGACGGTGAGAAACCCGACCGGGATTCCGATCAGCAGCCCCCGTCCGATCTTCATCGGAGGACGATCTCGGTCCACTCTTCGATCCATTGGTCCCGGTTGGCGGCGATGACCTCCGGGTCGAGCCCGAGCGGATTCTCAACGACTTCCGCATGCTCGACAAACACGGGTGGCAGCGCCGCGCTCCGCAATGCCGGGAACACGAACATGTTGAGTGGGATGTCCTCCTGAAACTCGGGCGACAGCATGAAGTCGATGAACTGCTCGGCCGCCTCTCGATTGTCGGTGCCATCGAGGATGCCGGCGAACTCAACCTGGCGAAAGCAGCTCTCCTCGACGATGGCGGTGGTCGGCTCACTGATTGGCTCGGTGGCGAACAACACCTCGAGCACGGGCGATGAGGCGTATGAGACAACAACCGGGCGGTCGCCACCCGGAACCTCGGAGAACGCCTCAGCCCCGGAGAACTCCCCGTAAAACGCCTCCTCCCATCCCGCCACCACCAACACGCCCGCCTCACGGAGGGCCGTCCAGTAGTCCTGCCACGCTTCCGGAAATGCTGCGATGGTTGCATACAGGAAGGCCAGGCCCGGCGAGCTCGTTGAGGGGTCCTCAACAACGAGCTGGTCACCGAAGCTCGGATTGAAGAACAGGCCACTGGGGTCGACGTCTTCAAAATCCGACTGCACGTATAGCAGGCAGACGTCTCCGTAGTCGATGGGCGTGAAGTGGTTCGTTTCGTCGAGGAGGGTGAATGGATGGACCCCATCGAGCGCCTTCGCGGTGTACGGGAGGGTGATCTCTTCTGTCACCGCCCGGGACAGAAGAGTGTTATCGACGCCGAAGATCACGTCGGCAATCGGGTTGTCCTTCGTCAGAATGGCCTGGGCCAGCATCGCCCCGGCATCGCCACCATCGAGGATCTCAACCTGGATCCCGGTTTGCTCGGTAAAGGAGTCGAGGGTGGATTGTGAGATCGAAAACGAGCTGTGAGTGAGGAGGGTCACGGTATCCGGACCGCCTCCACTGCACGCCGAAGCTAGGAGGCCGAACCCGACCACCGCGCCGATCAGGCGCGCGCCAACTCTCGGTACTGATCTGGTGGCAAACATCCCGGCTCCCTCCGCTGGCATTATCCAGTTCAGGTCATCGGGTCGTGGCGGCGGATCTTCTCCGTGGCCATCCTCTCAGCCCGACTCGCTCGAGCTCCCCGGTGGTCTAAGGGAAGGATACCGTTCGCGCCGCGCTTTGGCTGAGTGTTCTTCCCCCGTCACGGCGGCCGGGCTGCATCCGGCCTAGGAGTTGGGGTGGGGGAAAGACCCGAGGAGATGCTTCTTCCCCTTCCTCAGGTGATTTGTCGCGGCTGTCTGCGATGGGTTGCGTTGATTCTGCTCCCCCCGGAGGGGGGCAACCCTTCGGGTTGCTAAGCAGTTGCTCCGCAACTGCCAAGGAAGGCGAAGCCTTCCCGGAGTCCGGCGCAGCCGGGAGGGGGGCGCCCCCTCCGACCCTACGGGCCACCTCCCCCTCCGGGGGAGGATGAGAGCCACAAAGAGTCTTGGACGTTGAGCAGCTCCAACGAGCCGCGATGTGCCGCGCCCGTCGCGACACAAGACACCTCGGGGAGGAGTCCCTCCCCTGGCTGGCTAGGTCGTGATGAGCACGCCGGCGAACTGAGTGTCGGCCATGACTGAGAGCCTGGGCGCGTCCTCGGGCAGCGTCGCAGGATCGGTGACTTTGACGTCCGTCTCACCGTTCTTGGTCTCTCCCGTGACGTCGACCTTCCACGTTTCGGGCACCAGAACCTTCACTCCACCAAAGCGGGTCTTGAGGCGGAGGGTGGCTCCGGCCGGGTCCAGCTCGGCTCCAGTCAGGTCGATGTCGGTTCCACCGAACATGGTGACTGCGGCCCCGCTATGAAGCTTGCGGGCGCGGCTGGCGTATTGCCTGCCGTTCACGTAGGTGGCGAGCAAGAAGTTCTCGCTTTCCGGATCGGTGTCCTGTTGGGCTTTGCTCTCGGCGATGCGGCCGACCAGCCACATGCCGATCTGGACTGCGAAGACGAATGCGAGGATCTTTCCCAGGCGTTTCATGTGCTACCCCCTCTTGGTGTTTTCCCTAGTTTGCCACGTCGGGCGGGGTCGTCGGCCGGGTCGTCTATTCGGGGAGCGGTGGATCCTCATAGGGGTGGCCGACGCCGCCTTCGATGAGCTCCTTGAGCGACCAGAGATACCCCGCCCAGTCGTAGCTGCACATGCCGAGGATCCCGTCGGTGGACCTCCAGCCGAGGTGCTTGAAATTGACCCGGGTGGTGTTGTCGTCGAGCTGGTCGAGCTCGAACTCGATGTTGGTGCCTGCCCACTCGGGATGCCCGCTCAGGCAATGCCAGCGGACGCTGGTCGGCTCCTCGAGGGATTCGATCCGCATGGTGAAAGTCGTTTCGCCCTTGTTGAAGGAGAAGGTGCTCGTGGCCCCTACCACCGTGCCCGCCTGAGTGTGGCGCGTCCACCACCCGGCGAGTCCCTCTTGTTGGGTGAGTGCGTAATAGATCTGGATGTCGGTCCCTTTGATTGTGACCTGGTGAATGATGTCGGGCATCACGACATGGTAGGTGAAGGACGGGTTCGCCGTGGGTTGCAGGAGGGCGGGCCGGGCGGTCGGCTCAGAGCACCAACACCGTATGGATCACGATCCCCACAAGTGCACCAACGAGTGTTCCGTTGATACGGATGAACTGGAGGTCTCGCCCGAGTAGCAACTCGAGGCGGCGGCTCGTCTCCTGCGCGTCCCAGCGTTCAACGGTGGAGGCGATGAGGGCGGTGACCTCCTCGCCGGATTGCTCGACGGCCTGGCGCACGACCGATATGACCCCGGTGTTCACCCGCTCCCGCAACGCCGAATCGGTGGCGAGGCGCTCGCCGGCGGCGGTCGTCCACTTTGCGAGACGCCGGCGAAGGTCAGACTCGGGTTCGGCGGCGGCCCGGGAGATATGTCGTTTCAGGTCTGTCCACAGGTCGTCAGTCCACGCCGCGAACTCGGGATGGTCCAAGAATGCCTGCTTGAGCTCCTCGCCCCGGCCCCGGATCTCCGGCGACTCGCTGAGCTGGGAGATCAGCGCCTTGGCCCGGCCGTCCAGGTGAACTCGCAGCGGATGGTCGCGGTCGGCCGTGACGTCACTGATGAAACGCTGGGCTCCGTCGTAGACCTTCTCGAACACCACCTGGTCGATCGGCTCGGGGACCCACCACGGCGACTCGCGGCGGAGCTGTTCCCTGAACAAATCCTGGTTCTCTTCGATGGTGCGGCCGAGGCCGAGCAGGGCCGTGTCGATGAGGGCATGGTGGTGGCCGCCTTCCATCGCCAGTCGTGCCACGGTGCCGATGAGGGGAGTGAGTTCCACGCTGCGGATGCGTTCGTCGATGGCGCTCCGGATCGCATCCTGAACCTCTTCGTCGTCAAGGGCGTCGGTCACGCCGACCAGTACTCCAGCGACCCGCCGGGCCACCATGTCGGCGTTGTGCGGTCGCATGAGCCAGAGGGCGAGCCGGTCGGCGGGGTCGATCTCGCGCAACCGGCTCTCGAGCAAGTCGGCATCGAGGAAGTTGTCGGCCACGAACTCGCCAAGGCCGCGACCAAAGGCGTCCTTGCCGCGGGGAATGATCGCCGTGTGCGGGATCGGGATTCCGAGCGGATGGCGAAAGAGGGCAGTGACGGCGAACCAGTCGGCGATTCCGCCGACGACTCCGGCCTCAGATGCCGCCTGGACGAACCCCCAGAAACCCCGGCCGTCCGTGAACAGGTGGGTGGCGGCGAAGATCAGGACAACCAGGATGAGCAGCCCGGTGGCGCGTCGACGGGCGGCACCCAGCTGCGTGGTGCGCTCCTCGTCCCACGAGGGCGGGATTTCGGGGGAAGACATCACGTGCCATTATCGCGGCTCTGCAGGACACCGTTACTGGAGTCGGGTGGGCTCTCCCAGCTGCCCGCCAGGACTCTGTATTGCTGATAGCTGGGGCGCAGGCCCCTTTGTCTAAGCTGGCCGGGTGGTGCAGACGGCCGAATCTCCGGAACAGACCGACACCGCTGGGCAGGCTACGGGCCGGTCCTGGCTGAGCGCCAGCAACCTGATCTTGGCTCTCGCCTTCATCGCGCCCGCCGGCACGCTCTTTGCCTGGTGGCTCGGGTCGCTCCCCGGCCACGCCGAGTCCGCCGTCCGGCGGGACGTGTTCGTGAACATTCAGAGCGGGCTCGTGGCGCTGTTCTACATCGGGGTGGCGGCCTTCCTCGGCGTGTCCTTTTATCTGTTCGCGCTGCGGGCCCAGAACTGGGAACGGGGAGCGGCCGAATCCCGCACCGGGCTGTGGAAGCAGCGCGCCCTTGCTCTCGATCGGGGCCTGCGCATGAAGACCCTGTTGCGCGACCCGGCAGCCGGTGTCATGCACGCAATGATCTACTACGGGTTCCTGGTTCTGTTCGCCGGCACGGTCACGCTCGAGATCGACCATCTGCTGCCGGCTGATTGGAAGTTCCTCACCGGCCGGGTGTACCAGGGCTACTCGTTCATCCTCGACGCCTTTGCCCTGATTTTCGTCACCGGCATCTTGTGGGCGGCGGGCCGGCGTTATGTCCAGCGCCCCTGGCGTCTACGCGGCAAGACCAAGCCGGAGGACGCCTGGACGCTGCTGCTGCTCGGCGTCATCGGCATCACCGGCCTGGCGGTCGAGGCCGCCCGCCTGTCGGCCGAGGGCCGCCCCGATTTCGAGACGTGGTCGTTTGCGGGCTACTCACTCAGCTACTTGATTCCCGGCTCGATTGCCGCCGGGTTCCACCAGGCGATGTGGGCCACCCACGCCCTCGCCTTCATGGGGTTTCTCGTGATGCTGCCGACGACCAAGTTGCGCCACATGGTGACCTCGCCGACCAACATGTTCCTCTCGCCTCGTACCCGCCCGAAGGGGGCGATGCGGGAGATGCCCAACCTGCTGGAAGCCACCGACATCGAGACCATCGGGGCGAGCGCGGTCGGGGATTTCACCTGGAAGCAGCTGTTCGACACCGATGCCTGCACCATGTGCGGCCGCTGCACGTCGGTGTGCCCCGCCAACATCACCGGCAAGGCACTCGACCCCCGCGAGATCGTCCTCAAGCTCGGCGAGGTGGCGACCGCCACCGCCGGCTACCCGTTGTCGCCGCCGATCGGCACCGACGAGGCGATTACGGTCTCGGCCGATTCCGTCTTCGAGCGGATCACATCCGAGGAGTTGTGGGCCTGCACCTCGTGCCGTGCCTGTGACGACATCTGCCCGGTGAACATCGAGATCCTCGACAAGATCCTCGACATGCGGCGTTATCTATCGCTCATGGAATCGGACTTTCCATCTGAGCTCGGCAAAGCGTATGTGGCGCTCGAGAACTCATCGAACCCATACGGCATGGGCCAGCAAAGCCGGGCCGACTGGACTAAGGAACTCGACTTCGAGGTAAAGGTGCTCGGCGAGCCGGGGGTCACCGCAGAATGGCTTTACTGGGTGGGTTGCGCAGGATCGTTCGACGACCGCAACCGCAAGGTGACGCTCTCGACCGCGCGCCTGCTTCATCAAGCGGGTGTCGATTTTGCCATCCTCGGGCCGGGTGAGCTGTGCACCGGCGACCCCGCTCGGCGGACCGGCAATGAGTACGTGTTTCAGCAACTCGCCCTCCAGAACATCGAGACGCTCAACGATCTCGGGATTACCCGGGTCATCACCCAGTGCCCCCATTGCTTCAACACTCTCCAGAACGAATATCCGCAGTTCGGCGGCGAATACGAGGTGTTCCACCACAGCGAGGTGCTGATGGAGCTCCTCCAGGAGCAGAAGCTGACCCCGATTGGCGGCAACGGCAAGACGGTCACCTTCCACGACTCTTGCTACCTCGGCCGCCACAATGACGTTTTCGCCGCGCCCCGCCGGGTGATCGCCTCGGTAGCCGATCTGGTTGAGATGCCGCGCAACGGCACCAAAGGGTTGTGCTGTGGTGCCGGAGGCGGTCGCTTCTGGATGGAGGAGCAAACCGGCAAAAAGATCAACATCGAGCGGACCGAGGAGGCCGTCGCCACCGGCGCCGATGAGATCGCGGTCGCCTGCCCCTTCTGCTACGTCATGCTCGACGACGGTGTCAAAGAGCTCGGGGTCGACGAGCAGGTTCAGGTCAAGGAGATCTCGGTGATCTTGGCGGAACGGACCTTGGAATAGCGACTGCCGACAACACCAACACGGCAACGCGCTTTCTGCCCCCCACCCGGCCTCCCCCGTCTTCGACGGGGGAGGGGCCAACCACCCACTGCCAACCGCCAACCGCCTTCCATCGGGCAGCTGGCCGTGAGAACTGGACCTGCTCAGTCGGTGGGCGACGGGCGGTGGGCGGTCGGGCAGTCCTTAAGCCTCGCTTTGCGTGAACCGATAACAACGCGGTACACCGACAAGGAGTGACATTTCGTGGAGTGCTCGCGCTGCGGCGGAGAAGCCGTCGTAAAACGTGACAATGCCGTGTATTGCGGCAAATGCGCCCTGGCCCGTGACTGGGAAGAGGTCATCCATGTCGTACAGGCGGATCGTTTGGCCATCGATATGAAACCGGCCGCCGGCGGCCCAGCGTCAAAGCCGGCCTCGACCGATACTGAGGCGGCGCCAGCCGAGAAGGCCGATGCGGAGACCACCCCTGCGGCCTCGGCGCCCCCGGCCGATCCCTTCGCTTAGCCCTACCTCCAGCCCCAGGCTTCACCTCGCTCCAGCAGGAAATCGCTGACGTCGTGACTCCGGTCGAGCACATCGCACAAGGGCTGGCCTCCCGAGAACACCTCGGCGAGAGATAGCGTCACCTCTCCGACGATCGAGAGCCGGCGAACCGGGCCGTCCGCAACAGCCGCATTCGAATCGGTCCCCGATACCTCGAGTGGTAGCTCGACTCCGCCTACTCCGGCGACCTCGGTGGCAAGGATGAGCAGATCGGGCGGGTCGGCAAGCGGCGGCAATCCCCATCGGAAGAAGAGCGGCAGGTGGTATGCGTCGTCCGGTGCCCCCCCATTGGGGAGGCTGGTTACGTGTTCGTCGAAGTCGAGTACCACCCGCGGATCTACCTCGAGCGCGAGGTGGAGGTCGAGCGGCTCACCGCACGCGTTCTCAGGGTGAAGGTCGACCTCAAAGGTCTGACGCATGCTGTAGGTCTCGACGAAGTGCCGCTCGTCGTGTACGTGGAATCGGTGTTCGATGGCGTGCTCCTTGATGGCCGCCACATATCCGGCGATGTCCAATGCCGCCACGAGCCTTGCTCCTCTGGTAGGTGTCGTTTGATGTCCCGGGTCGCAAGTTCTGCACAGAATCTTGCCCAACCTCCCCGCTCAAAGGCTGCCACAAACCGGCGGCTAAGCCAATGGGGCTAGCGGGCGGGGAATCGACCCCCGCTGCGCCAGTAGACGCCGTCGGCCCGGGTCATGAATTCCTCGTCAACGAGGTAGCGACGCAGGGTGGCGTAGTCGGCGTAGAAGAGCTGCAATGTGAAGTTGACCTCTTCTCCCATGACCGCGGCCAGGATGGCATAGCCGGTGTTGCTGTAGGAGAAAACCGTTCTGGGAGGCGCCACCAGCCGGTCGTCCAGCATCAGGAAGGCCGTCACGAGCTCGGCGGGTGCATAGTCCCGCGACCAGTCGAACGGCGTCTCCGGGTTCTCGGCGAAGATCGCGAAGTGGTCCGGGATACCGCCGGTATGGCTCAGGACCCGATCCAGCCTGACGGGCTGCCAATCGGCGGGCAGCGACGGGACGAAAGAGCCGATCGGGTCTTCCAGGCTCAGGGCTCCTCGTGGGCCAGCTTCATGATCTCGGCCGCCACGAACTGCTTGGAGATCGAGCCGATCTCGTAGACCGTCTCCGCCGCCGCCGGAGTCCCTGAGGCGAGGTCGGCGCTGCCGTAGCCCTTGACATAAAGGGGGCTTTTGGCACACTGCACCGCGATTGTGACACCGACGGCGTCCATGGCGGCCATCCCCTCCGCCACAACTTGATCGAACGATGCCTCCAGGTCCGGCGGTAACGGCAGCTCGACGAGCCTCGACCCGGTCTGGCGGCAGAGCGCCCCGAGCACACTCGCATCTCGAGAAGAGCAGGCGGCGACGGCGACAAGTATCAGGAGCGCCGAGGCGATGATCATGCGGCGGCCCCTCATGCCGATTGTCTCGGGCCGCGCCCAACCAACATACCTCGAGGATACGGGGGCGAACCGGTCTTCGGGGATCCATCGCATTGGGCTGTGAATGAGCCGAGGCCCGGGTGGTCGATGGCGATCGGATCTCAGATGAGGGAACCGCCCCTCCATCTGCTGCGTATTGCCTAGACGTACCCGGCAGCGGAGCGAACAGAGGCTCCGGCCTGAAGGAGGGACCATGAGGAAGTCTCGGCTCACCACGATCACGTACGTCGCGATCGTGGTCTTGCTCAGCTCGGTGACCACGGCGCTCGCCGTTCACGAAGACGTGATCGTCGACGAGATACCGGCATCGGATGCCGCGTTCGCACTCGAGACCGTGGCCACGGGATTCACGTCGCCGGTCTGGGCCATCAATGCCCCCGGCGACAACCATCGGCTTTTCGTGGTCGACCAGGTCGGCACGATCACGGCCATCAAGCTGGATCCCGGCAAGAACGGTACGGTCCCCGACCGGCTCACGGTTCTCGACGTCGGCGCCGATGGGCTTGGTTTGTTGGTGCCCCTGGGCGCATTCGGCCCCGGTTCCTTCGATGAGCGCGGCCTGCTGGGCTTGGCGTTCCACCCCGACTACCGGAAGAACGGGCTTATCTACACCTACACGTCGGAGCCGGCCTCGGGCCCGGCCGACTTCTCGACGATGCCCGCGGGTGTCGACCCGAACCACCAGACCGTGATCCGGCAATGGCATGTCCCGCAGCCGAAACGAGCCGACTCGCTGGTCGATCCCGGCAGCTCGCGAGTGCTGCTGACCATCGACCAACCGCAGTTCAACCACAACGGTGGAGCCATCAATTTCGGTCCGGACGCCATGTTGTACATCGCCGTCGGTGACGGTGGTGCGGCCGACGACCAGGGCGACGGACACGCGGCCGGTGGCAACGGTCAGGACCTCAGCGACGGCAACGTTCTGGGGAAGATCCTGCGGATCGATCCAATGGGGGCGAATTCGGCCAACGGTGAGTACGGGATCCCGGCAGACAATCCCTTTGTCGGCCGCCAAGGCGCCGATGAGATATACGCCTACGGGTTCCGCAACCCGTATCGATTCTCATTCGACTCCGAGACGGGTCGCTTGATTGCCGCCGACGTCGGTCAGAACGACATCGAGGAGATCGACGTCGTCGTCAGCGGAGGCAACTACGGCTGGCCGGTGAAGGAAGGCAGCTTCCTCTTCGACATGAACGGAAGCGGCCCCGGTTTCACGACTGACTTCTCGCCCGGAGTTCCGGCCGGCATGATCGACCCGGTTGCCGAGTATGACCACGATGAAGGTATCTCGGTTACGGGTGGATTCATGTACCGAGGCAACAAGGTCAAGGCGCTCCGCGACTCGTACGTGTTCGGCGATTGGCTGGGCCGGTTGTTCCACCTGACGAGCGACGGGTCGATCGCGGAGCTCAACCCGGTCGGGCCGACCGGCCTCGAGGTTAGGGTCACCGGCTTCGGCCAGGACCGCCGCGGTGAGCTATACGTCCTGGGCCAGCCGGGATTCACTCCGGTGGGCACCGCCGGAGTCGTAGTGAAGATCGTCGACCCGTAACAACAAGGATCGGTGACGGCGGCCGCATCACAGTCGGCCGAACCGACTAGTCACGGTGGGGTCCCCGGCCCGGGGACCCCACCCGGCCGCCTCGCCCGCCACTAGCTGCGCCAGAGCGACAGGTTGTGGGGGAAGTGTCCGGCGGCGACAGGGGAGGTGGCAGGTATGGCCGCGTTTGCGAAGTACGACGGGATCGACGGCGAGTCCCAAGATGCCAATCACGACAAGTGGATCGACGTCCTGTCGCTCGACTGGGGGGCCCACCGCTCGGGGGGCGGCGCGACCGGACAGAGCCGGCGCCGCGGAGCCGCCATCGTCGAGGACATGGGGGAGGCTGGGAACGCTTCGCGTCCCGGTAACCTGCAGCCCGCTACCGGGTGCCCCCACGCCCACCTCCGCCAGGGGTAGGGGGTGCTGACTGACGGCGCTTGGCAGCGGCCTGTTAGCTTCTGGGTCCATGCCTCGCTTCTCCGACACGGTGACGGCCGACGCCTCCCTCGAGAAATCCTGGGTGACGTTGCAGGACGCGGGTGTGTGGGGTGCGCTGCTGGGAGCAGCTGAAATCTCTAATATCCGTCACGCAGACGGGCTCCTGAAGTCGTGCACCTGGACGGCCAAGATTGGCGGGAGTGAACTAAACGGAACCATGAAGGTGGCGGAGTCGGAGCCTCGCGGCCGCATGCTCATGAAGATCCAGGCGGCCGAGTGGCGCGGCAAGATCGAGATAACGCTCACCGCCGAGAGTCTGGCCAGGACACGCCTCCATGCTCGTCTCTCGCTCGACGCCGATGGGTTCACCGCCCTACTTGCCCTTCCCATCGTGAGCAGCGTCGTCGGCCGTCATCTTCCTGACCGTATGCAGGAGCTAGCCGAGTTCGTCGAGAGCTGAGTGACGCTCGGCACTTGGCCGTTTCGGAAGACGGCTCGGTGCGACGAGGCTGATTGCTCTAACGTCCATGCGACAAACCTTCCCCGAGGAGCACACCTCCCGTGAACGTGTTGATGGTCGTCGCCGAAATGGCTCCTTTTGCCACCTCAGGGGGGCTGGGCGATGCCATCACCGGAATTGCCCACGCCCTCGGCAGGATCGACGTGGATGTAACGGTGGTAATGCCCCGGTACCAGTTCCTCTCCGATCTGGGCGAGGCCCGTCCCGGTGAAGGCCCGGCGGTTGCGCTCTACCAGCACACCGAGGCAGGCGTGCGCATCCTGCTGGTCGACGATCCCGAGTCATTCGACCGGCCCGGCATCTATGGCCCCGAGCCGGGGACGGCGTATGAAGACGAGTGGAGACGATGGGGCCGCTTCTGCCGGGTAGCGGCCGCTCTTAGCGGCCAGTTCGACATCGTGCATCTTCACGATGCCCAGGCCGCCCCCACCGCGCTGCTGAGCTCCCGCCCGACGGTGCTGACTCTTCACAACGCGGCCTATTCGGTGATGGCGCCGGTCGAGGAGGCGGTCGACCTCTTCGCCGATGTAGCGGAGGCCCATGATCTGTTCGAGTGGTACGGCAGCGCCAACTACCTGAAGGCCGGGGTCATGGCTGCCGACCAGGTCACGACGGTGAGTGCTGCCTACGCCCGGCAGATCGCCGAGGACCCCGAGGTGTCCTCCGGGCTCAACGAGTACCTGGCGGCCCTCGACCATCCGGTGATCGGCATTCTCAATGGCATCGAAATCCGGCGCTTCGATCCCCGTACCGACGCCTCGATCCCCGAACCATTCGGGCCCGACGACCTCTCGGGCCGGGCGGCGGCTCGGGACGAGCTGATCGCTCGCACCGGCCTCGATGGCTCGGGGGTCCTGTTTGGCATGGTCGGGCGCATGACCGGTCAGAAGGGACTCGAGCTGCTCGATCCGGTGATCGGCCGTCTCGTCGAGGCCGGCTTCCGCCTGGTGGCAGTTGGCAACGGCGACGAGGACGGGCGGGTCGACGGATGGGTGGCCGATCACCCGGAGGCGGTGTGGCATGCGGGGTATTCAGAGGACCTGGCGCGGCTGGCGTGGGCGGGTGGCGACTCCTTCCTGATGCCCTCCAGGTTCGAGCCGGGCGGCCTCGGCAACCTCTATGCCATGCGATACGGGGCGCCTCCGGTGGTTCGGTTCACCGGGGGCCTGGCCGCGACCGTCGTCGACGCCGACGCCGACCCCGCCACGGCCAATGGCTTCGGCTTTTACGACTACACGTCCGAGGCACTGGCAGCCGCCGTCGAGCGGGCGATGCACACTTACCGGCATGAACCGGTCAGATGGGCGCAGCTCCAGCAGGAGGGAATGAGGGCTGATTGGGGATGGGATCCGTCTGCCCGCCGCTACCTTGACGTCTACCAGAGTGTGCTTGGGCGGGCCTAGCAGGCTGTCGTCGTTGGACACCAGCCCCCGAGCGCGTACTGTGATGATGGTGAGCTTGAGGAGAGAGATGGACCACGTCCGCGACCTGAACCGCATCGAGCAGGCGCTGGATGCTGCCTCGATGGTATTGGCCGAATACACCCCCGGATTCATCGATGCCACCCGCAAGAGCGGCGGTGACCCGGTGACCGAAGCCGACGAGAAGGTCGACGAGTTGCTGCGCGACATGTTGCCCGAAGCAGGCGACGGGTGGCTCTCGGAGGAGACGGTCGATAGTCCCGCCCGCCTGGCGGCATCGCGGGTCTGGGTCGTTGACCCGCTCGATGGGACGCGTGAGTTCGTGGAAGGGATCCCGGAGTGGTGCGTGTCGATCGGTCTCGTCGAAGGCGGCGTGGCGGTGGCTGGCGGCATCGCCAACCTGGTAATGGATCAACGGGTTGTGGGGTCGCTGGAATCCGGTGTCACGCTGAACCGGGCGCCGGTCGCGGTCCGCTCGATTGATCGCATCGATGGTGTCGAGGTGCTGGCGAGCCGCAGCGAGGTTCGCCGGGGGGAGTGGGACCAGTTCCAGGACGGTCCGATAACGGTGCGCCCGATGGGCTCGGTTGCCTACAAGATGGCCCTGGTAGCGGCCGGTCTGGCCGACGCCACCTGGACCCTCACTCCCAAGAACGAGTGGGACGTTGCGGCCGCCACCGCCCTGGTAGTCGCCGGTGGAGGTTCCGTGATGTACCCGGACGGCTCAACTCCCACTTTCAACAACCCCGACCCCCTCATCCCCGGCCTGGTCGCAGTCCCCTCCGGCATCGCCACCGCCGTCAAGGGCTTGATCAACTAGTCCCCAGTCGCCAGTCGCCGGGACGCTTCTTTACCTCCCCCGGAGGGGGAGGTGCCCCGTAGGGGCGGAGGGGGCGGGAACGCTTGGCGTTCCATACGATTTGCTTCGCAACTCGAGCCAGCGACTTGCAGTTGCGTAGCAACTGCTTAGCAGAAAGGGTTGCCCCTCCGTGGGTCGCATCTCGCGACAGGTGTGACCCCAGGTGTCGCTGCCAGGCCGGCTCGGTGACGGGTTGGTGCTTCCCCGCCCTGAGGGCGGCCGGGCCTTGCCCGGCTCAGGAGTTGCTACGCAACTCCATAGGAACGCGCAGCGTTTCGCTCCCCCCATCCGTCCTCGGAGCTCGGCCGGGCTTCGCCCGGCTTAGGAGTTGCTTCAGCAACCCGAAGGGTTGCCCAACTCCATAGGAACCCGAAGGGTTCCCGTCCACCTTCCCCTCGAGGTGTCGCATTTCGCGACTCGTGCGACACGATGTGACGTCAACGGCTGTTCGGGGTCGGTCACTCTTTCTTCCCCGCCCTGAGGGCGGGGTGGCTCCGCCGATAGGCGGAGACGGGGTGGGGGAGGCCAGGACCCCACCATTCACTTGGTATTCGAGTATCGATGTCTCCCCCCATCCGTCCTCGTCGCTGCGCTCCTCGGCCACCTTCCCCTCAGGAGAAGGAGCCAGAACACGAGGGGGAATCCTCTGAAGGTATCGCACACAAACCGCGACAGATCACCTCAAGGGGAAGGAAGACATAGCGCGTGGCACGACTCGAATGTGATGCTCCCACACCGCCACAGGACACCCTCCGGGGGAGATGAACCTCCCCGGCTCTTAGCTCACCCTCCATACCGCGGCGCTTCTCCCCTTGAGCGCAATTCCGACCGTCTCGCCATCGTCGCTGATGCCGCCTGAGCCCCACATGGTTTGGAAGTCCCGACCTTCGATGCCGGGCACCTCGGCCGACTCGGCCCTGGCCGAGCTGTTGACCGCAACCACGATGCGCTCACCGTCCAACCTGCGCTCGAACACGTAGAGGCCGATCCGGTACTTGCCCGCGTGCGGCCACAGCCGCCGGTACTCCCCGGTCCGGAGGGCGGGACACGATTTGCGGAGCGCGACGAGCGACCTGGTCGCTTCCAGGACTTCCTGATTCCACGACGGCTCATGCTCCCACGGGAAGCCCCGGCGGCAGTCGGGATCTCGTTTGCCTCCCAGCCCGATCTCGTCGCCGTAGTAGATCGATGGAGCTCCCGGGAAGGTGAATTGGAGGAGGGAGGACAGGATGACCGACTGGGTGTCTCCTCCGAACACCGTCATCACCCGCGGCGTGTCGTGTGAGCCGAGCAGGTTGAGATGACCCTGCAGCGTGCTGGCCCCGTACATGTTGTGCAGGTGGTCGACTGCATCGGCGAAGCCACCGCCGTCCTGGGGTGGGCGAACCTCATAGGCGATGCCCTCGACAACTTCGTCGACGACGTGGTGGCCGCCCACGTAGCGGAAGATGAAGCCGGTGAGGAGATAGTTCATGG
Organism: uncultured Acidimicrobiaceae bacterium; assembly: GCA_947259275.1. GTDB lineage: Bacteria > Actinomycetota > Acidimicrobiia > Spongiisociales > SHLN01 > SHLN01. The sequence goes on along the minus strand of CAMYMH010000003.1, from coordinate 53,834 downwards.
TGCCGTCGAAGCGATCGCCGTTTGTCCAGTCGCTGGCATCGCCCCAGATCTCGCCCACGATGTAGGCGTCGGGGTTCTTCGCCCGCACGCGGGTGCGGAACTCCTCCCAGAAGCCTTTGGTATTGATCTCCTCGGGAACATCGAGACGCCAGCCGTCGATGCCACGCTCGATCCAGTACTCACCGACCCGCATGAGGTACTCCCGCACCTGGGCGTTCTCGGTATTGAACTTCGGGAGAGCATGCAACCCCCACCAGGCGCCGTAGCCGGCGGGCTCCTCGTGGTTGTACGCCTGAAGCGGAAAACGATCAACATGCCACCAGTCAATCCAGGGGGAATCCGACCCGCTTTCGAGCAGATCGTTGAACTGGAAGAACCCGCGGCTGGCGTGATTGAACACCCCGTCGAGCACCACCCGGATGCCGCGGGAGTGACATGCCCGCAGCAGCTCGTCGAATGCCTCCTCGCCGCCGAGCAGTGGGTCGATCTTGAAAAAGTCGTGGGTGTGGTAGCGATGGTTGGACGCCGACTGGAAGATGGGATTGAAATAGATGGCGTTTATGCCGAGGTCGGTCAGCCAATCGAGGTGCTCGAGCACTCCGTAGAGGTCTCCACCCTTGTATCCGTGGAAGGTCGGGTATTCGTCCCACGGCTCGAGGTTGCGGGGCTTGGGCAGCCGGTCGGAGCTGGCAAATCGATCAGGGAAGATCTGATAGAAGATGGCGTCGGAAACCCACGCGGGTGGCTGGTCAAACGATGTGGTCATGGTGGAGCAGGCTACTCACCTGCGGCTACCCAGAGGCGGACGTGCTCGTTCACCGTATCCGAAGTACATTCATTTCATGGCGAAACGCGGCTGGAGCCGGCACGTCGTCGTGGCGGCCGCGACAGCGACGGCCACCGTTCTCATCTATTTCCTTCTCGATGTGCTCTCGACCGAGCTGTGGGTTGATACGTCGCTCGGTCGTAAGGCGGACGGCGAGCTGTGGCGGTACAACGTCGCCACGGGCACAGTGGCCCTCATCCTCGTCGTGATCACGCTTTCGATCGGGCCTGTGCGGGTGCTGCTGGGCCGAGAACGCCGTCCGGTGCACCTGCCGTGGCGGCGAGCGACCGGGGTCTGGGCCGCGGTCTTCTCGGTGCTGCACCTGCCGGGCGGACTGACGGTGCACTCCCGGGGGTGGGCCTTCTGGGGGCCGTTCGAGCGCATCATCCCCGAGGCCGGCAATCTCATTGACAGCTTCGGCGTCGCCTACTGGGCCGGGCTGGGCGCATTGGTCCTCTTGGCCATCCTTGCCCTCACGTCCCGTGATCAGTCACTGCGCAGGATGGGAGCCGCGCAGTGGAAGCGCCTCCATCGCCTGGCTTATCCCGCCCTGGCACTGGTGATCGTCCACGCATTCGCGATGCAGTATTCAGAGCGGCGCAACATTCGACATGCCGCGGTGACTGCTGCCATTCTCGGTGTGGCGGTGGCATTGCAGCTCGCCGGCTTCCTCCGCGTGCGACGCCGCGCCGCGCGGATCGATGCCGAGCGCGCGCTCTCTAGTTCTCTCCTCCCGGAGGAGGGCAACCTTTAGGGATGCAGGCAACCGTACGGGTTGCTAAGCAGTTGCCTCGCAACTGCCAGGGAAGGCGAAGCCTTCCCGAGTCCCGGCGAAGCCGAGGAGAGGGTTACTAGCCGGGTGGGCTGGTGACTCCGAGCTGCTCCATCATGCCCGCAGTGTCCGTGATTCCCCAGTGGCCGATGATTTTGTCGTCCCGAAACTCGAGGATATCGATGGCGCCAACGTTGAACGTTTTGTCAGTGGGGGGAATGCCCATCAGCTCGCCCTTGTGGGTTCCGGAGACACGCACCCTCGCAATCACCTTGTTGCCGTCCTGGAGCATCTCCTCGACCGCCATGTTGAAGTCGGGGAAGGCGCTGCGGAACATCGTGGCGAAGGCCCGCGGTGCATCTTTGCCTTGCGGTATCCCCGGCGGGAGTTCCTCATGCTCAACAAAATCGTCAGCCAGCAGCTCATCGATCACGTCGAGATTGCCTTGATTGAAGACCTCTTCGTATATTCGCTCCGTTCGTGCTTTGAGATCGGCCATGGGATCCTCCCCAGTATCCGGCGGTTCCTGGATGTCACCGCTCCGTGAGGCCCACCCTACCCACTGTCAGACGGGCGGGTCAGGTTGGAAGCGTCGAGCCTGAAGAGGGTGGGGGGCGGCTTGTAAGGGCTCGGCGACCTTTGCGAGGTTCGCCCGGAACCGAAGGGAGGGTCGACAATAAACGCGTTGACAGAAGATGGCATCCGAGACCCAGGCGGGCGGTTGGTCAAAGGCCGTGGTCCTGGCCGTGCAGGCTACCGGCAATGCTTCGCATTCTGGCAATGCTTCGCATTGCTTAGGAGTTGCTGCGCAAATCCAGGCGCGGTCTTCGCTGGGCCGTCATAGCAGGGGAGGTTGCCCGCGACGACAACGCCAGTTGCGGGATGCGAGAATCTCCCGCATGAAGCTGCCCGAATCGGTGACCGAACGGGCCAGGATGCTTGGCGGGCTGGTCGCCCGCGTGCAATCACTCGCCGACGGCATCGCCCGGCGATCAGGCTGGATGGGGCGACTGGCGCTGCTGGCGGCGCCGGTTGCTTGGCTCACCCTCTTCGGCAGGTGGGCCTTTGACTCGGTGGGTCGGTTCCTGTTCTTTCTGGTCGTGCTGGGGGCCCTGGCTGGGCCCGGCCTCGTCCTGGTGATGTTCGGCCGGCTATTGCACGCCACGGTGTCCGGATCGGAGTCGGCGCTCGACGACATCTCCGAGCTCGTGACTGAAGGCGGGTCTGAGCTGGGAGCCGAGGTTGCCGGAATTGCGGCCAAACCGGGATTGCGGTCGCTGGTCTCGCTGCTCGGGTCGCTGGGGCGGCTACGTGACTTCCGGTCCGAGTTCGGGTCGGTGGTAGGGGCAGTGGTCGGTTCGGCCCGGCTGTTCAATCCGGTGTTCCTCCTGTGGGTGGGAGCGGCCGCGCTGGGAGCGGGGTTGGTCGTTTTGCTGGCGCTCGGGGGTCTGGTGCTACTCGTCCTCTGACCGAGGTAGACGGCTAGTCAGTAGCCTCAATCCATGGCCGAGGTCACCCTTCGAGAAGTCACGAAAGACACGGTTCGCCAGATCGTAGATCTCGAGGTGGCCGAGAACCAGACTCACCTGGTGGCACCCAACGCGATGTCAATCGCCGAGGCTTACTTCGAGCCGAAGGCATGGTTCCGCGGCATCTATGCCGACGACGAGCCGGTCGGCTTCATCATGCTGTATGACGACACGGAGACCCCCCGGTACTACTTGTGGCGGATGATGCTCGCCGACGGCCACCAGCGAAAGGGCTATGGGCGGCGGGCACTGGAGCTGCTCGTGGACTACGTGCGAACCCGACCACACGCCACTGAGATCATCGTCGGCTCCGTCCCCGGGGAGGGAAGCCCGCAGTCCTTCTACGAGGGTTTCGGTTTCGTCGACACCGGCGAGGTGAAGGGCGGCGAGGTGATGTTGCGCTTGGAGTTGTAGCGAGGCGTTCCCTCCCCCGGAGGGGTGTCAATCGGGTCGGTTATTGCCGCGTTGCGCAAGATCTCCGCAGGGTTCAAGAGCCCCTCTCTTCCTTCCCCTCGAGGGGATCTATCGCGGTTTGTGTGCGACACCTTCGAGGATTCCCGCTCGCGTTCTTCTTCCTTCCCCTGAGGTGATCTATCGCGGTTCCCTTCGGGTCCCGGGAACGCTTCGCGTTCCTATGGAGATGCGAAGCAACTCCTCAGCCGGGCAAAGCCCGGCCAAGCTCCGAGGACGGATGGGGGGAGACACTCATGCCGGCAAATCCAGTGATCTGCAGGGTTCCTGGCTTCCCCCACCCCGGCTCCGCCTATCGGCGGAGCCACCCCGCCCTCAGGGCGGGGAGCAAGAGCGACCGACCCCCAGCCGGTGATGGCCTCCCCTCGTGTCGCACCTATCGCGAAATGCGACACCTGAGGGGAAGGTGGACTCGGAGCGGAGCTTCGAGGACGGAAGGAGACCCAAATCACCATCGTTGCTTGGAGCCGCCTCCTTGCCGGCCGCTGCCTAGTAGATGATTCGTTCCAACACCTTCTCGTACCAGGCTTGTCTTGCCTGTTCGTTGGTGTGGACCATCATCACCGGAGCATCCAGGCTGTCCGCGATTCGGTCGGCGAGATCGCCGAAGATCCGCACCCGGTGGGCGGGGGCACCCATGACAACCAGGTCGGCGTCGCCCGCCACCCTGGCTACCTCGTCGATCAGTTCGGGAGCTCGACTCACCGCGCTCTCGGTGTCACCGGTGAAGAGGGCTTCGAGGCGGTGGTGGTAGCTCTCGATGCCATCGACCTGCTGGACCCGGGCTTCCTCGGGGAGCACATGCACGAACCTGAGATGGGAACCCTCCGCCTGGGAAATCCGAGCCGCCAGGCTGATCTTGAGGACATCGTAGGGACCGCCTGAACCCATGATCACCACGTTGTCCACGCGGCCCACGGTGCGGTTCCGCAGGAAGATCGAATCACACGGCAGATGGTCGCGAACATCCTTCATCTCGTGGATGTAGCGCCGGGTGCGGCGATCCTCCCTCGGAAGGTCGGACACGACGAGATCAACATCGTTCTCCTCGACGTAGTCGAGCAGAGCCTGCTCGGAGTCTCTGCTCCTAATGATCCGGACGAATACGTCGGCGCCGAGGCGAGCGGCCAGCTCCCGGGTCCGCTCCTCGAACCGGCGGTCGATTCCCACCGGATGTCGCCGCCGGGGCGTCTCGTCTTCGAACTCGATGACTTCGACCACGCCACCCGGCTGGCCGAACAGCGTCCCGAATCGGATGAGGTCGTCCATGCGGCTGCGCCGCGTGCTGCGCAACACCGGGATCAGCACGTGGGCGTGCCCCCCTCGCGAGATCGACTCCTCGGTCATGGTCACGAGCCGGCCGGTTGACCGGATGCGGAGCGCATCCAACAGCGCGCTGTCCTTGATTGCCCGCGACTTGCCGAACCCTCGATACCAGAGCACGCCGAACGCGGTGATGCCGACCGCGCCGGCGAGCGGGACCCAGCCCATCTGGGTAAGCAGCAGGAGTGCGCCTCCGATCCCAAAGATCTGCACCCACGGATATAGCGGCGATTTGAACTCGGGTTGGTACCAATCGAGCTTGCTCTGACGGAAGGCGATCAGCGCAATGTTGATGAACGTGAACACTGCCAGTTTGAAGGCACTGGCCAGTTTGGCGAGATCGAGGATGGGGACCAACGCGACCAGGGCGAAGAGCAAGGCGCCGGTGACGAGGATGGAGATGGCCGGCGTTCCCCGCCGCCCGATCCGTTGAAGAGCGTGCGGTGCCAGGGCGTTGCGGCTCATCGCAAACGGGTAGCGGCTTGCCGAGAGGATGCCGGCGTTGGCCATCCCGGTCAAGGCCACGATGGCGATGATGCTGACGACATCGACGCCGAGCGTTCCCATGAAGGTGTCGGCGGCGTCGGCGACCGGCGTCGTGCTCGCAGCCAGTACCCCGGGATCGGTTGTGCCGACGATCACCCACACGAGGGCCGGGTACAGCACCAGCATGAGGCCGATCGAGAGAAGGATACCGAGTGGGATGTTGCGTCCCGGGTTCTTGACCTCTTCGGCCACGCTTGCGATCTTCGTCACACCCGCGTACGCCACGAATACCACAGCCGCCGCAGTGAGTAGCCCGCCGTACCCCTCAGGCAATAACGGTTCCAGGCGGCTGGGATCGACTTCGATGGATCCGCGAATGACGAAGTAGCCGAGCCCGGCCAGCACGCTCGTCACGAGGACGTTCTGGGCCTGGCCCGTGACCTTGGCGCCCATGAGGTTGATCGCCACGAGGAAGACGCCGATGGTGAGCGCGAACGTCTTCCCCGGGATGTCTGCCAGCAACGTGAGGTACGCACCCAGTCCGGCCAACGCAAACGCCGACTTGAAGGTCAGCGAGAACCACACCCCTACGCCGGCAACGGTCCCCATGAGCGGGCCCATCGCCCGGTCGATGTAGAGATATGTCCCACCCGACTCTGGCATGGCCGTGGCCATTTCGGCCTTGCTGAGCGCGGCGGGAAGCACAATGACCCCGGCGATAATGAACGCCAGGACCACGGCCGGGCCGGCGATCTTGAAGGCGAGGCCGGGCAGAACGAATATCCCACTTCCGATCATCGCCCCGATGCTGATGGTGAAAACTGCGTAGAGCCCCAGATCCCGTTCTAATCCCTTGGCCATTGGCTCCCTTGATGCCCCTCGGTGCGGGGAGTTTACGGGTATCGACCGAATCCTGCGTCCGGCAGCTGGGGATAGCCGCTTCCTCGCTACGCTCGACCCATGACTGCACGGCGCCCCCTCGACCCCGACGATCTGTGGCGCCTGCGCCGCGTCGGCGCTCCAGAACCTGCAGTTGACGGCTCGTTTCTCATTGTTCCGGTGACCGAGCATGACGTCGCCGGGAACCGGAGCGTGACCCGCTTGTTCCGGATCGGGCCTGACGGCGGTGACCCTGAGCCGCTCACCAGCGAAGATCGCAACTCGAGCAACCCGGTGGTCTCGCCCGACGGGCTCAGCGTAGTTTTTCTCGGCAAGCCGGTCGATGACGACGAAGCTCGTCCGCAGTTGTATCTGCTGCCCCTGGGGGGCGGTGAAGCGGAGCGCCTCATCGATTTGCCGCTCGGGGTTCTCGACGCTCGCTGGCTCCCGGATGGGAGCGGCCTCGTCCTCATGTCCGAGGTATACCGGGACGCCCGCACGGTGGAGGAAGCCAAAGAGAAGCGCGATTCGTTGAAGAACTCCGAGGTCCAGGCGAAGGTCACCGAGGACCGGGTCTATCGATTCTGGACCCGCTGGCTGACCGACGGAGCCGTGCCCCACCTGTTCCATCTCGACCTGAAGTCCGGCGATCTCTCAGATCTCATTCCTGAGGCAACGCGGTGGATGTATTTCATGGATCCGGCCGGCAGCTTCGACATCTCGCCGGACGGTGCCGAGGTGGCTTTTGCCGCCGAGATCAGCGAGCCGCCGCACGACCGGCTCCAGAGTGCCGTTTTCACCGTTCCGCTTGCCGGTGGGCCTGAGCGCCGTCTCACCGAGGAGCTGCCTGCCCATCAGCGCCGGCCCCGCTACAGCCCCGACGGCGCCTACCTGTTGTTCGGCATCCAACGGGAGTGGGATTTCTACGCCGATCGGGTGCGGCTCGTCGCCTTCGACCGGGCTGCAGATACCGAAACCGTCCTGACCGAGGACTGGGACCGCTCCGCCGAGGGGTGGGAGTTCTCGGCCGATGGCAGTCGGATCGTGCTGGCCGCTGAGGACGATGCCCGCACCAACCTCTACTCGATGCCGGTCGCTGTCGCCGAGCCGGAGCAGCTGGTGAGCGGCGGGTTCGCGGGCGCGGCGCGGCCGAATGCTGATGGGTCGGTTTACTTCCTCAACCAATCGCTGACCGCGCCGCCCGAGGTGCATCGGGTCCCCATCGAGGGGGGTGAGGTCGAAGCGGTGAGTGCCTTCAACGGCGACATCCTCGCCGAGTTCGAATTGGGTGAGGTGCGCGAGATCGAGTTCTCGGGGGCGAACGGCGACCGGGTGCAGGCATTCCTGGTGCTCCCGCCGGGCTTCGATGAGAGCCAGCGGTGGCCGCTGGTCCATGCCATCCACGGAGGACCGCACGGCGTGTTTGGTGATGCCTGGCATTGGCGGTGGTGCGCCCAGGCCTTCGCCGCCCCCGGCCACGTGGTGGCGATGGTCAACTTCCATGGCTCGACTTCGTGGGGTCAAGACTTCGCCGCCCGCATCCACGGCGCCTGGGGTGACGAGCCGGCTGCCGACATCCTGGCCGCCACCGATCATCTGCTGGAGCAAGGGTTCATCGACCCTGATCGGATGGCGATTGCGGGTGGGTCCTACGGCGGGTATCTGACCGCCTGGCTGATGGGAGAAACGGATCGGTTTGCCACCGCCATCGTGCACGCCGGTGTCACGAACCTCCTCGGCCAGTACGCCTCGGACGTAACCGCCGGACGGGAGCGGAGCATGGGCGGAAACGCCTGGGATTCGCTTGACGACATCCAACGCTGGAGTCCCACCGACCACGCCGCCAATTTCTCCACCCCGACCCTCGTCATCCACGGCGAAAAGGATTACCGGGTCGTCGTGACCCAGGGTCTCGAGCTCTACGGCATCCTGAAGGCGAAAGGCGTTGAGGCCCGGCTCGTCTACTACCCGGACGAAGGCCACTGGATACTGAAGCCTCAGAACTCGCTCCACTGGTACAGGGAAGTCCTGGCGTGGCTGGAGAGGTTCCTGGGCTGACTGCCCACCGAAACCGCCAGCCGAGGTCCGCCGAACGACTGCATCTAGGAGAGGCCCCGGACCCGGCGATTGATTGCACCGGGAGCCTCCCGGTCGTGGGTGCAAACCCAGTGAACTACAGGGTTCCTGGCCTCCCCCACCCCGTCTCCGCCTATCGGCGGAGCCACCCCGCCCTCAGGGCGGGGAGGAAGGGTGACCAAACTCGAACGGGTAATGATGTCCTGTGGTGTCGCCCGATCGCGAAACGCGACACCTCGGGGCAAGGAACAGAAGACCGTGTGGTGGGCGGTGGGCGATGGGCGGTGGCGGTTGAAGCTTTCCGATGGGCGGCGGACGGTGAGCAGTGGGCGGTGGGCTCCCTAGCCCTGCTTTAGGAACACGCATCCCAACGGTGGGAGGTCCAGTTCGACACTGAAGGGACGGCCGTGCATGGCGACCTCCTCGGCCTTGACGATTCCCTGCGGTCCGGCACCGGTACCCCAGAACCCGGGCCAGTCGCTGTTGAGGAGCACCTCCCACTCGCCACCCGAAGGCACGCCGATGCGATAGCTCTCGCGCAACACCGGCGTGAAGTTGCCGGCGAAGAGAACGGATCCTCCTTGTCGGTCCTTGCGGAGGAAGCTGAGCACGCTGGCGGCGGCGTCGGAGGCATCGACCCATTCGAAGCCCCTCTGCTCGTGATCGAGCTCGTGGAGGGCGGGGACTCCCCGGTAGGCCTCGTTGAGGGCCTTCGTCCATTGCTGGGTGCCGGCGTGGTTTGGGTAATCGAGGACCCACCAGTCGAGGTCGTGGTCGACGCCCCATTCCTCGCGCTGTCCCAGCTCACTGCCCATGAAGAGCAGCTTCTTGCCGGGCATGGCGTACATGTAGCCATACAGCAGCCGGAGGTTGGCAAACTGCTGCCATTCGTCGCCGGGCATCTTGTTGACGAGCGACGACTTGCCGTGCACTACCTCATCGTGGGACAGACTGAGCACGAAATTCTCATCCCAGGCGTAGATCATGCGAAAAGTGAGGGTGTCCTGGTGATGGCGGCGATGGACCGGGTCTTCCCTGAAGTACTTCAACGTGTCGTGCATCCAACCCATGTCCCACTTGTAGCCAAAGCCGAGGCCGCCGGCGTCGACCGGTCGGGACACGCCGCCCCAGGCGGTGGATTCCTCGGCGACCATCGTGATGTCGGGGTGGGCGCGATAGCAGGCCGTGTTGAGCTGTTTTATGAAACTGATCGCTTCGAGGTTCTCGTTTCCCCCGTACTCGTTGGGGATCCACTGGCCTTCCTGGCGGGAGTAGTCCAGGTAGAGCATCGAAGCGACCCCATCCACCCGCAGCCCGTCGACGTGATAGCGGTCGAGCCAGTGCAGGGCCGAAGAGAGGAGGAAGCTGCGCACCTCGTTCCGGCCGTAGTTGAAGATGTTTGAGTCCCAGTCCGGATGCCAGCCCTTGCGAGGGTCGGCGTGCTCGTACAGGTGGGTGCCGTCGAACAGTCCAAGGCCGAAGTCGTCGTTGGCGAAATGAGACGGGACCCAATCGAGGATCACCCCCACCCCTTCCTGGTGGAGGGTGTCCACCAGGTACATGAAGTCCTGGGGCGTGCCAAACCGACTGGTGGGAGCGAAATACCCCGTGACCTGATATCCCCACGATGGATAGTACGGGTGCTCGGTTATCGGCATGAGTTCGATGTGGGTGTATCCCAGGTCGCTCACGTACTTGGCGAGCAGGGGCGCGAGTTCCCGGTACGAGTAGGACTCGACCTCGGATTTCTTGGCCCACGATCCGATGTGGACCTCGTAGATTGCCATCGGCCCGTCGTGGCGGTTGTGATTACCCCGCCGACTCATCCAGTCACCGTCGCCCCACTCGTAAGACGGATCCCAAACCACTGATGCCGTCTTGGGGGCCACCTCGGCGGTGACTGCGTAGGGATCGGCCTTCTCGAGCTGGCCGCCATCCCGCGTCGAGATGCGGAACTTGTAGGTGTTTCCCGGTTGGGCCTCCGGAGCGACGATCTTCCAGATGCCGGCGTCGGTCGGGTGCATCTGATGGCTCTCCCCATCCCAATCGTTGAAATCACCCACCACCGACACCGCCACCGCGTCCGGTGCCCACACCGAGAAGTGGGTGCCGTCGGCTCGGATTTGGGCCCCGAGGTGCTCGTAGAGCCGCGTGTGGGTGCCCTCGTTGAAGAGGAAGATGTCGTCATCCGAGAGCAGCGGCGGCGGGTTGTACTTCACACCATGAAAGCTAGCGACTGGACGCGGCACTCACTCAGTCTCTATCGACAAGATGAGCTCACTCCGGTTACCCCTCCCGCTTGCGGGAGGGGATAGGGGTGGGGTGAGAGCGCGTTCCTGTGTTCCAGAAACGCAGGTCAGGCAGGTCTCATAGATTCAACAAGAACTGGCTGCGCGCGGGGTCGTACCAGCACGGTTTCGAGGCATTGGCTCTGAAAGCACGGGAACGCGCGCAGCAACCCTTCGGGTTGCCCACCCCCCTCCCGACCTCCCCCGTTCCGGGGGAGGTGAATCTGTCCCCGGCGAAGCCGGGCCCGGCGAAGCCGGGCCAGCAACTCCCAAGCCCGGCGAAGCCGGGCCAGTATCGTGCTGTTCATGAAAGCTGGTTATCAGGGTGAGCCCGGTTCCTACAGCTACCGGGCGGCGGATGAGGTGCTGCCCGGCGCCGAGCGAGTGGGCTTCGCCTCGTTCGTTGCCGCCTTCCATGCCCTCGCCGATGGGGAGGTGGAGCGCCTGGTTCTGCCGATCGAGAATTCGACCACCGGCAGCGTGTTACCGGTTCTCGACCGGCTGGTGGAGGCCCCTGCCTCCATCGTGGCCGAGCATCTCATTGAGGTCCGTCACGCCTTGCTCGGGTTGCCCGGAGCCACCGTTGACGGAGTCAAGACGGTTCGGAGTCACCCGGTGGCGCTCGGCCAGGCCGAGGAACTCCTGCTGGAGCGGGGTTGGAGCGCGATCCCGACGCACGACACGGCCGGGGCGGTGCGAGAGGTCGCCGAGATGCGAGATCCCAGCCAGGCGGCGCTGGCCCCACCCGAGTCCGGAGAGGGGCATGGGCTGGAGGTCCTGCTGTCGGGCGTCATCGATCGGCATCACAACACCACCAGGTTCGTCGTGCTGGCGCCCGGGGACCCCAGCATTGATCCGACCGACGACAAGACGTCGATTGCCTTCGAGACCAGCCATACGGCGGGGGCGCTTGCCCTGGCACTGACCGAGCTGGGGCTGCGCGGCGCCAATCTCACCCGCATCGAATCCCGTCCCGCCGCCGAGCGGTGGAACTACCGCTTCTTCGTCGATCTGGTGCACCCGGTGGGGGAGGCCGGACTCGGACAGGTCATCGAGCCTCCGCCGGCCACGATGACCAACCTGCACGTCCTCGGGAGCTACCAGGCCGCTGAGTAGGCGCGGTCAACCTGCCCGACTCAGCGGCCCACCGCGCGAGGCTAGGTCAGGAACTCCTCGATCTTGGTCTGGGCGGCCGACATCACCGAAGCAGTGATGTCGCTCAACGCCCGGGCGATCGCCAGCTCTTCCCCGACGACGGGCATCGGCGGGTCGCCCGCCCTGCGCTTCGCCTTCCCCATCGCCTCAAAGTGGTCGCCTCGCAGGTTCAGGACCGCGTGCGCGATCGTTTCGACGTCGTCCTCACTGATATGCAAGGTCAGGTTGACGTCCTTTTCCATGTTGACCTCCTTGGCTCAAGCTAACGATATCGGTGAGACTTTCTCTAGGGACCAAAGGCCTGGGTCGACAAACCTGGCAGAGCGCGAAAATCGTTCCTAGAGTCTGTTCCCAGCTTCCCCAGGATTTGAATGGCAACCGAGACATCGGGTTTTGGCTCCGGCAAGCGTGAGAGCCACGACTCCAGTTCCTATTACAGCCGCCGCATGACGTCACACGTGCTGGGAGTGGTCGGCGAGCCGGCTGCTCCGCCCTCACATGTCCTCGACCAGCTCTACTGCCAAAGCTCGGAGTCGATGGACCAGCTGCCGGACAACTGTGTTTCTCTGATGGTGACCTCGCCGCCCTATAACGTCGGCAAGGACTACGACGACGACCTTCACATCGAGGACTACCTGGATCTGCTCAGAAACGTGTTCGCCGAGACCTATCGGGTGCTCGAGCCGGGCGGACGGGTAGCCGTCAACGTCGCCAACCTCGGCCGCAAGCCGTACGTCCCGCTCAACCACTATGTGGCCGGACTGCTCGGCGACCTCGGATATCTGCTGCGCGGCGAGATCATCTGGCAGAAGGCCAAGGGTGCCGGAGGCTCGTGCGCCTGGGGATCGTGGAAGAGCGCCCAGAACCCGACCCTGCGCGACGTCCACGAGTACGTGATCGTGGCCTCCAAGGAGGTGTTCGGGCGGGCCCGCAAGGGCGAGAGCACCATCGAGCGTGACGAGTTCATGGAAGCGACCACCTCCATCTGGACGATGGGCACTGCTTCGGCCAAGCGTATCGGCCACCCCGCGCCCTTCCCGGTTGACCTGCCGCGTCGCCTCATCGAGCTCTACACGTTCGAGGCCGACCTGGTCCTCGATCCGTTCATAGGGTCGGGCACCACGGCGGTGGCCGCCAAACAGACGGGCCGATATTTCGTGGGCTACGACACCAGCCCCGAGTACGTGGAGCTGGCGAAGGAACGACTCAGGACCGAGGCCTGATTCAGAGTTTCCAGGCGGCCATCTGAGGAGGGTGAAACACTCCAATCGCTGGTTGTGAGGGAGCTCAGGGCGACAAGCGCTCGATGACCCAGCGGGATTCTTCCCATCGGTAGCGGATGCGGTCGTGGAGGCGGTCGGGCCGGCCTTGCCAGAACTCCATCACCACGGGCCGCAGCCGAAACCCGCCCCAATACTCCGGCCGAGGGATGTCACTATCTGCGAACTTCTCTTCTGCCGCCGCAAAGGCGCTCTCGAGTTGCGCCCGGTCGGAGATGATCTCACTCTGTCGGGAGATCCCAGCCGCCAGCTGGGCACCGCGGGGTCGGGTGGCGTAGTAGTCATCTGATTCCGTCTCCGACAGCTTCGTCACCCTGCCCTCAATGCGGATTTGGCGGTGCAGCTCGAGCCAGGCGAAGGCCAGCGCCGCCCGCGGATTATCGTCGAGTTCGCGACCTTTGCGGCTCTCGTAGTTGGTATAGAAGACGAAGCCGTCGTCGAAGCTCTTCAATAGCACCGTCCGAACCGACGGTCGTTCATCAGCGGTGGTGGCGAGGCTCATGGCGTTTGGCTGGGCTACCTGCGACGCGTGAGCAGCCTGAAACCACTTCGAGAACTCGGCGACGGGATCCGCCTCCATTTGTTCCGGATCGAGGGCCGGTCCCGAGTAATCGTCGCGGCCGATCATGTGAAGGTGAAACTGGCGACGACCTGGAGGGCGTTAGTCAGGTCGAAATCGAAGAACTCGACGGGCGATATGAGCGTGAAGGTGACGAGCAAGGTGTCGCGCAGGGCCACCTGCTCCCGGATCACCAGCTGGAAGCCTTCGAATTCCTCCGAATACTCGAACCACAGCGACCGGGCACCGTCCACGACCTCTTCACCCGACCGCAGCACCCGGAAGTCGGGCACGAAGAACGCCAGATCGTCCTGAATCCTCTGGAGGTGGGCGTCGAGATCGAATCCGGCCTCCTGTTCCTCGAGCGAGACGGAGAAGTTGGTGGCGGGCAGCGCCAGAGCCGTGTGATCCTCGACGAAGCCGACGCCGAAGCCGGGGAACTCGGGATTCTCACTCCACGCATCCGGGTACGAGAGCGTGAATAGCTGATGGCTGTAGGTGACGGAGCCCGGCGGCAGCGTCGTTGTGACTGTGGTCGAGGTGGTGGTAGAAGTCGTCGTGGTGGTGATCGTGGTGGCGATCGTAGAAGTGGTCGCGGGGGCGACGGTGGTGGTAGCCGCGACGGTAGTCGGAGCCGCGGTGGTATCGGCATCGCCGCTGCTGCAGGCCGCGGCGATCACGGTGAGGGCGATCGCGAGTTTGCGCATGAGCGGGAGTGTAGGAACCGGGGGGCCGACTAGAGGCGGTATTCGTCGTATTGGCGGAGGGCGTCGAGCGAGCCGCGAACCTTCAAGTGTGTCGCCTGCTCCTCGAAAGACTCTTCCAACACCTCACCGTCGCGATGCAGACCGGCGGCCACTTCGCCGTGATCGTATGGAACCACGTATGCGGCCACGATGTGGTCGGCCCGGCGGGCTTCACTCAGACGGTCGCGCAGTTGATCCAAACCGGTGTTCTCCCGGGCAGACACGGCGATTGAGCCCTCATGGAGGGACAGCAGTCGCGGCACCACGGAGGCGGGGGCTATGTCCGCCTTGTTGAAGACGAGGATCTCGGGCAGTCCGAGGGCGCCGATCTCGGCCAGTACCTCGTGCACGGCGGCGATCTGCCGCTCCGGCTCGGGATCGGAGGCGTCGACCACGTGCAGCAGCAGGTCGGCCTCGGTGATCTGCTCGAGGGTGGAGCGGAAGGCTTCGACCAATTCGTGGGGCAAGTTACGGACGAAGCCGACGGTGTCCGAGATCAGCACCTGGCCGGATGCGAGCTCCAGACGCCGCACGGTCGGATCGACCGTGGAGAAGAGCTGATTTTCGGTGAGGGCTCCGGCGTCGGTGAGGGCGTTGAGCAGAGTCGATTTGCCGGCGTTGGTGTAGCCGACCAGGGCAGCTCCGATGGCGTCGGCGCGGCGTCGCGCCTTGCGCTGCGTGCGACGCACCTTGCCGATGTGTGCCAGCTCCTTGTCCAGCTTGGAGATGCGAGTGCTGATGCGGCGGCGGTCGGTTTCGAGTTTGGTCTCGCCCGGGCCGCGGGTACCGATGCCACCGGCCAGCCGGCTCATGGCGATTCCCCGTCCCCGCAGGCGGGGGAGGCGATAGCGCAGCTGGGCCAATTCCACCTGCAGCATGCCGGCCTTGGAGGTAGCGTGCTGGGCGAAGATGTCGAGGATGACGGCGGTCCGGTCGACGACGTCACAGCCGAAGATCTCTTGCAGGTTGCGTTGCTGGACGGAACTGAGCGCATTATCGAACACCACCACGTCGACATCGGCGGCGGTGGTTTCCCGCTGCAACCGCTGGGCCTGACCCTTGCCGATGAACGTGGCCGGATCGATCCGGTCCCGCCGGAGAACCGCTTGGCCCTCCGGGTCAGAGCCGGCCGTGAGGGTCAACAGACCCAGTTCATCGATGGAAAGCTTCGCTTGGCGCTCGGTGATGCCGGGGGCGATCACACTGACCAGGTAGGCCCGCTGCCGTTCGACGCCGAGGTCGGTCTCGGTGGCGGTGAGGCGCCGGCGCTGTCGTCCCCCCGTCGTCAAGCGACTACCGAGGGATTATTAGAAGCCGACAGAGCTCGCTCCCGTGCCCACTTCGATGAGCCAGTCGATGTATTCCTGGAGGGTGGCCTTATCCCAGACCATCAATCCCTGCAGCATGGCATCACCCAGGGTCTCGGTCGGACTCACATACCAGCGGCCGTCCTCCTCAACGACCAGGATGCCGGTGTTGGCGGCGCCGAGGTCGCCGAGAAAGTCGGGCGTCTCGATTAGGCCGGAACCGAGCGAATCGGCGATCGCTGGATCGCAGCTGTTGATGTGCTCGGGGATCTGCCCACCGAAGCCGCTCAGGGCTCCGCCCTGATCGTTGATGGTGATGTCGAAGCACTCCCCGTCGTAGCTGATGGCACCGTCGACTTCGAAGAAGAAGGAACTGAAGACGATGTCGAAGGACTCGATCTTCACGCGTTTGCCATTCTCGGCTGACGAGACAGAGGTACCGAGCGATTTCAGATCGATGGTGACGAAGCTGCCGAAGGCGCCAACCGTCTCGTTGTAGTCGCCCATAACCAGCGGCATGTAGTCATACAGGGCCCGCATCTCGGTGGGCGGCAGCAGGCCGACGAGGCCCTCGAGGTCGAGGGCAAGGACCTGGCTCAAGGCGGCCTCGACGGCGGCCTCAGGCGAATCCGCGCCGACCGGTTCCAGGCCGGATCCGAAGGCGGGCGTGCCATATCCGGTTTCGGAGAAGATGGCATCCATGACCGTGTACCAGAAGGACAGGTACCACCCGCCGTCCTCCTCCACGGCCACTAGGTAGAAGTCTTCGCCGGCCATTGAATCTGATTCGGGCGGCAGATCCTGGTCGAACTCGGCTCGGGCCTCGGGGGGGAGGTTGTCGAGGATGAGGCGCCCGAGCGGCAACTCGGCCTGATCGATGTCGATGAAGGCGTCACCATTCGTCACGTACACCCGCACGAACCCGGGAGCGATTTCCTCGGTGCGGAATTCGAGATCGGTGAACTCCATATTGATGCCGGTGATGGCCTGAGGGTCGACGCTGTCGGTCAGGACCTCGAGGCGCTTGAGCTCAGTGCCGATGGAGGCCGTGTAACTGATCACCGGGTCGGCCTCGCTTGGCAGGAATGCGTCGACCGATGCCACCAGATCCTCGCTCGAGAGGCCATCGAAAAACTTCTGGACTGCCGCCTCGGGGCTCTCGGCGCCGTCGTTGCTGCGTCCCGCATTCATGGTGGCGAAGGCGACGGCTCCGATGGCGATGATGGCAAGCGTGATGAGGCCGCCGAGCACCCATGTGCGCGTCCGGTCGTTCCCCAGCGGCGGCTCGGGAATGGGGGCGGCCACCTGGCCGGCCTCGATGTTTCCAAACGGATCCGGGTCGTTTCTGTCCACGGTCAAACCCCTAGCACGTGCATCTATCTGTGATGTTTCGACCATTCCAGCCTATACCTTGATGGTGAGTATTCAGCCCGTCATCCTCCGCCCTTCCCGCAAACCGTGACCGGCGCTGTGAGACGTCTAACCTCTGACTCGGGAAGGAGAAACTTGCTGGCGCTCGCATCAAGCTGGATTTCGGAGGCTGGTACCTGATGGCCCGCCTCCGCCTCTTCGCCGGTCTTCGCCAGGCCGCCGGGATCGCCGAAGTGGAGATTGCAGGCGCATCTGTGCGTGAAGTCCTGACCACTGCAGCGGCAAACTACGGTTCTGACTTCGAGCGCGGCCTCGCCACGGCCAATGTGTGGGTAAACGGTGAGCCGGCCGATGCGAGCACACCCGTTGAGGATGATGACGAGGTGGCGGTATTGCCGCCGGTGTCGGGTGGGACGATCGAGGATGTGCGGCCGGGTCACGAACACGCAGCCGTTGCAGTGGATGCGCCGGTCATACAGACACCGCTGCTGCCGCTGCTCGCCTGGGCAGTTCTGCTGGCTGCCAACATCGGGTCGACTCGCTGGTTCGCGGTCGTGGTTGTGGGAGTCGCCGGCGCCTGGGTGTGGGACGCCTTCGACGAGTCGGCTCGCCGCGGCAGCGGGATGGTGCGATGGCCGGCACTCGTCTCGATCCTGGGAGCGGTGGGCGCTACCTGGGCGTGGAGCTCGGAAGGTCTCGGGGTCGCGGTGGGGTTGAGCGTGCTGGCCGTCCTCACCTGGGCCGTCCTGACCCCATCCATGCACACCATCGACGCCGCCGGTGGGACGTTGCTGGCCACGGTCGTCGTCACCGTTGCCACCGGCTCCCTGGTGCTGGTGCGACTCGGCGCCCACGGTCAGAGCCGGATTACGGCGTTTCTGAGCATGTTGCTGGTGGCTCACCTGGTTATGTGGCTGCGGCTCGGCTCGGAAGAAAGCGGCTTTCTCGATCCGCACACCGCGGCGGCGGTTGCTACCCTCATCGCCGGTGTGGCCGCCGGAGTCGTCTGGGACACGTCACTGCTCGCCATGGTCATTGCCTCAGCAGCCGTGGCGGCCGGATTCCTGGCCGGCCGGGCCTTCGGATCGGCGCTCCGGACCGGTGATCTGTTTCTGCTCGAGGTGCTTCCGGGATTCCTCGTCCCCCTCGACGCTGGCATGCTGGCTGCACCCCTCTACTGGGTCGTCCTGGCGCTGGTTGCCTAGGGCAATGCCCGCTAATCGCTAGCCGAGATCCGGCTGGTTCAGCGCGGCGGGGGTTCGCCCTGGAATTCCCGATCGCGGGCCTTTGGACCCTATTGCGGCCCGAGCAGGTTGGCATGATGAAGACACATTGTGAAAGGAGTCACGTGTTCCGGCCGCGGCCGGTGGCCGGCTGACTCGACGAATCCTGACTGCAGGCCCGCTCCGGATCGGTGTCCAAAGCGGCGGCCTGGCGGTCCGGGACGAGGAGCCCGAAATCGAAGATCCCGAAGCACCCTCTACCGGGGAGGGCCCGGACCCGACGGTCAGCCCCGATCCGCCACCCACGACGATTCCAGAGGGGAACGCCGGACCGGGCAACGGGATCGACTCCCCGGAGGTGCGATCGCTGTACCGCCATCCGCTGGCCGCGGTAGGCGGATCCATCATCGTGGCCGGTTCGGTGGCACTGGCGCTGCTGATGGCCCGCGACTTCACCGCCCACACGGAGAACCCGTACCGATCACTGATCACGTTCTTCGGCCTGCCGGCCTTGATATTCCTCGGTTTGATCCTGTTCCTGATCGCGATCCGCATCCAGGTGGTGGCGGCTCGGAGACGGGGCGAGCAGGTCCACTTTGCCCTCCGGATCGAGCCAACCGATCCTCGCTACATGCGCAACCTGTGGCTGTTTCTGGGCCTGAGCGTGTTCGGGATTCTGAGCGTTGGCTTCATCGGATTCAAGGGCTACGAGGCCACCGAGTCGGTTGCCTTCTGCGGCGAGACCTGTCATGAGGTGATGGAACCGGAGTTCGTCACTCATCAGAACTCTCCTCATGCCAGGGTGGAATGCGTCGAATGCCACATCGGTCCCGGGGCGTCCTATTTCGTGAAGTCCAAGATCGATGGCTTACGCCAGGTGTGGGCGGTGACCTTTGACACGTTCGGCCGTCCCCTGGAAGGCCCTTTCCAACTGCGGCCCGCCCGGGAGACGTGTGAGGAATGTCACTGGCCGGAATCGTTCTTCGGGAGCAAGGTGACCACCGCCACCTATTACTCACTCGACGAAGAGAACTCGCCCTGGAGCATCGTGCTGCTGCTCGACATCGGGAAGGAATCGCGCACCGCCGACCCCTCCGGCATCCACTGGCACATGCTGACCGAGAACGTAGTCGAATACATCGCCACGGATGCCGAACGCCAGGAGATACCGTGGGTTCGCGTGACTCGCACCGACGGCAGCATCGGCCTGTACACGAAGCCCGGGCAATTCATACCGCAGCTCAACGACCCGGACGTCGAGATACGAAACTTCGATTGCCTCGATTGCCACAATCGTCCCAGCCACATCTTCGAGCAGCCTTCTGATGCAATCAATGTGGCAATGGCATCGGGCCGCCTCGCCTCCGATCTTCCGCACCTGAAGAGAGCCGCACTCACCCTCCTCCTGGACGACTACGCCGACCGCGACACCGCCCATCGAGAGATCGACCAGGGTCTGATGGTTTACTACCAGCGGTCCGACCCGGACGTGGCGACGCACCGAGCCGGGGAAATCCAGGCGGCCGCCCAAGCGCTTGTCGACATCTACGACTCGAACTTCTTCCCCGAGATGAAGACCGACTTCCGTGCCCGGGTGAACAACTCGGGCCACCGCAGCAGCCCGGGGTGCTTTCGCTGCCATGACGGCACCATGAGCGACGCGGCCGGGAACACCATCACCAACGATTGCAACAGCTGCCACGTCATACTCGGATTGGGCGAGGGCGCCAACCCGGAGGCTCTGGAGACCAACCTCACCGGCGTCGAATTCGAACATCTCGGCACCATCGGCGACCAATGGAAGACTCGTCTGTGCTCGGACTGCCATGCCAACTTCCAGGGATTCTAGGAGCCGGGCCAAAGGCCAGACCGTTAACCACACTCGTGGTAATCAACGCGGAACGTGGCGGCGGAGAAGGGGGGGGCGGACCTCCTGGATTCGTTTCGCTCCGGATGATGGTCCTCACCGTATCCAGGCGGAAATTCCACTACCCAGTCCCATAGACGACCAACGAAGAAGTGACTTTTGCCCGATGTCGGCTGACCCGGTCCCGAATACCCTGGGATCAAGAGTCAAACCGGATTCGCGATGACGAAATGGCTACGAGCCCGACTGCATGGCGTTGGGACGTTGACGCTCACGGTGGCTGTCGGCATCGTGCTGCTGACTGCGGCGGCATTGGCAATCGTCGATCCGCCCGCCAGTGGAACGACTGCGCCCGGCGCCCACGAGTTTCGCGCGTTGGACGGCACCGCCTCCTGCTCGCGGTGCCACGGCGGCGCCTACCCCCACTACCAGCACGAGGGTCAGACCTGCGCCGGCTGTCACGGCGGAGGTCATGTGGCCACGCGGGCGACCTGTCTCGATTGCCACGGAGGTCACGACGATCCGGTACCGGTCGGCCTGTGCACCCAATGCCATGAGAACTCGGGCGGATCCTTGGTCGAGCACCCGAACCAACACCAATCCAAGGTGGATCAATCTCAGTGCGTCCTCTGCCATGGGGACGGCCCTCCGGGCCCATCAACCACCACCCTCCCGACGCCTTCGACTACCACCGCGCCGGTAACCCCAACTACAACCGACCCCTCAACCACCCTCCCGCCATCTACGACGACCACGGCGCCGGTAACCCCAACCACGACCAACCCCTCAACCACTACCACGTCGGCCCCAACCGCGACCACCACCAGCAGCTCGACGTCCACCACCACTACCACGACGGTTTCGACGAGTCAGCCCCCGATCGCCGACGCCGGTGGTTCACGGACGGTCGCCGAGGCCGAGCTGGTCTGGTTCAGCGGACTGGCGTCTTCCGACCCGGACGGTCAGATCGTCGACTACCGGTGGGACTTCGGCGACGGATCGACGGCCGCCGGGGCCGCCCTATACCACAGCTACCCGACCGCCGGGGCCTACACGGTCACACTCACAGTCACCGACAACGACGGTCTCACCGACACCGATGTCATCACCATCACCGTCCAAGCGGGCTGATCGACCCTCGGGCATCAGGTGCTTTCGGGGCCGAAGCAGGGACGTTTGCCCGTGGTCGGGTTGACGTTCGTCATGTATACACAGTGTGAAATGTTTCACGATCAGATGCGGCAGGCGCCTGCCGAGCGTGGAAGCAGGTGCTGTCACGGGGATCACGCGGGCTAATGCCACGGCTGTCACCTATCTCCGGGACCGGTGAATGAACTCCCCGCTGGCGGCCACTGGGGTCGGTTTCGTCCTGGCCCTGCGCCTGCCCCGCCGGCTCGAGCCAACCCGGCAGTCGGTTCCTTTGGAGCCGGGAGGTGTGCGATGACTGTCGGTTCCCGGCCGGCCCGCCGCGGCGAAGCTAGACGGCGCCTGCTGGAGGACCGCTTTCGGCAAACCACCACCGACTTGGAGGAGCTGGAGGGGCAAGTCCAAGCGGGGGAGATCTCTGCTGAGAAGGCTGGGGAGCTGCGGAAGGTCTACCTGGCCGAGCGCCGACGCGTGGAAGACGAGCTGCAGCGGCTGCCAGCTCGGGCGGCCGAATCGATTCCAACCCGCGAGCGCCCAGCCAGGTCGGACCGCATCTGGTGGCTCATAGTGGCAGCGTCGGTGATTGCTCTCGTCGCTTTTGTGGGACAGTCGGTTCTTTCGGACGGTGGCGGGTCGGATGACCCTGGTTCTGCCGATCCCGCCACCGCCCGCATGGAAGAGTTGGTGGCCGCCCACCCCGAAGACAACACCCTGCGTCTCAATCTCGCAGACCAGTTATTGCAGCAGCGCGAGTATGGGCGGGCGCTCGATCACTACATCGCAGTGACCGCCCACGACCCTGAGCCCGACGAAGAGGCGAATGCGCTCGGCAGAATCGGCTGGGTGGCCCATCTGTCGGGCGACGCCGAGATCGCCGCCGACTACCTGACCGCCAGCCTCGAGATCGATCCCGATAACGCCCAGAGCAAGCTCTTCCTCGGTCTCGTCTACCTCTACGGGTTCGACGACGCCGTCCTGGCGCTTCCACTGCTTGAGGAGGCCGAGACCGTCTCCGAGCTCCCGTCCGATGTGGCGGAAATGGTTCAGGAGGCGCTGGCCGAGGCGCGGCTGGCGGTGGCGGAGGGTGGCTCATGACGGAAGAGCGGACGCTTGAGCGCAGAGGACTCGCCACCGGCTTCCGGCTGGCAGGCGAGGTCGCGAACGGGGGAGGTGGACAACGGGCAAGAATCCGGACGACCATCGGTTGAGCTTCCCCCGGAAGATGGCCCTGCTGGCAGGCGTGGCCATCGTCCTGGCAGTGGCGGCCCAATCCGCCGGTCAGGCACTAGCGGCACCACGCCAGCTTGGTCTCAGCGGCTCCCCGAATACCGGGGCCGTTGCCTCACCACTGCTTCAGCTCAGCGTCGACGACGAACGATGCCTCAACTGCCACGATCGGGGAGGTCTGGACTTCGTGCTGCCGTCCGGGGAGACGCTCGATACCAGCGTCGAGGGGGCCGCCTACGAGGGTTCGGTGCACGGTCGGGCGGGGGTCACGTGCACCTCATGCCATACGGGTATCGGGGACTATCCGCACCCCGAGCTCGAAGCCGACAGCCTGCGCGAGCTGACGATAGAGCTGAACGCCGTGTGCGACGACTGCCACGACCACCAGGGGAGCGCATTGCTAGCCGGTGCCCATGGAGGCGAGACCGCCGGTAGCAATCTCGAGGCCCCGGTGTGCAGTGACTGCCACGGCGCTCACCAGGTAGAGGCTCCACAGGAAGCCCTGGTGCAGGTCTCTATGTGTCAGGGGTGTCACCAGGTCCCTGACTTCCGGGCGAGCGTTCACGGGCAGGCACTGACCGCCGGCACCGATTTCGGTCCCACTTGTTCCAGTTGTCACGGTGCTCACACCATCGCCCCAGCCGAGGTGGCGACCAGCGGTACCTGCCGCGGTTGCCACGACGAAGAGGCCGACCTCTACGACCAGAGCGTACATGGAGCCGCCCGGTCCGCAGGTGACGTGGAGGCGGCCACCTGCTCCGACTGTCACGGGCCGGCCCATGAGGTGGTCGGCACGACCGACCCGAACTCGTCGACCTATCCGCTTCGCCTCCCGCAGACGTGCGGCCGCTGCCATGGCGATCCGGAGCTCACCGGGCGGCTCGGTCTGCCAAACGTCTACGAGGAATATGTCGATTCGATTCACGGTCTCGCCATCAGTGAGGCCGGGTTGCTGGTCTCGGCCACCTGCTCGGAGTGCCACGGATCTCATGACATCATGGCCCACGACGATTTCGAGGCCCGCGTGTTCCCGTCCAATGTGATTGCGACTTGCGGCCAGTGCCATGCCGGTGTTGTCGACGAGTACTTGGGCAGTGTCCACGGGCGGCTGGTGGCGCAGGGCGATCTGCGGGCGGCGGTCTGCACCGACTGCCATGGGGCGCACGGGCTGGCCGGTTCCGACGAGCCGGAGTGGATGCTGGAGGTGATCGAGGAGTGCGGCTCATGTCACGAAGAATCGCTGACCACCTATCGAGATACCTTCCACGGGCAGGTCACCGCCCTCGGCTTCAGCCGGGTCGCCCGCTGCTCGGACTGTCACGGGTCTCACGAGATACAGCAAACCGATCACGCGGCCTCGGCGGTCTCGGACGAGAACCGGGTCGAGACCTGCGCCCAGTGTCACGAAGGCGCCAGTGAGAATTTCGCCGAGTTCTCACCCCATGCCGACGCCGACGACCGGGCCCGGGATCCCCTCCTCTATTACACGAAGAGGTTCATGGAGCTGCTCATCCTCAGTGTGCTGGGCTTCTTCCTCCTCCACACCGTGCTGTGGGCCGTCCGGTCTTCGGTGGACCGGGTACGCAACCATCAGGCGGCCCCCGGCTCCACCGCGACTCGGGAGACATGAGTCATGGCCATCGCAACCGAAACCACGACAGAAACCAGACTGGAGCCAGACGGCCACTACTGGCGGTTCAACCTCCTCCATCGCATCTCGCACGTGGTGCTCATCGTCAGCTTTCTCGGCCTGGCCGCCACCGGGATGCCTCTGCGTTTCAATCAGGCCGGTTGGGCAATCGATTTCTCGCACCGCGTGGGCGGTTTCGATGCCATTCTCCTGTTCCACAAGGCGTTCGCCATCCTGCTGACCCTGGTCTTTGCCGTGCACATCGGCTACCTGTTCTGGCTCGGGTTGGTGAAGAAGCAGAAGGGAATCTTGTGGGGCCCGACTTCGATGACGCCCCAGCCGCGCGACGCCCGCCAACTTGTTCAGCATTTCAAGTGGTTCCTGGGGCGCGGCCGTCGGCCCAAGTTCGGCCGCTTCGCTTACTGGGAGAAGTTCGACTATCTGGCGGTCTTCTGGGGCATGATGGCAATCGGCCTCACCGGCTATGTCATGTGGTTCTCGGAGCTGGCTGCCAGGCTGTTCCCCGGCTGGATTCTCAATCTCTCGCTCCTGATCCACTCGGAGGAGGCCTTGCTGGCCGCCTGGTTCATCTTCATCGTCCACTTCTTCAACAGCCATCTTCGTCCGGAGAAATTCCCGATGGACGATGTGGTCTTTACCGGCCGGGAGAGCATCGAAGAGCTGCAGGAGGGCCGCCCCGCCGAGTACGCGCGGCTGACCGAGGCGGGAATGCTGGCGGCCGCCGGCGGCGAAGCTCCTCCGCTCTGGCTCAAGAACTCCGCCAGGATCGGAGGCTGGAGTGCCATGGTCGTCGGTTTTGTGCTGGTCGCTCTGACCATGTATGCGTTCTTCACCGAGGGCTCGGTGTCGGAGGCGGCCGGGCCACCCGACCGTCCGCTGGTGGGTCCGGCCCTGACGACTACCACCACCCCCGGGGCCGACCTCACCTGGGATTGGGATATCGGGCCTCTGCTGGCCGATCGGTGCAGCACGTGCCACACCGACTCGAGCATCGCCGGTCTCAACCTGAGTTCCTACGAGTCGGCGATGGCGGGGGGCCGTTCTGGCCCGGTCATCATCCCCGGCGACCCGGATGCGAGCCTGGCCGTTGTCGTCCAGCGCCCGGGCGGGCACCCCGGTCAGTTGGACGCAGACGGACTATCCGCTCTCGTCGCCTGGATCGAGGCAGGCGCCCGCCGTTGACGGCGTACTGAGAAAGGGGGGTCCCGCCAAAGGGAGCGGGAGCGGTTAGCGTCTGAACCAGTACGAGGAGTCGAACTCGAACTCGTAGAGCCCTTCCCGGGCGTCGATGACGAATAGCCGGTCTTCCACGACATCTAGCCCGACCGGTTCCCTCAGCACGCCTGGTGAGTCCCTGCGGGTGGCGTCGAGCAGGCCGAGAATCCCCAGATACCGACCCTCCTGGCTGAAGACGTGAACGATGCTCCGCTTCGTGTCACTGAAGAACACGGTGCCGTCCTCGGCGACGGCCACATCGGTGGCCGTCGAGACGTCCGGATCGCCCGCCGCCATCCAGAAGGTGGTGAGGAGGCGTCCCGCCGGCGAGAATTTCTGGACCCGGCCGTTGCCGCGCTCGGACACGTACAGGTTTCCGCCGAAGTCGACTGTCAGACCGGCCGGATCGCTCAGCTGATAGCGGGCATCGTCCTCGAGCCCTTCGCCCAGGTAGCCCGAGAAGTCGCCCAGGACCCCGAACCGGAGGACGCGGTCCGTCGCCCCGTCGGAAACGAACATGAGGCCCGTGTTGGCAAAGGCCAGGCCGGTGGGTTCGGGCGCGGGTCCGCCCTCATCGGCCGGCAACGGAATCTGGCTTACCAGGCTGCCGTCGAGGGTCAGGACCACGATTTCGGCGGCGCCGGTGTTGGCAACGTAGAGCTTGTCGGCATGGATCCGCATCGCCTGCGGATCACTGAGGAGAAAGGCGCAGTCACCGGTTTCGCACAGCACGTCGACCACTTCGCCCTGGTCGTTGATGGCAAGGATCCGGTTGTTTCCGCGATCGAGCACGTAGATGGCGTCGTCGTTGGCGGCGACCGCGGCCGGGTCAACCCATTGGGTGGCGACGATTCCGGCATCACCGGTGATCGGCTGCTCCACGGCCAGCCTCACCAAAGGTGGGCCGCCCTCGTCGGAATCAGAGAACAGGTACCAGACACCGGCCAGCACCGCGATCAGGATCAGCCCAGCCCACAATGCCGGCCACTTGAAACGCGTTCGCTTGGTGGCGTCTTCACCGCCGCCTTCGTCGCCGGCCGGGGTGGGCACGTCCTCCGGGGTGTCTTGCTGGGGGTCTTGCTGCGGGGTATCTGTTGGCGCGACCGGCATCGTCTCGATCGGGACGGTGCTGTGGCTGGCTGCCGGGGGAACATCCTCGGGCTCTGCAATGGAGATGCCCGGGGGATCGGATTCGGATGATGCTCCATTGGGCCCGGCATCCGAATCGACTTCGATGTCCATACCGGCTAGAAGGCGGTCGATCTCGGCGATGGCTCCCTCGAGATCAACCGCCTCCGTGGCCTCGTCCGCGTCGGGCGATGCCGGCCGCTTACCACTCATCGGCCCTTGCGCTCCTGACTTCACCTACGGAACCGTATCAGGTTCCATTATCAGGGGCAGCGGTCCCATGGGCGTAGCAGTCACCGTCACCGCAACATGGGTGTGGCAGGACTTGCAGGTCCAGCTGGCGGTTGCTTCCGTTTCTCCCAAATCGTCCAGGATGCCCTGGTGAGCGTCTACGGCCACTTCCCCGGCCTCCGAACTGTGGCAGTCCACACACTGCGCCGGTGCGGCAATGTGCTCGCCGCCTTGTACCCTATGGCAGAACGTGCAGTCGGACAGAGATGCCGCGACGTGGGGCCCATCGGTGAGTTCGGTAGAGATGGCATCGTGGCACTGCGAGCAGAACACACCTTCAACATTCGAGCCGTCGGTGGGCCACCACTCGTGAGACCCGGCGGCTGTCGTTCCGTCGGACGTGCCAGTGAATCCATAAACAAATACGCCGCTCCCGAGTGCCAGCGCAGCCACCGTGAGGACCGCGAAGGTGAGCAGGCGATGCCCGCTCAATGCCCGGCCGATCGCTCCGAATAGTCTTCTCATGAGTACGCCCTTCTGAGCGTTTGACTTCCCCGTATCCGTCTCCGTTCCTTTCTCTCGAGCTGCGGGGCTCAACACTCACGGTAGGCGGTCGTGATATCTTTCACAGGTCCGAAAGTCCCTAATGCGGCCCTATTTTTGGGACTTTCGAAATGTGTGACTACCGGTCGTCACCGACCCCGATCACCGCCAGGCCGCGTCGCGGGGTTACGGCTCCGAGGCCGGCCTCGACGGTGGCCTGCGAGCATCGCTCAATGTCCCCAAACGCTTGCCGATCTCTCACTCATCAGTACCCTTGTACCCCGTATGTCCTTGACTAGAACCGGGCGACTGCTTGTTTCGCTCTCGCTCATCCTGACCCTGCTGGCGTCTGCGGTTCCTGCTGTTTCCCAGGTGTCGCGGGACGAGCTCGACGAGGCGCGCCGGGCCCGGGACGTAGCCAGCGCCCGTCTCGATGAGGTAGTTGCCCAATACGACCTGGTGTATCACGAGCTCTCGGAGGTGACCTACCGCATTGGTCAATTCGAGGAGCGGGTAACCAGCTACCAAAAGGACATCGCCGAGCTCAGAGCCCTGGTCCAGGAGCAGGCGATCGCGGCCTACAAGGCAGGCAACGTCAGCGGGGTTGGCATCATCTTCGGACCCAGCAACTTGACCGAGCTCATTACCGGCCGTGAGTTCCTGGAGCGGGCCGCCCAGAACGAGATCTCGCTGCTCGATCGCCTGACCTCGGTGCGTAACGGGCTCGAGACAACTCAGGACCGGCTGAAGGAAGATCAGGCTTCTCTCCAGGACCTGGAACGCGAACAGGCCGAGTACGTCGCGGAATTCGACGCCCTGTTCGATGCAATCAACACCGAGTACGAAGAGCTGCGCGCTGAGTTCGCCGAACAGGAGCGGATGCGCGCCGAACAAGAACGGCTCCGTCGCCTGACCGAGCTCGCCAGACTCGACGGCGCCGCGGCGGGTGCGTCGGCCAGCCAGACGGCTGGTTTCGTCTGCTTGTTTGACCAACCATTCCGGTTCGTCAACGACTGGGGCAACTCCCGTTCAGGGGGCCGAACCCACAAGGGGACCGACATCGTCGCCCCCTACGGCCAGCCCGTCAAGGCGGTGGCCAGCGGCACCATCCTCAAACGAAACTCGGACCTCGGTGGCATCAGCTTGTGGCTCGACGCCGACAACGGCACCTCGTATTACTACGCCCACCTCAGCGGCTATGCCGAGAATCTGTCAGATGGGAGCCGCGTGAACGCGGGACAGACGGTTGCGTACAACGGAGACAGCGGCAATGCCAAAGGCGGCGTCCCCCATGTCCACTTCCAGGTCCACCCCGGCGGTCGTGGGAATCCGCCGGTGAATCCGTATCCTACGCTCGTCGAGCATTGCTAAAGGAGCCTATGACCGAGCATCGCCGCCGCATCGATCAGATTGTTGACCCCGAGTTTGTGGAAGGCCTCACCGAGCTGTCCCTCGACGCGCTCCGGGAGCGTCGTGGCATATGCGACGTGGTTGAGAACGAGCTGTCCTACTACCGGCGGATGCTGCACGGCCGCATGGACCTGCTCGGCTTCGAGCTTCGCCGTCGCTCCGGCGAGGAGACCCGCAGCCTGATCGAAGCCCTCCCCGAGATCCTCACCGATGGTGCATCCGGCTATGTTCCGAGCGGCCGGCCGACCAAGGTCACGCTTCCCGACCTCCCCGATCAGCGGCGTCGGCACATTGACGAGGTTCTCGGGGCGGACTTCCTCACGCGGATCGCTCTGGTGGAGGATGAGGAGCTAAACGAGATACAACGGTCCCTGGTGGAGGCCGAGAGCGAGATCTCCGCCCAACGGCACTCCGTTCAAGAGGCGTTCAACACCATTCAGTCCGAGCTCACCCGGCGATACAAGGACGGCCTGGCCGGTTTTGACCAGATTCTCGGCCGTTCGGACTAGGAACGTGCCGAGCAATGCCGCATGTCAGTCCCCCCAGCCCAGCCGGGGGGTAGGGGGCTACAGCCCGGCGCTCGGCGACGTGGATTGCCCAGCGGCCTCCTAGTGCTGGCCCGCGCCGTTCGATCCGGGCTGGCCGAGAGCTACCACCACGGCGCGATTGCGGTTGTCGATCCTGACGGGTCGACGGTGCTGGAGGTCGGCGACGTCGACCGCACTTTTTTTCTGCGCTCGGCAATCAAGCCGTTTCAAGCCACCATCTGCCTCGAGGCGGGTGCCGATCTCAACCGGGAGCAAATCGCGCTGGCTGCCGCCAGCCACGGTGGCCAGGCCGCCCATCGCGCAGTCGTGGCGTCGACGCTCATCGGTGCGGGGCTCGATGAGTCGGCGCTGCAGTGTCCGCCCGATTGGCCGCTCTCGGATTCGGCCTACCAGCAGCTGATTGCCGCCGGCCACACCAGGCCGGCGGCGATCTATCACAACTGCTCGGGCAAACATTCCGCCGCCCTGGCGGCCTGCGTGGCTGCCGGCTGGCCGATCGAGACCTATACCGACGGTGACCACCCCTACCAGCGGCGGGTCGTCGGACTGGTTTCGGATCTGACCGGAGAGGACGTGACCCCGGTGGGCGTCGACGGGTGCGGATTTCCGACCTTGCGAGGGAGCACGCACGGCCTGGCGAGGGCCTTCGCCCGGCTGGCGATGGATGAACGCTTCGCCCAGGTACGCGAGGCGATGATGGCGCTGCCTGCCCTCACCTCCGATACCGACCGGCCCGAGGCTGCTCTCATGCAGTGGCTTCCCGCGGCGGTCAAGGGCGGAGCCGTCGCCTGCGCCGGCGTGGCATTGACGGGGAGGTTCGGGCTGGCGGCCAAGTGCTGGGATGGCTCAAACCCGGCGTTGTACGTGGGAGTGATCGAGGCCCTAGATCGGCTTGGCGTGCTCGAGCCGGTGGCCAGAGAGAGCCTCGCCGGGCACGCCCGGCCCCCGCTGTTCGGCGGTGGTGAGCCGGTCGGCTCGTACGAGCCCGCGCTCGGGTAATCATGCGCATCCACCAGGACTGGACGGCCGACGGCTTCTCCTTGCCGCCCGCTGCCTCTGATACATCGGTCTTCTCGCAGCGCGAGTACCTCGAACGTTGGTGGGGGCACTTCGGCATCGGCCGGCTTGCTTTGGTTGAGAATCATTCGGCACTTCTTGCCCTGTGGCAGACCCCGGATGGGGCAGTGTCTTTCGTGGGCGACGAGGACCTGACCGACTATCACACGCCCCTCGGCGTCGGCTCCGGAGCGCTGCTCGCTGAATATGTCGCACGTTTGCCCTCCGGAACCCGGTTCCGGTTCGATTCGTTGCCCGCCGAAGCCGCCGAAGAGCTGAAGTCCGGCCTCGAACCGGACGTCAGTTGCACCCAGCACGAGGCCGCCTTCCGGATTGAGCTGCCCGACGACTTTGACGGGTTCCTGGCGGGATTGAGCAAGAAGGAACGCCACGAGCTGCGACGCAAGCACCGGCGGTTCGGAGATGCGCTCGGAGCTCCGCATCTGCTGGAGGGAACAGCCGATCCGGTCGGGGTGTTGGTCCAGATGCATCGCATGGCGGAGGGGAGAAAGGGACAATTCATGACCCCCGAACGGGAGTCGTTCTTCCGGGAGCTGGCGGCGCTTCCCGCCGCCCGCGTCGACCTCGTCGCTGGGGACGCCGGGATCCCGGTGGCGGCCGCCATCGGGTTTCAGGACGACCGGGCCTATTACCTGTACAACTCTGCGTACGATCCGGTCCACGCATCCGCCTCGCCCGGGATGGTCATGCTGTGGCTGCTGTTCCAATCGGCCATCGACTCAGGTTCCGCTATCTTCGACTTCCTCAAGGGCGACGAGCCCTATAAGTTGCGTCTCGGCGCCAAGCCTCGTCCGCTGTACGTACTGGAAGGACGCACATGATCAAACGGGTGGCGTACCTGTCGATGCACACAACCCCGCTTGCCCAGCCCGGTATCGGCGATGCCGGGGGGATGAACGTGTATATCGACCGTCTGGCTCGCACCATGGCCGGGCGCGGCATCGAGATCGAGGTGTTCACTCGCCGCGCCGACCCCGCCCAGCCCGAGGATGTCATGGTGGCCGAGAACTACAAGGTGGTGCACATCACGGCCGGGCCCGAGGAGCCGCTTCCCACCGCCCGGCTGGCCGACGGAGTCCAGGAGTTTGCTCTCGGGGTGGCGAAATGGGCCGGTGCCAACCGGGCCGAGTATGACGTTGTCCACTCCCACTATTGGCTGTCTGGATGGGCGGGGGTCATCGTCAAGCAGCAGCTGGGAGCGGGCCTGGCACATTCGTTCCACACCCTGGGTCGGATCAAGGACGCCAGGCGGGCCGATGGCCAGCCGCCCGAAAGTCTGCTGCGGATTGCTACCGAGCAAGAGGTGATCGAGTTAGCCGACTGCGTCGTCGCTTCCACACCCTACGAGTTTGACGACCTGGTTGAGCACTACGGCACCAATCCCGAGTCCATCTGCATCTCCCCCCCGGGCGTGGACCACGCCCTGTTTCACCCCGGCTCGAAAGCCGAGGCCCGCCAGCGACTAGGCATCGAGTTCGGCCCCCTGCTCTTGTTTGTCGGGAGAATTCAGCCGCTCAAGGGGGTTGAAACTGCCATCGAGACCCTGGCCGCGGTGCGGGAAGATCACCCGCTTGCCAGGCTGGTGGTGGTCGGCGGCCCGAGCGGCAACGAGGGTGAAGCCGAGATGGCCCATCTTGCTCGGCTGGCCATCCATCGCGGCCTTGGTGACGAGGTCGTGTTCCGACCCCCGGAGGCACACGGCGTTCTCGCCGACTTCTATCGAGCTTGTGACGTCCTGCTGGTTCCCTCTCGATCCGAGTCCTTTGGCCTGGTGGCCGCTGAAGCCCAGGCCTCGGGCCTGCCGGTGGTAGCTGCCAACGTAGGCGGCCTCGCCTACTCGGTCGCCGACGGGACCAGCGGCGTTCTCGTAGGCGGCTACCACCCGCCGGTATGGGCCGGGGCAGTCAACCGGGTGCTCGCCGAAGCGGACCGGTTCTCGAAGGGAGCGGTCGCTCACTCGGAGAAGTTCTCCTGGGATGCAACCGCCGACCGCTTGCTCGAGCTGTACTCGGGCATCTAGTGGTGGCCGGTCACGGCGGGACCCAGAGGTGAGGAGCTCTCAGGCTTGGGATTTGCTCACCGACGCCAGCCGCCGCCTGGTGGCCGATGAGGGGTCCGATGTTGTCAATGCCGAGGAGTACGAGGGTCGCTGGGCGGTGCGGATGGCTCAGCAAGTAAGGGACTTCACCACCGTGTGGTTCGAGGTGGGCGAGCGCACGGTCGGCTTCGAAGCCTATGTCCTCCCCAACCCAGCCGGCGGTCACCAGGAGGTGTACCGCCAGTTGCTGACTCGAAACCATCGCATGTGGCGGGCCCGCTTCAGCATCGACTCGGATGGTGATGTGTTCCTCACCGGCCGTGTGTCGTTGGAGGAGTGGAGTTCGCAAGCCCTCGATGAGGTTCTGGGAGCCATATATGAGGCGGTCGAGCTGAGCTTCCGAGCGATGCTGCGGGCGGGGTTTGCCAGGGGATGAGTGCCCTTCATCCACACGCGAAAAGTCAGCTAAGAAACTTGTCTACAGGGGGTTGTGCACAACCCCCTGTGGATTGTTGTGGATAAGTGGATAAGTGGGTTTCCGATGTCAGATCTATGGATAACTAGCAACAGTTACGTGCACCGAAACTGCGAAAAACGCCCTAAGAACGGGGGTTTTCCCACCTTGCTTCGCCGGCGTCGATTCGTTAGCTTCGACAGAGTAAGAGCCCGAGAAGCCGAGGCGATTTCCGAGCCCCGTTTGGGGAAGTGCGGAGCCCAGGAATCACCGAAGTTACTCGGGCTCTTGCGCGGAATCGGCCACCGGCCACCGGCCATCGGCCTCCGGCCAGAGCGGCGAACTCCCCGGTGCGTGAAGGTCCCCATGAGCAGCTCCCGTCACCCGTCCAAACGAATCACCAGCGGGGAGGCGCGCTCTCACATTCGAGACCAACGAAATACAGACCGGTCGACAGGGAGCCATGCCCGTCTGGCTGGGGGCCGGAGGCTGGGGGCCGGAGGCCGGGACGCCGCAGGCGTTCCTCAAAGCCCAAACATCACTTCGCGCAGCCGCACCGGTTCCACCGCATAAGTCTCGAGGTCGATGCGCATGGAGCCGAGCCGAAGGCCGCGCATGCCCTCGCCGTGGTTGGTTAGCACCCGCAGGATTCCGTCCTCCTCCTTGAGTACGCCGAGGCCCAGGGTCGAGCCCTCGCCGTCCTGGAGGCCGACCAGCATGGCATCGAGACGGGTTGGGTCGAGCCCGGCCGGGAGGGTGGGCGCGAAGACGGTTGACCGGACCCGCCACGCTTGCAGGGGAGGAGTTAGTTCCGCCTCGAAGTGCTTGGCCCGGTCGGCATTTCGTTCGTGCGGAGTTGCCGATCGGATGCTCGCCGATATCGGCGCCTCCTGGACATC
Organism: uncultured Acidimicrobiaceae bacterium; assembly: GCA_947259275.1. Lineage (GTDB taxonomy): Bacteria > Actinomycetota > Acidimicrobiia > Spongiisociales > SHLN01 > SHLN01. The sequence continues at coordinate 20,109 of CAMYMH010000003.1, read as the reverse complement.
GGAGCCGAAGAAGCGCCGCAGCATGCCGACGATTGGCGCCATCTCTTCGCCCCGTTGGAAAGCCACCACGACTTCCGGACGAGTGAGCTCGGTCTTGTGATACTTGAGCGTCTGACCCGTTACACCGGACACCTCGTCAGAGGTGTCCACCACGACGAGGTCCACCTTGTCACGGGTTTGGTCAACGAGGGCTGCCGTCGCCACCACCTGCTGAAGCACGAGGCCGCTCGTCTTGATCGAGCCGACAAACTGGAGCCGGTCGGCGTTGGCGAGGTTGTCGAGATCGGCCGGGTCATTCACCCACTTCAGGCCGACGCAGGTCGGCGGGCCCACCGTGGACTCACTGATGTCGGCGTCGACGAATGCTGCTCGTTTCCCTGCTGCGATGGCTGCTGCCAGCAGCTGACGCGCGAAGGTGGTCTTGCCGGTGTCGGCCGCGCCCAGCAACAGCACCACGCCTCGCCGGCGAACCAGGTCCTCGATCAGGGGTGCATGCACATCGTCCATGGCCCTCCTCTTGCCGTGGTCGGGCTCGTACCATACCCTGGTGCCATGGAGCGGATCCGCGTTGACGTGCCCAAGGAGTGGCTATCGGTTGTCGACATCTGTGAGTACATGGATGTGTCTACGTTCGTCGTGACCCGAATGCTGCGAAACGGTCACCTGCCGGCGGTGAAGTTCGGCCGCGAGTGGCGGGTGGCGAGATCCGACTTCGAGGATTATCTCAATCAGCGTCGCGACTCAGCCGTCAGATCGCGATGACCACCGCTCCCGTTGAAGTCGAAGACCCGTCGATCGACGAATCCGACCTCGAATCCAAGGGTTGGAACGTCATCGTATGGGATGACCCCGTCAACCTGATGTCATACGTCGTCTATGTGTTCCGCCGCCTGTTCGGCTTCACGGAAGCCAGGGCAACTCGCAAGATGCTCGAGGTGCACCGCGAGGGCAGGTCGGTCGTCGTCACCGCGCCGCGCGAGAAGGCCGAACTCGACTGCCACCGCCTCCACCACTACGGTCTGTGGGCCACCATCGAGCAAGCGTGAGACGGCCCTTCAAGCCCCATCATGACGGCGTGTCCGTCCGTCTTTCCCACGACGAGCGTCAGTTCCTGCTCGGCCTCCCGCAGCTACTGGAGGCGGTGGACGCCGAGCCGGGTGACGCTGCCCATAGTCGCCTGCATGTCGAGGCCTATCCGGACGATGCTGCTGCCCAACTCGAAATGGCGGAGTATTCGGGATCCCAGCTGGCTGAGGCGCGTGCCGGCGACCGGGAGAGCTTCGTTGCCTCACTGGAACGGGAGGTGCTCACTCCCGAAGAAGCGGAAGCGTGGCTCACCGTGATCGGCGACACCAGGCTGGCGCTGGCCGCGCGAATCGGGATCACCGAACCCGGTTGGGTAATCGGCGACGAGGACGATCCGGAGCGGATGACTCTCGGGTTCCTCACGTACCTACAAGACCAGCTCGTGACCGTGCTCATGGAGCGGCTGTGAAAGCCGAAGCGGCCGGCATTCTGCTGGCCGCCGGGCCTTCCGATGCGCTGGGGGAGCCGGTCCAGCTGGTCGACGTCGGCGGTCGTCCGCTGCTGGAGGTGCTCGCCGAGCGGATGGCCGGCTGGCTCGATCCGCTGGTGGTTGTCCTCGGCTGGTGCGCCGAGGAGATTCTGGCGGCAACCAAGCTCGGGGCCGTCATAATCAACTACGACTGGGAGCAAGGCATCGGGTCGTCGATGCGAACCGGTCTCGACTATCTGTCGAGAGAACGGGTGCACCGGCCCGCGCTGGTAGCCCTCGGCAACCAGCCTGGCATTACCGAAGGTCACCTCCGTTCCTTGCAGGCCGCTCATGCCGGTGGGGTCACCATGCCGGTTTATCGCTACGAGCCGGGATATCCGTTGTTGTTGGACCGCAGCCAATGGGATCGGTTCATGAGTCGCGGGCTCGATCCGCTCGACATCGCCCGGGCACATCCGGAGTGGGTGACCGAGGTACGGGGTGATGAGCGTGCTCCCCGGCGTATCCAGGTACCGACAGACATCGAGGCGGTGCTGCCTCGATTTGGCGCGGCCTGAGGCCCGGTTGCTAAATTGCCTCTGGGGGAAGGACCAGAAAGGAACTGTGGTGGGATCGATCGACACCATTGATGGTATGAAACGAGCGGAGGCTCGCACCCTGCGCAAGACGGGAGTACGTACCACAGAGAAACTGCTCAAGCGCGCCGGCACGCGAAGCGGCCGCCGCGAGCTCGCATCCGTCACCGGCCTCACCGAACGTCAAATCCTCGATTGGGTGAACCGAGCTGACCTCATGCGGGTCAAGGGCATCGGTGAGGAGTATTCCGACTTGCTCGAAGCCGCCGGTGTCGACACCTGCAAGGAGTTGCGCAACCGAAACCCGCAGTCACTGCTCGGGAGGATGATCCAGGTCAACTCGAAGAAGCGTCTCGTCCGCCGCCTCCCGACCGAGGTCATGGTCAAGCGCTGGGTCGAGCACGCCAAGCAATTGCCGCCGGCCGTCAGCCACTGAGCCGGCGGCCGCAGGCCGCCGGCGGCGAACCGCCCACCGCCTACCGCCCACCGCTCGGGCGCTTGATTGCAGGTGGCCTGGTCAACCGTCCAGTATTGCGGTAGGGCGGTTAACGGTGGGCGGCCGACGGAAATCAGAAAAGCGCCCCCGGAGGGGCGCTTCTCCTGATTTCTCTGCTGGCTACTTCTTGGCCGCAGCTGGCTTCTTGGCTGCGGGCTTGCGAGTCGCGGGAGCCTTCTTGGCCGGAGCTTTCTTGGCGGCCGGCTTCTTGGCGGCCGGCTTTTTGGCGGCCGGCTTCTTGGCTGCGGGCTTGCGAGTCGCGGGAGCCTTCTTGGCCGGAGCTTTCTTGGCGGCCGGCTTTGCCGCCGGCTTGGTCTCGGCCCGGAAGCTGTCGCGCCAGTTGCCGAGCACGCTCTCCAGCTGTTCGCGCAGCTTCTCGACCTGATCCTGGATCTGGTCGAGGTCCATGCGCTCGCTGAGCTCCTCGACCATGTTCCGGTCGCTGAGCTTCTTGGCCAGCTTCTCGCCTTCCTTGACCCAGGCGTCGAACTCGCGGCGGGTAACGTCACCGACGTCACCGGTCATCTCGGTGATCTTCTTGGCGGCCCACACCGGGGCACCGATCAATGCGTATGCGGCCTTCTTGCCGTCTTTGGTCATGACCATGGTGGTCCTCCTAGTTTTCGTCGTTCTGGTCCAGGAAGCTGCGGTAGATCTCGAGCAGCGCCTGGCGCTGACGGGCGGTAAGCGCCGGATCGTCGTCGATCGCCTCGATCACCGATGGTGTGCCATCGGGATGCTCGAGTAAGCCGGCTCGCACGTACAGCGTCTCGGCGGAAATGGACAGCCCCTTGGCGATCCCTTTGAGGATCTCCGCCGAGGGCTTCCGCAACCCGCGTTCAATCTGGCTGAGGTAGGGATTGGAGATCCCCGCTCGTTCGGCCAGATTGCGAACCGAGATGGCACTCCGTTCGCGCTGTGCTCGAATGAACTCTCCGAGTTCCGTGACCTGGTCTTTCATCTCACTTGCAACTGTAGTGGTTAGTGCTAACTATTGCAAGCATTATTGTCGTCATTTCTCGGCACATCGATGAGCGCAGGGACGTCAATGGCCGAGAAATCGACGGGCTGCAGTACTGCCTTTCGATTTTCCGCCGCGGTCCCAGCACCTTTGCCTCAATGGCGGAGAAATGCGATTGCTGCCGCCGGACGGCTAGCTGATCGAAGGCCGGCGCCGCCGGCGCCAGGCCCGGCGAAACCTCAATGACGCGCGACACTGGTAGCTGGTAGCTGGTAGCTGGTGGCTGGTGGCTGGTGGCCGGTGGCCGGTGGCTGGTGGCCGGTGAGCGGTAGGCTCCCCCTCATGATCATCGTGATGGCGCTCGAAGCCACACCCGAACAGATCCAGGCAGTGGTTGAGCGGCTCCGCAGCATCGGTGCCGAGGCCCACGTTTCCGAGGGTCAGAAGCGCACGGTCATCGGAGCGGTGGGGGACCGCGGCCTCATTCAACAACTTCCATGGGAGGCGATGGACGGTGTCGAACGAGCGGTACCCGTCCTCAAGGAGTTCAAGTTCGTTTCACGGGAGTTCCAGGCCGCGGATTCGGTGATCGACGTGGGTGGTGTTCCGGTGGGCGGCGGCCACTTCGCCATGATGGCCGGGCCATGTGCAGTGGAGACTCGTGACCAGCTGATGGCCTCCGCCGAGGCGGTCAAGAAGGCCGGAGCAGTGATTCTACGGGGCGACGCCTTCAAACCGCGGACCTCTCCCTACTCGTTCCAAGGTCTCGGTGAAGAAGGCCTCCGGTACATGGGGGAAGCTCGGGAGCTTCTCGGCATGCCCTTCATCGCTGAGGTACTCGATCCGCGCGACGTCGAACTCGTTTCTGAGTACGCCGACCTCATCCGGGTGGGTACTCGCAACATGGCCAACTTCACGTTGCTCCGTGAAATTGGCCGCCAGGAGAAACCAGTGCTGTTGAAGCGAGGGTTCACCGCCACTGTGGACGAGTGGCTCAACGCCGCCGAATACATCTACAAAGAGGGCAACCACGACATCATCATGTGCGAGCGAGGGATCCGTACCTACGAGCCCTCAACTCGCAACACCCTCGACATTTCGGCAGTGGCAGTGGTCAAGCGGCTCTCGCATCTCCCGGTGATCGTCGACCCCTCTCATTCGGGCGGCCATCGGTTCTTGGTGGCGCCACTCGCCAAGGCCGCAGTCGCAATTGGTGCGGACGGGCTGCTCATCGACGTGCACCCCGCCCCGGAGACGGCCAGGGTGGACGGAGAGCAAGCTCTGCTTCCCGACGACTTCGCCGAGCTCATGGACGAGCTGCGGAAGATCGGGAACGCGGTCGGGGTGACCATTTGACGAGCCGGGTTGCCGTCCTTGGGGCGGGGCTGATTGGAACCTCGATCGCCCTCGGGCTGTCCGAAGCTGGATGGGAGACGGCCGGGTGGGATCCGGACCCAGAAGTGGTTGCGACGCTCAGAGCCCTCGGTTCCTTCGACACACTCGCCCAGAGCCCAAGTAGTGCAGTGTCCGGCGTCGACCTCATCGTTCTGGCCGGGCCGCCCTCGTCGGTTCCCGGGCTCCTCGGAGACCTGAAAACCGATTCGCTGGTCACCGATGTTGCCGGCGTCAAGGCGGGCGTCGTGCCGGCCGGGCGGCATCTCGCCCATTTCGTTTCGAGTCATCCGATGGCTGGACGCGAAGTATCGGGCCCGGAGGCAGCTTCCTCTTCACTCTTCCGGGGGGCGGCGTGGATTGTGATCACTGATGGAACCGACCCAGACGACTTGGAGAGGCTGGAGGGAATAGTCAAAGCGGTCGGCTCGAGCCCGGTCCGCATGACCGCCGCTGAGCACGACGACGCGGTCGCCGTGATCAGCCATCTGCCGCAGGTTCTTGCGGCCGCACTGGTCGGCGAGGCGGCCGAGCACCCCGCCGGACTCGGCTTGGCCTCCGGCTCGTTCCGGGATCTCACCCGGGTTGCCGCCTCCAACCCGGAGTTGTGGACCGATCTGCTGGTAGGAAACGGTGAACCGTTGGCGGCAGTCATCGAGGCCTACGCCGCTCGGCTCCATCGCTGGGCGGACGCGGTGCGGGCGGGAAAAACCGATCAATTGGTTCAGAAACTGTTCAACGCCGGAGAGATCCGACGCGGTATGGCGCCGGCGGCCGTGGCCGTGGCCGTGGCGCTGGCCGACCAGCCGGGAGAGCTCGCCAAGGTGGGCCATGCCCTCGAGCGCAGCCAGGTGGATGTCCGGGACCTCCAGCTGCGCCACGCCACCTACGGCGGGGGAGGGATCCTCACGCTCTCGGTCCGTCCCGGGGAAGCCGAAACGTTGCGATCGGCCTTGGAGGCGGAAGGGCTTCTATTGGCATAGGGCGAACCGCCGACCGCCCACCGCCCACCGCCGTCCGCTTCAGCCTCTGAAGGCGTCCGAGCACGAGTTCTTCCGGTGGGCGGCAGCGAGCGGAGCGAGCGACCGGTCGGCGGTTCTCTTTTTCGCGTTCTGTGGGAACCGTACCGCGCGGTGCGGTCGTCTCAACCCGAGATGAAACAAAACCAGACCGGGGTTATGACCATGAAACGCACACTCGCAGCCACCTTCGCCGCATTCGCAATCCTCCTCACCGCCTGCGCTCCCATTGGAGTGGGCAGCGGGGTTCCCGCCTTCGCAGGTGGACTTGTCGCCTTCGACGCCTGTGAGGACTACCTCACCCACGTCAAGACCGAGGCCAAGCGGATCGTCACCCCCTATGGGCTGGAGAACGGCTGGTACGGCCCGGTCTGGCTTGGCAACGACGTCATGTTCATTGAAGAGATGGCAGCCGACGGAGCCGTCCCGATTTCCGGTGGCCTCGACTCAGGCACCCGGCGGCAAGCGGGCGTCGACTACTCCACCACCAATGTCCAGGAGGCTGGGGTCGACGAGCCGGACGTCATCAAGACGAACGGCAACTTCATCTACGCCATCTCAAACAGCACCCTCTATGTGATCGACGTCACCGGTGAGCCGACCATTGCCGACTCGCTTCGTCTCGAGAACGGCTGGGGCGAGATCCTGCTGGCAGGCGACCGCATCATCGTGCTGTCAACCCAATACGGCGGCGGCGTCCCCGACATTCTTGGTTTCCCTGAGGCCGGGATCGCCGCTCCCACCGACTACTACTACAACACGCCGATTTCGGTCCTCACCGAGATCGATGTGGGTGATCCAACCGACATCAGCTTGGTTCGCACCCTGTACCTCGACGGCGGCTACCTGAGCGCCCGCATGAGTGGCGACGTGGCCCGCATCGTGGTTCGGGCATACCCAACCGGCTTCCAGTGGCAGTACCCCGAAGGCGGAGGCCTGCTCGCCGAGATCAAGGCCAAGAACGCCAACCGGGACATCATCGACGCCTCGACGCTCGAGAATTGGATTCCCTACTACGTGCTCGAAGAGGCCGATGGATCCACCTCCGACGGGCTGCTCGTCGATTGTGAAGACGCCTACCGGCCTCAGGAGTTCGCCGGACTCGGCATGCTGACCGTCGTCACCGTCGACCTGTCCGAAGGCCTAAAGCCGGACGCGGTCGGCGTCCTCGCCGAAGGCGACACCGTCTATGCCTCTCCCGACAGCCTTTACGTTGCCAGCCGGCAGTGGGTCGACTGGAACGAGCTCAGCGAGGCCGAAATCGAGGCCCGCTTCTCGGGCGAGTACACCGAGATCCACAAGTTCGACATTTCCGACCCGAGCACCACCGTGTACCGGGCTACCGGCTCCGTCGATGGATTCCTCCTCAATCAGTTCTCGATGTCCGAGCACGATGGTTACCTGCGAGTCGCTACCACCAATCAGGCCCCGTGGTGGGGTGGTCGAAACGACCAGACGTCTGAGAGCTTCGTGACCGTCCTCGCCGAAACCGGCGGCGAGCTGGAAGTGGTCGGTGAAGTGGGCGGCCTCGGAAAGGGCGAGCAGATCTTCTCAGTCCGCTTCATGGGCGACGTCGGCTACGTGGTCACCTTCCGCCAAACCGACCCGCTGTACACCATCGACCTGTCCGATCCGACCAACCCCGTGGTGGCCGGCGAGCTCAAGATCCTCGGCTACTCGGCCTACCTGCACCCGCTCGGCGACGGCATGCTGCTGGGCGTTGGTCAGGACGCCACCGAAGAGGGCTGGACGCTGGGTACCCAGGTGTCGGTGTTCGACGTCTCCGACCCCGCCAACCCGACCCGGATGCACCAGTACACGATGAAGGGCGGACATAGCGACGTCGAGTTCGACCACCGCGCCTTTCTGTACTGGGAGCCGACGGCAACCGCCGTTCTTCCGGTGCAGCGATGGGGCTGGGACGAGCGCAACGGAAAAGATGACTACTTCTCCGGCGCCATCGGCCTCGAGCTGGACCGTGACCGGGGAATTCAGGAGATCGGCACCATCGTCCACACCGACAGCATCGACAATCCGTGGGCCGGTCAGATCCACCGCTCGCTGGTCGTGGGCGATACCGTCTTCACGATGTCCGAGCTGGGCATTGCCGGTTCCGACCTCACCACCCTGGACGAGACCAGCTGGGTCGGGTTCTAGGAGCAAGACCCAAGACGCGAGACCCAAAACCGGAGACCCGAGAACGGAGACCCGGGACTCGTCTGACTTGGGACCCGGGACTCGTCTGACCTGGGTCTTGGGACTTGGGACTTGGACTCGTCTGACTTGGGACCTGGGACTGCTTAGTCTTGCTTGATGTTCATACGGATCGCCGGCGCCCAGCTCAATCAGGTCATCGGTGACTTCCCGGGCAATCGGGACCGCATCCTCGAGGCGATGACGTGGGCGCAGGAGCAGGAGGCCGACGTCTTAGCGCTTCCTGAGCTGGCGGTGACCGGGTACCCGCCCGAGGACCTGCTGCTCCGCGACGCCTTCATCTCCGCCAACCTTGCGGTTGTGAAGGAGTTGGCCGCCGCCAGCGGGCCGATGCTCACCGTCGTCGGTTTTGTCGACCGCACCGACCCGGTTGCCACCAGCACACTCGAGGACTCGGCAGTGCGCTCAATCGCCAACGCGGCCGCCCTCCTCTACAACGGTGAGGTCCGCGGCGTGTATCACAAGGTTCATCTTCCCAACTTCGGCGTGTTCGACGAAGAGCGCTATTTCGTTCCCGGGGTCGACCCCAACCCGGTGTGGGGGGTGGGTGATGCCACCCTCGGAATCTCGGTGTGCGAGGACATCTGGGTCGAGGACGGACCTCCGCTGCTCCAGGCCAAGACGGGCGCCCAGGTTCTCATCAACATCAATGCGTCGCCCTATCACTTCGACAAGCACCGTCAGCGGGTCGAGTTGCTGCAACGCCACGTGGCCGCGGCCGGCGTGCCTTTGATATACGTCAACCAGGTGGGCGGCCAGGATGAGCTGGTATTCGATGGCGGCAGCATGATTCTCGATTCGAGCGGGGGGATCGTCTATCAAGCCCGCCAGTTTCAAGAGGACCGTTTCTGGGCGGATGTCGAACTTGGGTTCAACACGCTGGAGGGGCTGCCGGGTGCCCCCGAGCACACACTTCGCACTTCGGAGGCTGCTGCTCCGCCCGGATCCGATCCCCGGCTCGAAGAAGACGCCGAGATCTACGCGGCCCTGGTGCTCGGGCTGCGCGACTACGTGCAGAAGAACGAGTTCCCGGGGGTGGTGCTGGGGCTGTCGGGCGGGATCGACTCGGCGCTCAGCGCCGCCATCGCCGTTGATGCGTTGGGTGCCGACCGGGTGTGGGGTGTTTCGATGCCGTCGCCGTACAGCTCGGAGGGCTCCATCAACGACAGCGAGGAACTGGCCCAGCGCCTCCGCTGCCGGTTCGACGTCTTGCCGATCGACGATGTGTTCGAGAACTACCTCGGTTCGCTCGAAGTTTTGTTTGCGGGAACCGAATCTGGAGTCGCCGAGGAGAACCTGCAGGCTCGAATTCGCGGAGCCCTGCTCATGGCCCTATCCAACAAATTCGGTCCCATGGTCCTGACCACCGGCAACAAATCGGAGATGGCGGTCGGATACGCCACCCTGTACGGGGACATGGTCGGAGGGTTCTCCGTGCTCAAAGACGTGCTCAAGATGCGGGTTTACAGCCTGGCCCGGTGGCGGAATCGAGAAGCGGAAGTGATTCCGCAGGCCATAATCGACAAGCCACCCTCGGCGGAACTACGGCCCGACCAACTCGACACCGACAGCCTGCCGCCTTATGAGATGTTGGACGCCATCCTCGAGATGTATGTCGAGCAGGACCTGTCGAATCGTGCCATCGTCGGCGCCGGCTTCGACGAGGTCCTCGTGGAGCGGATTACCAGATTGGTGGATCGCAACGAGTACAAGCGGAGGCAGTCGCCTCCGGGCGTGAAGATCACTACCAAGGCGTTCGGCAAGGACAGGCGACTCCCGATTACTAATTGGTACCGGTCGGGCTAACGTCCCCGCCATGACCACCAAATCCTTGCCCTGGACCGGAGACGCCGACGCCGATCAACTACTAGCCGATAGCCCGCTGGCACTGATGCTCGGGATGCTGCTCGACCAGCAGGTGAAGATGGAATGGGCTTTCAAAGCTCCCTACCTGTTGCAAGAGCGCCTCGGGGAGCCGCTCGATGCCACCGCCATCGCCGCCATGGATCCTGAGGAGTTCGTTGGTCACTTCGTTGCCAAGCCGGCCCTGCACCGGTTTCCCGGCTCGATGGGCAAGCGAGCGTTCGCCATGTGCGAAGCGATCGCCGAAGACTACGAGGGGCAGCCGGACCGCATTTGGCAGGAGTCAGCCGACGGTGCCGAGTTCTACAGGCGGCTGCGGGCTCTGCCCGGCTTCGGCGAGGCCAAGGCGAGGATCTTCGTCGGCGTCGTCGGCAAGCGGCTCGGAGAGGGCCCCGATGGATGGGAGGAGCAAGCTGCCGACTGGGCTTCCATCGCCGACGTCGATACCTACGACAAGATCGAAGACATTCGGATGGCCAAACGAGCCGCCAAAGAGGCCGCGAAAAAGGCCTGAGCTTCCGCTCAGAGCTACGGAGTAGCCCGGTCGGCCGCCCAGCTATCGACCACGTCTGCCAGCACCTCCAGGGGCAACAGGCCGTGAGTTAGGACGGCGTCGTGGAATCCCTTGATGTCGAATGCATCGCCGAGCCGCTCTTCTGCGTCGCCCCGGATGCGCTGGATTTCGAGGCGGCCGATCATGTAGGCGAGGGCCTGGCCCGGCATCCCGATGTAGCGGTCGATTTCGTCCTCGATGGTGCCAAGACTCATCGGTGAATTCCGGGCCATGTACTCGATCGCCTGCTGCCGGCTCCAGCCCAGCGCGTGAATCCCGGTATCGACGACCAGGCGGCCGGCCCGCATCGAGTCGAGTGCCAGCATGCCCATCCGCTCGAGGTCGCCGGTGTACAGGCCCATCTCGTCGGCGAGGCGCTCGGTGTACAGACCCCAGCCCTCGGCAAAGGCAGTTATGCGGGCGTGCTTGCGGAACTCCGGCAAATCGTCGAGTTCCTGGGCGATCGCGAGCTGGAGGTGGTGGCCGGGGATCCCTTCGTGGTAAGCCATCGCTTCGATTTGGAAACGTCCCCACTCGGAAGGTTCGGCGGTGTTCACGAAGAAGGTGCCGGGACGGCTCCCGTCGAGGGCAGGTGGCATATAGAAGGCGACCGGACCGGAGGGCGTCTCCGCCACCACGCAATCGGCCTGGGGCAGCCTGCCGAACCAGTCGCCCATTGCGGCTTTGGCTTTAGCCATTGCCGCCTCTGAGGCTGCTACCACGTCCGGGCCCGACCCGAAGTGGAGGTCGGGATCGTCGCGAAGCCGGCTGAAGATATCTCCGAGGTCCTGAGTACCCAGCACCCGAGAGCCGAGCACCCGGTACTCGTCGGCGAGGCGCTCCATCGCCTGCAGACCGATCTCATGGATTTCGGTGGCATCGATGGGCAGCGAGGTGTGTAGGTGGATGCTGCGGGCGTACAGCTCTTCTCCGTCCGGCAGCCAGCCGACACCCGAGCGCTCCTCGGGACGTGCGACCGGCATCACCTCATGTTCGAGCACATCGCGATAGCGCCCGAGGGCGGGTCGGATCGCCGTTTCGACCACGCCGGCCAGCCGCTCCTTCCAGGCGGCGGTGGCGGCCTCATCGAACTCGGCCGGTACCCGGGTCGCCAGCAGAGGATTCTGGTCCAGGGGTACGGCCGCCAAGCCGTCGAGCTGCTTGATGGTCTCTCCCACCGCATATCGGGGAGGGGTGCGACCATTTGCCACTCCTTGGCGGAGCCGGTCGCCCATCTCGCCAAGGCCCCGCGCCATACCGTGGTACATCTCGACGAGCTGCTCTGCGTGCTCGGCGGTCTCGATCGGCAACTGAGGCGGAATCACCGGCAGCATGGCCTGAAACCCCACCACATGATTGACTGCCAACTCCGCCTGTCGGGTCTCGGTGGTGGCGACATTCGTCGAGACCTCGAACATCAGGACCCGGCGGCTGATCCGTTCTTCGCCGCTCAGTTCCTCCGGCTCGATCGCCTCGGCGCGGGCTGCGAATTGTCGCAAGGCGGCGATGTCCCGGTCTTCGGCCTCACGTGAAAACTCATCGAACCGGTCGGCGTAGCGATGGTCACCCAACATGAGAGCGTTGAGGGGAGAAGTCTCGAGCTGCCACTCCCAGTATTCGTCGGCAAGATCGCGAAATGCTTCGTTCACGGGTATCCCTTCACAGGTCAACCCCGGGAGCCTACGTCAAGCGAAGGTCGCGGCGCATCTCAGCCATAACCTCGTCCAGGGTGGGCATCGGGGTGGCGAGGAGCGCCTGAGCCCGGTCGACGGTCAAGGTGAGATCGGACGGTCGATCGGGCGGACCAGTGGCTGAACTCGCCAGGCGTTCGTTGAGCCCGGCCGCCTCCAGCAAACGCCTGCCGAACTCGAGCCGGGACATGGACTCGGTGGCACCGATGTGAAGAACACCCGTCACCTGGTTGGCGGCGGACTCCCAGATGGCGGCGGCCGCGTGGGTAACCGGGAAGAAATTGCGGCGCTCGTTTTCGAACAGTTCCACCTTCAACCCTGCTTGCGCCTGCCGGACGACGTACGTCGTGAACGGGTACCGGTCCGCTCGATCGCGGCCGACCAGCACCGAGGTGCGAAGGATGAGGGGGGCGAAATGCTCGGAGGTGATGGCTTGCTCCCCCGCCAGCTTCGATGCCCCGTACGCATTGATGGGGTGCGGGGCGGCGTTCTCATCGTATGGGGCGGCCGTGCCGTCGAAGACGAGATCGGTGGAGATAGCGACCAATCGTATGCCGCTTCGACCGGTTACGGCTGCAACCGTCTGCGCCCCGGCCACATTGACGGCCGCGGCTCGGTCGGGCTCATCGGCGGCCGCTGCGGTCACGCTGACCGCAGCGAGGTGCACCACCACGTCCGGCCGATGGTGGTTAACGGCTACCTCGACGGCCTGCTGATCGGTCACGTCCAGCGAGAGGGGTCCCCGGGAGAATCCGGTCGCAATCACCTCGACACCGACCGGCACAGCCTCACGCATCGCCGTGCCGAGGTACCCGGTGGCGCCGGTAATCAGGACACGCATCGGGCCGACTCTAGGAGGCCAGTCACTAACCTCGGCCCCATGCGAGTTCTCATTGACGGCATTCCAGCCGACCCGTCCACTGCCTCCATCTCTGTCTTCGACCTTGGCCTCCAGCGGGGAGACGGTCTGTTCGAAGTGGCCAGATCGTACGAAGGGCGGGTCTTCGCCCTCGACGCCCACCTCGACCGGTTGGCGTCCGGAGCCGCCAAGCTCGAGCTCGAGCTTCCACCGAGGTCCGACATGGCCGAATGGATCTGGACGGTGGCTGCCGATGGAGGGGATTGTTTTGTTCGGCTCGTCGTCACCCGGGGGGGCAGCGTTCCCGACATCGATGCTCCCGGGCGCTGCATCGTCGCGTGGGAGCGGATGCCCGAGGACATCGAAGACTTCAGAGTTCAACCCGTCGAGGCACCCTGGCATTCGGGAGGAGTCGACTGGGATTTAACCGGCGCCAAAGTCATCTCATACGCTCCGAACATGGCGGCGAGCCGGCGGGCCCAGCGGGAGGGCTACCATGACGCGCTGCTCATCTCGCGGGAGGGATGGGTGCTGGAAGGGCCAACCTGGACGATCGCTTGGTTCGTCGACGGCGTCCTCGAGACCCCCTCGATGGATCTCGGGATTCTCGGCTCGGTGACTCGGGCGGAAGTGCTCAAGACCGCCGCCGACATCGGGCTGGTGGTGGTGGAAGGCCGCTGGACGCTCGAGCGCCTGGCGGCGGCGCAGGAGGTCATCGCGCTTTCGACGCTCAAGGATGTCGCTCCGGTGGTTGCGGTCGGCGCCACCAACTTCGTACCCGGCGACCAGACCCGAAGACTTGCGGCGGCCTTCACGGCCCGGGTGGCAGCTTCCCTTTGATGGTGGCCCGGTGAGTGCCGCCCGGCGGGCTCTCGAGTTGCTGCGGTCGGTTGACCGTCTCTTTGAAGACGTTGTCCTCGAGCCCAACGCCTGGGACGATCGAACGTTCGCGGACTGGATGGAAGGCGTGGTTGGCGATGGCGAATCACTGGACCGCCAGGCGCTCAAGATCGTGCAGCGGGCGGTCCGACGGGCCCAACGGATGCAGCGATACTGGTCCTCGCGCCCGGACGGACCGGAAGACTGGCGGATGCGGGTGGACGAAACCCTCGGCTCGGCCGGCTGGCGGCCCGGCCTCGAACTGGCGGAATGGGGAATGGCCATCGACCCAGACCCAGAGCTCTTCGACGAAATGACCGAACGCTTTCGCGCCGTGAACTTCACGCCCCTCGCACTGACGTTCGAGCAGTGGATGAGCAGGCAGGCCACTGCTAACTAGTCACCACGGAACCCCTCTCATTGCTTCCGTAGGTTTTGGCCTCGGCGCCGATGCTTCTGGTGTTGAACTTCACTCCTTCAACGCTCCTCCTCCAGAAGAGGGCCGGCCCCCAGAGAGCCGGCCCTCCTTCTGTTCTTCGATTTCTCCGCCGCGCTGTCAGCGCCTTTGCGTCGATGGCGGAGAAATACGAGTGCTGCCGCCGGACGGCTAGCTGATCGACGGCCGGCGCCGCCGGCGCCAGGCCCAGGGAAACCATGTCTGGATTTCGATTTCTCCGCCTTGCCATGTCACCTTTGCGTCGATGGCGGAGAAATGCGAGTGCTGCCGCCGGATGGCCAGCTGATCGACGGCCGGCGCCGCCGGCGCCAGGCCCAGGGAAACCCCAGAACAGGTCAGTCCCCACCTCCTGAGGCAGCAGTTGCTTCGCAACTGCCAAGCTGCCCGGAGGGCAGCCGCCGCCACTGTCTCCACCGACCACGGCATCTAATCCCTCCTCATAGGCGACCTCCAAGTGTTACCCATGTCCCGCACGTCCGGTACGCATGACCCCGGTCCATACACTCCATAAGAGGGGTGCCAGAAGCGGAACGAGAACGGTGGGCGGTGGGCGGTGGGCGGTGGGCAGCTGCTATAGCAACACTCCCGCAATCACCAGAAACCCCGCAAACCCCACCATGTCGGTCACGAAGGTGAGGAAGATGTTCGAGGCAAGGGCGGGGTCGAGCCCGAGTCGGCGAAGCAGGATCGGGATGCCGGCTCCGGCGAAGGTCGCAATCGACAGGTTGGCAAACACTGCGATCGCCATGACGACGGCCACCTTCTCCTCTCCGCCGCTGATGATGAAGGCCATGAAACCGGCCAATACTGCGATGGCGACGCCGATTGCGAGCCCGATGCGCGCTTCTCGCAACAACACCTTCGGCACCATCTGGCTCGGTACCTGGTTGATCGCCATGGAGCGAATCACTACCGCCAGGCTCTGGGCGCCGCCGTTCCCACCCAGCAGGGCAACCACCGGCATCAAGGCGGCCAGGACCACGAAGTCGTCGAATACATCCTTCTGGCGCTCGATGGTGAAGGCCACGATGGTTGCCAGTGCCAGGTTGACGACGATCCAGGGCAGCCGCTTGGCGATTGACTCGGTCACCGCCGAACGCACCGTCTCTTCGGACCCGGCGCCGACCATCACGGCCATGTCCTCGCTCGCCTCCTCTTGAATCGCCTCGAGCGCTTCATCGACGGTGACGATGCCGAGCAGTCGGTCCTCCCCATCGACGACGGGTAATGCGAATAGGTTGTACCGCTGGATGAGATCCGACACCACCTCGCGGTCGGCGTCGGTCGACACCTTGACCGGGTTAGGAACCATCGCCTGGTCGAGGCCGGTGCCCGGTCGTGCAAATACGAGATCTCGGAAGGAGACGACTCCCTTGAGCCGGTCGAGATCGTCGATGACATAAACATAATTGAGATCGTCGAGCGTCTCATGCATTCGCCGCAGGGCCTCGATTGCCTCACCCGCGGTCAGGCCGTGCGGGAGCGATGCCACATCGGTGGTCATCAAGCCGCCGGCTGAGTCCCGCGGGTACGCCAGCAGGCGTTCGATTTCGGTGGCGGCCTCCGGCTCGAGCTTGTCGACGAGTCCGGGCACCTCCTCGTCATCGAGCTTGTTGAGGACGTCGACGGCCTCGTCGGCATCCATCGAGCCGACCAGTGCCGCGGCTTCTACCTCAGGCAACAGCTGCAGGAGTTCCGCTGCGGCACCGTCGTTCATCTCTTCAAGGATGCGGGCCACCTGCTCTGGCACGAGCGATTTGATGAATTCGCGTGCTGCTTCAGCGCCGAGGGCTTCGAGGATGTCGGCGGCGTCGTGCGGGTCGACCTCGGCGATTCGCGCCCACGCCTCCGGGTTGGCCTCCAGGTATTCCTCGGTGGTTTCCGGGCGGCTCTGTGCCACCTCGCGCAGGTTGCGAGCCAGCTGGCGAGGGCGTGGGAGGTTGAAACGCATACCCGGTCAGGTTAGGAGTCCAAAGCGACGAGCCCCGGCGTGCGCCGAGGCCCGTCATTGTGCAGGTTCCCCAGGGGGGTGAGGAGTTCCTGCCGGTTGGTGACGCCGGGGTCAGGCGTGGATTCCAACCTCGAGAACAAGCATACATTCATCGGATGGCATAAGAAACTGAATCCTGGCTCAGCCTGGTTGGTTTAGCCAGGTCGGCAGCGGTCAGCGGCGCTGATTTCCTGCTCCGGTCATCGGTTGATCAGCCAGATACGCGGCGGACCTAGTGTTGCCCCATGTCAAACGTCAAGCTGACGCGGTACTCGCACGGATCGGGGTGAGCCTGCAAACTCAGCCCGGCTGAGCTGGCGCAGGTCCTGCGCCCCTTGCATGATCTCGACGTGACACGCCACCCAAATCTCCTGGTTGGCCTCGACCAACCGGACGATGCCGGCGTATATCGGCTCGCGAGCGGAGCCGCCCTGGTCCAAACCGTGGACTTCTTCACCCCGATTGTTGACGACCCTTTCGACTGGGGCCGGATTGCCGCCGCCAATGCCCTCTCAGACGTCTATGCCATGGGCGGAGCGCCGATCACTGCGCTTTCAATTGTCGGCTGGCCTCGTGAGGAGCTGTCGCTCGACCTGCTTGCCGACGTACAGCGGGGAGGTGCGGCGGTTCTCGCCGAGGCCGAGTGCACCCTCGTCGGGGGCCATTCGGTAGATGACCGCGAGCCGAAATACGGGCTCGCCGTCACCGGGATCGTCGACCCGGATGCCATGATGACCAACCGATCAGCCAGGGTTGGTGACCGCCTCGTGTTGACGAAGCCGCTCGGGACCGGATTGATCTCCACAGCCATCAAGCGCGACCGGGCTACTCCCGAGCAGATTGAGGCTGCCGTCGAAATGATGGTCATGCTCAACCGCACTGCCGCCGGGGCCGCCGTCGCCTGCGGGGTGCGCACCGCCACCGATGTCACCGGCTTTGGGCTGCTCGGCCACCTCGCGGAGGTGATTCAGGCCTCGTCGGTTGGCGCCCGCGTTGATCACCGTTGGGTTCCACTGCTACCGGGGGTGGAGGATCTAGCGTCCGATGGCGTCGTACCGGGAGGAACCACCCGCAACCTGGCTGCCGCCGCCGAATTCACCAACTTCGGCGACCTGGCCGACGTCTTCCAGATCGTGCTGGCAGATGCTCAGACCAGTGGGGGATTGCTGCTGGCCGTCGCCCCCGACCGATGCGACGACTTGATCGCCGCGCTCGGTGATTCGGGCACCCCGGCCGCCGCCGTCATCGGCGAGATCGTCGAAGGCTCGGAAATCACAGTCCGGTAGCAAGCAGTAGGCAAGCGGGATCGCCATCACAGTTGTGCAGGTGCAATAAATAGGCAGGAAAGCCGGTCATTGTCACGGCGGGTGATGCTCACTGCTTTCTGCCACCCTCGCTGGCGCCCCCATAGACTCGCCTCATGAGAACACGAAAAGCCCTGGGCTTGACGGTTGGAGGCTGGGCGTTGTGGAGGATCTTCGGGCCGGTCACGCGGCCGAAATCCCGGGGTCCTCAGGTGCACCCGCTCCCGGTGCCGGGACGGACCGTGTTTGTGGGGAGCAAGGAGTACATGGTCCGAGAAACTGGGCTGCCGGATGCTCCTCCCATAGTGCTGATCCACGGATGGGTGTATGACAGCATTGCGACGTTCTGCCGACTGGTTCCCTACCTGGTCGATCGCTTCCGGGTCATCATGATCGACCAGCGCAACTACGGCGGCTCCCGCGGTCTGTACGAGGAGTACGAGATCGAGACGGTGGCAGATGAAATCGCGGCGGTGCTCGACGCACTCGACGTCCGCCAGGCGACGGTATTCGGCTATTCGATGGGAGGGATGGTTGCCCAGGCGCTGGCTCGCCGTCATCCCGGTCACGTCCATCAGGCCGTCCTCGCAGCCACGGCCGCCAACCCGATGCGACGCCCCCTGATAGACGCACTCGGTATGGCCGGGTTGCGAATCTCGTGGAAGCTGGGAAATATGGAGGGTGCCCGCGTCACCCGGGCGGTGTTGGGTCGTGCCGGTGCGTTTGGGCCCGAGCACGATCGCTGGCTGTGGGATGTGATGCTGGCGAGGGACGTCGAGTTGAACATGCGAGCCCTTCGTGCCATCAAACGTTTCGACTCACGCAAGTGGATTGCCCAGCTGGATCCTCCGGTGCTCGTGATCATTCCCACCCGGGATCAGGTCATCAGGCCGGCCGGCCAGTACGAGCTGGCTGGGCTGGTGAAAGATCCGGTCGTCCTCGAACTAGCGGCCCGGCACGAAGCGATATTCACCCATGCGGCGCAGATAGCCGATGCGGTCGTCGAGTTCGTTGAGAAGGCTCAGTAGCTCTCGTCGTTGAGGTACTTGAAGACCGCCAGGCCGATGCCGACGAGAATCAAAAGGAAGAAGATCTTCTTCATGTCCCCAGTGTAGTGAGTGGCGGAGCCTCGGAACGCGTGCCCCCTGCGACATATCGACCGGTCACGTCGACGGCGCGTTCGAGGGTAGCTGCGGTGGGGAGGCCGTCCGCGAGACCGGAGGTGACTGCGGCCGCGAACACATCGCCCGCACCGGTGCTGTCCCGCGCGTCGGATGGCTTGGGTATGACTTCGAAGGTCGATCCGTCGGGGAGAAAGACGACGACGGGGCCGGGCCCGTTGGTCACAACCACGATCGGCCCATTGGCCGCCGTGGCGGCGGCCTCGGCCGGGTCGGGATGCTCATGTCCGGACCACAGCAGCATCGAGAGGCGGGTCGTGCTCGGTCCGGTCCGATCGCTTCCTACCACCGGCAGACCTCGATCGGAAGCCTCGCCGATGACGATGGCCCCCGCCTCCCCGCTGTAGCCGTCCACCATGACCGCGGTGATGCCCTCCCAGCTCGACACCGGGAGCCAGGTGACGCGCTGGTAGTCGCTCCCGATGACGGTCCGTTCACCGTCTGGTGTCACGATGATGCCATTGGCGGCGGTTACGCCCGCCTTGCTGACAAAACCGGCAGGCAGTTCGATGTCCCGTCCCGCGAACGCCTCCGCTACCCACCGGCCAAGGGGATCGTCGCCAACCGAGTTCCCGCCGACGACGACGTCGAAGTCCCAATCGGCGAGGGCGACCGCGACATTCCCGCCACCACCGGCCGCCACCACCGTCACCTTTCCGGCCGGTACGTCCTCACCGGCGATCGGAAGCCGGGGCACTACAAATACGATGTCCGGGACCAACGAGCCGTAGACCAGGATCCTCATGACCCAAATCTACGGTCATGGACTGTTAGTCCCCCCGGCTTGTCGGAGGGAAGGTACCGCCCACCGCCCACCGTCCAGCGCCGACCGGGGCGGGGGTTTCTTCCCCGCCCTTGAGGGCGGGGTGGCTCCACCGGAGGTGGAGTCGGGGTGGGGGAGTGGGTGAACCGGGTGTGGTGAGGGGTTCCCCCCCCATCCGTCCCGGCCTTCGGCCGGGCCACCTTCCCTCAAGGGGAAGGAACTCAGACTGGCAGCTGGTAGCTGGATGCCGAACCGCCCACCGTTTCCGGTGGGCGGTTGGTGGTTGGCTGTGGGCTGTCTGGTTAGGGGAGTCCGGTGACGCCGGCGACCGGGGTCCACCCGTCGGTGCCCCACAGGTATGACCCGTCGGTGGGAGCGGGTGCTCCTCCCGAGCCG
>CAMYMH010000002.1 GCA_947259275.1 uncultured Acidimicrobiaceae bacterium | reverse complement strand
CATCTCCCATGCCACCAGCGGCTTCGACGCCTATGCGGCCGCGGTCGATGAGTGGCCCCTCGAGCGAGCCGAGCAGATCACCGGCGTCCCCGCCCAGGTAATCCAGGAATTGGCCCACGACTTCGCCACCGCCAAGACCGCCCAGCTCTGCTGGACACTCGGCATCACCGAGCACCACAACGCCACCGACAACGTCCTCGCCCTCATCAACCTGGCCCTCCTCACCGGGCACCTGGGCCGGTACGGTTCGGGACTCGTGCCCATCCGCGGCCAAAACAACGTCCAGGGTGGTGGTGACATGGGCGCCCTTCCCAACAAACTGCCCGGATTCCAGGACGTAGCCCACGATGACGTCCGGGCGAGGTTCGAAGCGAAATGGGAGTCGGCGGTGCCGCCGGAGCCCGGCTATCACCTCTCGCTGATGTTCGACGCCATGGAGCGGGGCGAGCTCCGATCGTTGTTCGTCCTGGGGGAGAATCCCGCGCAGTCCGAAGCCGATGTGGCCCGTACCCGGCGCTTGCTGTCCGAGCTCGATTTCCTGATGGTGCAGGACATCTTCATGACCAGGACCGCCGAGATGGCCGATGTGGTGTTGCCGGCGGCCGCCGGCTGGGCCGAGAGCGAGGGCACGGTCACGTCTTCGGAGAGGAGAGTGCAGCGGGTGCGGCGGGCTCTCGAGCCGCCCGGCGAGGCCCGCGACGACCTCGAGATCCTCACGATGCTGGCAAACCGCCTCGGTCACGACTGGCCGAACCTGCCCGCCGAGTTGCTCTGGGACGAGTTGCGGGAGCTGTCTCCGATGCACGCCGGCATGTCATACCGGCGGCTGGACGAGCTGGGCGGCATCCAATGGCCGTGCGTCGATGAACAAGACCCCGGTGCACAGTTCCTCCACGGCCGCGAGATCCGGTGCCGTTCATGCCGACCGAATGGGTGCCTCCGGTTGACGAGCTGACCGAAGAGTTCCCCACTCGCCTGACGACGGGACGCCGACTCGACTCGTACAACACCGGCGTGCAGACGGGTGGATATGCATCTCCGCTTCGCGAACGAGGGAGCATCGTGATCTCTCCCGAGGATGGCGCCGCCTTCGGAATGGCCGAGGGCGATGAGGTCCGCGTTCGTTCGCGGCGGGGATCGATCGAGGTCCCGGTGTTCTTCGATCGGAGCTTGCGGCCGGGGCTGGCGTTCATGTCGATTCATCAGCCACACGAAGCGGACGTCAACCTGCTGACGATCGATGCTTGGGATCCCAAGTCGGGAACGGCCGAGTTCAAGGCGACCGCGGTCAGCATCCAGCCGGTCGAGTCGACGGCCTAACGCCATGGACCTTCGTCTCATGTCTGTAGAAACGAGTGACGCCGAACGGGCCGCCGTCGACGAGTTGCTGGGAGCGCCGGATTCCGGCTGGGTCGGCGGCGACCGGTCGGCGGCCGACCACCACATCGCCCGGGGCGGCGTTCGCCAGGCGGCCGGCGTTCGTCACCTCCTGCTGCCCGCCCTGCAAGCCGCGCAGGGCGCCATTGGATGGGTGAGTCCCGGCGCCCTCAACTACATATCGGAGCGACTGTCGGTGCCGCCGGCGGAGGCTTACGCGGTGGCGACCTTCTATGCGCTGCTGGCGACGGAAGAACGCCCGCGGCGGGTGGCCCACGTGTGTGAGGACGTCTCGTGCCGGACCCGCGGTGGCCGGGAGCTGTTCGAGGAGCTGAGGGAGCGGGATGACGTCGTGGCGAGCCCGTGTCTCGGGCAATGCGACCGATCCCCGGCAGTTCTCATGCAGCGAGCCGGCGAGTACGACGCCAGCCTGTGGTACTCCACTCCCGAGTCCGTTGTCGACGTGCTGGAAGGCGCTGAGCCGATCGACCCGAATCCGGGTCACTTCGGGATACCGCAAACCGAGGCCGGCTCGGATGGGTTGCGCCTGCTGCACCGCGTGGGAGCCATCGATCCCTACAGCCTCGACGACTACCGCACCGCCCATGGCTATGCCGCGCTTAGCAAGGCGCTGGAGATGACGCCGACCGAGCTGATCGAGGAAGTCAAACGATCCGGGATAAAGGGCCGAGGCGGTGCCGCCTTCCCGATGGGGGTGAAGTGGGAGGCCGTCGTCGCCCAGGGGTCCGACCCGGTGCTGGTGTGCAACGCCGACGAGGCCGAACCGGGAACGTTCAAGGACCGCGGCATCATGGAAGGCGACCCGTTCTCGCTGGTCGAAGCCATGACGATTGCCGGATATGCCATCGGCGCCCACCGTGGCTACCTGTACATCCGCGGCGAGTATCCGCGGGCGGCCCGCCACGTGGCGTCCGCCCTCGAGGTGGCGAGGAACGCCGGGCTGCTCGGCGACGACATCCTCCAATCGGGGTTTGGCTTCGACATCGAGATCCGCATGGGCGGCGGCGCCTACATATGCGGCGAGGAAACCGCCCTCTTCAACTCCATCGAAGGGTTCCGCGGCGAGCCCCGCCAGAAGCCACCGTATCCGGCCGAGGCCGGCCTGTTCGGCCTCCCCACGGCCATCAACAACGTCGAAACGCTCATCAACCTGCCGCTCATCGTCCTCGAGGGGGGCGAGGCCTACGCCGCTCGCGGCACGCCGGAGTCGACCGGGATCAAACTGTTCTGCCTGTCCGGCGACGTAGTCAATCCGGGTGTCTACGAGGTGGAGTTCGGAGCGACAATTCGAGAGCTCATCGAGCTGGCGGGCGGACCACTCGACGACATCGCGGCCGTGCTGCTGGGGGGCGTGTCGGGCTCATTCGTCGGTACCGACCAGCTCGACCTGCCGCTGACATTCGAGGCCACCCGGGAGGCCGGAGTCGCCCTCGGAACGGCCGTCGTCATGCCCTTCTCGTCCTCGACTGACTTTGACGATGTGACCAAGCGGATCGCCGCCTTCTTTCGCGACGAGTCATGCGGGCAATGCGTACCGTGCCGGGTCGGTACCGTGCGCCAAGAGGAGGCGCTCTACCGGTTGTTCGATGGGCCGCCAACGACGACCGGCGAGATCGGGTTGCTGACCGAGATCGACGAGGCCATGAAGTTGGGCTCCATCTGCGGCCTCGGGCACACCGCCGGGAGCGCCATCCAATCGGCGATCGCACTTGGCTTGATCGGAGCGGACCGATGAGCGACGTGCAGTTGACCATCGATGGCGCTGCGGCCTCGGTACCCGAGGGAGCCACCATCCTGGAAGCCTGTCGCGCCGAAGGCAGGGACCAGCCCACCCTCTGCTATCTCGAGACGCTGACCCCGGTCAACACCTGCCGGGTATGCGTCGTCCAGGTGGCCGGGTCGCGCACGCTGGTGCCGTCGTGCTCGCGAGTCGTCGAGGAGGGGATGGAGATCTCCACCGACAGTCCTGCTGTTCGGCAGACCCGCAAGATGGTGTTCGAGTTCCTGGCGTCGTCGGTTGATATGTCGCTGGTGGAGGACCAGACGCAGCAGTGGATGGACCACTACGAGGTCGATCCCACCCGGTTCGGGCCGGCCGCGCCTGATTCGCCGGCCGGTGCCCGCGACGCCCGCCACGCCGGCCACCATGCCCCGCCGCTGGCTGGCTTGACCGAAACCGTGGCGCAGCCCGTCAAGATCGACAACGAGCTCTACGTGCGCGACTACGCCAAGTGCATCCTGTGTTACAAGTGCGTGGAGGCGTGCGGTCCCGACGCGCAGAACACCTTCGCCATTCAGGTGGCGGGGCGCGGTTTTGATGCGCGGATCTCGACCGAATTCGACGTCGCTCTCACCGACTCGGCCTGCGTCTACTGCGGTAACTGCATCGGGGTGTGCCCGACCGGAGCACTGATGTTCCGCAGCGAATACGAGCTTCGAGCAGCCGAACTATGGCGTGAGGATGAACAGTCGGTGACCCGCACCGTGTGCTCGTTCTGCGGTGTGGGCTGCAACCTAGAGCTACACGTCCAGGACAACCGGATCGTCAAGGTCACCTCGCCCATCGACCACTCCGTCACATCGGGACACCTGTGCATCAAGGGCAGGTTCGGGTACGAATACGTCCAGGAACTGGGCGACTTGGCCACAACGCCGATCGACATCGTCCTGGCCGCGGCGAGGACGAGCTGAGCACAGCCATGGGATTTCACCCCGGTCGATCTGTGCCGATCGGGCGAGCGCATTCGACCGATAGGGAGTCGAGGCTATTGGCCCTTCCGACTTGGAACAGTCCGTGTCATAAAGGGAGGGGGCGAGTTGGTCCTCCAGGGTGAAAGCACTGGAGGGCATTTTGGTCAGTGTCCAAGCAGAGCAGCGTCAAGCCTTCTCCCGCCTCTTCGTAGATGCGGAGCCTCGCCTCCGCCGCGCACTCATAGCTCGTTGTGGCTTGGAGGTTGGGCAGGAAGCGACCGCCGACGCCTTTTCCTATGCCTGGGAGCACTGGACACGACCACAGTTCCCTCTGGGCCGGCAGGCACCTTCGGTGACCCGTTTCCGTCTGGGCCGGCAGGCACCGTCGAGGACCCGTTCGTGCGAGATCGCCTCGTATCCCCGACCGCTTATGCGGCCCCATCTATCCACCGGCGACGATTGGCCTGACGGGATCCTTGACCCGTACACCCAACGTTCAACGCGAGGCCCGATAGACGCGCCTGGGCTCAGATGATGATCGTGGCGCCGACGAACTCGACGCTGAAAGCCTCGCACCACACGAGCGCCGTGTAGGCGCCCGGGGCGAGCTCGGTGCCCGGCGGCAGTTCGTAGTTCTGGTCGCCGATGTTGCCCTTGAGTGCACCGAGGTGAATCGAGCCCTCCGGAAGGGAGGCCTGGTCGGGCCCCGGCACGAGGTACACCTCGAGGTCGGGACCGTTTTGGATATCGAAGTTCTCGAAGCGGAGCACCAGCGACCCATCAGGGTTCTGGAAGATGCCGGCATCGCCGGTGCCCCGATGGCCGGCAAGGCCGACGAACTGACCGGCCCCGAGCAGTGCGGGTCCGCTGGGCGGAGGGGGAGGCTCCGCCTCGGTTGCCGATGGCTCCTCCACCACCGACTCTGGGTCGGCGGGCGGAGGTGCGTCGGTGGCCGGTGGAGTCGAGCCGGTCGTGGACTCCCCTTGGGCCTCCGGCGTCGCCGAGTCGGCGGGAGCCACCGGACTCTCGTCGGCAGCGCCGAGCTGTTGGGAAATCGACGTCGAGAAACCTTCGTCGACCGTGTCATCGATGAAGTACGGCGAGATCAACCACCAGTTGACGATCACGAATGGGACCACCAGCACGATCACCCTCACGACCGGGGGTACGCGGAACCGGAGCATGCCAACAAAGGCAATCGCCGCAAGGGCCGTTCCGCCGAACGTGAACAGGAGGGTCCGCTCGTTCTCGAACGGGGCTTCGAGGATGTTTGGCTCGATGAGAACCAGCGACGCCATGACCACCGCGATCACCGCGCCGACGATGATCTCGAGGCGTGTGATACGGCTGATCAGCTGGCGCGTGGAGGAGTCAGGCGCAGAGCCACCGTCACGGCCGGTCGCAGGAGGACTCGACGTCTTGGTCATGTGGCTAGGAAACGGCCGGCCCGCCGATTTAGTTCCCACTTCTATCACGAAATCCGAAATCCTCGTACGGATCGCGTTGCCCGGCTCAACACCGACGCTCAAGATGAGACGGGCCGCCCGACAACCAGCGAACTAATGCACGGCGTCGCTCGATAACCCCACGCGTCGAGCCAGCGACGCGAGGGACTGCAAGGGCGCCATTGGGCCAGCTCGCCGACGGCGACCAGATCTGACTCTTGACCAGCGGAAGCGTTGTCCAAATCACAACCAGTGAACCCATCAACCGCTATCGATCAACATGCCCGCAGCTCGCAAATCACAGCTCACAGCTCTAAGAGAGCCCGACCACTTCTCCGTTCTCGTCGATATCGATTCGCTCGACCGCCGGCGCACCGGACAGGCCCGGCATGGTCCGCATGTCACCGCAGATGGGATAGATGAACCCGGCCCCGATGGCGCCGCGCAGCTCGCGGACCGGGAGAGTCCAGCCGGTGGGGGCCCCCTTGAGATTGGCGTCGCTCGAAATCGAAAGGTGGGTCTTGGCGATACAGATCGGCAGTTGACCGTATCCATGGTTCTCGAGCCAGGCGATCTCGGCGCCGGCCGCGTGGTCGTAGTTGACACCGTCTGCCCCGTACACCTTGGTGGCAATCGCCTCGATCTTCTCCTTGATCGATGTCTCGTCCGGGTAGAGGAATTTGAAGCCCCCCGAACGCCCGGCAGCGTCCTCGACCGCCTCGGCCAGCTCGGTGGACCCGGCACCGCCGTCGCTGAAGTGGGTTGAGACGGCAGCGTTGACGCCCTCCTCTTGGGCGATGTCCCGGATTGCCTGATGCTCGGCGTCGAAGTCATCGGGGAAGGCGTTGATGGCAACCACCGGCTCGATGCCATGCAGCCGCATGTTGTCGATGTGCTTGCGCAAGTTCGCCGCGCCCTCCATTACGTCATCGGGGCTCTCTTGCAGCATCTCGGGTGGGAGCGGCCTGCCCGGCTTCACGACGTATCGGCCGGAGTGCGCTTTGAGCGCCCGGACGGTGGCGACCAGCACCGCCGCGTCCGGGGCCAGGCCGGAGGTGCGGCATTTGATATTGAAGAAGCGCTCGGCACCCATGTCCGCGCCGAAGCCGGCTTCCGTGATGAGGTAATCACCGGTGTGGATGCCGATGAGGTCGGCGACCACCGACGAGTTGCCGTGAGCGATGTTGCCGAATGGTCCGGCGTGAATGAATACCGGCGTGTTCTCGAGGGTCTGCATGAGATTGGGCTTGATGGCGTCCTTCATGATCACGGTCATCGCCCCGGCGGTCTTGAGGTCCTCGGCGGTAACCGGCTCTCGATCCCAGTTCTGGCCAACCACCACGCGTCCGAAACGGTCACGCATGTCCTGCAGCGACTTGGACAGGGCAAGCACTGCCATCACCTCGGAAGCAGCCGTGATGTCGAATCCAGTTGCGCGCGGAACGCCGTCGAGGCGGGCGCCGAGGCCGATGACCATGTTGCGCAGCGCCCGGTCGTTGACGTCGAGCACGCGGCGCCAGGTGACCCGGTGGGGGTCGAGGCCGGCCTCGGAACGGCGGAAAATGTGGTTGTCGACCATGGCCGCCAACATGTTGTGGGCGGCGGTCACCGCGTGCATATCGCCGGTGAGGTGGAGATTGAGGTTTTCCATGGGAACGACCTGGGCGTATCCGCCGCCGGCTGCCCCTCCTTTGATGCCGAAGGTGGGGCCCATCGACGGTTGCCGAAGCGACAGAACGCCTTGCTTGCCGACGTGCTTGAAGCCCTGGGCGAGACCAACCGCAGTGGTGGTCTTGCCCTCACCGAGCGGGGTGGGAGTGATGGCGGTTACCAGGATGTACTTGGCGGGCGGACGATCGGCCAGCTCCTGGATCGCGTCGAGGCTGACCTTGGCGACATCGGTGCCGTACCGCTCGAGCAGGTGAGGGCCGATTCCAATGGATGCCGCCACGTCTCCGATTGGCTGGAGCGAGGCGCCCCGGGCGATCTCGAGGTCGGACGGAAACGACATGAGTAAAAACCCTTTCTGGAGTCAGCCTCTTAACGCTAACCCGCCGAAACCGGTCTACCGGCTCCGCACCCGCCGGCCGCCCGCATAGATGTTGAACGACGCATCGCGCAGGAAGCCGATCACCGTCAACCCCAATTCCTCGGCCAGCTCGGCAGCCAGCGACGACGCGGCCGACACCCCACCGACCACCGGAATCCCCGCCACCGCCGCCTTTTGCACGATCTCGAACGACACCCGGCCAGAGACCAGCATCACGGTCTCGCCGAGCGGCCAGCGGGCCCGGGCAAGCGCGCCGATTACCTTGTCGACTGCGTTGTGGCGACCCACGTCTTCCCGCACCGCGAGAAGATCCCCGGCTGGGTCGAAGACCGCGGCCGCGTGTTGACCACCGGTGAGGTCGAAGGTTTCCTGGACTTCCCGCATCTTGCCCGGCAGGGAGAGCAGGAGCTCGGCTCCCAGCACCGGACCGGCCAGAGGCTCAGGAGCAGCCACTTTGAGGGCGTCGATCGAGGCCTTGCCGCATACACCACACGATGACGTTGTATACAGATTTCGCCGGAATTGCTCGGGGTCGACCCGAACACCGTCGGCCAGCACGATCTCCCACCGGTTGCGCTCGGGATCGCCGGGAACGGCCTTGACGTCGGCTACTTCATCGGGAGCAAGCACGATGCCCTCGGTGATGGCGAAACCCAGCAACAGGTCGGCATCGTCGCCGGGAGTGCGCATGAGAACCGCCAGCGGCGTATCACCGAGCCGCATCTCGAGCGGCGCCTCGGTTACCAGCTGATCGGCGATGCCTTCCGAGCCATCAAGAGTGGTCCGCGTGATCTCCCACGGAGTGGTTTGCGACATGCGAGGAGACTACGTGGTAGCTGCGGACTACGTTTCCGTTGTCGGCAGCTGGTCGGGCATCAGTGGATTTGGCCGGTTGCGGTGGTAGGCCTCGAGGATCTCGGAGTCGCAGCTCGAACAGAGGTGAATGGTGCGGGTGCCAACCACCGACAGCTGGGTCCCTCGGCTCTTCTCCACGATCGCCTTGGGGACGGCCTGCATATCGGTCCCGCCACAGCGAGGGCAGGTCGGAGTCGGGTTGCGGTCCCAGGTCTCACCACATGTCAGGCACTCGAGGTGGATGATTGCGCCCGCGCGGTTTCCGGTCAGGCGTTCGCCCTCGCCACAGGCCGGGCACTCGGTTCCGATCACACCTTGAGGCGACTCTGCACCATGATGCAGGCGTTGGCGAGGTAGTTGAAGCCGTGCTCCTGAATGAACTCCATGACCTCCGGGCTCTCGGCGCCAGGTTGGAGCCACACGTTCATGAAGCCGAGTTCGAGACATTGCTCGAGCACATGCAGCGTGAACCGGGGCGGGATGACGAAGTTGACGATGGTGGGGGGCTCGGGGAGGTCGGCGAGCCTGGCATAGGCAGGGTCGCCACCCACGGTGGCGCGCTGCGGATTGACCGGTATGACCGCGTAGCCCTTGCGCTTGAGATCTTGATAGATGGTGTGACCGTACTTGGACGGATTGTCGGTGGCGCCGACGAGGGCGATCGTGGCATCCGGCTCATCGAGCAACTGAAGAATGTCCTGCATGCTCTCCTCTTGGGTGGCGAGAGATGTAACCCCAACAGTAGAGCGAACCTTCCTCGCCCCAGGTTCTAGTGTTCGAGGGTGGCCGAGATCGTCGTCGTGGGATCGCTCAACCTTGACACCACCGCCCGGGTGGGCCGGCTCCCGCGACCCGGCGAGACCGTCCTCGGAACCGGGCATGCCACCGATACCGGAGGCAAGGGGGCCAACCAGGCTGTCGCCGCCGCCCGCCTTGGGCGCCAGGTGGCAATGGTCGGCCGGGTGGGGGCCGATGACGACGGCCGGCGCATCGTCGAGGTGCTCGGAGCCGAAGGGATCGACACCGGCTTCGTCTCGGTTGACGACACCGCTCCCACCGGCATGGCCTTCATCACCGTCGACGGAGTGGGCGAGAACATGATCGTGGTCAGCCCCGGCGCCAACGCCACCATGTCGGTGCTCGACGTCGAACGCTCCGCCGACCTCATCGCCGCGGCGGAAGTTCTCCTGCTGCAATTGGAGATTCCCCTCGAAGTGGTGCACCATGCCGCCGCTTTGTGCCGTGGCACCGTCGTGCTGAACCCGGCGCCGGCCGCCGAGCTCTCGACCGGATTGCTCGAAGTGGTCGACATCCTGGTTCCGAACCGAACCGAGCTGGCCGCCCTGACCGGCTCGGAGCCGGCCGAGAGTCCAAGCCAGATCGTCGAGCAGATCGATCTGCTCCCGGTCGGGGCCGGCGTTGTGACGCTCGGCGCCGACGGCGCCCTGGTCCGGGCCAACCAGGAGACCACCCGGGTAGCGGCGCCGGCGGTTGATGCCGTCGATGCCACCGCAGCCGGCGACGCGTTCTGCGCCGGGCTCGCCGACGCCCTGGCGGGTGGCGCCACCGCGCTCGAGGCGACCCGGTGGGGCGTGCGGGTGGGAGCAGTCACCGCCACCCGGGCCGGGGCTCAGTCTGCCCTCCCGACCCGCGCCGAGGTCGAGGCCCTCAGCAGCAACCCTGAGTAACTAGTCATTTCTTGCACACGCAAAGTGGTCACTTGACCTACTCTTAGTGGTAGGAGAACAAGGAAGACCCATGGCGCGGTTTTTGGGAAAGGACCAAGGAGCGACCCTCCTCGAATTCGGTATCATGCTGCCGGTCGCGCTCATGCTGTTGCTGGGCATCGCCGAAGGCGCCCGCTTCGTCGCCGCCAAGCAGGCCATCACCACCGCCAGCCGGGAGGCCGCCCGCTACGGATCCACCATCGGCGAGACCGGCGGCATCCCCCACTACGCCGATTGTGCTGCCATCCGCACCCGGGCAACCGGATCGACCCCGTTTGAGCTGACCGACACCGACATTCTCATCACCTACGACAATGGCCCGACCACCACCCAGATCGGCCTGTGCCCGACCACCGGCCCGCTGGCGGATCCGGCCGTTATCCAGTCCGGGGACCGCATCGTCGTCACCGTGAGCAGGCCGTTCACCTCATCACTGCCATTCATCGGCAGCGTCTTCGACATGGAGATCTCGGCCACCGACCACCGGACCATTCTGAAGGGGGACCTATGAGCAATGACCGCGGCGCATCGACTCTGGAGCTGGCCTTCATCGCTCCCCTGCTGTTCATCCTGGCACTCGGCATCGTCGATATGGGCCGAGCCCTGGCGATGGGCGTCACCGTCTCCGAGGCCGCTCAGGAAGGGGTGGTCTACGCGGGCCAGCAACCGTCCGACCCGGACGCCGTCGTCTCGCGCGTCATGTTCAGCGCCACCGACCCGAGGCTGGAATCCGACCAGGTCACGATTACCTGCACGGTGGCACCGACCGACCACGTCAGCGTGACCGTCGACTACGAACTCGACCTGATGACACCGTTGATTGCCGACCTCTTGGGCGGGAGCGTCAACCTCTCCAAGACCGTGACCGGAGAGATCTTCTCGGAGGACCCATGCGTCGGCTCATAGCTCAGACCCGCGCCGAAGAGACCGGGGCCGTGATGGTGGTGGCCGCCATCTCCCTGTTTGCCATCATGGCGCTGGCCGCCCTGGCCATCGACGGCGGGCTCCTGCAGAACGATCGAAGCCGAGCCCAGAATGGCGCCGACAACGCCGCCCTGGCCGGCGCCTGGGCAGTCTGCGAAGGTCGCGATCCGGTGGCCGCAGCAAGCACCACCGCCTCGGCCAACGGGCTCGGCTCGCCCTCATCGGACGCCACCGTGACCGTCGTCGATCTCGGTGACAACTCGGTACGCGTGACGGTCGAGATCGGCCGCGAGGCCGAGTTCGGCAAGGCCATCGGCACAGAAACACTCGGAGTGTCCGCCACCGCCACCGCGGCTTGCACCGAACGCCGCCAGGGCGCCGCCGCCATCCCCTTCGGCGTTCCTCCCAGTGGTTTCGAGGGCGGGCTGCAGGCCCCCAATCCATGCGGCGCCAATTCCGGCAACTGCGGGCGTCTCTACGTGCTGCGGGTGACCGGGCCGGGCGGCGTCGGTCCCGACACCGTGGCGAACATTGCCTACGGAAGCGACCGGATCCTCACACCCTGGCAAGCCGGCCACGATCTCGTCAACTGCTCGCTCGAAACCGTTGACCCCGAATGCAACGTGGTGCCGTCGAACACCGGGGTGTCGACCGGCCAGCTCGGCGACGGATTCATCCAGCGATTCGACGATCCCGCCGACGACGCCAGCTGGTTCATGTACAAGAGCAGCAAACTGAACGGTGATTCGCTGGCCGAAGTGTTGGGCTGGGAGCCCCAGTCGCTGGAAGACGCCGGCTTCGATCCCACCAAGCACAACGGTGCGCCCCCCGGGTGGGATCCGGGCATCCACGGTAATTGGGGCGAGGTCGATGTCTCCAAACATGTCTGGATCGGCAACCAGCCGATTCTCAAATGCAACTCCCCCCGTCTGGCCAGCGCCCTGATCGTCACGGCCGACATGACCTACGACCCGGAGAACTACGACCCCAACATCGGACATCCCGATCCATGGCCCAGTGGGTCAAAGCCGATGAAGGTGCTGGAGCATTACTACGTCTACATCGAGAATCCGGACGAAGCGACCGATTTCCAGGGCAGCGGAAACCTCAAGACCGCCTCGGCCATCGTGCTGTGGCTGGGCGACGATCCCAAGTGCGCCGGCAGCGGCGAACTGCCGGGGCCGTCGGCCACCAACCCGGTGATCCGGGAAGTGGGGCTGACCAGCTAGGCGCCTAGCATCGGCAGGTGCCTCGGCCCATCCTCATCGACACCGACCCCGGCCAGGACGATGCCGTCGCCCTCCTGCTGGCGCTTGCCTCCCCCGCCGAGCTCCAACTCCTCGGCATCACCACCGTGGCCGGCAACGTGCCGCTGGAGCTGACTACTCGCAACGCCTTGATGATGGTCGAGCTGGCGGGCCGGCCCCAGGTTGCGGTGTACGCGGGCTGCGACCGCCCGATGGTGCGGCCGCTGGTCACCGCCGAGTACGTGCACGGCAAGACCGGCATCGACGGCGCCGGCACCCCGGCGCCGACCACCGAAGCGGCCGCCGGCCACGCGGTTGATTTCATCGTCCAAACCGCGCTCGCTACCCCGGGGCTGACCGTGTGCACGCTCGGCCCCCTCACCAACCTGGGAACCGCGCTCGAGCGGTCACCCGAGATCGGTGACAACATCGAACAGATCGTCCTGATGGGGGGCGGCTTCTTCGAGGGCGGCAACACCACGCCGGCCGCCGAGTTCAACATCTACGTCGACCCCCAGGCGGCCGACATTGTGTTCCGGGCCGGTATCCCGCTGGTGATGATGCCGCTCGACGTCACCCACCAGGCCCTCACCTCGGACGCCCGGGTTGAGGCTTTCAAGGCCCTCGGAAACGCCGCCGGCGGCGCCACCGCCGGCATGCTCGAGTTCTTCGAGCGCTACGACATGGAGCGGTACGGGACCAGGGGCGCCCCGCTACACGACCCGACCGTCATCGCCTATCTGCTCGAACCGGAACTGTTCGGCGGGCGCCAGTGTTGGGTTGAGATCGAAACCACCTCTGAGCTCACCATGGGCATGACCGTCGTCGACTGGTGGGGCCTCACCAACCACGAGCCAAACTGCCTGGTTATCAACCAGATCGATGACGAGCGCTTCTTCGGGCTACTCATTGAACGGCTCGGGCGCCTCCCCTAGTCAGCCTCTCGTAATCAGGCCCGCTACACCGGCGGAGCGGGGATTCTGACATGTCGCAGACGCGGAACACCGTTATTGTGATCCTCCAGGGAGGCTGCAATGCTGCTCGAGCCAACCGGGCTCTCCACCGCAACCGAAGAGCTGATTCTTGCCGTTCGTGACTCGGTCATTGGAAAGGACGAGACCGTGGTGGGGCCGTTCGGCCCGCGTCGGCTCACCTACGCCGACTACACGGCCTCGGGCCGCTCGCTGAGCTTCATCGAGGACTTCATTCGCGATGCGGTGCTCCCCCTCTACGCCAACACGCATACCGAGTCTTCGGGCACCGGACTGCAAACCACCGCCTTCCGGGAGGACGCTCGCAGCATCATCAAGAACTGCGTGGGCGCTACCGAGGAGCACGCGCTCATCTTCTGTGGGTCCGGCACCACCGGGGCCATCGACCGGCTGATCGGCATCCTCAATCTCCGCATCCCCGCCGATCTCGATGCTCGCTATCGGTTGAGCGACCAGATCCCGGCCGATGAGCGTCCGGTAGTGTTCATCGGACCATACGAGCATCATTCCAATGAGCTGCCGTGGCGGGAATCGATCGCCGATGTCGTCCGCATCCCGGAGGATCGAGACGGCCACATCGACCTGGCGGTGCTCGAGGCAGAGCTGGCGGCACATTCTGACCGCCCTCTCAAGATCGGCAGCTTCTCGGCCGCCTCAAATGTGACCGGGATCATGTCGGCAACCGGCAACATCGCCCGGCTGTTGCACGCCAACGGCGCCCTTTCCTTCTGGGACTTTGCCGCCGCCGCCCCTTACATCGAGATCGACATGCTCGGGGACCACGATGGGGAGTCGTTCTGCGACGCCATCTTCCTCTCCCCGCACAAGCTCATCGGAGGGCCCGGTACCCCCGGGGTGCTGGTGATTCGCCGTGCGCTGCTCGCCAACACCGTGCCGGCCGTGGTGGGTGGCGGGACGGTCTCGTTCGTGAACCCCGAGGACCACAAGTATCTCGATGACCCCGAGCACCGCGAGGAGGGGGGCACTCCGGCCATCATCGAATCGATCCGGGCCGGGCTGGTGTTCCAGCTGAAGAATCAGATCGGCACCCCGGCCATCCGCGCTCGCGAGGAGAGCTTCATCCACCGGGCCATCGAACGCTGGGGGGCGCATCCCACCATCGAGGTACTCGGGAATCCCGACGCCGAACGGCTCAGCATCGTTTCGTTCGTGGTCCGCTTCGACAACCGCTACCTCCACCACAACTACGTGGTAGCCCTGCTCAACGATGTATTCGGCATCCAGGCCCGGGGCGGCTGCTCGTGTGCCGGGCCATATGGCCACAATCTGCTCGGCATCGACCTGGAAACGTCACACCAGTACGAAGCAGAGATTCTCCATGGCTGCGAGGGAATCAAGCCCGGCTGGGTGCGCGTGAACTTCAACTACTTCATCTCCGAGGATGTGTTCGAGTTCGTCGTCCGGGCCGTCGAGATGATCGGCGACCGCGGCTGGACCCTGCTGCCGTATTACACCTTCGACCCCAATTCGGCCATCTGGCGGCACCGTGACGGGCTCGCTGAGCCTCCACTCAGCCTCCATGACATCGAGTATGAAGACGGATCGCTCACCTATCCCAGCGATCGGCACCAGGCGGGCGAGGACGCCCTGGCCGGTTACCTCGCTGAGGCCGAGCGGCTGTTTACGGAAGCTGAGAAGGCGCACCCACCCGGCGAGCATGTCGAGCTCGGCGCCGGCTTCGAAGCCCTCCGCTGGTTCCCCGTACCCGAAGAGCTCTAATCAGTACCAGCCGCGATCCTTCCAAATCCGACCCCTCGCCGGATGAGTGTCAACCGACGCGAATGAAGAGCGGGTAGTCCTTCACGATCAGGTTGTTGATCGCGAGGTCCTGGCCGACCGTGGAGACCTCTAGCTCCTGGGAGAAGCCCTTCAGGAGATCCACACCGACCGCGTCCGACGAACCGCGCCTGGGAAACCGAACCGAGGCGGCGACGCCGGGATCTTCATCGACTGCCGAACCGTCGGTCCATAGCGCCAGGTACACCTCCCCGTCCGGCCCCCCGAACGTGTAGCTCCGCACCAGGTCAGCATTGATTTCGACCTCCACCGGAATCTCAGTCGGCTCCACTCCGGCCATCAGGGTGCTCAGATTCCCGAGCACCCTCCGGAACGCCCATTCGGTCTCACCCCACTCGCCATCCCCAGCGATGCCGGCGATGACATCGAGCCCGCGGTGAATCACCAAGCCGCGCAAGTGGTACTTGGCCGCCTCCATATCACGGTAGATCGGTTGATTGGGGTTGTTGACCGCGATCGTTGCCCAGCCGATCTCCTGAGCCATGTAGATACCATCGAACCCGTTGGCAGCTGCGATGTCCTGGACCTCGCGCACCAAGTCGTCGTATTCGTAGTAGAACTCACTCTGGTGAACCGGTGAGGTGCCGTAGAACGGATGCCAGGAGATCCCGTCGACAGTGTCGATCAGGTCCGACTCAACGATCTCCATGAAGTACTCCCGGTCATGGAGGAACACGTTGGCGCCCACGATCAGCTTGGCGTCGGGCTTCACCTTCTGGACCACTTCGAGAACCTGCGGGACCAGCGCGAGGTAGTCCGCCGGATCGATGTGCTGCTGGTTGTACTCACCACATCCGTGGAACCGGGGCTCGTTGATCATCTCGTACCAGCGGATACGGTCGCCAAACCTCCTAACGATGAACTCAATGTATTCGAGATACCGCTCGACCTCGGCTTCGTCCCGGAATCTGGCGTAGCAGGGCCCGGGGTCGACCTTTTCGTCCCAATAGGCCAATGAGTAGACCATCTCGAGGCCGAACTCGGCCATGGCCGATACCGCCTCATCGATGTACCCGGGAACCTCGAAGCGTGAGTAGGCGCCGGTCACCGGGACGGTGTCCCACTCCTTGACGTCCAGACTCACCGAGTCAGCCCAGGTGGCACCGAGGAGATTGGTCCGCGGCGCATCGAGCGACGCACCAACCGAGATCTTGTTGTCTTCCAGCTCGCTGGCAGCGCGGGCCACCAACTCGACTCTCAGGTTCTGGTTCCCCTGCTGAAGCAGGCCGCTCCCGGCGGGCCCGACCGTGGGGTCCGAGAACGCACTGGTGTCGCCCTCGACGCTGGTAGCCGTCGCTGTGAACGGACCCGTGAGAGATGCACCGATCGTCAGTGAGAACTCCCCGAACCCATCGGCAGTCGTAGACCCCTCGAACTGCTCGCCTTCGAGATCTGAGCTGGAGAAGACCTCGACGACGCAGTCGGCGCAAGCGAGGCCGTCAACCGTTCCGGCGGCGAGGTCGAAATCGAGGATCAGCGGTCGACGGAGCTCTGTGTTGCCGCCGTCTCTGAGGACGATGCCGGCGCGGGCGTTGTCGTAGATGCTGTTCTCGGTGATGGTGTTGGCGACGCCGCCGCCTCCAACGGCGACCCCTTCGCCGCCGTTGTGAGCGATGACGTTGCCGGGACCGACGAGGTTGTGATGAGCCCTCAGGTCAATGAAGACGCCGCCCTCGACGTTGCCGCTCCCGTCGCCGGCCGGATTGGTGCCGATGTAGTTGCCGGTGATCGTGTTGGACTCGGTTTGGTCGCCCCACACACCCACACCAAAGAACTGGTTGGCATCGAGGAAGTTGCCTTGGCCCCATTGAACGGCGCCCTCCGCGGGATCGCCACCAATCACGTTCTCCGCGCCGCCAAGCAGAGCGATACCACTCTCGGAGAAACCGACGACGCCAAGGCCGCGGATCGTGTTCTCACTGGAAGCAACGATGAGGCCGTGGGTCAACTGGTTCCGGTCGATCGTCGACCCGTCCAAGATGACACCGGCGTCGCTGGCGTCGATAGTGACTTCGCCCTGGCTGAGCGGCGGCAGCGCCTGGAGGACACTGATCGTCGCCGGCGCACTCGGATCGAACACAACGGGATCGAACCCAATGACGTCTCCCGGTCGGGCGTCGAGTAACGCCTGGCGGAGGGTGCCCGGGCCGGCATTGCCCGTGTTGTCGACGACGATGGTCCGGGGGGCGAGCTGGGAGGCGGCCGTCGTGGCCACTGAAGCGGTTGTGGTCGGAGGAGTGCTGGTGGTAGAGGCCTCCGGGATCGACTCTCGACTCCCGGAACACGCCGATGCGAACAGAGCCAGCGAGATCACCAGCCAAACGCCCCACAGCACGCCAAACGGTGACGCCCGCCTCTTCGGCAGGCGTCTGCCGACCGGAGCACCGCCTCCAGAAGCTCTCTTCTGAGAGGAGCTCTTCAAGCGCGGACGGATCGGGCGGACGAGTGCCCGCATCATCAACCCCCTCCGACACATCCGATTCCAGTGTGGGCGGTCATTGCACAAGGTGGCTAGAGGCCATCGTCACCATCCCGACCTGCGAACCACGTGGTGACAGGCATGTTGCCGACTCCGACCTTCTGGTCGGATGAGGCTTCTCCTCACCCAGGCGCTCATGTATCTCTCATCCCGCAGCACCAAGCCGCCGCACCGGATCAGGCGCAGCGGCTTGGCGTCTAGGCAGGCAACTTGCTCGGAGGATGTTGAGCAAACCGATCTAACTCCTCGTCGGACTTCACGATTTCCTCTTCCTCGCGTTCCTTGGGCTCCACCTGCTCAGCTTCTGCTACCACCTTCCTTCTCCGAGCACGGCGGGTCCGCTCCGTTCCGAAGCGATACTCCTCCATCGCCTTGACTGCTGTGGTGTGGGTGTACATTGCCCGCTCCTTTCGTATCAGGGGCATGGGCAACGTACGAAGCGGGACTCGCGGACAGTTTGAGGGCGGCTTAACTAACCGACCCTTCGGAGACAACTGGCGGCAAGGGGATCACAGGCTGCGAGCAAAGAGCTCGTGTAGACCCGGGCGGACCGTGTCCCCATGTACGGGACCTACAACCGTCCTCTGACGATCGCTTTGCTCGCCGTGGCCTTCACAGTCCACACGGCAAACGAGGTCCCCCCGATAGCCCCTACTTCGAGACACCATCGCCTTTGCTTTGGGCACCCTCCCATCTAATCCAAGCGAGAGATCGAGAAGGAGGAGCTACCAGGTCGCCACGTGATCCGGGTCGGATCCGTATGGATACACCGGACGGACCGGGTCCTCTGGCGTGCCGGAATCACGTCGAGCGTGAAACACGTCGGCGAAGAGCGGATGGAGACACAGCTTGTCGTCGCTGCTGGGGAACAGCGGCGTCGGGAGGGTGTAGTCGAACTCGCCCTCGACATACCGGTCCGTACGGCCGATGACACGACCCAGGCAACCGATCTCGACCAGCATTTCCTTGAATTCGAGGTAGGCGAGGCCGGTGTCCTTGCGGATCCCGGTCCGGTTGTATGTTCGATGCAGCAATCCGTCGGTGAAGACAAGCGGGAGCTCCGGGATGAGTCGTCGACAGGCATCGCGGGCGGACTGGTGCACTGCGCCGTAGGCGGTGAAGACCTCGGCTACTAGGAGGTCCTCCACTCGTCTCACACCGTCTATCACGGCTGCGGGCGTCACCGCAGTAGCCGGCTCACCCAGCTCCAGGTTGCGCTGCATGATCCCGTTCAGGATTCGAAGCAGGTGCCGCGGCAAGAGCTGGGTGTGACGCATGACAAACGCAATCGTGTCCTCGGGGT
Source organism: uncultured Acidimicrobiaceae bacterium (assembly GCA_947259275.1). GTDB lineage: Bacteria > Actinomycetota > Acidimicrobiia > Spongiisociales > SHLN01 > SHLN01. The sequence goes on along the minus strand of CAMYMH010000002.1, from coordinate 143,067 downwards.
CCCCGGTGGCGCCCGGCACCGCCGCCGGCAGCACCGACTGCAAGACCCGTCGAGCATCGTCAAACGACGTGGGGTCATAGGCCTTCTTCCCCAGAACGGACGTCAAATGGTCCGGGTGATAGAGCCGGAGAAACAGCGAAAGACGATGACCGGCGATCTTGATCAGTTGCGGTGCACTCCAGTAGAGCTTGATGTGGTTCTCGGCGTCCTTGAGCGGATTGGCTGCGAAATCCGCCAGCTTGCTCCACAACTCGGAGGGATAACAGAATCGGAAGTCGCACTCCTGGGTTGGGGAGCGATCGCTCTTGCCGATCAGCCCGAACAGCCCGGCCAGGACCCTAGACAACGTCTCAACCTCGAGGTGCAGATCCTCCATCGAGTCGATCAGCACCACCGGACGAAGCTCCGCCAAGCGTAGGAGACGGCGGCCCGCCTCGCGGGCCTCGACGAGCGAAACGCCTCCCAACCCGACCTCGTGAACCGCGGACCAGTCCCGCTGCGCCGTTGAAACACCCGCCAGCATCCGGCAGTAGGCCGCTCCCATCTCGTCGACCGTCAATGTGGACAGCTCGCCGGCTCCCGCCACATACCGCTGGATGGTGTGCAGCTCACCGGGCGGCAACTCGGCCGCCCCATCCAACTGGGCAATGGCCAGGCACAAACCGCTCCACACGACCCCGTCCCAGATGTCACTGATCTGCTGAACGAAGATCCGGCTGCCCGTGCGCTCGAGCGCGTCGACACATGCCAGCACCTGTGCGAACAGATCCGACGACTTGAACTCGATGAGAAGGTTGGCGGCGTCAAGCAACGGAACTCGCATCAGCGCCGTCTTACCCGCCCCCCGCCGGCCGACGATGAACGACGGTCTCCGCTGGACGATCTCGTCGTGAATCTGGTTGTCGCTGCTGTACAGGTCCCGGTAGACACCCCTGGTCGCTATCTCATCCATCGCGATCGGGCCGAACGGAGTCTGTTCGGTAACGAAATCCTCGAGCACCGGATCGGCAACCGGACTGGCCTCCCGCGTCGGCGGTGCGATCCCAGACGGTCGAGCGGGCATACCGATGGCGGCGGCCAATTCGCCCGCGAACTCGAGAGCGTCCGAAAAGCGGTCGGCCGGATCCTTGGCAGTCGCCCGAGCCAACACCTCGTCGATGGCCGGTTCGATTTGGTGAATCTCGGTGCCGAGCGAGGGAAGCGGATCATTGAGTTGGTGTTTGATCATCGCGGCAACCGAGTCGGTCGGATAGGGATGGTGACCGCTGAGGGCCTCGTAGGCCACGATTCCGAGGGCATAGACATCGGACGCAGGGACCGGCGGGCCCTCTCCGAGCTGCTCGGGAGACATGTAGGCGGGGGTCGCCACGGTGGCGCCCGACTGGGTGGACAGCGCCGCGTCCATGAATTTGGCCATGCCGAAGTCAGACAGGTATGCGTTGCCGTCGTTGTCGAGGAGGACATTGGCCGGCTTGATGTCTCGATGGAGAACGCCTTGACGATGGGCCGCGTCCATGGCAGACGCCAGCTGCTCGATCAGCCGTACGGTTCGTTGCGGGCGCCAAGCACCTAGCTCGAGGGCGTGTCGCAGGCTGCCACCCCTGAAGAACCGCATAGCGAGATAGGCACCGGCTGGATCCCGCCAGAACGCATAGAGCGGGACGATGTGTGGGTGCTCGAGCTTGGCCACGAGTTGGGCCTCGTATTCGAATCGACGGAGGAACTCCGGGTTGTTGGCGTACTCCGGTCTCACCACCTTGACGGCCACCTGGCGGTTGACCGATCGCTGATGAGCCCGGTAGATCACCCCGAAGCGGCCCTCGCCGATCACATCGTGCAGCTCGAAGTCGCCCGCCGTCTTCAACCCGGCGAAGTCGGGGCTCCGGGACACCTCTTTGACCGACGGGTCTTGATCGAGGATGCGCTGCTCGAGTTGTCGAGCGCTCTCCGACGGTTCGATCCCGAGTTCTTCGACCAGGTGCATGCGGAGGCGGGAGAAAGCTCGCAGCGCTTCCGCCTGTCGTTCGGCCCCGTACAAGGCCACCATGAGGAGGCACGTGATGCGCTCTCGATACGGATGCTCTACCGCCAGCGCCTCCAGCTCGCCAATGACGGGAGTACCGACCCCGGAAGCGATGTCGGCTTCGATGCGATCCTCGAGCGCCGATATACGCAACTCCTCCAGTCGCCCAATCTCGCTCTGAGCGAAGTCGTCGTAGGCGAAATCCTGCAGCGCCGTGCCCCGCCATAGCGCCAGTGCATCGCGAAGAATCTCTGCAGCCTTGGGCGGATCGGAGTTGACGAGTGACCGCCCTTCAATGGCCTCGGTCTCGAAGCGGTAGGCATCAATCGAATCCGGGGCAACGCTCAGCATGTAGCCCTGGTCCTTCGTGACCAAGATCTCACTCTCGCCTCGAGCCCGCCGATCCGGCTCGAGTGCCGCCCGCAGGCGGGAGATGTGAGTCCAGAGCGCCTTTCTCTTGTCGTCGGCCTCATCACCCCAGAGCTGGTCGAGAATTCGGTCTGTCGACAGGAGCCGGTTGGCGTTGAGGAGCAACAGCGCCAGGAGCGAACGCTGCTTACGCGGTCCCACATCCACAGGCTTCCCATCGTGGGTGACCTCGACCGGACCGAGAATCCGGAACTCCAATGACCCTCCCTTGCTCCGGAGCCACGACCCTACACGAATCGGCTACGACACGGCTTCGCCCTCTCTGGTCCGGCTATCCCCTCAAGGGAGTTGCCACTCAGCTAATGGTCCTGTCTAACTCGTCGATCTTGCGCAGGTAGAGGCCGGCACCGACGTCGGCGGCCGCACTACGAGCGTCTTTGAGGAACCCCCTCGCCTCGTCCGCTCGATCGGTGGCGACGAGACAGCGAGCGAGGGCGAGCCTTTGTCGGGCACCGACAACGATGAGGCCAAATTGGTCTGAGGCAGCGATCGCGGTCTCGAGTTTGGCGATTGCCGCGCCGAAATCGGCGTCAGCCTCGTCGAGGCGGGCTCTCGCCAGGAGATGGAGACTTTCGTCCACCGGGCCTCGAAACTCAGGGTCGTCGGTGAGCGATCTGAGCAGCTCCTCGTGTCCGGATGCGGTAAGACCATCCGCGAACCAATGAGTGAACGAGGACCGCCACACCCGCCTGCTGCTGGTTACCTCGAAGAACTCCTCTGCCAGCCCCCGTCCGCGAGCGACGTCGCCGGCCTCGAAAAAGACTGCCGACCCAATCGAGAAGGCCGGGGCCAGAGCCTGAAGGTCAGTGATCTTGCGGGCGCCGGCCAGGTCGGTTTCGATCCTGTCTGTCGCAACGGCAATCTCATCGCTCAAATAGGCGATGGTCGTCAGATGGAAGTGGGCTCCGACGGTGACTTGGCTCCCACCCCGGGCCTCATCTTCCTCTAACAAGGCCTCGGCCATCGGCGCGGATTGGGGAAGGTTGCCTTCGACCATCCTGTGCTCGAGGAGCGTGAGTCGTGACCAGATTTCTCCCGACCCGTGCCCACGTTGTCCTGCCATTTCGACGGCCTCTTTGATGAGTTTCGTGGCCGGTACCGGGCCTTCAACCCACTGCAGGGTCGTCGTTAGATTGTTGTAGCTGGACATGGCTCGACCCGTGAAGCCGCCATCGAGGTTGATGCGCAGCGCCTCTCGCAAGATGTCCGGATCCTCCGTGACAGCACCGAGAACGGACAGAGCGCCGGCCTCTTCCCGGGTCGCACCGAGCCGGCGCGCCATCGCCAGCGTGCGCTGGCCGAGTTCTTGCGCCTCTTCCATCAGGCCCCGCAGCATGAGTTGAGTGGCGTGATTGACATAGATTTGGGCCAGGTCGACGCTCGGCTCCATCCCTTCGACCAGGTCAACACTCAACTGCGAGTAGCTGTCTGCCTGGGCTCCGTCTCCCCGCAACCAGGCGACGCGGCTCCGTTCGGCTGCCGCCCTCGCCTGACCGAGCCGATCACCGGCCGCCTCCATTTCCAGAGACCCTCGCGAAGCCGCCTCATCAGCTTCGTCAAGATGACCGGCAAGGTAGCCGATGGCGGCCAACTCGACCAGCGCCTTGCCCCGCTCGGCTGGTCCGACGGAAAACTCGACCGCTCGCCGCAGCTGCTTCAACGCCCGCTCGGCATCGATGTGACTCGAGCGCTCGGCTGCAGCCAGCGAGAATTGATACGCCTTGGCGAACAACTCGGGCCGTTCATCTGCCTCGAGTCTCCCGAGGTCAATGGCCTGTCCCAGGTGATGAAGCAAGAGCTCGGCGGCGTCGGCCACCCGTTCTGTGTTGGTTGCTTCCAGCCAGCTCGCCATGCTCTCGTGCAGACGGGCCCGCTCAACCTTCGTCAGCTGCCCATAGGCGACATCCCTGACCAGGACGTGCCAAAAGGTGAACTCCTCTTGTCCGTGCATCGAGGACCGACGGATGGGTCGGATCATCTCTCGAGAAGTCAACGAGCGCAAAACCTCGCCGGTGTCCCGGCTACCGCTGGGGGACATGAACTCCACCGCATTGGACCAGAACACTTTGCCAACTACCGACGCGACCTGTAGGAAACGCTTCTCTTCCTCGGGGAGGAGATCGAGACGGGCGGTAACAACTGCTTCGATATTGGCCGGCAGCTGTTCGGGGCTCCCGCCCTCCGATGCAAGGCGGGAGAACTCGATGGCGTACAGCGGGTTGCCGCTACACCGTTCCAGCAGCAGCTCTCTTTCCTCTTGTGACTCAAAACCGCCCGGCATCAGGCTGGTGAGGAGGTCGTCGGTCAACTGGTCACTCAGGGGAGATAACGCCACGGTCACCGCGTTGCGCTTACCTCCACCCCAGGCCGGGTACTCAGAGAACAGCTCGGGGCGGGCAGAACTAACCAGCAGCACCGGGCTCTCGCTCACCCAATCCAGGAGATGCTCGAGGAAGTCGATGAGCGCCGGGTCGGCCCAGTGGAGATCCTCAATCACCAAGATCAGCGGATCGCGTTCCGCCACGGCTTCGATGAAGGAGCGCCCGGCCGCAAACAGCTCCTCTCGATCACCCCCTCCTTTCCCGGCCTGAAGCCCGACCAGCGGAGCAAGTGCTTTTTGCACCCAGACCGAATCCGATGATTCCGGAAAGAGGTCGCGGACCGTGCTGGCCCATTTGCCGGTGGCCGCCTCTGACGACTCACCGTCGAGTATCCCGGCGTGAGCCTTGAGGATCTCTCCGATCGCCCAGAAGGTGATGCCCTCCCCATACGGCAGGCAACGGCCCTGACGCCAGAACATCAGCTCGGGTCGCCCGTCCACATGGCGGAACAACTCTTTGATCAATCGGGACTTACCGACGCCCGGCTCACCGGTGATGGTCACGAGCTGGATCGATTGCTCTTCGACCGTCCGGCCGAGTGCGTCGATGAGGCCCGCCAGCTCCCGTTCCCGGCCCAGAAACGGGGTGACATCACTCTCCTCGACTGCAGCACCGTATCGGCTTCTCGCCCCCCTCGCCTTCCAAATCGCAACCGGTTCCACCTTGCCCTTGACCGAAACCGGATCCAGGCCTTCGAAGTCGATAGTTATGCGGGCAGCGGCGTAGGTGCGGCCGTCGACCACAACTCCCCCCGGGGGGGCGACACCCTCGAGACGAGACGCGGTGTTGACCACATCGCCGATGATGCCCTCGCCACCGTCATCGCTCAACTGGACGATGGCTTCCCCGGTCGTTACGGCGGCTCGCACCTGCAGGTCCGTACCGGCCTCGCGCATAGCGGCCACTGACTCCTGGATCCGGAGGGCCGCTCGCACCGCGCGTTCTGGATCGTCTTCGTGAGCGGTGGGTACTCCAAAAACTGCGAAGACGCCGTCGCCGATGAGCTTCTCGACCGTCCCCCCATACCGTTCCACGTCTGCACGCACCGTCTTGTGGTACTCCGTCAGTCGGACGCGGACATCCTCAGGATCCGCCCGTTCGGTATCCGAAGTGAACCCGACCATATCGACAAACAGCACCGACACCACCTTGCGTGCTTCGGTCGACACCGCCACCTCATCTGAAGTGGAGTCCTCCCCGACAAGCGCATGGCCACACGAAGGGCAGAACGAAGCACCCTCCGGGGTTTCGGTTCCACAACTCGGACAGCTGCTGGCTACGGCCGACCCGCAAGTTGGACAGAATCGGGCCCCGCCCGGCACGTCCGAGCCACACGAATTGCAGCGGAATCCCATCGGGCAAGCCTAGAGAACGCGAACTCGGTTAACCGTGGGCAGGTCCTCGGGACCAATACCGACACGCCCACTCGATTGTCTCCCACGCAATGGCAACCGCTGACCTGCTACCCGTCGTGCGGTAGTGACCCCCGGGGCGCTCGCAGGAAGGCGAACGGCGTCTCCATCAGGAAGTTCGAGGCCCGCGAGGTGTACACGTCGGCGTAGCGCTCGACCTGGCGGGCGAAGAGGCTCTTGTCGTTCCCGGCTCGCATGATCGGCCCCCAGGTGGCATTGCCCAGCTGGCCCGAAGCCCGCGCGAAGGGAGCGATTTGATCGTCGAGGGCGACGATCAGTGATTGCAGCGCCTCCAACTCCTCGCCGAGTTCGGCGGCCCCGGTGCCGCCCTCGCCCGAGCCGAACTCGACGCGCAGCGCTTCCAGCCGGAGCCGGGCCCGCCGGTGCTCGAGGTCGGCCTTCTCGGCCATGAGTGCCGTCAGCGTGTCTTCGCTCTGCTGGAAGCCGACGATCGCCCGCAACTCTGCCTCCAGTTCCCGCAGAATCAGAGCGGTCCGCCAGCGAAACATCGACTTGGACACATGCACGTCACCGAAGAGGTGATCGCCGACGTAGAGAATCTCATCGCCGGACAGGCCGAGGCTCTCCTCCAGCTGGGTGGCATTCCCCCCGTAATACACCGAGCCGTCCTCGAGCTTGCCGCGATGAGGACGGAGCAACGCGTTTTCCTCGTCCACCACCCGGTAGAAGTGGTGGTCGTGGGAGAAGAACCCCGGCTTGCCGGCCGACACGATGATGGTCGCAAACAGATCCCGCCAGGTCATGGCTCCCGGCAGGTACGGGTCGAAGGCCAGCTTCATCATCTGGTCGGCGAACTCCCAGTTGGCGTTGGTGATGAGCATCAGATGTTTGCCGGCATGCTGCTGGTCGAGCAGGGCCCTGACCACTTCCGGGTCGGGTACGACGTACCGGTCCGGATCGGCATGGATCTCGGCTTTGAGCGTTCCATCGACGTGGGTGCGGTCGAGCGCCTGCTGCACGGCATCGGCCACCTCGTAGTAGCTGCGAACCCCCGGCAGACGGCCGGCATCGTACAGATCGACCAGTTGGGCGAACAGGTTGCCCTCCGACAACGAATAGAGGGTGTTCATGAACTCGTATCTGCTCTCGGCCAGATCGATGAGCGTTCCCGAGTACGCATTGCGCACCTCGTCGTAGGTGAGCATCCGGGTGCCGTGTGAGGCGCGGATCACGTACCCGAAGCGGGTTGCTTTGACCAGATTGCCCAGCTCGAGGTCGACGGCCAGGCCGCGCACCACGCTGGTGGGGTCGAATACCAGATCGTCGACCGGCCATCCCCTCGCCGCCAGCCGCTCCCGGGTGATGTCATAGGCACGGTGCTCCAGATCATCCGTGCGGTAGTGGATCAGGGTGTAATCCATGTCGTATCCGATGGCCTTGATGGACCTGAGGTTGAGGGTGCGGTTGGTGAAGATGCCACGAACCGGATCGGTGGTCATGAGTCGAGGTTAGGTGGCCCGCAAACGCCCGAGACGACAACCTGCTTGTCCACCTTCACGATGGCGACATCCCGGAATCCGACGCCTTCCATGTCAGCGATGACCTCGGCGGCCTGGGAGTCGGTCAGCCCGTGCTTCTTGCCGTCCTGCTCGAGAATCAACGCCCGGCCGCCGCCTTCCAGCACTCGTCGCATCTCGGCGAGACCCCGGGCCCGGTCCTCCCAGTGATGGAAGGAGTGGGCGGTCCACGCCACCGTGAAGGTGCCGTCGGCGAAAGGGAGCCTCTCTGCCGAGCCGACTTCGAACCGGATGTTGTCGAAATCGGTCGAACGGCGGCGGGCAATGTCGACCATGGCCTCGGCACGATCGACTCCCACTGCCTCACCCTCGGCCACGATGCCGGCGGCCAGCCTCACCGCAGCGCCGGGGCCGCATCCGATGTCGAGCGCCCGGTCCGACCTCGACAGGTCGGCCAAGCGGACCACGAGTTCGTTTGACTTGGGTGACCGGAAGAGCAGTGAGTAGAGCCATGCCCGCAAGCGTGACCAGGGTTTGTCGTCCATGCCGTATTGTCGCGCGCCCTGCTGCGCTATCCGCGATTACGCCGAATGTCCTCCATCAGTCTGGCCCGCTCGATGGCGGCCGACACGCCCCGGCGGGTGATGATGCCGACCGGGTCGCCTCCTTCGACGACCAGCGCAAGCACCGGGCTGACGACGGCCTGGCGAGCACTGACGATGCCCTTGGCCGGCTCGGTGGGCGACACCACCGGCACGTCGGCGAGCGAGCGAGCGTAGCGCCGGACGGGCTGGATGAGACGGTCGTCCTGGCCCACCTTGCTGAGATCCTTCAAGGTCACGTAACCGCTGGGCCGCCCGTCGAACCCGGTCAGCAAGAACACAGTCTGCCGGCTGGGGACCACGTAGCGGAGCACGAATTCCTCGACCACCAGCCAATCCGGCACGCTGGTCATCGGCTCCATCAGCTGGTGAACCGTCAGCCCATCGAGGCCTGATTCGGTGGCACTGTGGCGTGCCTCAGCCGAGGCGGCGGTGACGAGTACCCATCCGATGGTGGCGGTCCACATGCCGCCAACCACGCTGCCGAGGAGGAATTCGAGCAGTCCGATCCCGATGAGGCCAAACCCAATGAAACGGCCGGCGTTGCTGGCCGAACGGGTTGCCCGGTGACGGTCACCCGTCCGCCCCCAAATGAACGCATGGAGCAGCCGGCCGCCGTCGAGGGGGGCGCCGGGGAGCAGGTTGAAGATTGCCAGCACCAGGTTCACCAATCCCAGCCACCCGACCAGAGCGCCGGTCAGCGTGGTGGTTCCGATGAGGAAGGCGGCCCCGATGCCGACCACGCCGACGAACAGGCTGATTGCCGGCCCAATGCCCGCCACCTTCGCCTCGACCCGGGCGCTCGGCAGCTCGCCCTCCAGCTGGGCGAGACCACCGAACAACCACAGCGTTATCGAGTCGACCTTGAGCCCGTGGCGGCGGCCCATGAGGGCGTGACCCAGCTCATGGGCAAGAATCGAGACCAGCAGGCCGAGAGCTCCGATGATCCCGCCGACGAGGTACTCCACCTCGGACCGGCCCTCCACCGTGGCGGGAAGGATGCCACCGGCAAGCGAAAGCGTGATCAACCCGGCGATGACCAGCACCGTCCAGTTGATCCCCACTTTTACACCGCCGATGCGGCCGAGCGTGAATGTTGAGCGCATTATCCACCTAGGGAACGTTGGTTCCCCTTTAAGTATTGCAACTAATGGGTAAGAGTTAGCTGAGAAAGAGATCGCTGCTGCCCACCGCCAACCGCCCACCGAGACAAGCTGCCGGCTACTCGCAAAGCAGATGGGGAACGCGCCTCTCTTCCGGTGGGCGGCACGCGGTGGGCGGTGGGCTTCTTCTCTAGTCGGCTCGCCGGCTAGAGAAGAGCTTCTTCACTCATTCCGAAGCTGGGGTGACGGAGGCGGCAGAGAGCCACCTTCTCGATCTGGCGAATCCGCTCCGGAGTCAGGTTGAGTTCGGCGCCGATGTCGGGCAGAGCCTTCGGTTCTCCGTCTACGAAGCCGTAGCGCAGCAAGAGAATCCGACGCTCCCGGGCGGGCAGCCGATTGATCGCCTGACGGAGGTCCTCACCGACGGCAAGGCTCTCGGCCCGGATCACCGGGTCGTTGTCATCGTCCTCAACCATTACGAAGTCACCAAGCATGGCGCCGTCTTCACCTACCGGGCTCTCGAGGCTCACCGAGTCCTTCACCGCCAGTGCCTCTTCGACGTGGGCTTCGCTGAGACCGCTCTCTTCGGCGAGCTCAGGGATAGTGGCATCGCGGCCCAGTTCGGCCTGGAGCCGGTTCTTGATCGCATGGACGGTGGCCGCCGCGTCGGACAAGCGTCCGGGAACCCGGATCGTCCGGGACTTCTCGGTGACGGCACGGCTCAGAGCCTGGCGAATCCACCACGAGGCGTAGGTCGAGAACTTGAAGCCCTTCCGCCATTCGAACTTCTCCACCGCACGGATCAGCCCGAGGTTGCCTTCCTGAATGAGGTCAATGAAGTCGATGCCCTCGGCGCCTCGGAACTTCCGGGCGTGGGCGACTACCAGGCGCAGGTTGGAGTTGAGGAACCGGTTGCGGGCGTCCTCGGCCGCTCGCACCTCACGTTGAAGCATGACCCGCTCCTTCTGAGGGATCCGCTTCTCGGTTTCGAGGCGCGTGCTGGCAGCTCGTCCTGCCTCGATGGCTTGGGCGAGCATGACCTCGTCTTCCGCGGTCAACAGATCATGGCGCGCGATGTTGTTGAGGTAGTACGTAACGTCGTCTACCGCGCCGCTGACCTGTCGCTGAGCTGTAACCATGATTGCCCCTCCTAAAGGGCGGCTGCTATCGCACCACTCTGAGTGGTTGTGAACGGCTTCACAATGTTATCCGGGGTAATAACGGTCTTCGGACCAGATATGTTCCCCAATTACAGAGATTTCACGCCCGTGAGAACTTCCGCCATTTGCGTAATCGATGCGACATTAATCGGATCGAGCACAACTTGCAGGTGTTTTACCCCCAGCGACCCATATTCACCCAATTTGGCGACCATCTCCTCGGGGGTACCAGTGAGCGGAACCGACACGCCCCGGCTGGGATCGCCGGCAATCCGTCCGGTTCCTCCGCTGAATTGGATGAGAACGGCCGCCGTCTTTTCGACCTGGGACGGGTCGCGCCCCGCCTCCAGCAGGGCGGAGTCGACGGCGTTCAGAATCGGGCTCAACCGGCTCGGTTCATTCCCGAACCAGGCGTGCCAGCCGTTCCATTGATTCATGTAGGGAGCGGTGATGGCGAGCATTCTGGGCCCCTGCGACCCGATCATCAGTGGCGGCCCCTCGGCCCGGGGTCCGCGGGGAACGATCTCACAATCACGAATGGTGTAGTAATCGCCTTCGAAATCAATCTCGCCCTCGCGCAACAGCGTCCGAATGATGGTGAACGCCTCCTCGAATCGACTCACCCGGTGGTCGAACGGGAAGCCGAACGCCCGGTACTCGGTCTCGTTCCAGCCGGCCCCGAGGCCGAGTATGAGGCGCCCACCGCTGATTTCGTCGATGGTGGCCGCTTTCTTGGCGAGCATCGCCGGGCTGTGAAACGACGTTGAAGCGACCAGCGGACCGAACTCCACCCTTTCGGTGAGCGCGGCGATCGCCGCCATCTGTGTCCACGCCTCCCACGGCCCGGCGACTCCGACATGAGGCGCCCGGTAGAGAAGATGGTCACCCACCCAGATCGAGTCGAACCCGGCTTCCTCGATGAGCAGCACCATCTCCTGCACTTCGGGCCAGCGAACCTCGCGCTCGATCTCCGGAAGCTGAATTCCGATCTTCACGCCGGCCAGCCAACACGAAGGTGAGGTTTGATGCAAAATGGTTGCAGGCAATAGGCAGTACGCAATCTGCGGTAGGCAAACAGCGGTGGGTCGGACGGATTGGGGCTACGGCCGACAGTGGCGCGTAGCCCTCAGGTTGAGCGTTCTCTGGCCGATGTGAGACAAGATGGAACGTCTTCGAATAATGACGGCCAACCTGTGGGCCGACCACGTGGATGCCGCCGCTTTCGCCGAACGGGTTCAGCATTTCGACCCCGACGTGGTGTGCACCCAGGAGTTGAACCCGGCAGCCGCCGACCGCCTCGCCGAGCTCTACCCCTACGGTGAGCTGAGCCCGGCCCACGACTTCCGCGGCATGGGGATAGCCCTCAACCGGCCGGGAAAGGTGACCGAGCTCGAGCTCTTTCACAAAGGAGGCTTGATCGCCCTCCTCGACCCCGGCGATTGGCCGATGCTCTCCGAGCCCCTCGAGATCATGAACCTGCATTTCGCCGCCCCCGGGCCCCGCCGGGCGATCCACGCCCACTTCGCCCGCCGTCGCCAACTGGCCGGCTTCGACGACTATCTGGCAACGGCCCCCGACCGTCCCCGCATGGTGCTCGGTGACATGAACTCGACCCCCGTGTGGCCGCTCTATCGCCGGCTGGCCAGCCGGTTCGAAGACGTCCACCGCACCGTGGCCCGACGCTTCGGACGGTACCCCCGTCGCACCTGGGGTCCGACTGCCCGCTGGCCACGTCTGCTCCGCATCGACCACGTGTTCGTCGAGAAGATCACGGTTTCCGACCTCTGGGTGATCCCCATCCCCGGCTCAGATCACTCGGCGATCATGCTGGACTTATAGAGCAGGACAGCCAACCACCGGTGGAACTAACCCAGCTACCAGCTAAGAATCGTTGCCCGCTACCCGCCACCCGACAGAAGCCTCGCGCTAGTCATCGTGGTTTCGCTGGGCCTGGCGCCGGCGGCGCCGGCCGTCGATTAGCTCAGGTCCGGCGGTAGCACTCGATTTCTTGGCCCCGCAAAACGACACAGCTCGAAGGGCGGGCCAAGAAATCGAATGGAGATTCAGTCGTTCTCGGCTTCGTGAGCTGCGATCACCTTTTGGGCCTCCTGGGGGGGCATCTCCTCGTACTGGGAGAACTCGAGCTCGAACGAGCCACGGCCACCGGTGATGGAGCGCAGATCGATGGTATACCGCTGGACTTCGCCAAGCGGGACCTCGGCGGTGACAACTCGCATCCTCCCGAGCGCATCCATGCCGCCGACCCGCCCTCGCTTGGAGTTGAGATCGCCAATGATGTCGCCCATGTACGCTTCCGGCGCCGTGACCTTGAGCGTGACGAGCGGCTCGAGCAGGATGGGCTGCAGGTTGGGAGCAGCCCCCCTCACCGCCTGGATGCCGGCCATCTTGAACGACATCTCATCGGAGTCCACCGAGTGGAATTTGCCGTCATAAGCGGTGGCCCTCACCCCCACCACCGGATAGCCGGCGACCAGGCCGCGAGCGAGCGCCTCCTGAATACCCCGATCCACCGCCGGGATGAGAGCCTTCGGTATTGAGCCGCCCTTGATGGCATCAACGAACTCATATTCGGCGCCGTCGGGATGCGGCTCGAATCTCACGAACGCCACCCCGAATTGTCCGCGTCCTCCGGACTGCTTCTTGTGCTTGCCCTCAACTTCGGCCCGGCCCCGAATCGACTCCCGGTAGGGAACCTTCGGCACCTCGGTGGTGACCTCGACACCGAATTTGCGGGCCATGCGGGCCAGCGCCATCTCGAGATGAATGTCGCCCTGGCCGGCCAGCACGGTTTGGTTGGTCTCGGACCGGCGCTCCAGCGAGAGCGCGGTGTCCTCCTCCACCGCCTTGGCAAGCGCGGTGGAGAGCTTCTCCTCGTCGTGGGTGGTCTTCGGTGCAACCGCCAGCCACATATTCGGCGATGGAATGGTCACCGGGTCGATAACCACATCCGAGCCCGGAGCCCGCAGGGTGTCACCCGACAACACAGTCTCCAGCTTGGCCACCGCGGCAATGTCACCGCACGACACCTCGTTGGTGTTGTCATGCTCCTTGCCCTGCATGAAGAACAGGTTGTGCAGCTTGCCGTTGGCCCCCACCCGCGGATTGCCCAACACGATGTCGGCCTTGATCGTGCCCGAGAAAAGCCGGAACAGTGAGATCCTGCCCAGATACGGATCGGAGATGGTCTTGAAAACGTAGGCCTCAACCGGGCCGTTCGGATCGGTCTTGAACTCGTCCTCCCCGTGAATCGGGGGCATCGGCCGGTCGAGCGGTGAGGGGCCGTCCCGAATGATGAGATCGGCAAGACGATCGATGCCAATCAGTTCGGTGGCCGAGCCGCACAAGACGGGGTAGATGGAGCGGTCGGCGATCCCGTGCCGGAGCCCTTCCACCAGCTGCTCCGGGGTCGGCATGGTGCCTTCGAAATACGCCTCCAGCAGCTCCTCGTCATTTTCGACGACGGCTTCAACCAGGGCGGTGTGGACCTCCTCGATCTCCGCCTGGAGTTCCTCTGGCGGATCGACCTCGGTCCCCTTCCACTTGCCACCTTCATACAAGAAGGCGTGCTCGGAAACGATGCCGGCCACACCACGCAGGTCGGCCTCGGAGCCAATCGGCATCTCCACCGGAGCCACGCTGGTTCCGAAGGCTTCCTTGAGCTCGGCCAGCACTCGCGCGTAGTTAGATCGCTCGCGGTCGAGTTTGTTGATGAAGAACGCGCGCGCAATGCCCTCTTCCTCAGCCAGCTTCCAGATCACTTCGGTCTGGACTTCGACGCCGTCGGTACCCGAGATCACAAACAGGGCCAGATCGGCGGCTCGCAGCGCCGAACGCACCTCCCCGATGAAGTCGGAGTAGCCGGGCGTGTCGATGACATTGATCTTGTAACCGTGCCAGTCGAAGGGGGCGACGGCGAGGTTGATCGAGCTCTGGCGGTTGATCTCCTCGGGCTCGTAGTCGGTGACGGTGTTACCGTCGGTCACGTTGCCGAGGCGGGTGGTGACACCTGCCGCAAACATGAGCGCTTCGGCGACCGAGGTCTTCCCGGACCCGCTGTGACCAACTAGTACGACATTGCGGATCCGATCCGGTTCCACGCCTCAGACCTCCTCGGTTAGCACGGTTTTCCCTACTTTAGGCGAGCCGCTTGTCGCCGCCGCCGGGAACTCCCAATAGGGTAGGTCTATGGAAGATCCACTCTCGGTCCGAGTGGCGAGCTGGAGCCGGCTCTCACAGGAAGCACCGGAGCTTGCCCGAATCGTCCGCGAACGCTTCACCCACCACAAGCACTGCCTGCTGGCGACCTTGCGGCGGGATGGTTCACCGCGAATCAGCGGGATCGAAATCTGGTTCTGGCAGGACGACGCGTGGTTGGGCATGATGCCGGATTCGGCCAAGGGCGCCGACCTCGACCGCGATCCCCGCTTCGAGCTGCACAGCGCCCCAACCGATCTCGAATTGGACGAGCCCGATGCCCGGTTACGAGGAACCGCCGAGAGAATCCATGACGAAGCGACGATCAACGACTTCGCGGCCGCCCTGCCAGACCCCGGTCCCCCACCGCACGAGATGGCGCTCTACCGAATAGACCTGACAGGGGCGATTCTCGTACGAGTTGTCGGGGACGAGCTGGTCGCCGAGTCCTGGCGCCCGGGCGATGGCGTCACGCGGCAGGCTCGTCGCTGACGGGCCGTAGGCTCCCCGAGTGACTCTCTTCGAGCCTTTCGCCGACTACGAGCAGCACGATGCAACCGGCCTGGCCGATCTGGTCTCCCAACGCCAGGTCCACCCGGGCGAACTGGTCGAAGCCGCCCTCGACCGCATCACGGCCCGCAACCCCGCCATCAACGCCGTCATCCGGCCCCGGTTTGCCGACGCCCGCAGCCAGGCGGCCGGGCCGGTGCCGGAGGGGCCGTTCGCCGGAGTTCCCTTCCTCATCAAGGACCTCGCCTTCGAGGAGGGAGAGCAGGTGGCGTTCGGCTCGGTGTTCTTCCGTGACTATCGAGCCGACACCACCTCGGCGCTGATCGAACGCTTCCGGGCGGCCGGCCTCATCAGTCTCGGGCGAACCAACACGCCCGAGTTTGGTCTGCTGCCGTCCACCGAACCGACCCTCTACGGGCCGACGGCCAATCCCTGGAGCCTGGCTCACTCACCCGGCGGCTCCAGCGGCGGGGCGGCAGCAGCCGTCGCCTCCGGGATGGTCCCGATGGCCCATGCCAGCGACGGAGGCGGATCGATCCGGATTCCCGCCTCCGCCTGTGGGCTCTTCGGGCTCAAGCCGACCCGGGGCCGCACGCCGCAGCGTCCTCTCTCGGGGCCCGATGGCCTGCCGGTCGGCCTGGGTGTGAGCCGGAGCGTCCGGGACAGTGCCCGGTTGCTCGACGCGGTGCACGGGGCCGTCCACGGTGATCGATGGCATGCTCCCTCGCCGGCCGGCTCCTTCGCCGAGGCGGCCCGGCGCCACCCGGCGCGGCTTCGCATCGCCTACACCATCCACGACTTCCGCGGGCGGCGGGTCCACCCCGACGTGGCCGAGGGCGTGCTCGCCACCGCCCGCCTGTGCGAGGAGCTCGGCCACGAGGTCCTCGAGGACCGCCCGGCGGTGGATGGCGACCAGATGGCTGCCTCGTTCCTCCTGCTGTGGGAGGCGGTGCCCGCCAGCGTGTTCCAGCTGATCCTGGAAGAGGCAAACGAGCAGCTCGCCGGCCGGATCCTCCGCAAGCTTGGGGACTGGCGCGCCATGCGGCTCATCGCCCGGCTCGACAGCCGCAAGTCCAAGCAGCCGGCCTTCGAGCCCTTCACCTGGGCGCTCGCCAAACGAGCAAACTCCACCCGCTCCGGCGTACTCGCCAAGGCCTACGGGGACTTGCAGGCCATCACATACGAGGCGGCCGACTTCCTCGAACGCGTCGACCTGTTTCTCTCGCCGGTGCTCGGCACCCCACCGGTACGGACCGGCGAAATCGACCAGGAGATCGACCTCGACGATCTCATCGAGCAGCTGGTGGAGTACGTGTCGTTCACACCGCTGGCCAACTTCACCGGATTCCCGGCCATGACGGTTCCCCTCCACTGGAACGACACCGGGCTCCCGATCGGCTCCCACTTCCTTGGCCGCTTCGGCGAAGAAGAGATGTTGCTGGGGTTGGCCGGGCAGCTGGAAACCGCCAAACCCTGGTGGGATCGCCGGCCGCCGACGCCCGCCCAATAGACTCCTCCGATGCCACGCAACAGCATCGGACTCTCCCCAGAGCTGGCGGCTTACCTCGTCGAGCACCAAGACCCAAGACCCAAGACCCCCGGTGGAGAAATCGAAGCACTTATGTGAAAAGATTCACAAAGTGTGACTTTCGGCCCTAGTGAGTGCTTCTGCAGCCAGCCGATACTCAGGACATGCAGAAGATGCAGAAAGAGGCACGGGAGGCACCGATGAGCAACATGCTCACCACCAAGGATCTCCAAGAGCTCATCAACGTCGACCGCTCGACCATCTACCGGATGGCCGAATCCGGCAGGCTGCCGGCCATCAAGGTCGGCCGCCAATGGCGCTTTCCGGCTCGTGAGATCGAAGCCTGGCTGGCCGGCGGCCAGCCCACCCCCGAAGCCGAACAAGCCTTTGGAGACCTGGCCGACCTGCTGCTTCCCGGCGTCGCCAAACCCCTCGCCGACCTGCTCGGCAGCATCTTCGGGGTGATGGTGCTGGTAACCGACCTCGACGGCCAACCCCTCATCGAGCCTGCCAATCCGTGCGGTTTGTTCAAGTATGTGCACAACAACCCTGCCACCCACCCGCTGTGCGCGGACACCTGGCGCGAGCTCGGCGCCGACCCGGATCGAATCCCCCGTTTCCGGCCTACCCCCCTGGGCTTTGAATGTGCGCCGGGGTTCATCCGGGTTGGTCCCGAACTCAAGGGCATCGTCGTCATGGGAGGGATCGCCCCCTCGGAGTGGCCACCGGCCGCCGACCAGGTCCGCGGACTCGCGGCCGAGCTGGGGGTTCCCGCCGACAGCATCGCCGAACACATCGATGAGGTCTTCTACCTCGATCGGAGCCACCAGGCCTGGGTCCTCGAATACCTCCCCCGCATCAGCAGCCTGTTTTCCCGTATCGCCCGCGAGCGCTCGCGACTCGTCGATCGTCTCGACACCATCGCGTCGCTGGCCGGCTCAACCAGCAAAGGAGTGCCCTCGTGAACAAGCTCGTCGTCCTCGGCGCCGGCACCGCCGGAACGATGGTGGTCAACAAGCTCCGTCCCGTTCTCGGTGAGGAGTGGCAGATCACGATCGTCGATCAAGACGAAACCCACTACTACCAGCCCGGTTTTCTATTCATTCCCTTCGGCGTGTACACGAAACAGGATGTAGTCAAGCCGAAGCAGCGGTTCATACCCTCCGGAGTCGATCTGATTGTTTCGGAAATCGACCGGGTGGACCCGGAGGCCAGCCAGGTGTACCTGGCCGGCGGGAACATCCTGGACTACGACCAGCTCGTGATCGCCACCGGAACCGAGCCGCGTCCCGACATGACCCCCGGTCTGATCGGGGACGAGTGGCGTAAGACGGTCCACGACTTCTACACCGTCGACGGAGCCGTCGCCCTGCGGGAAGCCTTCAAGGATTGGGAAGGCGGCAGGCTGGTCGTCAGCGTGATGGAGCTCCCGTTCAAGTGCCCGGTAGCCCCGCTCGAGTTCAACTTCCTGGCCGACTCCTACTTCCACGAACGCGGCATACGCGACCAGGTCGACATCACGTACTCGACGGTGACCTCCGAAGCCTTCACCAAACCGGTGGCGGCCAAGCACCTGTCCGGCGTGCTCGAAAGCAAGAACATTGCCATCGAGACGGACTACTACCCGGAACGGGTTGATCCCGAGCGAAAGGTCATCGTCTCCTACGACGAACGCGAGATCCCCTACGACCTGCTGGTGGTGATTCCCATCAACATGGGAGCCGAATACATCGAACGTTCGGGCCTCGGCAACGAGCTCAATCATGTCCCGGTGGACAAACACACGTTCCTGTCGACCGACTACGACAACATCTTTGCCCTGGGCGATGCCGCCGACCTGCCCACCTCAAAGGCCGGATCGGTCGCCCACTTCGCGGTGGAAATGTTCACGGAGAACTTCCCCAACCACATCGAGGGACGTCCCATGACCGAGCGCTTCGACGGACACGCCAACTGTTTCATCGAATCGGGCTTCGGCAAGGGACTGTTGATCGACTTCAACTACGACACCGAGCCGCTGCCCGGCAAGTACCCGCTGCCGGGCATCGGCCCTTTCTCGCTGCTCAAGGAGACCGAGGCCAACCACTGGGGCAAGATGATGTTCAAGTGGACCTACTGGAACCTGCTCCTGCCGGGCCGTGAGCTTCCACTCGAAGCCCAGATGTCGCTGGCCGGCAAGATCCAGGAAGAGGTGGGCGTGTGACCACCATGCTCGACACCGACCGTCTCTTCCAACTCGAAGCCAAGCTCGACCGGCTCTCCGAACATGTCGAGTTCCTGACGGCCCACGCCCGACAGCAAGCCGCCCAACGGGAGATTGTGACCGAGCTGATCTCGGATCTGAGCCCGATTGCCACCCAGGCGATGGGCACTGTGACCGAAGAGCTCGCCACCACCGACCTCGACATGGTGAAGGTGATGCGATTGCTCAAGCGATTCGCCGAGAGCGCCGACACGCTCGACGCCACCCTCGCCCAACTCCAGGCGGGTCATGTTCTGCTCGAAGACATCATGCCGCTGACGGGCGATGCCTTCCTGGCAATCACCGAACGCCTCGCCGATCTCGAGCAGCGCGGCTATTTCACCTTTGCCAAAGAAGGGTTCGGAGTCTTCGATCGAGTCGTGACCGCCTATGACGAAGCAGACATCCGGGCCCTGGGCGACAACATCGTGCTCATCCTCGACACCGTCAAGCAGATGACCCAGCCCGAAGTGATGACGATGCTCCGCCGCACCGTCGACTCGATGGAGGAAGCCGACGTCGAATCGACCTCCTTGCTCAAGCTCGCCCGCCAGATGCGTGATCCCGAGGTCAAGCGCGGCCTCGCCCGGCTACTCGGGATGCTCCGCACCATGGGCGGGGAAGACCCAACCAACTAGCCAAATCCTGATAGGAGGAACACATGGCAACCGAGACAATCGCCGGGACCGAGGTCCAGGTAGACGAGGAGGGCTTCTTCGTCGATCCCAACGTCTGGACCGAAGACATGGCAGGTGAACTGGCTTCACAGGTCGGCGTCGATGAACTGACCGAGGACCACTGGACGGTCATCAAGTTCTGCCGCACCGACTTCGACGCCAAGGGTGAGAGCCCGACGCTGCGCCGGGTCTCAACCGAAACCGGCGTCCCGACCAAGCAGCTGTTCGCGCTGTTCCCCAAGAAGCCGGCCAAGAAGATGAGCTACGTGTCCGGCGTACCCAAGCCCAAGGGCTGCGTGTAGGAGCCATCATGGACAGATTCGATACTGAGTCAGATCGCAAGCTCTGCATTGTTGTCAGCAAGGGAACCCTCGACGGGGCCTACCCCAGCCTGATCATGGCGAACGCGGCCGCCGCCGAAGGGATCGATACCCATTTGTTCTTCACCTTCTGGGGGATGGATGTCATCACCAAGCAGAAGATGGACAAGCTGGCCGTTACTCCGGTCGGCAACACCTCGATGCCGATCCCACAGGCGCTGGCCCCGATGCCGGGCATGGCGACGATGGCAACCAAGATGATGAGGAAACAGATCTCGGACCTGGACGTCCCCGACGTTCCCGAGTTCATGGAGATGCTGCACGAGATGGGCGTCACGATGTGGGCCTGTCGGATGTCGGTCGACATGATGGGCCTGGATGAGGATGACTTCTTCGAGGGAGTCGAAGACATCATCTCGGCCGGCGACTTCATGGAGCTCAACGAGGGCGCCCAGCTGCTCTTCACCTGACAAGAACAATCACTGAGGGACGGGCACCTCCCCCACGGCCTGTCCCTCAGTCGCGTCCCGGTCCCGAAAGGAAGGACTTTCGGCCCTAGGGAGGTGAATACGGATCGGGGATACTCGCATCGTTATCGCCACCGATGGCGAACTCAGAGCACTGGAGATTCATCTCCTGTTCGGGTTCTGAGACGAACTGAGAGACGGGCTCCTCCCCATACGGCTCGTCTCTCGGTCGCGTCTGGGTCAGATAGCCTCAGTCCCCGCGGCGGGGGGAAGGAAGCTGCGGGAACAACCTGGAGGCAGCGGTAGAAGGGCCTAGCTCTTCGTTTCCTCGGATTCCTCATCGTCGGCGAGGCCCTCCTCGAGGCCCTTTTGAAGCTCCTTGACCGAGCCTCCGAGCGAGCGGGCCAGCTCGGGCAGACGCTTGGCGCCAAACAGCACGAGTAGAACGACGAGGACCACGATGGCCTCACCCCATCCGAGTCCAATTGCAGCAATCATGCGAACCCTTGGTTTGTGTGATCGAAGTGTAGGCCATGCCGCCGGATGTCCGCCTCACACGTCGACGTAGCGGACTCCCTTGAGGGACTAGCCGACCCTTACAGGTGCCTTAGCACGGCCTTGATCGGCTTTGGCCGATGGTCGGGCCACCAAAGAGAAGGACACGCGGATGAAGGACCGAATGCGATACGTTCTGGCACTCACGGTTGGACTCCTGGCCATCCCCGGATTGGCGTCTCACGGCCGTACGGGTGGCGGTCGGCGGCGGGGAACTCGAGCGCGACCTGGGCTCCGCCGGGATCCTCCGGAAGTGTCAGCACTCCCCCGGCTGCTTCCACGGTTGAGCGAGCAATATCGAGACCGAGTCCCGTCGACTGACGGGTGCTGGTGCCGCGCTCGATCACCCATGAATGAGAGAACCCGGGACCTTCGTCCATGACGATCAGCCGCGGGCCGGCCGCTCCGCCGGTTACAACCACCGCGAAGCCGGTGCCGACGGGGGTGTGATCGAAAACGTTCCCGATCAGGGCGTCGATAGCTGCCGCCAAATCGGTTGCGTTGACGGCGACCGGGTGGGAGCCGGGAGCGACGGAGATCTCCCATCTCCGGCCCTGATCCTCCGCCAGCGGCCCCCAGAAGGTGACCCGCTCTCTGGCGACGACTCCGAGATCGGTGGTGGTTCCGACGCCTTCCCGGACCGGCCGCCTGGCCTGCTCGATTACGAAATCCACCGTCCGCTCAAGCGCGTCAACGTCCTCTTCCAGGCGGGCCGCCATCATCGGGTCTTCGAGTGCTTCGACGTCGAGCCGCAGCGCGGTCAGCGGCGTGCGGAGGCGGTGGGCCAGGTCGGCGACCGACTCCCGCTCGGAAGAGAGCAGCGAACCGATCCGCTCCACCAGCCGATTGAAAGCAGACCCCACCTCCACGACCTCCGGAGGGCCGGCCGGCTCGACCCGAGCCGCCAGATCGCCAAGCGACACCCGGGCGGCTGCCTCCGAGAGCTCCTGAACGGGCTCGACCAGCGAACGACTCATGCGATCAGCCACCCCCACCGCGATGAGCATGAGGACCAGCCCGACCACGCCAAGCAGCAAGATGATCGGCCAGACGTTCTTGGTGAGGATCTCACCCGGAACAAAGGAGCGCACAACCAGCGGCGTCCCCTCTGCCTGCACCACCGGGACGACGACGGCCGCACCTCCGGTGACCGGCGTAGTAATTGACTCGCCGAGGCGGGCGCGCAACTCGATCTCGCCAACCTCGAACTCGGCCCCCACCACCGAGTTATCACTGAGGACCACCGACATGAGTTCCTCGGACCGGGCTGCCACAGTGGCGAGAACAGCCTCAATCCGAGCTACGTCGCCGGCCGGGACCAGCGACAGGTTCTGAGCAACGATCTGGGTGTTGCGTTCGGCGGTCGACAGCGCCCGGTCCCGGGCCAGGTCTCGCACCAGAAAGGCGAGCGGCACCAGAAACGCCACCACCACCATGGCGGCGACCGCCCCGGCCAGTCCAATGAGCCGGCGTCTCACGAGCCGGGATCGACCAGCTTGATGCCGACCCCGCGCACGGTGTGCAGAAAGCGGGGCTCGGCGGCGGACTCGCCCAGCTTGCGACGAAGCCATGAGATGTGCACATCAACCGTCTTGTCTGCCCCTCCGTACGGCTGGCGCCACACCTCGGCAAGTATCTCCCGCTTCCCGACAACCGCTCCGGCCCGGCGGGCGAGAAACAGGAGCAGGTCGAACTCCCGGCGGGACAGTTCGAGCGGTTTGCCGGCCAATGATGCATCGCGCGACTGGGGATCGATCGAGAGGTCGCCCACCACGATCGGCCCCGACTCCTCTTCAGTACCGAGGCGGCGGAGAACGGCGCGGATGCGGGCGTCGAGCTGATCGGAGGAGAAGGGCTTGACGACGTAGTCGTCGGCTCCAGCGTCGAGGGCCCGGACAATCTCGGCCTCCTCGTCGCGAGCCGTTGCGATGACCACCGGCACCGGCGACACCGACCGGATCATCTTGAGTACATCGAGCCCGTCGAGATCCGGGAGCCCGAGGTCGAGAACGACCAGGTCAACCGCCTCAGCCAGAGCATCCTCGACCCCGGCGAGGCCGCTGGCCGAGCTTCGTACGTCGTGTCCACGCTGGGCGAGCGCGCGGGCGAGGGCCTCGCGAATCCTTTGGTCGTCCTCGATGAGCAGGATGGAGGCCATGCGCCCACGATAAACCCCCCTGCCTCCAGGCCGACCGTTCTTAGGGCAGTCTTAACCCACCCTTATCTCGAACCGGGCCATACTCGCCATGATGAAGAATCGGATCGGCCTCATCGCCGCCTGGTTGCTGGCCACCGCCCTGGCAGTCGGCGTGGCCTCACAGGCGGTGGGACTCGTTGCCGACCGGGCCGTCGAAGTCCCGGTCCAGGTTCCCGTCGCGCTTGCCGACCAGTCCTCGCAAGGCCCCACCACCGCTCCGCCGGGCGACCCCATCCCGCCGACCACCGTTCCCGCTACCACCACCACGATCCCATCATCCTCCGGCTCGACTTCCTCCGCACCTGGGAGCAGCGTGGCGACGACCACGACGATTGCCGCGACTACCACGTCGGTGCCGTCACCAACCACTACGACCTCTACGACCACTACCACCACCAGCCCCCCTTCCCTGGATTCGGGGACTTTCTTCGTGACCGGTGGCCAGGTCTCGGCAGCCTGCACCGGACCAGACACGATTGAGTTCGCCGGCGCGATTCCGCTTTCGGGATGGAAGCTGGAAATCGATTCCAGAGGTCCCTCGAAAGTGCGCGTCGACTTCGAGGCCGGCGAAGACGAAACTGAAGTTGAGATCGTCTGCGTCAACGGTCAATTGCTGACAGACATCTCCGACTGACCGGACATAGACTCGCTCCATGCCACCGCGCCTCGATCTGGTCGGAATCATCGTGCAGGACATGGCGGTGTCGCTCGCCTTCTACCGCCGCCTCGGGTTCGATATCCCCGCCGAAGCCGACACGGAAGGCCATGTTGAATCGACCGCCGGCGGGCTTCGGGTTGCCTGGGACACGGTCGAGGTCATCCAGAGCTTCGACCCCGATTGGACGGCGCCGGTGGGTGGCCAGCGGATCGGTCTGGCGTTCCGGTGCGACTCCCCCACCGAAGTGGACGCGCTTCACTCCGAGCTCACCGCCGCCGGCTATGTGAGTCACAAGCAGCCGTGGGACGCCTTCTGGGGCCAACGATACGCGGTGGTGAGAGATCCCGACGACAACCCCGTCGACCTGTTCGCGCCGCTCGGGGGCTCGGGCTAGACGCGCAGACGCTCGTCGAGGAACGCCAGCACCCGCTCGAGGGCTTCCCGGGTGGGATGCCCTGGCTGGTCGACGAGCTCCTCGGTCAGGACCGAGTGAGCCGACCGCTTGATTCCATGCGGATTCCCCTTCGAGGAGTCGATCTCGATCGCTATGAATTTGTCTCCCAACAGGTCGCTCAAGGCCTCGAACCGGGTACGCCGCACCGCCGCATCGGACGTGAAACGCAACCCGAGCACCTGGCAACCCTCGGCTGCCCGCTTCCGCACCGCCGCCAGGTCTGCCTCCGACAAGCCGAGGGCGGCCTGGCGGGCCTTGCCGAGCGGGAGCGGGTTGGCCGGCTGACTGAGCACGGGAGCGGCCACCGAGTCGTCCACCATCATCGCCAACCCGAATCCTCCGGTCAGACACATGCCGACGACACCGACTCCCGGGCCGCCCAGCTCTTCGTGAGTCTGGCGGGCCAGCGCCCGCAGCCAGGTGGTGATCGGGCTCGCCGCCCCGGCCGCCAGACAGTGAAACTCCCGCGACACGCAAGCCCGCAACATCGACGAGATGGAATATGGGATCGTCGCAGGCTTGCCGACCGTTCCAAACAATGAGGGCATGAGCACCGTGAAACCCCGGTCCACCACCCGTTTGGCGAAGTCGGCCACCGGCGGGGTGATCCCCGGAACCTCGTGCACGATGATCACGCCCCGGCCGGATCCGGCCCGATAGACGGGATAGGTCTTGCCTTCGAAGGTGGCCGATTTCAGGTCGAATCCATCGATGCCTCGAGACATGGCCGCAGCCTAGGTGGGCCTATCCGCCATAGCCTGGCGGAATGGACAAGGTGGGTGCCTTGGTTCGACTGACCCGGCCGGTGTTCCTGCTCGGCGGGGCGCTTCTCTATGCCCTCGGCGCGGCCCTCTCCTCGTCCTCCATCGACTGGATCCAGTACGGGGCCGGCCAAGCCCTCGTGACCACCGTCCAGCTGGCGGCTCAATATGCGAACGAGTATTACGACCTGGAAGCCGACCGCCTGGCCGGAGCGGCCCGCACCTGGCTCACGGGTGGAAGCGGTGTGCTTTCCTCCGGGCGGTTGGGGCCGGTGACCGCACTGCGAGCCGCCGTCATTGCCACGGCGGCCGCTCTGGTCATGACGGCGCTGGTGGCGGGTTTCAGCGGCCGGACGGCGTTGGTGGGACTGGTGGCGCTGGCCGGTGCCTGGGCGTATTCGGCCCCGCCCGCCCGCCTGGTGGCCACGGTCTACGGGGTCACGACGGCCTCTCTGATCGTGGCGGTGCTGACGCCCCTCACCGGCGCCCTCATACAGGAGTCGGTCCCGGCTGACCGGTTCGTGGCGGTTGCGATCCCGCTGCTGCTCCTTCATCACGCCATGCTCATAGCCTTCGAGCATCCTGACCGATTGGGCGACGAGGCAGCCGGCAAGCAAACGCTTTCAGTCAGGCTCGGCCCGACCGCTTCGAAACGACTGCACGGGTTGCTTCTCGCCGCCTCGTTCACCGCGATCGCAGTCGCGGTTTGGCTGGGGCCGCTTGGCTGGAGCGAGGGCGGCTGGGCGCTGGCCCTGGCGCCGGTCGGAGTCGTTCAGGCCCGGCTGCTTCCCCGCGCTCCGGGAGCACTGCTGGCTACCGTGGCCGTGTCGCTGTTCAGCGGCACCACCCTTGCTCTGCTGGTGGGTCTCGTCTAGGGGTTGCCTGTCAGGTCGAGTAGCGTCCCCGCCCAGGAGGTGCCCATGTCGATGACCGAACGGATGGAGCGACTGGCAACCGAGAGCAGCTGGGACTTCTCCGACCTGAAGGCGCTGTTCATCAATTGCACACTCAAGAAGTCGCCGGAGTTATCCCATACCCAGGGTCTGCTGGACATCGCCATCGACGTCATGCAGAAGAATGGAGTCTCGGTCGAGCATGTACGGGCCATCGACCACGACCTCGCCGTCGGGGTGTGGCCGGACATGACCGAGCACGGATGGGACCAGGACGATTGGCCCGCCCTCTATGAGAAGGTGCAGGAGGCCGACATCCTGGTGCTCGGCTCCGCCATTTGGCTGGGTGAGAAGACCTCGGTGTGCACCCACCTCATCGAGCGCCTTTACGGGAACTCATCGCTCCTCAACGACGAAGGCCAGTACGCCTATTACGGGAAGGTGGGGGGGTGCCTCATCACCGGAAACGAGGATGGAGCCAAGCATGCCTCCATGAACATCCTCTATTCACTTCAGCACCTCGGATACGTGATTCCGCCGCAGGCCGACGCCGCCTGGCTGGGCGAGGCAGGTCCCGGCCCGAGTTACCTGGATGAGGGATCGGGCGGACCGGAGAACGACTTCACCAACCGCAACACCACGTTCATGGCTTGGAACCTCATGCATCTGGCCCGCATGTTGAAGGATGCGGGAGGAATGCCCGCCCACGGCAACCAGCGGGCCCTGTGGGATGCGGGATGTCGCTTCGATTTCGTCAACCCCGAGTACCGATAGGAGAACCGACATGTGCTTCGACCACGATGCCCACCCGCCGATCGAGCCGATAACGGGCGCCGCCTTCTCCTCCGAGAAGCTCGTCCTGACCGCGGCGGACGGAACCGAGTTCCTCGCTTACTCAGCCATGGCCGGCGTGCCCGGCGCGCCGGGCATCGTGGTGATGCCGGATGTGCGGGGGCTGTTTCCGTTCTACGAGGAGCTGGCCGACCGGTTCGCCGAACGCGGCTTCGACGCGGTCGCCATCGACTACTTCGGTCGGACCGCCGGCCTCGATAGTCGCGATGCGGACTTCGATTTCTGGCCTCACGTCGAGCAAACCACCCAGGCCGGCATCACCGCCGACGTCGCCGCCGCGGCCGCCAGACTCCGAGGCGGTGCCGGCAACGAGACCCGGCCGGTGTTCACGATCGGATTCTGCTTCGGCGGCTCCAGCTCCTGGCTGCAGGCTGTGGGTGGTCATGGGCTGGCGGGAGTTATCGGCTTCTACGGGAGACCCACGTCGGCGTGGGAGGATTTCTCGGCACCGGCCGACATGGCAGCCGACTTCGAGTGCCCGGTGCTGGGGCTGCTCGGCGGAGCGGATGAGTCAATCACCCCGGATGACGTCGCAGCATTTGACGACGCTCTGTCGGCGGCGGGAGTTGCTCATGAGCTGCACACCTACCAGGGCGCACCCCATTCATTCTTCGACCGGGCAGCGGACGAGCACGCCGAGGCATCGGCCGATGCCTGGGAACGCGTCCTCCGCTTCATCGAGGCCAACCGCTAGTCGAGGGCGGGTTGGGCGGCGGCCAACAGGCCGAGTCGATGCTCGGCGTAGTGATCGAGGTGCTCGATTAATCGATGCTGATGGGCGGGCGGAAACTGCGGCCGGGCCGGACGATGTTCTTCACCCCATTGATTGATGAACCGGAGGTCCCGGTTGGGATTGCCCTCCAGCACCCAGCCCTGCCGGTGAATCAGCCGGTGGTGAAAACCGCACAGCGTTACGAGGTTGTCCAGGTTGGTGGGGCCACCGTTTGCCCAATGGCGGAGGTGATGACCGTGGGTCCAGCGGGTTCGCCGGCAGCCGGGGAAGCGGCAGCCGCCGTCTCGTTCGGTCATGGTCCGGCGAAGCCAGGCGGGGATCTGGCGGCTGACGCGCCCGATCCCGATGGTGATTCCGTTCGGGTCATCGACGGCCGGTTGCATCCGGCCGTCACACGTCATCCGAAGCAGATCTTCCCGGCCGAGCTCACGCCCGCCGGCCCACACCGTCGCGTCCGGATCGGACAGGGAGTCGAGGTTGACGTGCACGACGACGGTTGCCCGATCGTGATCGCGGTCCTCGGCAACGGATTCGGAGGCCATCTGCACGAGTGCTTCGCCCTGCCGCTCGTCGGGATCACGGAACAACCCACTCCTCGGGTCGAGGGGCGCCTTGGCGGCGAGACGGAGCAATGCCGTCTCGACCAGCACCCCATCGGCACCGGGGATTGAACCGCGCAGCTCCAAGGATTCCTCACCCCACCACATTCGCATCGACGGCTTGGCCGGTTCTGAGGTCTTGCGCCGGTTGAGGTTGAGGTGGTCACGGATCGCCACCGACAGCTCGTCGACCGGGACCTGCCGGGTGAGTTCCAGCAACTCCGACTCGTTGTCGGCGGTGGCGAAGCGACACAGGATGAGGACCTCGTCGAGAGAAACGGACCCGTGCCGAAACGCGGTGGAGATAACCGGCAGATCGGGCAAGGCACCGGCGGCTCGTACCCAGGCTCGCGCGGTTCGCGGAGCGATACCGAGGTCGAAATGAAGCCACGATTCGGCGTTCGTCATGGCGTTAGCCATCAGAGCCTCGTCGGTGTCGAGTTCCGCCACCAGGTCAAGCATGTCTCCGAGCAAACCGTTCAGGCGGGTGTGGAGGTCAACCAATCGCTTGGCGTCGCGCCGACCGGAACCGTTTCTTCGTTCCCCTAACTCCATACCTGCAACGTATCAGTTACCTGTGACACGAACTCGCCAGGCCCGGCAACTCCGCTCCCGACGCGGTAGAGACCTCGTCTAACTCATAATTCGAAGGTCGCAGCATGAAGGTCGCGCTCACTCCGCAGTCAGGTTCCCCTGGGACAGGGCCACCAATTCGGGTTCCACCCGGTCCATTTCCTGTTTGAAGCGGGCGAAGGCTCGCTCCGCCCCCTCGCCGTCATCCGCCCGGGCGAGGGTCACAATTTCCTGGCCGGCCTCGAAGGCCTCGGTGGCACCCAGCGTCCCCAGCTCGCCTTTCAGGCGATGAGCGACCTTGGCGGAGACGGCCATATCGTGAGCTTCGATCGCCCGCTCGAGTTGCTCGAATTGCTCGGCATACCCGTCGAGGAAAATCTCGGTCACTTCCGCGAGCACCTCGGGGCTTCCGCCCATCCGGCCCAGTGCCCCGCTCACATCGATCAGAGAGCCGGTCGGCTCGACGGCCTCGGACTCGTCTTTCTTTTCCAGCTCGCCGTCCTGCGCGTTCGCGTAGCTCACGAGCTGTTCGATAGTGGCGAACAGCTCCTCGGCCTGGAACGGCTTCGACACATATGCATCCATTCCCGCTTCCAGACAACGCGCGCGATCGCCCTTCATGGCGTGGGCAGTGAGGGCGACGATGGGAATGTGGGCTCCCGACAACTGCTCGGCTTCCCGGATGGCTGTCGTCGCCTCGATGCCATCCATTTCCGGCATCTGCACGTCCATCAGGATGACGTCGTAGGCCTCCTTTTCCACAGCCCGGACGGCTTCGAGCCCATTTTCGACCGCGGTAACTGCATGGCCACGTTTCTCCAACAAGCGCATTGCCAACCGACGATTGGTTGGGCTGTCATCGGCGAGCAGCACGTTCACGTGACGCCGCCGCTCACGAATCCAATGCCGGGTGACCAGCTCCCCCCCGCTGGCACCGGACGCGATGGCTCGAATCGCCTCCAGCAGCTCGCCCGCCTCGAACGGCTTGGTGAGGTATCCCGCCGCCCCCAGCTCCCGCAGACGCGAGGCGTCTCCCCGCTGGCCAAGACCGGAGATGACGATGACGTCGAGGCCGGCGAAAGCCAAGTGACCCAGCAGGCCCTCGGTGAACTCGATGGCGTCGGCCTGTTGATCCACCACCACCGCCGCCGGCGAGCGACCCACCGCAGCCGCCTGTTCGAGGACCGCGTGCGCCTCGGCTTCGTCCGAGGCGGCCAGCGGGAACAACTTGCCCTGCCGCATGATGGCCACCAGGTTCCGTTTGGCAGCGGCCGTGTCCGAGATCACCAGCACCGAATAGCCTGTCGTACCTCGTCCACCCGCCTCTACCAGGGTGTCCTCTTCTAGCTCCGTCAGCGGCATCGTGAACGAGAACGTGCTTCCCTTGCCCGGCTCACTGGCCGCGGTCATAGTCCCGCCCATGGCCTGAGCGATGTCCCGTGAAATCGAGAGGCCGAGCCCGGTACCCCCGTATCGGCGGGTCATGGAGCCGTCAGCCTGCGAGAAGGCCTCGAAAATCCGCTCCAGCTTGTGCGACGCGATCCCGATCCCGGTGTCGGCAACGTCGAAGCGCAGCATCGGTTCTTCACACGCCTCGATAGATACGCCGACCGTCACCGACCCGACGTGGGTGAACTTGATGGCGTTGCCGACCAGATTGAAGAGGATCTGGCGGAGACGGCCGGGATCGCCCACCACGCCATCGGGAACGTCGTCGCCGATCCGGTAGGCGAGCTCGAGACCTTTTTCGGCCGCCTTCACCGCCAGGGTTCGAACCGTGTCCTCGACGACGTCGGTGAGGCTGAAGGCGAGGTGCTCGAATTCGAGGCGCCCGGCCTCGATCTTCGAAACATCCAGGATGTCGTTGATGAGAGTCAGCAGCGAATCGACTGCCGACTTGATCGTGCCCAGATACTCGCGCTGTTCTGCCGTCAGGTCGGTCGCCAGGGAGAGTTCGGTCATGCCGACGATGGCATTCATGGGAGTTCGGATCTCATGGCTCATGTTGGCCAGGAACTGCGATTTCACGATGGTGGCCGCCTCAGCCTGATCGCGTGCCTCTTCCAGGGCAGCCTCGAAGGCCTTCCGCTCAGTGATATCCCGTGAGGCAGCCTGGATCTCGACCGCTTCACCGGTCTCCGGGTCGATGATCGTCCGGCTGGTCGACTCGAGCCACACATAGGTACCGTCCTTGCGGCGGGCGCGATAGGACACCGTCTGGACATCGGGGATGCTGAGCATGGATTCGTGGGCCGCCTGGGTCACCTCGAGATCGTCTGGATGGAAGAACTCGTACATATCGCGCCCGACCATCTCGTCCGGGGTGTACCCGAGCAGGGGAAGAATCGCAGGAGATGCGTACAAATACGTTCCGTCCGGACGATGGCGGGAAATGAGATCGGTTGAGTTCTCCGCCAGCAGCCGGAAACTCGCCTCGCTCTCTCGCAAGATCTCCTCGGCGCGTTTCCGCTCGGTGATGTCGCGGCTGTTGATGAGCCAGCCCTCGATGGTCGGGTCTTCGAGCAGGTTGGTCGCGGTCGCCTCCATATGACGCCAGGTGCCATCGGCATGACGCACTCGATGCTCGGTTGGTGGGCCCGTCTCCCCCGGACCGATGAAGCCGGCGGCTTCCACTACGCCCGGGAGGTCCTCGTGATGCAGGAGATCAAATGCGGAGGTGCCCAACAGCTCTTCGGGGTCGTAGCCGAGGGTGCGTTTCACCGACGGGGTAACAAAGCGAACCACTCCCTCCCCGTCGAGGGTGTAGATCAGGTCGGAAACAAGCTCCACCAGCACGCCAAAGCGCTTCTGGCTCTCCTCGAGGGCAGACTCTATTTCCTGGCGATCGGTGAGGTCGGTTGCCACCCCGATCACGCTCTCAGGCAGCCCTTCGTACTCTCCAAATGGGCGGAGCGTGGTCGCAAACGTGCGGCCTCCCACCTCAATGAGGTCGGTCACCGCCTTGCCTCCGAGAGCCTGGCGTAGCTGACTGACCATGCCGGAGCTGCCCGCGAAGAGGTCAAAGGCCGACCGTCCTACCGCGCCCTGCGGATCGATCCCGAGCCCGACCAGCCCTGCCCCGCTGGCCAGCGTGAGAACGCCGCCCCGGTCGACCATGAACAGGCTGATTGGAACCCCTCCCAAAACGGTTCGCAGCCGTGCCTCCGTCGCCCGCAGCTCAGCTTCCACCATCCGCCGGTGTCGTTCCGTATTGTGCGCCTTGATCAGGTTGGCGGACGTAGTGACGATCGGCGCCAGCTCATCGGCCAGCCGGAGCGGAAACCCGCCCGGCCGGTCGGCCAGCGCCAGTATTCCGAGAGTCTCGGTTCCAATCCGGATCGGCATGCCCAGGAAAGATTCGAAGTCGACCTCGAGCACTTCAGAATCGGCACCTCCGAAGATGACGTGCGAGTCGGGCGTTCGAATCACCTTCTCGAAGAGTTGCGCCATCGAGGCGACCTCGGGACGCGCCGGGGTGGCTGTGTCTCGGCGGACTACCCGGCTATGCAGCCGAATTCGCACCGGCTCTCCTGAGCCCGATGACAACTCAGCAAGGAATGCGCGTTCGCTGCCGGTATGGGTAAGCAGCGATTCGAGCAATGATCCGTAAACCTCTTCGATTCCGGTACCGTTGATGAACTCGGCCTGGGCATCCACCACCGCGGCCATGAGATCGCGGCTGGTGGCGAGCTCGGCCTGGGTCGACTTCAGCAGGGTTATGTCGTCAATGGTGACTATGACGTTCGACAGGTCTCTCGGCCCGAAGCGTGAGGTGGTCGACCAGTTGAGGACACCGGTGAACCGGGTTCCGTCGAGCCGGCGGCCGGAGACCTCGGTCGACACCTGGTCGCGACCGTCCCACACCGCCATCAGCTGCTCCAGGAATGCCGGCAGCGTCTCCGCTCCGACGGTCTCGGCCGCCACCGAACCAAGCACGGCGGCCTTGTCGGGGGCGCCGATGAGCGCTACCCCGGCCGCGTTGATGTCGACGATTTCAATCAGCCCGATCGCCTCCTCGAGCAATTCGGGGCTGCCTTCTAGATGGGCTCTCATGTCCTCAACGCCGGCCTCCCGGAGTCCGTCGGCCCAGGCGCCGACCAGGCTGAAGTCCTCCCGCCACAACGAGATGGGAGCATTCTCAAACAGGTTGCCGTACAAGCTGCCGGTGGCCTGAACGGAACTCGTTACCCGCGATATGACGCTTCTGGTAACCGTGAACAATCCAACCTGGAGAACCAGCCCGACTGCCTCATCACCGTGGTGGGTGGCCGGAAGGTCAAACGCCGAGATATGCCAGGCGAGTGCTCCGAGCTCGATCACCCACAGCGTCGACAGGAATCCGAAGTAAACCATCAGCCTGCGGCCGGACCCGAACACGCTCGCCAGTCCCAGCGCGGCCGCGGCCGCGAGTGGAACTACCACGGATGTGATCTGACTGAAGAACAGGAGCCAGGCAACCGCGAGACCCAGCGCGGCCGAATGGACGAGCGGATCGGGTTTGTCCCGATTCAGTTGCCAAATACCCATTCCCGCATGGCCCGCCATCAGGGCTCCGAAAGCCAGCCACTCGCGGCCGGCGCCAGTTATTCCGATACCAAGGAGAACCACCGCCAGCGCGGCAGAGATGGCCGACGCCGTCTGGACAAAAGTGCCGGCGACCGCCTGCATCACGTAGGTAGCACCCGGCCGTAGCGGGGCCTCCTGACTGACCGTTTCCACCACCTAAGTGTCGGCTCTCAACTCCGGCCGCTTGATCCGTCCGGCATTAGAAACGTGGAACGCTCCAAACAGTGGGGAAGCATGAAGCGGCGGCGTGGCCAATCGGCGGTTGATTACCCGACGAATTCGTCCAACGCGGCCAGCAGCTCTTCACGCCGTCCATTGGGCAGGAACGTGGCTTCGAACGAGTTGCGAGCCAAGCGAACCAGATCCTCGCGGCTGAGCGCCAAAGCCTCTGCCACCGCCAGATAGTTATCGGCGATGTATCCACCGAAGTAGGCCGGGTCATCGGAGTTGATCGTCACCTTCACGCCGCGGTCGAGCAGACGCTTGAGGTTGTGATCGGCCAGGGTATCGAACACTCGCAACTTGACATTCGAGAGCGGACACACGGTCAACGGAGTGGAACCATCGATCAGCCGTTCCACCAATTCATCGTCCTCCTCCACTCGCACCCCGTGGTCGATGCGTTCAACGCGCAGCACGTCGAGCGCTTC
This sequence comes from uncultured Acidimicrobiaceae bacterium, assembly GCA_947259275.1. Classification (GTDB taxonomy): domain Bacteria; phylum Actinomycetota; class Acidimicrobiia; order Spongiisociales; family SHLN01; genus SHLN01. The sequence continues at coordinate 109,029 of CAMYMH010000002.1, read as the reverse complement.
CCAGACATACGCGGGCGGGCCTTCCTCCCCGGCGTGCGCCACCGCCCGCAGGCCAAGGTCTCGGGCGGCCTCGTAGGCCGCCGCGAAGCCCTCTGGCGGGTACCCGACCTCGCTCGAGTCGAGTCCCACCCCGACCACCCGGTCGAGGTATGGGCGGGCCGCTTCGAGCGTTTCGAGGGCCGAATCAACCGGAAGGTGCCGAAGGAAGCAAAGGATCAGCGAGGAAGTGATCCCGAGCCGGTCCTCGGCGCCGCGCTGGGCGGCCGCAAACCCATCCATGAAGATTGGAAAGCCGATCCCGCGCTCGAGGTGTGTCTGGGGATCAAAGAAGATCTCGGCGTGGCGTACACCATCGGTATGGGCGCGCTCGAGATAGGCCGTCATCAAGTCGGCAAAATCCTGCTCGGTGATGAGGACCGCCGCCCCCTGGTAGTAGATGTCGAGGAACGACTGAAGGTCAGTGAACTCGTAGGCCGCTTGCACCTCCGCCACCGATGCATACGCCAACTCCACCCCATTGCGCTCGGCCAACGTGAACATCAGCTCCGGCTCCAAAGTCCCCTCGATGTGCACATGCAGCTCGGCCTTGGGCAGGCCCCGAACGAACGCATCCAGTTCCATTGGCATACGCTAGTTCTCGATCGAGAACCGATGGGTCGTCTGCTGGGCATACTGCTCGCCGGGAGCGAGCGTGATGCTGGGAAACTGCGGCTGATTCACCGAGTCGGGAAAATGCTGGGTCTCGAGACACAACCCGGCATGACGGCCGAAGCCACCATGCGGCTCGAATCCGGTCAGGTGATTTCCCGTGTAGAACTGCAGGCCCGGTTGGGTGGTCATCACCTCCATCAGGCGGCCCGTCGACCGATCGTAGACACGTGCCGCCGGCGCCATACCTGTCCGGTGTTGCAGGACATAGCAATGGTCATACCCCGCCCGGGCTCCCGGGAGAGTCTCAATGTCCTTCCCCACCGGCTTCGGCTCGGAGAAATCCATCGGTGTGCCGGCCAGCGCGGCAATCTCGCCCGTCGGAATGTCACCTTCATCAACCGGGAGGTAGTGGCCGGCCTCGATGGATACCTCGTGCTCCAGGATGGTCCCGCCTCCCGCCAGGTTCCAGTAGGTGTGATTGGCCAGGTTCACTGGCGTCGGGGCGTCGGTGCTGGCTTCGAACGACATCTTGAGTTCGTTGTCGTCCGTGAGGCTGTAGGTGGCTTCCACCGCCAGATTGCCGGGATACCGCTCGTCTCCGTCGCGGCTCAGGTAGGCGAATCGAACCCCCGCTTCATCCCCGGTCTCGAACGGCTCCGCCTGCCACAGGACCCGGTCGAAGCCGGCCCCGCCACCATGGAGGTGGTTGGGACCGTCGTTGGCCGCCAGCCGGTAGACCACGTCGTCGAGGGTGAATCTCGCCTCAGCGATTCGATTGACGACTCGCCCCACCGTCGACCCGAAGTAGGGGTGCCGCTGGAGGTAGCCATCCAGGGTTGGAAAGCCCAGCGCCACGTTGGTGAACTGTCCCTCACGGTCCGGCACCGCCAAGGCTTTGATGGTGGCTCCCAGGCTATGAAGCTCGAGTTCAAGCCCGTTCCGGTTGATACAAGTGAAAAGCTCAACGGGCCGGCCGTCGGCAGTGGTGCCAAACGGCGCTCGGGTAACACTCATTCCAGAACGGTACCGTTGCCCGGAAATGACGCCTAAGACGCGACCCAGATCGTTCTTCCTGGTGCCCGGATTCTCTCAAGCCGGCGGGGCCTGGAGCCAAGTCATCGATGCGGCAAAGGTGTCGGCACAGGCCGTCGAGATACCGACGGCGCCGTCCTTCGTGGCAACTGCCAGGACTCTGGCGGCGGGACGGGCGGGAGCGTGGGCCGGATACTCGCTGGGAGGCCGCCTGGCTCTACAGATTGCGCTCGACTATCCCGATGCCGTAGAGGCACTCGTTGTGGTCTCAGCCAGCCCCGGGATTCCCGATCCCCAGGCCCGAGCCCAGCGCCGTCGGGACGATGAGGCGCTCGCCGACTGGATTGAGTCCCACGACGTCGCCGAGTTCCTCGATCGCTGGCTCGGGCAACCGATGTTTGCCGGCCTCGACCAGGAAGCCGCCCGCCGGCACCGCCTCCAATCAACCGCAGCCATCGCCCACCAGCTCCAGGTGCTCGGGCAGGGAGCCCAGCATCCGCTGTGGGATCGCCTCGAGGAGCTGGACCAACCGGTGGTGGTCGTCGCCGGCGCTCATGACGAGAAGTACGCCTCAATCGCTCGCCGGGCGGTGGCGGCGATCGGACCGAACGCCGACCTCCACATCGTCCCGGGCGCCGGTCACTCCTTGCTCCAGGAGAAGCCGGATGCCATCGCAGGAATCCTCTCCGCCCTCTGACCCGCTATCCAAATCCTGGATCGACTACTTTGAGGGCGTGAACGGATTGCGAATTCGGATGTTCGGCGGTCTCACGCTCGAGGCCGGCGGCGAGCCTTTGCCGCCTATCGCCTCGCGTACCGCCCGTTCACTGCTTGCCTACCTCGTCGCCCATCGGCACACCGCACCAACTCGCGACCTGCTGGCCGGGCTGTTCTGGCCGGATATGGTGGAATCGCAGGCCCGCCGCCGTCTGAGCCATGCCCTCTGGCAGATCCAATCGGTCTTGAGCGAAGCCGCCAACCTGGATAGCTATATCGTGGCCAGCCCCACCACCATCCGCTTCAACGGCGAGGCCGGTGCCTGGGTGGATTCTGACGAGTTTGAGGCCGCCGTCGCCATGATCAAGCGCGACGACGCCACCGATCGCACCGAAACCCTCGACCGGCTGGTGAGTGCCGTCCGCCTCTACACCGGCGACTTCCTGGCCGGCTTCTACGACGACTGGGTTGGGCTGGAGCAGGAGCGGCTCCGCCAGGCCTTGTACGCGGCCCTCAACCACATCGTTCGGTTGAGCAAGAGCTGGGGTGACTTCGACCAGGCGTTGACCTATGCTCGCCGCCTCGCCCTGCTCGATCCGCTGCACGAGGAGGCCCATCGAGAGGTCATGCGCCTTTGCTACTTGATGGGCAGGCCAAACGAAGCGCTGGCACAGTACGAGCGATGCACGTCGATTCTGCTCAGCGAGATCGGCGCCACCCCGGCGGCCGAGACGGTGGCCCTTCGCGATGAAATCGCCGCCGGCCGACAAGCGCCGCTGGTGCCCCTGTCCGAGGGGAGCCGTTCCCGGCTGTTCGACGTCGACGGCACGCCGCTGGTGGGCCGCTCCGCCGAGCGTCAGGAGATCATCTCCCGCATGGAAGACGCCTTGGCCGGCCGAGGCGGAATCGTGCTGCTGGAGGGTGAACCGGGAGCAGGCAAGACCCGCCTGCTTACCGAGTGCGCCGAGGATGCCAACTGGCGGGGCCTGAGCGTGCTGTGGGGCGGGACCTCGCCCTCCGGAGTAACCAAGCCCTTCGAAGGGCTGCGACGGGCGCTCGAGGATGGCTTGACCGAGCTACGGGTTCATCAACTCGTCGAGCGCATGGACCGCGTTTGGCTGCAGGCCATGGCACCGCTGGTGCCGGTGCTGCGGCGCTGGGCACCCGACCTCGAAACCGGCGTCGCTCTGCGGGGAGGCGCCGAGGAACGCGACCGGGTACGCGAGGCTTTCCATCGCACATTTGTGGCACTGGCCCAGCTCACGCCCACCATGCTGGTCCTCGACGATCTCCATCGCATCGACGAGGACACCCTGTGGGCACTGGACGCGCTGGCGGCCGACCTGGCCGGTACCCCGCTCCTCATCTGCATCGCCTATCGGCGGCTCGAACTCGAAGCGCAGCCCGAGCAGTGGCAGACGGTGCGCAGCCTCGACCGATCGGGACGGCAGACGCGGATCGTGCTCGATCCGCTTTCCCCTTCAGAAGCGCGGGAGTTGGTGCGCCGACTAATGCCGGAAGGCACAACCGGGACCCTCGCCGGCAGGCTCCACGAAGCCACCGGCGGCAACCCCCTCTTCATGTTGGAAACGTTGAGAGCGATCCACGAGCGCCAGGTAACCGAAGCGCTCAAGCCTCCGAACGGCGTCCAGAGCCTGGACCAGGACGAGTTGCCGGTCTCGGGCACCGTGTTCGAGCTGATCAGTGCTCGCCTGACGGCGCTGCCGGGTGAGCCGCGCCAGGCGGCGTGGGCGCTAGCCGCCAGCGGAACCGGCATGGACATTGACGGCTTGGCGGAGGTGTGCGGATTGCCGCGCCCCCAAGTTCTGGACGCGGTCGACTACCTGATCCAGGCAGGAATGATCTCGACCTCGACCGGGAAATACGCCCTTTCGCACGACCAGCTCGGTCGAGTGGCGTACGACTCGATGCCAACCGACGACCGCCCCGACCTCCACCGCCGCCTGGCCTGGCTGCTCGAGGGGGACCGCACGATCGATCCAGCTTCGCTGGGTCACCATTTTCGGCTGGGCGGTGTCCCCAAGGAGGCTGCCCGCTACCTGGAACAGGCCGGTGAGGAGGCAAGGCGCCTGAGCGCTTTCGCCACCGCCCGTGACCGCTACGCCGAAGCGTTGGATGAGGCCAAAAAGGCGCCCCTGAGCGGACCCGACCAGGCTCGCCTGCGGCTCGCCCAGGAGCAGATTCTGGAGGTGCTGGGAGATCGAGAAGGCCAGCAACGGCTCCTCGACGCCCTGGAAGAACCGGCTCGAAACGACCCGGTGTTGGCGGCTGAGGTCACCCAGCGGATGGTCTGGCTGCTGGCCTCGACGGCTCGCTTCGAAGAGGCGGTGCAGCTGGCGGCCGACGCGCTCGAGCTCCACACCCGCCTGGGGGACAGGGCCGGCCGCGCCCGGGATCTGCAAGCGCTCGGGACCATCGCCCTGTGGGGATCACACAACCTCGAAGCGGTCGAGTGGCTGGAAGCAGGCCTCGAGATCGCCCCTGCCGATAGCATTCTCGAGGCCAACATCCGCCAGGTTCTGTGTGATGCTCTCAACCAGTTGCATCGCTTCTCCGAGGCCCAGGCACACCTGGATGCAGCCCAGGCCACGTATGAGCGGCACCATGATCAACGAGGCCTGGCCGGAGTTCTCGGCTCCCAGGGCGCCTTGTACGGCCAGATGGGCGACGGGGCGCAGGTAGAGTCTGCGCTGCTTCGGGCCACCAACCTGTGCGAAGACATCGGCTACCGCTACGGGGTGGCGATGAACGCCCTCAACCTCGGCCACCACTACACCATTTCCGGGCAGGCAGCCCGCGCCCTGGTCCCGGCCGAGCAAAGCCGCACCGTCTTCCGCGCAATGGACAACCGACGCGGGCTCGCCCTGGCGACGATCAACCTGGCCAGCCTCCATCACGCCCTCGGCAACGATGACGCCGCCGAACGCCTGAGCCGCGAAGCGCTCAAGATCTTCGAGGAGCTCGGCCACCAGGCAGGAGCCGCCAATTGTCACGGGACTCTCGCCGAGGTCGCTAGAAGACGGGGCCAGCCCTCCCGGGCTTGGACGGCGCTCACCAGTGGTCTTGCCCTCACCGCCGGACCCGACGCAATCAACGCCCGCCTGCAGTTGCGCCGGACCGAGGCCCATCTCCACCTCGACGCCGCCGAGCTGACGACGGGACTTCGCGTTGCTGCCGCGGCACATGCCGAGTGCGCTGCCACCGGAGCGGATTGGCTGCTCCCGGATCTCACGGTGCCGTTGGCGAGAGCACTCGTGCTCAACGAGCGAGCTGAGCGAGCGCTGGAAGTGACCCGGGACCATCGCGGATACGCCCAGGAAGCCGCGCTTCTGTACTGGCGGATGCGCGCCTATGACATGCTGGGAGACCACCGCCCCGCCTACGCCGCCCTCGAGGCCGCCCACGAAGCCATGCTCCGCCAACTCGATGGGCTGAGTCCGGCAGATGTTTCCAACAGCCTCACAAACGTCCCGCTTCATCGCCGGCTCGATGAGGCGTGGCAGGCCGGGAGTCCTCATCGGATCACGGTACGGATAGCCGCCGCGGGGGCTCCCACCGGGCGGCCCATCGCCGATTCCGATCTCATCGAAGTGGTCTGGACCATCCGCCACCCTCTCGATGACAGATTCTCGGAAGGTCCCGCCCTTCGCAGGCACCAGCTGATGCGATTGACCGCCGAGGCGGAAGCGGCCGGGGCGGCACCCACCATCGCCGATCTGGCCGATGCCCTCGATGTCAGCACCGCCACCGTCCGTCGGGACATCGACTCGTTGCGTCGCTCGGGACATACGGTCCGAACTCGCGGCCGGCGCCGATGAGCGCAAGGTAGCCGCCTCTCCCGCCCGATCTGAGATAGAGCGCAGATACCCCTCTGACATTCTCCGGTGGTACCCGACACAGGAGAACACGTCATGCGCAAGCGCCTTTACGTACTCGCCATCAGTTTGATGACCTTCCTGGCCGTCTCGGCCCCGGCCCTCGCCAACGGCGACTGGGGCGTTTAGGAACTAACAACCAGGCTTCCCCGGTACCGCGGGGAATTACGGCGGCGGGGTACCCTCGCTCCCTCGAGGACATATACCGGTGTCGCCTCGAAGGAGCGAGGAGCCGCCAGCCGCCACCCTACGGGGAAACTGTTCTTCGCCAGTCGCCCCGGGTGCGCCAGACGGTGTAGGCAATTATCCCCAGGGGGACCTGCAGCAAATAGCTGAGCGCCCGATAGATGAGCACGCCGGCCAGCACCAGCTCCTCATCCCCACCCGCCACCACCAGAGCGGTGGTGTAACCCACCTCAACCACCCCCAGCCCTCCGGGGGTTATCGGGAGTGCCGTCAGCAAACGTACGACGGCAAACGCAGCCAGCGCCTCAGCACCCGTCACCGAGTCCGCCGACACCCCCATATGGCGCAGGGCGGTGAGCAGCATGGCGAATAACGACAGATGACTGACAATGGTCGCCAGGGTCACCCAATGCCATCGCTTGCGAAGTAGATCGATGCTCTGGGTCCTAAATCCTGCCAGCCGATCTCCCCATCCCTCGAACGGACCGCGCCGGAATCGCCGGGCCACCGCCGTGGCAATCTTCCCCAGCCGCTCACCGGTGGCAAGGGCAAAGGACTCGCGCGCCAGCGTCAGCGCCAGCACCCCAACCGCGGCCACCAGGATGGCAAGACCTGTAATCGCCGCCGACTGCAGCGCGGCGTTTCCCTGACCCTGGAAGCTCAGAATGGCCAGGGCCACTATCGGCAATCCCAGCTTGACAAACGTGTTCCAGAGGCCGGTAACCACTGCGGCAATGGCGATGGAGCCGGCATCGAAGCCGAAGCTGGAAAACATTGCATAGGTGATTCCGACTCCGACCGCGCTGCCGGCCGGGAGAGTGTTGGTGACCGCAGTCGAAATCTGCCCAACTACGAACGCCCGTCCCATGGTCAGGCCGGGCAGGGCCGACATGATGACGAGTTGGTAGGTGACGATGTTCCAGGCGGCCAAAGCCAGCAGGCTGCCCGACTCGAGCCAGGTGAGGGTTTGGATCGACCGCCACACCTCTCCGATGTCGGCGATGGCAGGCAGGACGCCGGCCAGCAGCCCAACCGCGATGGCCAGGGAGGCAACCATCCCGACCCACCGCTTCCAGCCGGAGCTACCGATCCGGTCGGGCCGCTCACCCGCCGTCATCGATTCATCCGTTCCCAAGCTGCACGAGGGCGATGACCTCGGCCAGACATCCGCGGCGCAACTCCTCGAGGTCGAGACTCTCATCCGGCCCATGGGCCCGGCTCAGCTGGTCGCCGACACCGGTTAACAAGATCTCGGCCTCTGGAAATGCCGAGGCGAAGGCGGCGACAAATGGAATCGATCCGCCTTGGCCAACCTCGACCGGCTCCTGCTCCCAAGCGTGGCGGAACCCGACCTCAAAGGCCGCGAAGCCCGGCCCACCGGTCTGGAGCGAGAACGCGCGCCCGGAACTGCCGGGGATCACGGTGACCTGGGCTCCCCACGGTGCGTTGGACGTGAGGTGGGAACCGAGGGCCTGCATGGCTGCTTCGGGGTCCTGGCCGGGCGCGAGCCGCAAGCTCACCTTGGCGCGAGCCACCGGCACGAGCGCGTTCACCGCCCCGCCGACCGGGGGAGCATCGATGCCGAGGACCGACAACGACGGTTGTCGCCACAATCGGGAGGTGAGGGTTCCCGAGCCGATGAGCTCGAGCGTCTCATGGACTGCCACCTGGGCGCGGAGCTCTTCCTCGGTGAGATCGAGCGGATCGGCGTCCCCGGCCACCAGCCCGGCAATCGCCACCCGGCCCTCCTGGTCGTGGAGCGTGGCCAGCAACCTGGCCAGGGCCGTGAGCGCATCCGGGAAGACACCGCCGTACATGCCGCTGTGAACCGCGTGCTGCTTGGTGCGCACCTCCACCTCACAATCCACCAGCCCCCGCAGGGAGGTGGTGAATGACGGAAGACCGGTTCGCCAATTGCTGGAGTCGGCAATCACGATGACGTCGGCAGCCAATGCTTCCCCGTGGGCAGCGAGGAACTCGTCCAGATGAACCGACCCGATCTCCTCCTCGCCCTCAACGAAGACCTTGACCCCAACCGGCACGGACCCTCCCAACGCTCGCAGGGCGGCCGCGTGAAGGATGACGCCGGACTTGTCGTCCGAGGTTCCCCGGCCAAAGAGGCGGCCGTCGCGCTCGACCGGCTCGAACGGATCGGTCGACCAGCCCTCGCCGGGCGGCTGCACGTCGTGGTGTGCGTAGAGCAGGACGGTGGGTGCGCCCGGGGGGGCAGGAATCTCCCCAAATACGGCCGGATGGGCCTCCCCCAGCTCGAGGAGCCGAACGCCCCCGAAGCCAACTCCGTCCAGGATCCCAGCCGTCGCCTGGGCGGAGCGCCGGACCTCATCGCCATCGAATCCGGGCGCGCTCACCGAGGGAATCCTGACGAGATCGACCAGATCCTGGCGGGCGGAGGGAAACTGTTCGGTTACGGCTGAAGCAAGGTCGGTGAACATGAGCCCGAGGCTATCAACCCGTCGACGCGTCGGAGGCGGGCGCTATCGCCTAAGGTCCGAGCATGTTGCGGATCCACCGCACCGAAGAACGCCTGGAGTTGGATCAGGAGGGCCGGCCCTTCACCCTCGTGAGCGAGTCGTGGACTATCGGCGTGGCCGCTCCCTGGCTTGGGATTGGCTGGTCGTACCACCGGCCGCGCTCGGTGGAGGGTGAATCCGGCCCGACCCATATCCGTGACCACCTCATGATGGCCAGATTGGTGGCCGTCCTGGCGGTGGCAGTGTCCGTCCTAATTCGCAGGAGACAGCCATGACCGACCAACCATCAAACATCGACCGTGCCGCCGGCCGCATGGCCGAGAGCCTCGAGGCGGTCTTCGGCCTTGCCTCCCCGGCGACCATCTTTTCCGCGCCCGAGCGCCTGGGTGATGACCTGGTCATCACTGCCTCCTCGTGGGAGCGGGCCGGGGGCTTCGGGTTCGGGGGCGGGGGTGGCACCGACCAGGATGGCAATCCCGAGGGCGGGGGTGGCGGCGGTGGCGGCGGAACGTCGGTTGGTCGTCCGGTGGCGGTGATCACAGTGGGAGCCGACGGAGCCCGCGTCGAGCCGGTCATCGACCTCACCAAGCTGGCGGTGACGGCCCTGCTCAGCGCACTGGGAGTGTGGAGAGCGCTCCGGTAGTGGGAACCTGAACGGATGGAGTTCCGGGAGCTAGCCTTCGTTGCCGCCTTTGTGCTGGCCTACGCCCTCGTATCCCGCCGGCTCGAGACCACCCCGGTTACCGGCCCGATGATCTTCGTGGGTTTTGGCCTCCTGGTAGGCATTGGGGGACTCGGAATAATCGACATCGGCATGGATGAGGGGGCGGTTCGAACGCTGGCAGAAGCCACCCTCGTGTTGCTGTTGTTCACCGACGCCATCCGCATCGACTTGCGACGCTTGCGCCGGCAAATCGAGCTTCCATCCCGCCTGCTCGGCATCGGACTTCCGCTGACGGTGGTAGCGGGGGCGGCGGCAGCCCTGCTGGTGTTCCCCGACCTCGGAGTGTGGGAAGCGGCGCTGCTGGCCGCCATCCTGTCGCCGACCGACGCAGCCTTGGGCCAGGCGGTAGTAAGCAACCCGGTAGTTCCTAGCCGGGTGCGCCAGGCACTCAACGTCGAGAGCGGGCTCAACGACGGAGTCATGCTGCCGGTGATCACCCTGCTGCTGGCCCTGGCGGCGGCGGGGATCAAGCTGGAGACGCCGGGCTACTGGACGGAGTTCGCCGCCAAGCAGATCGGCTACGGCGTCCTGGTGGGAGCAGCCGCCGGGTACGCCGGTGGCTTCCTCATCCGTGAATTCGCCGGTCGCGATTGGATGGATGGAGCCTTTCGCCAGTTGGCGACTCTGGCAGTCGGGGTCGGGTCTTTCGCTCTCGCCGAGGCGGTGGGCGGCAATGGGTTCGTGGCCGCCTTCGTGGCGGGACTCGCATTCGGCGCGGCCGCCCGCGACTACTGCGCCGGGGTTTACGACTTTGCCGAAGACCAGGGCCAGCTCTTGGCGTTGCTGACGTTTCTGTTCTTCGGGGTGGGGCTGGCCGGGCCGGTCCTCGACGACCTGACGTGGCGGGTTGCTTTCTATGCCGCCATCAGCTTGACCGTCGTGCGGATGATCCCGGTGGCGATCAGCCTGATCGGTGCCAAGCTGGCGACACCTACCGTCGCCTACCTCGGCTGGTTCGGCCCGCGCGGCCTGGCCTCCATCCTGTTCGGACTCTTCGTCCTCGAAGAGGCCGCCTTGCCGGTCGCCGATGAGCTCTTTACCGTGGTCATCTGGACGGTGCTGGCGAGCGTCGCTCTCCACGGCGTGACGTCGCGGTGGATGTCAGAGCGCTACGGAGCCTGGTTTGAGGTCCATGGGCGGGACTCCATGCGCGAAGCGATCTCGGTGGAAGAGATGCCGACTCGTTGACCGCGGCCAGAGGGAACGTGACCGGAGATGCTTGCTCGCGTCAGGCGCCCACTCAAGATTGGCGGGAAGCGGGGACTGGGCAGCCCTCTAGGTGTCCTTCCAGGCCGTCAGCAGCTCCTGCGAGGTAAGGCCAACCGACACGGCCGCATCGTTCATGAGGGCGGCAAGTCGCACCGACAAGGCGTGATATGACAGTGCCCCCGCACCCCAGTACATGAGCAATCCGCTGACCACCGCAGGCGCATGGGCCAGCAGAGCCACCGGGCCGGCTATGACGGCGGCGGCTCCCGTCAGCAGCACCAGCAGCGTCGAGAGGCGGCTGAGGGCCGCGAATGGAAACAGGACCGAGTAATAGAGCGGCCGGCGGAGCCGCACGAACCGGCGGAGCCGTCCCACCGAGCTGTTGAGGAGCTCGGGATCGGCGGAATGGACCGAGTCGATGGATTGCAGAGCCCGTCGGTTGGGGTCGTCGGGCGGCAGGACCGCACGCGGGTCATCGGCCACATCGGCCCCGTATCACCGGGGGAAGCGTTCTCGCCCCGGGTCGATTCGCCGCTTGCTCAGCGGTACCGCCACACGATGCGGCCCTTGGTGGGGTCATAGGTCGATACCTCTAGCTCCACCCGGTCGCCGGGAAGGATCTTGATAAGCCGACCCCGCCGCATCTTGCCGGCGGCCCGGGCCATCACCTCGTGGCCCGAATCGAGCCGGACCCGGAAACTGGCGTTGCGAAGGGTCGCGACCACCTCACCTTGTGCTCTGAAAACGTCATCTGAAGTTGCCATGGTTCTCACCTGTGCCCGTCCGGGTAACGCCCCAGACGGGCTCCTAATCGTTCAAGGCCAGGGCGCCGCACCAACCGCACGCCGATACCCGCAGCAAACACAGGGGACACACGAACAGCCGGGGCGGAGCCTCCGACGTACACAGGATAGCCCGCTTTGGGCCATCGACCCTCCTTCCCCCGGGGGGCGGCAACTTACGAGTATCGTGAGGCCATGTCCTGGTGGGAAAGAGTCAAGGCCATCTTCAAGCGGGAAGCCACCGACGTGAAAGAGGGCCTCACCAACGTAGGCAAGAGCCTCGATGCGGAGCTGGCGCGGAAAGAGCGAGAGCTGGCAGCTTCCCCTGAGGAGCGCATCGACATGATCCTCGAAGAACAACAGGCCCACGACAGCCGGTTCGAAGAGCTCGAGTCCAGGGTCCGCGGCGACCCGGCTGAGGCTGAGGCAGTCGAAGGGGTTGGCGAGGAACTCGCCGACGAAGCCCCGACCGATCTCGACACTTGACGGCGGGTCCCGGCCGCTCATCCGAAGACTTGCGCCGCCGCGGATTGAGGCTGGTCTGGGCGACCATCGCGTGGAACATCGCCGAGGTCTTCATCACCGTTGGCCTCGGCGTGGCCGCCGGGTCACTGGCACTGGTTGCGTTCGGAACCGACTCGATGGTGGAGGTGTTCGCTTCCCTGGTGGTGGTTTGGCACAGCCGCGACTTGTTGGTGATGGAGGAGAGCGCCCGCACCCGGCGTTCGCTCAAGTTGATTGCGGTGGCCTTCCTGGGGCTGGGCGGAGTTCTTGTCATCGGCGCGGTCCTGCGACTGGTCGACGGCACGGTGCCCGATGAATCACCGCTCGGCATCATCTACCTGGCCGCGACTGCGATCGTCATGCTCACCCTCGCCGTTCTCAAACGGCGTACCGCCGCCGCCCTCCACAGCGACCCGCTTCGGGCCGAGGCCCACGTCACTTACCTCGACGCCTTTCTGGCAGTCTCGGTGCTGATATCCCTGGCGCTGAACGCCGCCTTCGAGTGGTGGTGGGCCGACCCGATAGCCGCGCTGATCATCGCGTTCATCGCGCTTCGAGAGGGCCGCGAGCACTGGGAAGAGGCCGCCGCCTCCTGATGGAGTGACCCCGGGGACCCGTGATGGGGTGACCGGGCCAACCGTCGGGAGCGGTATGACCCAAATGCCCTAGGGATTGGCGGCCGGACGGACCAGAATGCACATAAGTATTCGAGGGTTGGGACGCGTCATGGGCAAGAAATGGGTTTACGAATTCGATGAGATCGAAGAAGCCGAGAGTTACGCCGGTGGTGATTGGGATGGGGTGCGCGGCCTGTTGGGAGGAAAGGGAGCCAACCTGGGCGAGATGACCCGAATCGGCGTGCCGGTGCCGCCCGGCTTCACCGTAACCACCGAGGCCTGCAACGCTTATCTCGAAGCCGGGGAGGAGTTCCCGGGCGACATGTGGGAGCAGGTGCTCCAGGCGCTCAAATCCATCGAGGCCAAGGCCGGCAAGACCTTCGGATCCGTCGAGAACCCCCTGCTGGTCTCGTGCCGATCCGGCGCCAAGTTCTCGATGCCGGGGATGATGGACACCGTGCTCAACATCGGGCTGAACGCCCAGGTCATCGACGCCATCATCGAACGCAGCGGTGACCCACACTTCGTGAATGACTCGTTTCGCCGGCTCATCCAGATGTTCGGTTCGGTGGTTCTCGGCATCCGGGACGAGCCGTTCGAGGAGGTGCTCGCCAATTACCGGGAGCAGCGCGGCGTCGACAGCGATACCGACCTCCCGCTCGAGGACTTGCAGGAAATCGTCGGCCGCTTCAAAGACATTGTGCGGCGCTACGCCAATATCGACTTCCCGGCCGACCCGTATGAGCAACTGCGGATGGCGACCGAGGCGGTTTTCAAGTCATGGAACGGCAAGCGCGCCCGCGACTACCGCAACGCCGCCCACATCGCCCATGACCTCGGGACCGGAGTCACCGTCCAGACCATGGTGTTCGGAAACATGGGATCCGACTCGGCCACCGGCGTCGCCATGTCCCGCAATGCCACCACCGGCGAGAACACCCTCGAGGGCGACTTCCTCATCAATGCGCAAGGCGAAGATGTCGTAGCCGGAAACCGGCCGACCGAGCCAATCAGCGCCCTCAAGACCGCGATGCCCGGGCTCTACGACGAGTTCGGATCCATCGCCGGAAAGCTGGAAAACCACTACCGCGAGATGCAGGACATGGAGTTCACCATCGAGCACGGGAAGCTCTGGTTGCTCCAGACCCGCGATGGAAAGCGCACCGCCCAGGCCGCGGTTCGCATCGCAGTCGAGATGGCAGATGAGGGCCTCATCAGCAAGGAGGAGGCGCTCACCAGGGTCACCCCCGATCAGGTCGACTTCTTCCTGCACCCGCAATTCTCGGCCGCCGCCAAGCAAGACGCCGAGCTGCTAGCCAAAGGCCTCAACGTGTCGCCGGGCGCTGCGGTTGGCGTGCTGGCCTTCACCGCCGACCTGGCCGAACGGTGGGCCAAGGAGGAAGGCCGGGCCGTGATCATGGTTCGTCCGGAGACCAGGCCGGACGACGTGCACGGGATGCTGGCCGCCGAGGGAATTCTCACCTCATCGGGCGGCCGGACCAGCCACGCGGCACTCGTCGCCCGCCAGTTCGGCAAGCCGGCCGTGGTCGGGGCCTCCGAACTCGAAGTCGACGTGGCCGCCCGGACCATGACGATCGACGAACAAGAGGTGAACGAAGGGGATTGGGTCTCCATCGATGGCACCACCGGAGAAGTCTTCCTGGGTCAGCTCGAGACGCTGGTGCCAAACATCCAGGACCCCTACCTGATGAAACTTCTCGAGTGGGCCGATGAGTTTCGGACCCTCGGCGTCTGGGCGAATGCCGACTATCCGGCCGATGCGGAACGGGCCCGCACCTACGGTGCCGAGGGTATCGGCCTGTGCCGCACCGAGCACATGTTCTTCGAACAGGAACGGCTCCCGATCGTGCAGCGCATGATCACGACCAAGTCGACCGGCGAGCGACGCGAGGCAGTCGATGCTTTGCTGCCGTTCCAGCGGGAAGACTTCGCCGGCCTGTTTCGGGTGATGGATGGGCTGCCGGTCATCATCCGGCTCATCGACCCGCCACTCCATGAGTTTCTTCCCGGCTACGAGGAACTCACCCATGACCTGGCCGACCTCAAGATCCGCCTGAGCCACGCCACCGACCTGCAAGAGGTCGACGAGCTGCTCGGCCGGGTGACTGAGGAATCAACCATGCTCGACCGGGTCGAGGCTCTCCGGGAGGCCAACCCCATGCTGGGAACCCGTGGCGTGCGGCTGGGGATTCTGATGCCGGCTCTCACCCGGATGCAGGTGCGGGCGATCTTCGAGGCAGCCTGCGAAGTCACCCGGGAAGGCATCGAGGTGCATCCCGAAGTGATGATCCCGCTCACGAGCCACGTCAACGAGCTGAGTCGCCAGCGCGAGGTGCTCGAGGCAGAGGCGAAAGCCGTCATGGAGGAGCAGGACCTCGAGATCGCCTACAAGTTCGGGACCATGATTGAGATTCCCCGGGCGGCTCTCACCGCCGACCAGATCGCCGAGTACGCCGAGTTCCTGTCCTTCGGCACCAACGACCTGACTCAGACGACCTTCGGAATCAGCCGTGACGATGCCGAGAGCGGCTTCCTCATCGACTATTTGACCGAGGAGATCCTGCCCGCCAACCCGTTCGCCACCATCGACACGGGGGGCGTCGGCAAGCTGATGCGGATGGCCGTAGAAATAAGTCGCGCCGAACGGCCCGACATCGAGGTCGGAATCTGCGGCGAGCATGGTGGAGATCCCGAATCGATCGCCTTCTGTAACACGCTCGGTCTCAACTACGTGAGCTGCTCGCCGTTCCGGGTCCCGGTGGCCCGGCTGGCAGCCGCCCAGGCGGCCATCGCCCAGCGACCCGAGTAAGACGAGGACCCAGGTGGCCGGGAGCCCTTCGGGCTCCGGCCTTCCTCGGGTTCATCCAGGTGTCCGGCGCGCCTCGTATAGACGCGAGGAGGACACATGAACATCGCCATCGTCGGCGGCGGGATCGCCGGATTGGGTGCAGCCTGGGCGCTCGACCGCGTCCACGACATCACCCTGTTCGAGGCAAACGATTGGCTGGGCGGCCACGCCCACACCGTCGATGTTGTCGTTGGGGACGAGACCATGCCCGTCGACACCGGCTTTCTCGTCTATAACGAGCAGACCTACCCTCACCTCACCCGCCTGCTCGCCCACCTCGGCGTCGCCACCCAGTCGAGTGACATGTCGTTCTCGTTCGCACTCGACGACCGGCTCGAATATGCGGGCAGCGGCGCCGGATTCTTCGCCCAGGGCCGCAATCTTCTCCGCCGCCAGCATTGGCAAATGGCGGTTGACATCCTCCGCTTTCGCACGGTCGGACCCAGCATGCTGGCCGCAGCCGACGACGGTCCGCTGGGCGAAATCCTCGATCGGTATGAGTTCTCCCCTGCCTTCCAGGACGATTATCTCCTCCCGATGGCGGCGGCGATATGGTCCTCCCGGGTGCGGGACATCCGCCGCTTTCCCGCCCGGACGTTCCTCCAGTTCTTTGCCAATCACGGGCTGATTTCGATTACCGACCGACCCGAGTGGCGCACCGTGAGCGGAGGCAGCCGGAGCTACGTGGCTGCCATGAGCAGTCCGTTCCGCCACCGCACCCGGCTCAACCAGTCGATTATCTCGGTTCACCGCCATCCCGATGGCGTTCGCCTGCGTTTGATCGACGGCTCGGTTGAGGAGTTCGATCACGTGGTATTCGCAGCTCATAGCGATCAGATCCTGGCGCTACTCGGTGCCACCGCCACCCCCATGGAGCGCAGAGTGCTCGGCGCCCTCCGGTACGAGTCCAACCGGGCAGTGTTGCATCGCGACATCTCGCTCATGCCGCGCCGGCGCCGGGTCTGGTCCAGTTGGAACTACCGGACCGTCTCGAATGATCGGGACAACCTGCAGGCGTCTGTGACCTACTGGCTCAATCGACTGCAGTCACTTCCCAGCCGGCATCCACTCCTCCTAACGCTCAACCCGATCGCGGAGCCCGACCCAAGCCTGATTGTCGACGAATACGAGTACGCCCACCCCCAATTCAATCGGGGGGCGCGGGAGGCCCAGGAGCTCATAGGGCGGCTACAGGGCACGAATCGCTCTTGGTTTGCCGGGGCCTACCTCGGATACGGCTTTCACGAGGACGGGCTGCAATCGGGGCTGAATGTGGCGGCCGCCCTCGGGTCCCCGGCACCCTGGTCCGGCCTCGTCGAGCCGGTCAGCATCGTCCCGACACCGGCCCTGCTGCCCGCATGAAGGAATGGAACTCGGCTCTCTACGCCGGACGAGTGAGCCATACCCGTCTGCGGCCCTTCCGACACCGCTTCGAATACCGCATCTACACCCTGCTGTTGGACCTCGATGAACTGCCGACCATCAACCGGCGGCTCCGATTTTTCAGTCACAACCGCTTCAACCTGTTCGGCGTGTTCGACCGCGATCACGGCGGGCGTGACGGCCGCGACCTGCGCAGGTGGGTGGATGGCCAGCTGGCGGCAGCCGGTATTGATCTCGAGGGTGGCTCAGTGCGATTGCTGAGCTTCCCTCGCGTGCTCGGCTACACGTTTGATCCCCTCACCATCTGGTACTGCTACCACGCCGACGGGACTCTCGCCGCGGTGCTCCATGAGGTCAAGAACACCTTCGGTGAGCAGCACGTCTACCTCATCCCGATCGAAGGGGACCTGCGCCACCAATTCGCCAAGGAACTCTTCGTTTCCCCTTTCATGGACATGGAAGCCACCTACTCCTTCGCGATGAGCGTCCCGGCTGAGCGGCTGAGCGTTGGCATCACCCAGACCGACGGTGAGGGCGAAATCTTGCGAGCTGCCCTGCGGGCGTCCCACCTGGACCTCTCCGACCGCCATCTGCTTCGAGTTTTCATGACGCACCCCCTGCTCACCGTCAAGGTCATCGGCGCCATCCATTGGCAGGCGTGGCGCCTGTGGCGCAAGGGTGCCAGCTATCGACGGCGCCCCGCACCCCCGGCACATCCCGTCACGGTGGTGGCGTCACCGACTTCGGCGACGGTGCAATGACCACCACGGCCGTCCGGCAACGCCGGATCCTGCCACGTTTCGTGCGGGTCGGCACCCTCAGGCTGGTGGACGGATCCAGGTCCTGGGTGCTGGTGGGCCGGCTCCCCGGGCCGCCGGCCGAGTTGACCATCCGATCCCGGCGCGCCTGGCTGCGCATCGTGCGAGGTGGAGCGCTCGGCTTCGCCGAGGCCTACATGCTCGGCGAGGTGGACACGCCCGACCTCACCGGGTTCTTCCTGTGGGGGGCCCTCAACCAGGAGTCGTTCCGTTCCGGACGGCTCGGCAACCGGTTCTTCGGTCGAGCCCGGCGGGCGTGGCAGCGCCTGGCCGCCGACCTGCCACACCGGACGGTCGGATCGACGACCGATCATTACGACCTCGGGAACGACTTCTACCGGACATGGCTCGACGAGTCCATGAGCTACTCGTCGGCCCGCTTCGATCATCCGGCACAGGATCTTGCTTCCGCTCAGCGCAACAAGTACGCGGCCCTGGCACGGTTGGCGGCGATCCAACCCGGCGATCGGGTGCTCGAGATAGGTTGCGGATGGGGCGGGTTCGCCGAATATGCCGCCGGCGAGCTTGATTGCCGGGTGACCGCCATCACGTTGTCGGGAGAGATGGCCCGATTGGCGCGCAAGCGCATCGCCGCCCGGGGACTGAGCCACCTTGTCGATATTCGCATTGAGGACTTCCGACAGACGACCGGAACTTATGACCGCATTGTTTCGGTCGAGATGATTGAGTCGATCGATGAGTCACAATGGCCCGATCTGTTTGCCATCATCCAGGCCCGACTGGCGGATCACGGGAAGGTGGCGATGCAGGCGATCACCATCGATGACGGCGAATGGCATGCCTACCGGCATGGCCGGGACTTCATTCAGCGGTACATCTTCCCCGGCGGCCAGCTCCCCTCGCCATCAGTCCTCGCCGACCTCGCAGCCGGCGCCGGGCTCGCGATCGCGGCCCAAGAGAACTTCGGCGCCGACTATGCCCGCACGCTGGCGTGGTGGCATACCCGGTTCGAAGATGCGTGGCCCGGACTGGGCGGGGGGCAGTTCGACGAGCATTTTCGCCGGATGTGGAAGCTCTACTTGAGCTACTGCGAGGCCGGCTTTCGGCTCGGCCGCATCGACGTCAGCCAGTTTGCTTTGACGGTGGCCTGACGTGGTTCAATGGCTGCGTGCCATTTGACTTTGCCAGCGCCCCGGTCGAGGTCCGGACCGACATTCGGCGCCTGTTTCGCCGCGAATGGGACCGGCTGTCCCTGGCGGGAACCTGGTGGAGCGGCCGGGAACGAGTGGATATCGCCGGGGCGGCCCGCACCGCTCGATTCGGCGGAGAGCGTTCTCCGAGTGCCCTGTCTTCGGTCGCCATGGAAGCGGCCGAAACCACCAGCGCCAGGCCCGCCTCGATCCGAAAGGAGTGGGTCGAACGAGTTGCTGAGGAAATCGGATTCCCCCGTTACGTAGAGATCGTCGGCATCACCAGCCGCCTCGCCGCCATCGACACCTTTCACCAAGCGCTCGGCGTCGAGCTCGAGCAGCTTCCCGATCCGGAACCGGGCAAGCCCTCTCACTCCCAGGAGCCGCAGGCACGGGCCGGCGCCGCCTGGGTGCCGATGGTCGGCGGCGCCAGCATCACCCAGGCGCTGAGCCTGGTGGACGCCGAGGCCACCGCCCAGGAGGACATGCATGGGCCGCTCTATCTCACCTATGAGGGCATGGCCGAGCTGGACTATGTGGGAGGGCTGAGCCGGGCTCAGATGGAGTTGGTGGCGGCCCGCACCTCGGCGATCAACGAATGCTTCTATTGAGTGCTGGCACACAGCCAGATGCTCCGTGCGAGCGCCGAAGTCACTACGACCCCGCTGGATCCCCGGTCGATCACCGATCGGTCAGCCAATCCTCTGCTACCCGGGGGCGAGATGCTGCTCGATTTCGTCGATGCCGTGCTCACCGGCGATGACTGGCAGCGGAGGGAGGCGCGGACGGCCGTTCTCGACACCCTCGGCCCCACCGGGCTGGTCGATGCCGCCGGCGTGGTCGCCAACTTCGAGATGATGAACCGGATCGCCGACGCCACCGGCATGCCGGTCGGAAAGGGAACCCTAAGACGGACCGCCGACTGGCGAGCCCGACTCGGGCTCGACCGCTTCAATCATCTCTGAAAGCAACGCCTCCGGCGTTGCTTTCACCAGTCGCCGGTCACCAGCCAACCGCCAACCGCCAACCGCCAACCGTCCTATCATCGTTTAGATACTTGTCTATTTCGATATCGAAACGGTTTTTCAAATAACATGACAAAGGCCCCTACAGCAGAACTGAGTAAGAACGTAGGGTCGCCCGAAACGACCCGCGGCGTGTAAGGACCAATCGTGAAGAAGCCACCCGAGGATCTCACCGAGAAGCTGTTGGCAGTCTCGGACCGGCTGACGGGAACCGACCTCGATGTGAGCGTCGACGACATCGCCAAGCTGGCAGATGTCCCCCGCGCCACGCTCTACTACTACTTCTCCGGCAAGGAAGACCTCATCTCGTTCTTCCTGTCCGACAAGCTTCACCGGGTCTCGGTGGCGATCGGCAAGGCCACGGCGGGTGAGGGAACTGTGGTCCAGCGCCTCGAGAACACACTCGTGGCGGTCATGATCGCCATGGCCGAACACCCGGCGCTGTGCACCGAGATGCCGGGCGCGGTCAAAGAGGCGGCCAAGTACGGCGAGGTCGTCAACGAGGCCGAGAAGGTGATGCTCGCTCCCTTCCGTGAACTGCTCATCGAGGGGAAGGCCAGCGGCGAGCTCGATATCGAGGATGTGAATACCACCGCCATTGCCCTGCTCGGAGCCGTCAACATGGTGGCCATGTTCCAGCTGGTCCAGACCGGCACCGTCGACGTCGAGAACACCAACGCAGCCCTCATCCCCGTCCTCATCCAGGGAGTGCTTCCCCGATAACCAGCCAGCAGCTATCAGCAGCAACGCCGTCCCGGAAGTCATCACGGTGGGCGGTGGACGGTCTCTCTCGCTCGCCATAGGCTTCGAACGTGGTTGACGATGCAGTTCGGTGGTTTCACCTGGTTGCAGCCGCGGTGTGGGTTGGCGGGCTCATCACGCTCGGAGCACTCGTTGCTGCCGTCAGACGGGCAGGCGCCGATCGCACGATTCTGCGGGCGATGGCGGCGCAATACGGACGACTCGCCTGGACGGCGATGGCGGTAGCCATCGTCACTGGCCTCAGCTTGGTGGGCAGTCGCGATCTCGGCAATGACGATTACGCCGTCAAGCTCTTGATCAAGCTCACACTGGTGGGCATCGCCGCCGGCCTGACCCTCTTTCATCAGATGACGGCCAAAACGAGCTCTCCGGCAGCCCGAGGAATCGGGCAGGGACTGATACTGCTGGCAAGCCTCGGAATCGTCGCGGCGGCAGTCGCTCTCTAGCGGTGTACGGTCGGCGGTGGACGGCGGGCGGCTATTGGTCGCCTTGGACGACTTCGGCGACGGCCGCCCGGCGGGCGGCCGACTGGTTGGCGTCTCCCTGCAACTCGCGCAGCAGGGCGGCTTCCTGGAGCGCCTCCTCGTCCGCTCCCGCCTCGGCGGCTGCCAGGCGAGCATCGACGCCCTCCTCGACGAGTTTGCGGGCCTCGTCCAGCAGGGCTTCGACCATCTCGTCCTCGGGCACCACCCGCACAACTTGTCCCTTGATGAATAGGTGGCCCCGGCCCCGGCCGGCCGCGATGCCGATATCGGCCTCGCGGGCCTCCCCCGGGCCGTTGACCACGCACCCCATAACGGCCACTTGAATCGGCAGGTTGGCAGCTTCGAGTGCCTCCTGGGCGTCTTTTGCCACCTGGACGACATCGACTTCGGCACGGCCGCACGAAGGACAAGCGATCAGGTCGAGGCCCTTGCGCTCGCGCAGGCCAAGGTACTCGAGCAGTTTGCGGCCGGCCTGAGCCTCTTCGATGGGGTCGGTGGTCAGCGAGAACCGAATGGTGTCGCCGATCCCATCGAGTAGCAGCGAGGCGATGCCTGCCACCGACTTGATCAGGCCGCCAGGAGGAGGCCCGGCTTCGGTGACCCCGAGATGGAGCGGATAGTCGACCTTCTCCGACAGCAGGCGGTAGGACGCCACCATTCTCGGCACGTTGGAGTGCTTGACCGAGATCTTGATCAGGTCGAACCCCTCGTCCTCCAAAAGCCCGATCTCATAGAGCGCCGACTCGACGAGAGCCTCGGGCACCGGAGCCCCGTACTTCTCGAGCAGGTCTTTGTCGAGTGAGCCGGCATTGACGCCAACCCGGATGGGGATTGCCCGATCCTTGGCCTCCCGCGCCACGGCCCGGATGTGGTCGGGCTTTCGGATGTTGCCCGGGTTGAGCCGGAGTCCCTGGACCCCGGCCTCCAGCGCCGCCAGCGCCAGCCGGTATTGGAAGTGGATGTCGGCGATGATCGGCACCGGCGAGCGCGGGACGATCTCGGCAAGCCCTTCGGCAGCCTCAGCCGTGTTGCAGGTTATCCGCACGATGTCGGCCCCGGCACCGCTGAGTGAATACACCTGGGCCAGCGTGCCGTCGACGTCGTGGGTCTTGGTCGTCGTCATGGATTGCACGCTGACCGACGCGTCGCCGCCCACCCGGACGGATCCGACCGAAAGCTGACGAGTAACCCGGCGTTCGATGGTCATTGCCGGTTCATGGTAGGACGGCCGGGCGGTTGGCGGTCAGGTCACCAACAGCTCGTCGGCATGGCGGAGCCGGTGTGCCATAGTGGCCAGCATCTTGCGGGCCAGCTGCGGAGCGTCGTCGAGGACACCGCTGAACTCGCGCCGGTGGATCTCGAGCACGCGGCACGGCTCGGTAGTCGTCACCGTCGCAGAACGGGGCAGGTTCTCGAGCAGCGCCATCTCCCCGAGGAAGTCACCATCGGTGAGCTCGGCGAGCTTGTGACCGTCCCGGACCACGTCGGCCCGGCCACTGACGATGACATAGAACGAGTTCCCGGGCTCATCCTGGGTCACGATCACCTGGCCCTCGGCGACTTCGACTTCGTCGGCGTGGCGCCTTACCTGTTTGAGCTCTTGCTCGTCGAGATTGGCGAACAATGGCACCGCTCGCAATAACTCGAGTTTTCCGTCTTTCCCTTTGCGACGCGACACCGTACCTCCCTATGCCTGCTGGCAGCGAGCCTACGCAGATTCAGTGGACTTTGGATGGAAGAATGCTGACATGCTCCTACATGACGTGGTCGACTGCTCGGCCACCATCCGGTCGACCCGCTCCCGGCTGGCCAAGATCGCAGCTCTGGCCGACCTCCTGGCGGGTTCGACGCCCACCGAGATCCCACTGGTGGTCGATTACCTGAGCGGAGAGCTCCCCCAGGGCAAGGTCGGCGTCGGCTACGCGCTCGTGTATGGAGTCGAGGTGCCGGCGGCGGCCGAGGCTTCGCTGACGCTGGCTCTCGTCGACGCCACCTTCACCGAGCTGGCCGGGCTGTCGGGACCGGGCTCTCAAGCCCGACGCCGTGAGAGCTTGACCAACCTCTTGGCTGCAGCCACCGCCACCGAGCAATCGTTCCTCCGTGACCTGATCCTCGGCGAGCTCCGTCAAGGAGCCTCCGCCGGGATCATGGAGGAGGCCGTCGCTCGGGCCGCCGACGTTCCCGTTGGCCTCGTGCGCCGGGCCGCGATGGTGACCGGCGACCTGGCAGCAATCGCCGGCACCGCCCTCACCGACGGAGCGAAGGGCCTGGGGAGCTATGGACTCGAGCTCTTCTCGCCGCTCAGGCCGATGCTGGCGCAGACGGCTGCCGATACGTCTGCCGCCCTCGAGAAGACCGGGCCGGCCGGCGTTGAGTACAAGATCGATGGGGCTCGCATTCAGGTGCATCGAAAGGAAGGCGAGGTCCGGGTCTACACCCGCAACCTGCGCGACATCACAGACTGGATTCCGGAAGTGGTCGAAGCCGCCGCCGGCCTCGAAGTTGAGTCGGTCATCCTGGACGGGGAGGCGATCGCCCTCGACGAGGACGGCCGGCCCCGGCCGTTTCAGGTCACGATGAGCCGCTTCGGACGCCAGCTCGACGTCGAACGAATGAGACACGAGATACCGCTCGTCGCCTTCTTCTTCGATTGCCTGCACTTGAACGGGCATGATCTCATCGACGAGCCGGCCGTCCGTCGAGCGGAGTCGCTTTCGGCGGCCGTGCCGGAGCAGCTGTTGGCCCGGCGGGTGGAAACGGCCGACCCGGCCCGGGCCGAAGCCCTTTTCGAGGAGGCCCTCGCCGCCGGCCACGAGGGGGTTGTGGTCAAGGCGCTCGATGCTGGGTACGAGGCCGGCCGCCGCGGCGCCGGCTGGGTCAAGGTGAAGCCCGTCCACACGCTCGACCTGGTGGTGCTAGCCGTCGAGTGGGGCTCGGGGCGCCGCCAGGGTTGGCTGTCCAACTTGCACCTCGGGGCCCGGGACCCGGCCTCCGGCGAGTTCGTGATGCTCGGCAAGACCTTCAAAGGGCTCACCGATGACCTGCTGGCCTGGCAGACCGAGCGATTTCTCGAGCTCGAGACCCAGCGAGAGGGCCGGACGGTGTTCGTCAGGCCAGAACAGGTGGTCGAGATCGCGTTCGACGGAGTCC
Organism: uncultured Acidimicrobiaceae bacterium; assembly: GCA_947259275.1. Classification (GTDB taxonomy): domain Bacteria; phylum Actinomycetota; class Acidimicrobiia; order Spongiisociales; family SHLN01; genus SHLN01. Next base: position 84,576 of record CAMYMH010000002.1, on the reverse strand, counting down.
AGCGGAGTTCCCGCTATCCGGGCGGCATGGCGCTGCGGTTCGCCCGGGTCAAGGGGTACCGGGAAGACAAGAGCGCCCAAGAATCCGACACCGTCGACACCGTGCGGGCGTATCTCGGCGATTAGGGCCGGACGGGCCGTCCCGATGGCTCAGCCCGCGGCGATCCTCCCGGCGGGCCAGACCGAACTACCTCGCGGTCCCGGTCGAGCTAACGATCGCGGGTCTCACGCTCCGGCGAGTGGAGAGCGCTCACCGAGAAGGCCCCTCCGGAACGGGCCCGACCCGCATCATGTCCCGGTCTGGCGATCCTTCAGGATGCGCCGCAGGATCTTCCCCGAGGCCGACTTGGGTATCTCATCGATGATGTCGAGGTAGCGGATCTGTTTGTAGTGGGCTACGTGCCCTGCCACGTGCTCCATGATCTCCTCCGGTTTGGCCTCGGCACCGGGCTTGAGCACAACGAACGCCTTTGGCACCTCCCCCGCCTCCTCGTCTGGCACCGGGATGACCGCCGAATCAGCGACGGCTGGATGGGTGAGTAGCAGCCCTTCCAGCTCGGCCGGGGGCACCTGAAACCCTTTGTATTTGATGAGTTCCTTGAGCCGGTCGACGATGTACCAGTGCCCGTCGGAGTCGAAGTGACCGATGTCGCCGGTGTGCAGCCATCCCTCCCCATCGATAGTGGCCGCGGTCGCGCCGGGGTTGTTCAAGTAGCCCTTCATCACCTGGGGCCCGCGAATCCATATCTCGCCGTCCTCATCGATCCCGAGATCGACGCCATCTGGATCAACCACCCGGCACTCGGTATTGGAGATGGCCACCCCAATCGACCCCGGTTTGAACTGCCCGGGTGGAGTGGCGTGGGTGATCGGGCTGGTTTCTGTTAGGCCGTAGCCCTGCACGACCTCACAACCGATGCGGGCGCTGGCCTCACCGGCGAGCTCAGCACTCAGCGGCGCCGCACCGGAGAACACCGAACGCAGCGACGACATGTCGTATTGGTCAACCAGCGGATGCTTGGCCATTGCCAGAACGATCGGCGGCACCACGTACGCCCGGGTGACTTGGTGTTCCTGGATTATCCGGAGGAACTCCTCGAGATCAAATCGGGGCATCGTCACCGCGGTTCCGCCGTTGTAGAGCACGCCGTTCATGAGGACCTGCATCCCGTAGATGTGGAAGAACGGGAGCACGGCAATGATGACCTCGCCGTCGTCCATGTCCAGGGCGTGTTCTCCCTGGGCCAGGTTGGCCGCCAGATTGCGGTGGGTGAGCATCACTCCTTTTGGCAGACCGGTCGTGCCACTCGAATACGGCAGGGCCACCAGGTCCTCGCTTGGATCGACCTCGGCGTAGCCAACGTACGGTTCGGATTCGAGCAACGAAGCGAACGGGGTTGCACCCGGGGCCTCACCAAGTACGAAGATCTCCTCGGCCCCCGCGGCCGCGGCTGCCTTCGAAGCCTGTTCCATGAACATGGGGATGGTGAGTAGGTAGCGGGCGCCGGAGTCGCGCAGCTGGAAGTCGATCTCCTCGGCCGTGTAGGTCGGGTTGATGGTGGTGTTGATCCCGCCCAGGGTGGCGACACCGTGAAATGCGGTGGCATATTCGGGCAGATTGGGCGCCATGATGGCGAACACGTCACCCTGGTCGAAACCATGGGCTGCCAGGCCGCCGGCCATCCGGGCGACGGACTCTTCGAGCTGACCGTAGCTAACAACTCGCCCACTGGGACCGTCGATGATCGCGGCCCGATCGGCCAGCTGAGCAGCCCGATGAAACACGAATGGCGTGAAGTGGGCGTCGGGGATCTCAACGGAAGGCAGTGGGCTTGACTGGATCATCGGCTCTCCTCAGCGTGGGCATCCCGATGATATCGGAGACCCAAGACCCAAGACCCAAGACCCAAGACCCAAGACCCAAGCGAAAGCTCGCGTGTTCTGGCTTCGGACGTGCGACTTGGGACTTGGGACTCTTCAGTCCCGCTCGAAAATGGACGACAGGGACCGCGTCGCCTGGTCCTTGAGTGCCTCTTCGTCGATTCCTGAGCGCTCGATAGCGCCCTCGTCCACCCGCGGAGCGGAAGAGGCCAGGATTTGCTCGGCAACGCCGGCCTGCTCGAGCAGGGTGGCAGGCTCGATGCCGACCGACTCGGCCAGAATCTGCTGCGCAACCTGATCTACCGAAACAGCCACGAGTTCCGGTTCGATGCTCTCGCCGGCGGCGGTGCTGACCATGACTGCCTGCAACTCTTCCGAATCAGCACGGTGATGACTGATGACCACGAGCTCCCCGCTGAGCAGGCGCAGCACCGATCCGGGCGGGAAGATGCCCATCAGCGATATGAACGTTTTTACGATGTCAGGGTCGAACGCGCCCCCGGCACCCTGTAGCAGGATCTGCAGCGCCCGATGCGGGGTCTCTGCCCTTCGGTAGCTCCGGCGGGTAGTAATTGCGTCATACACATCGGAGACCGCCACCAGCCGGCTCGCCAGGTGGGGAACTGCATCGGTTCCGAGCCGGGGATATCCGAGCCCGTCGAATCGGGCGTGGTGCTCGAGCGCAATCGTGGCCGCGATCTCGTGTCCGGGCCCGCCGGCGGCGACGATGGCCTGGGCGCCTTCCTGAGGATGGATGGTCACTTCTTTCCATTGCTCGCGGTCCAGCCGGCCCGGATGGTTGAGGACCTGTGAAGAGATCGCAACCTTCCCGATGTCGTGGAGCATGGCGCCGGCTCCGATAGGAACGAGATCCTTGTGGGTGAGTCCGAGATACTGGCCGGTCGCCACCGCCATCAGGCAGGTATTGACCGAGTGGTAGAACGTGTATTCGTCGTGACTCTTCACCGTGCTCAGCAGAAGGGCGGCCCCGCTGGCGTTGAGGGCTTGATCGATGAGCTCCTCGACCGCCTGCATGACCGGGCCCATCTCGAAAGAGCCTTCTCGCGCGACCCGGTGGTCGAGGGTCCGAAGGGTTCCTACCACGCCGGAGTACGAGAACCGCAAGTCGGCGAATGCCGACTCGTCTTCGCCGTCGGTGAGGCGGCTCTCATTGACACGGATCGACTGCCCGGTCGGGAAGTCCTCGGTGTGACTGCCGACATAGCGCACGAAGGCGCGGTAGTCAGTGGCATCGGTGGCGCCCGCCAACGTTATGGTTTCGATCTCGCGGGCGGCCAGGTCGTGATAGAGGTTGGCATACATCAGCGACGTATAGGCAAGTAACTCGCCGTTGAGGAAGTAGGCATAGCCCTTGAGCCCGATGACAACATCCTCGTCGGAGTCGGCAAGTCGGCAAGAGGCTTCCCATCCCCGGTGCAGCGCCGTCTGGCTGTTCGGATGGTTTGCCGGGTACAGGTTGAGCTGACCCAAAACCGCCTGAAGACTCTTGAGGAACTCCTGAACGTTCGACTCGTTCACGCCGTGCTCCTGAGTGCTTCCCGGGCCGCCCGACGGGCATCGCGACGGGTTGAACTGAGCAGGAGCGCCTTGTGAGCAATCTGGCGCAGCACCTGCAGAGATTCGGGAGTGCCGAGCTCAAAGAGCAGCTCGGCAATCTCAGTGCGGGCGCCATCCATTGAGCGATCGGTGAGCGCCCTCGCGAGCTCGGATTGACGCACCGGCGAGGTCGAAGCCTTCAGCAGCAGCAGGCTGGTCTCTCGCACGCGCTCGTTTTCGTGAGCCAGGCTCTTGACGAGGCCGGGGACGGCCTCGTCCGGCGCAAGGGGCGTCAGCGCCCGCAAGGCCTCTACCACCACCCGATGGTCGGCGTGTTCGATGAGTGGCTTGAGGTGCGGAACCCAGTGGTCCCCTCCCACCTTTCCCGCGATGGTGACGGCGTTTCGGACGACGTACCACTCGGGAGCCTTGAAAAACCGGACGATGGGTTTCGAGTGGTGCGAACCAACCACAACCAGCAGCCCGATGAGGATCCGCCGGGTCGCAGGGTCCTCCTCCATAGTCAGCCGCTCCATCAGATGCGACGCGGCCAGCTCACCAAAGCCTGCAAGCAGTTCGCCGAGCGCCGCTCGATTGGCGGGGTCGTGGGCGGCTTGGTTGAAGACGGCGTAGTCGCTTCGCAGCAGCTCGACCAGGCCCGCTTCGATCGTACGCTGCTTGGAGATCGAGAGCTCGCCGTTGGTGCCGGCGTCGAGAAGGGCGAGCGCACTGTCGAGCTCCCCGGCGGCGACCGCACTGGAGATCCTCCGACACCACGACTCAACGAAGCGAGCGAAGTGATCCGGCCGTTCCTCGACTTCCATCAGCAACCGCAGCACGTGCCGCCCGAGCCCGTCGGCGTCGGCGGTTTCTTTGCGCAGCCTGCCGGCCAGACCCCCGGTAGCGCCGCCGAGGCCGCCGATGCCCTCGATCATCTCCCTTATCCGGTCGGCTGCACTGCGACGGGCCACCTTGACGTCCCGAGCCGCAGAAACCAGCGGCAACAGCTCATCGGCCGAGCCGGACTCGCTATCGACTACATCCCGGGCGTAGCCCACCAGCTCCTTGAAGGTCTCTTCGTTCAGATGCGGTGCCAGCTCGGCCAGCTCGAGGCCGGCGAATTGGTCGAGCAGCAGGCTGTGGAGGCCTTCGGTTCGGTTCGCCAGAAAGTCGGAGAGGATGCGGGCTCGGGCATCGACCGGAATCAGAAAGAACGCCTCGGCAAACGTGTCGACCGGGGGCCGGGTCTTGGGTGTGTGGCGGTAGACCGCCAGTAGTTCGGGAACCGATTCGGTGTTGACACCGGTCTGCTCAACTGCTGGATATACCGCGCGGTAGGCCTCACAGAAGGTGTCGGCAATCTGCTGGGGGTCGCCGGCCGACTCTTCGAGCATGGCCTCGGCCACCTCGTGCGCGCTCGCACCGCTCGTCACCATCCGAGCCAGCCGAGAGGCACGGGGACCGCCGTCGCCGGCATCAGACTCGTGTTCGGCTTCCCGTTCCTCCCACGGCTGCTCGATGGCCTCGGCCAGCAAGCCTCGCTGGGTTACCTGGATCGACCAGACGTTGCCGGCTTGCAGGGCGGCGGTGATGCCTCCCTCGTTGCGGGTCGAATGCTCATCGGCCGCCAGCAGCTTGAAGAGTTGGTTGAGATCCTCAGCCGACGGCTGGCCGATCAGCTCGATCCATTCGATTTCGTGGACGAACAAGCGAAGTGACAGCCGGGCCGTGCCACCCCGCTCGATGGCCAGCTCCTCGCCCTCGCAGCTGATGGTCGCAGCCCCCACCTCGTAGGTGATCGACGAATCCTGCAACACGGATAGGCGGTTGACGGCGCTCACAAACGCGGTTTGCCTCACCGGATCGGGATAGAGCTCATGCACTCCCCACCCGATCCCGAGCGCGTCGAAGATCTCGATCGGGTCTGCCATGCGCGCGCCTGAGCCGCTCACCAGGGTCCCCCTGCGCTGTGCAGTGCGGACCCGCCGGTATCGGGGCGCGAGGTCACCGCTTTCACCTATTGAACATCGGAGGCTACGCGGCGCACTTGATCGGTTTGGCCACCCCGGGATGCGAGAAAGCTCGGAAGCGAATACACTTTTTAAGTCTCTCGCGAGGTCCCGTGAAATCAGATAGACACCGAACGCGATTTGTGTGGTCCCTGCTATTTGCCTGGGCCGTACTGGCTTTGGTGACTGTGGTGTGGGCGCTTCCCCACCAGCAAGACGACCTGACCGGTGAGGCTGAACTGGCACTCCAGGAGGCCGGCATCGCCGCCGTCGTCAAGTTTGACGGCAGGGACGCCAACCTATCCGGTGGGACGCCCGCCAGCGAGCAGGCGCTGGCCATCGAACTGGTTGGCAGCATCACCGGGGTACGCGAGGCCAGATGGACAGAGCCGATCCTCGGGCATGGCACCGCCACGACGACTCCCACCACCACCACCACCACCACCGGCGCACAACCTCAGACGACCACCTCGGCGCCGCCCGCGACGACGATCGCACCCACCGTGGCTTCCTCGCTGACGGCCACACTCAGCCGCGGCGCACTCACGTTGTCTGGGACGATCCCGAACAGCGAGATTGCCCTGCGGGTCGGCGGGGTGGCCGACCTCGTGTACGGGCCATTCGTCACCAACAATCTGGTGGTAGACGAATCGGTAGCGGAATCCCCGTGGGTTCCGAACGCACCCAGCCTGATGGCATTCCTGCCCATTGTCGGCGAAGCCGAGTTGCAGGTCTTTGGCAACGAGGCCACCTTGACCGGGACCGCCGGCAGCGCCGAAAAGAAGGGTCAATTGGAGGCCGCATTAGGAGCCGCCCTCGGCGGAGACGTGAGCGTCACCAGCACGATCGAGGTAACCAACACCGCACCACCGCTCTACATTGCCGATGCTCCCGGCGACGGTACCGTGACCCTGTCGGGGGTGATGCCCGACCAGTCGGCCATCGACCTCATTGCCGACGCGGCGATCGAGGCGTACGGCGAGGACAACGTCGTCAACGACATGACCATCGGCACCGACATCGACACCACCTTCTCGATCTTCCGGATTCCGCTTACGTTTGCGCAGTTCAAACCGATCCCCGAGTGGGAGCTGAGGATCGAAAACGATGTCATCAGCGGCAATGTGCGCGGCGGCGCCACTTTCGACTTCGGAAGCGCCGAGCTCACTCCGGAACTGCGAGTCTTGCTGGAAACCGGCGCCGGGATCTTGCTTCGCAACCCGAGCATCTTGATGACCATCGAGGGCCATACCGACTCGATTGGCAGCGACGCCTTCAATCTCGCGCTAAGCAATGCGCGCGCCGAGGCCGGAGTCGATTATCTGGTCGCACTCGGCGTGCAACCCGAACGGTTGTTGGCAGTTGGATATGGCGAAACCCGGCCCATCGCCGACAATGGCACTGCCAGCGGGCGGACACAAAACCGCCGACTCGAGTTCGTCCTCGGCCCCCCGAGTTAGGAGTAATCATGCGCGGTGCTGGATACGCAATCGGAGAGATCCTCATCTTCCTGGCGATAGCAGCCATTATCGGCTTCCTGATCGGGTGGCTGGTTTTCTACCGCCGACCCGGCAAAGACGGTTCCCAGCTATCGGTTGCGAATCCGAACCACGTTCGCCGACTCGAGGAGCGATCCAAGGCCGTCGACGCCAAGATGGCACGCATCGAGACGCGGGCCAATGCCGTGCTGGCGTCTCTTGCCAAAGCACCCCGGCCCGCCACGGCCGCGGCGGGCGAAGAGGTACGGGAACCCACCAGGGCCCCGTCCGGCGCGGACGCCGGCAAGCCGAAGAGCCCCATCACGCCCGCGGCCACCGCCCCCGCCGGCACCGGTGACAAGGCCGCCGCCAAAGACAAAGACAAAGACAAAGACAAAGACAAAGTAGAAGCAGCCGCCCAAAAAGCCGCCGCCACCACCGAAGCAGCCAAACCACCCGCCGCCAAAGACAAAGACAAAGCAGAAGCAGCCGCCCAAGAAGCCACCGCCACCGCCAAAGCAGCCAAACCAGAGGCCAAAAAGGGGCGTGCGGCTGTCGAAAGTTCTTTGTCGGAGGCGGACGAGCGCATCCACCAGCTCGAGGAGACCCTCGACAAGCTGAGCGAGAAATTGGCCGAGCTAGAGGGCGACTAGGGCAACGCCTTCGGCGTTGCTAACGAGTTGCGAGGCAACTCCATAGCCGGGCTTCGCGTTCCTGAGGAGTTGCGAAGCAACTCCTTGGCCGGACGAAAGCTGGGCTACAACCCGACGAGTTCGTTGAACTGGTCGATGAGATCGTCGATCGGATCCGCCATCGCCTGGATGGAGGTCCAGTAGTCTTCGTCGTACCACTGGGCTTGGATCTCCTGGTAGGTCTTGCCCTGCTGCTCTATCCACGTGTAGTACTTGAGGTTGTGGATCCGCTTGCGGTCGTAGTACGAAAGCTCGTGGACATGGTCGATGGCCGCCCCCATCAGATACCGCTGGTAGGCGCCGGCCGCGTCGAGTTTGGTGAACTCACCCTTCTCGGCGTTGAGCTCGGCCAGGCGGCTCCCGTACATCTCCATCGAATCGGTCCCAACCGTGATGACGACATCGTTGGAGCCGAGCTCGTAGTAGTGAGCGAACTTGATGGCCGCCAGCAGGTTGCCGATGCCAGAGATTCCGAGCAACGGCAGCTTCTCGATGAGGTCCGGCTTCACCCCCTGGTCTACGAGATAGCCGATACCCTCCGGTTCGTTGAACAGCCGGGCGAGGACCATGGTGGCCTCGTCGTCGAGGCCGATGGCAAGGTCGGTGTTCTTGATGTTGTGGACCCAGGGAATGTGCTTGTCCCCGATGCCTTCAATCCGATGCTCACCAAAGCCGTTGTACAGAATGGTCGGACATTGGACGGCCTCTCCGGCTGCGATCTTCGAGGTCGGAAACACCTGCTTCAGATAGTCACCGCAGGCAATGGTGCCGGCCGATCCCGTCGTCAGAGTCACACCCCGGAACGAGTCGCCGGGCGCCATGGCTTGTTCCAGCACTTCGACCATGGCCGGGCCGGTCACCGAGTAGTGCCACAGGTAGTTCCCAAACTCGTCGAACTGATTGAAGATCATGAGGTCTTCCCCCGAGGCCCGCAGCTCGTTGCATTTATCGAAGATCTCTTTGACGTTCGATTCCGAGCCCGGGGTCTTGATGATCTCACCGGCCACGGTCTCGAGCCATTCGAAACGTTCGCGGCTCATGCCTTCGGGAAGGATGGCGACCGACTCGCAGCCGAGCAGGAGGGAGTCGTAGGCGCCGCCGCGGCAGTAGTTGCCGGTCGACGGCCAAACGGCTTTTTGAGTGGCGGGGTCAAATTGACCGGTGACAAGCCGGGGAACAAGGCAGCCGAAGGCGGCTCCCACCTTGTGGGCACCGGTTGGGAACCATTTACCTTCCAGCACCAGGATGCGGGCCGGCACTCCCGTCAATTCCGGCGGAAGCTCGACGAAGTTGACCGGGCCGAAGCCTCCACCATGCGGGGTTGGCTCGTTGTGCCACGTGATGCGAAACAAGTTGAGCGGATCGAGGTCCCACAGTCCGACGTCCCTGAGCTGGTCGCGAATCGCAGCAGGGATCAGCGACGGATCCCGCATCATCTTGAAGGTCGGCACCCGGATCTGCTTGTCGCGAGCTACCTGGGCCGCCGACTCCAGCCTGTCACTGTGAACCGTTAGATCGATCATGAGTCTCCCTTAATGCTTATGGCTCTTCGCCCAGGACTCCGCTCGGCGCAGCCCGGCTCATCACTTTTTCAACGCGGCCTTGAGTGAGTCCAGCGTCGGCAGGATATGCATGGGCTCGCTCCCGGCCGCCGCCACTGCCTTGATGGCAGACGCGATGTCCTTCAGACCATTGCCGGTCGACAACACCACCACCCGATCGCCCGAGCCCACCAGCCCTCGATCGACGGCTGCCACCAAGCCGGCGTAGGCGGCAGCTCCGGCCGGCTCGGCGAACACCCCCGAACCACGGGCCATCAAAGGGATCGCGGCCAGGATCTCATCGTCGGAGACCCGCAGGTAGGCACCGTTGGTCTCCTTCACCGCCGCCATCGCCTTGATCCGGTCCCGCGGTAGGTCGGCGCTAATGGAGTCGGCGACGGTGGCCGCAGAAATCGGTGCTTTGGTGAGCACGTCCTCCCCCGACTCGAACGCCTGCACCATGTAGTCGCTCCCCGCCGACTGTACGCCGTAGATGCGTGGTGACTGGTCGATCCATCCGAGCGCCGAGGCGTCCTTCATGGCCTTGTGGACACCGCCGATGATCGAGCCATCACCGACACTCACGAAGATGGCGTCGGGAGCCTCCCACCCGAGTTGCTCGAGGATTTCGAGCCCGGCCGTCTTCTTGCCTTCGGTCATGTACGGATTGAAGCCGGTGTTGCGGTTGTACCAGCCGAACTCTTCGGCCGCCTCCATGCAGAGGTCGAAGGCGGCGTCGTAGTTGCCTTTCACGAGTGCCACGGTCGAGCCGTAGGCGAGGAGCTGGGTGACCTTGGCCTCGGGAGCAGATTCGGGCACGAATATCACGTTCTTCTGGCCGATGCTGGCCGCCAGACCGCTGAGGGCGGCGGCGGCGTTTCCGGTGCTGGCGGTGGTCACGACTTCGGCGCCGCGCTCGCGGGCCTTGACCAACGCCATCGCACTCGCCCGGTCCTTGAGCGAGGCGGTGGGTTGGCGCCCCTCGTCCTTGACCCACACCCGGGCGATGCCGAGTGCGGCCGCCAGCCGGGGCGAGTCATAGGTCGGAGTCCACCCGACCGCGAGCGGGGGCACCTCGGCATCGGCAGCCACTGGCATGAGCGGTCGATACCGCCACATGGTGGTGTCATGGCTCGCGGCCAGGGACTCGCGACTTATCCTGCTGCCGATGAGCTCGTAGTCGTAGCGAACGTCGAGGATGCCCTCGTTGCCACCGCCGACATCAGCATGTTTGGGACAGACGTACCCGGCCTCCCCGGCCGGGTACGAAGAACCACAGATCACACAGACAAGTCCGGTGACGTGGTCGGTCACCTGACGATCCAACTCTCGGTCTTGCCTGCCATGCTCAAACAGTCTGCTTCCGGATCGGTGATAGGCGGTTCCCGAGCAACGTCGCCGTACTCCCCAACCGACGCTTCTCGGACAGGCATTGAGCCTAGTGAGCCATCGCCGCGGACTGACCGGCCCAACATCGGCGGTCGCCGGCCATGCGACCGCTTGGCTCGTCACGTGACACCAGCCCACCATCATCGCCTCGCTGCAAGGTGCCATCCGAACGCTTAAAGTGTTTGAGACGGGAAGGGCAGACACGGTGGCTGATCGCGCGACGCGAGCTAGATCAAACGGTGAGAACCCGATGGCGAGGGTCGCCACCAACGGGAAGCACTTCGCGCTCGACGACCTGCCCTACCGAGTGAGAGGCGTCACTTACGGGAGCTTCAAGTCGAGGCCGGATGGTTATCGCTTCCCCGACCGCCATCAGATGAAAGCCGATCTTTCCCTCATGAACGAGGCCGGCCTCAACACCCTTCGAACCTACGCTCTGCCACCGGTCGAGCTCCTGGAAATCGCCGAGGAGATGGGCCTTCGCATATTGGTTGGCCTCAACTACTACGACTGGCGCCTGGAGCCGGAAACTGGCTACTGGGCGAACAAACGGATCCGTCAATACGGGCGCCAGGCAGTGCTCGAGGCCATGGAGCTCTGTACCGGTCACCCGGCCGTATTGGGAATCGCAGTCGGAAACGAGATCCCCGTGGATCTCGTCAGGCTCCACCGGGCACAGGCGGTTCAGGAGGTCCTAGCAGCGCTCGTAGCCGAGGTTCATGCTGCCGATCCGAACATGCTGGCAACCTATGTCAACTTCCCCACTACCGAGTTCCTGGAGGTCGAGGGTCAGGACTTCATTAGTTTCAATGTCTTCCTGGAAAGGCCAGATCAGCTGGCGCGCTACCTCACCTCGTTGCAGCTCCTGGCTGCCGGTAAGCCGCTCCTCGTCACCGAGCTCGGCCTGGCCAGTGAAGTCCATGGCGAGGCATCTCAGCAGGCATCGCTCGACTGGCAGCTTCGAGCCACCGACGAGGCTGGTTGTGGCGGCGCCACGGTCTTCTCCTGGACGGATGAGTGGGCGGTGGCGGACGAGCCGGTCACAGGATGGGGTTTCGGGCTCACCACCGAGGAAAGGGCCCCCAAGCCGGCCCTGGGGACGGTGGCACGCTGGGCCGGGTCGACCTCGCCGATCGACCTTCGCCCGGTATGGCCGCGCATCTCCGTCATTGTGTGTGCCTACAACGAGGAGAACACCATCGAAGAGTGCCTGGCCTCGCTGGCGGCCTGCAACTACCCAGATCTGGAAGTCATCGTGTGCGACGACGGCTCAACGGACCGCACTCTCGAGATCGCCGGACGATTCCCTTTCAAGATCCTCGAACTGCCCCACGGCGGCTTGAGTGTGGCCCGCAACGCCGGCCTGGAGGCCGCCGGCGGCGAGATCGTTGCCTACCTCGATGCCGACGCGGCCTGCCATCCTGACTGGCCTTTCTACCTGGCCTTGTCGATGGAAGAGCCAACGGTGGTGGCGACGGGAGGCCCGAATCTTCCTCACCCGGATGCGGGTCTCATTGAGCGGGCGGTGGCCGAGTCTCCTGGATCACCGATGGAGGTGCTGCTCGCCCCCGATCGGGCCGAGCACGTTCCCGGCTGCAACATGGCTTTTCGTAGGGAGCACCTTGTAGCCATCGGTGGCTTCAATCCTGCCTTCACCTCAGCAGGTGATGACGTCGACGTGTGTTGGAAGCTTCTCGACGAGGGCCATGAGATTGGGTTCGCCCCGGCAGCCGAGGTCATCCACCACCGCCGGGCGACAGTCATGGGTTACCTCAGGCAACAGCGGGGCTACGGGCGAGCCGAGGCGATGTTGTCGGGCCCACACCGGCATCGCTTCAACCGGCTCGGCCAGGCCCGTTGGTTGGGGTTCGTGTATGGCGGTTCCCGCGTGCTGCCTTCCCTCCTCAGGCCCATGGTGTACACGGGATACATGGGCATGGCACCGTTCCAGCCGATCGTGCAGCGCCGGGCCGAGCTTGTCGGCGCGTGGGCGACGGCACTGCTGCCGCTGATGATTCCGCTCCTGGTGGTGGGACTTGCCCTATCTCTGGTGTCAACGCGGTGGCTCGTTCTGCCCGCTGCGTTGACCGTGCTGGCCATCAGCTACGGGTTGGCCGTGTCGGCCGCGTTGCGGGTGGACCACAAGGAGCCCCATCCCCGGCGACTGCGAGCGATGGTGGGTTTGTTGCACATCCTGCAGCCGCCGGCCCGCGTTTGGGGTCGCATCAGCGGGAAGAAGGTGGGTCCGCCGCTGCAGGAACTGCCGACTTGGGTAGGAGACCGGTACGTCTGGTTGGAAGGCTTGAAGCGTGCCCTTGAAACCGGAGGGTGTACCGTCCGAGTCGGCCCGCCAGGCAATGCGTGGGACCTCGAGGCAAGAACCGGCCTCATGATCATCGCGCGCATCACAACGGCGGTTGTCTGGCGTTGGGAACCGCGGTACCGGCTCGTGTACCGGCCTCGTCTTCTGTTCTGGGGCCTCAATCTGGTCGGGTTTCTTGGGCTTCTCGGAGGGTCCGCCCTGGGATGGGTGTTCATCGTCTCGGCTCTCTTGGGCCTGGGCGCTGGGAGCCTCAATTTGCGGAGCCGAGTCAGGCGCGCAATCAGCCGTTCAACCATCGGATCCGCCTCTTGAAGAGCGGTCGCCGAGCGCAGTCGATGAACGCCACGACGGACTCCACGCCGGCAAGATCAGCCCGGCCGACCGAGGGCAATCTTTCGCTGCTTAAGCGCGTCTACCAGGAGGCTCAGCCGCACCGCCGACGAATCGTGGCCATTTTCGCGGTTTCACTGCTAGGCACACCGCTTGCCCTGCTCAGTCCAGTCGCCCTGAAGATCGCAGTGGACAGTGTCATCGGCACCGAGCCCCTGCCCTCGTTCGTGAGTCTCGTCGTCCCGGCTTCACTCGAGTCCTCCTCGTTTCGGTTGCTGATCGTTGCGGCGGCCCTGCAAGTGGTAGTGGTGCTACTGATGCAGGTTCAGGGCCAAGGTCTGTACCTCCTTCAGCTCTACACGGGAGAGCGTCTAACTCTCGGCTTCCGCGCCCGGCTGCTGGAACATGCGCAGCGGTTATCGTTTTCGTTCCACGACGGCCGCGGCACGGCCGACTCCATCTACCGCATCCAGAACGACGCTCCAGCCGTGCAGTGGATCGCGGTGTACAGCGTGATCAGGTTCGTTTCGTCCTTGATAACGCTGGTAACGATGCTCTTCGTGATTCTGCGCATCAACTGGCAACTGGGCGTGGTGGCGTTGACAGTCTCGCCTTTCCTGTTCTTGTCGGCGCGAGGTTTCTCGGTTCGCATGCGAAGCAGGTACCGAGAAACCAAGCAGATCGAGACATCGGCCCTGAAAGTCGTCCAGGAGGTACTGACGTCTTTCCGAGTGGTCAAGGCGTTTGGCCGCGAGGATGCTGAGACCGAAAGATTCGTCGACCAATCGCGAGCCGGGATGCGCGCCCGCCTCGGACTAGCGATATCCGAGAGCGCTTTTCGCGTTCTAATCAACCTCGTCACGGCTTCAGGCACAGCCCTGGTCCTATTTATTGGCATTCAGAACGTGCAGTCCGGTGCCCTCACCCTCGGCGGGCTACTCATAGTCCTGTCGTATCTCGGTCAGCTGTACGGACCTCTCTCGTCGATCAGTCAGCAGGCTGTGAGCCTGCAGAACCATCTGGCCGGCGCTCAACGCGCCTTCGAGTTGATCGACGAAATACCGAGCGTCAAGGAGCGCCCCCACGCAAGACGTATACGAAGGGCGCAGGGCCGACTCGATGTCAAGCACGTATCGTTTTCTTACGGCGGCGGCGATCCCGTGCTCCATGACGTGAGTTTCGAGGCTCGTCGGGGCGCCCGTATCGGCATCGCCGGGCCTACCGGTGCAGGCAAGACCACCCTTGTCAGTCTCATCACCCGTTTCTATGACCCCTCAGCGGGTCGAATAGCGCTCGACGGCATCGACCTACGCCAATACAAACTCGCCGACCTACGTCGGCAGTTCGGAGTCGTCCTGCAGGAACCGGTGCTTTTCTCAACCAGCATCGCCGACAACATCGCCTACGCTCGGCCGTCTGCAGGCTTCGAAGAGGTGAAGGCCGCAGCCGAGGCGGCAGAGGCGCATGACTTCGTTATGCAACTGCCCGATGGTTACGGTACTGTCGTCGGTGAGCGAGGAATGCGCCTCTCAGGGGGCGAGCGCCAGCGCATCTCCCTCGCTCGGGCATTTCTCAAAGACGCGCCGATCCTGATCCTCGACGAGCCAACCAGCTCGGTGGACGTGGGCACTGAATCGGCGATCATGGTCGCACTCGAACGCCTGATCAAGGGCCGGACCACTCTCATGATCGCTCACCGAAAGAGCACCTTGGAAGGATGCGACACGCTGATCGAGATCGAGGCGGGCCGTTCCCGAATCGTCTCCTCCTCAGATCCGGCCCAACCAGGGACACGCACGAAAGCCGCAGCGCATGACGACGCGAGGTGAGATGCAGATGAGCCCACCGCACAGAGCATCTTCTGCGATGGGTTGGTCTGACGGCGCCCTCAACCTCCTGAGATCCCGGGCGAGACTTGGCTCTCCAATAGTCACGGTCCGACCCATCGAGCGGACGCGACCAAAGCACTGATGGCCTGCCCAGAGCGAACGCTCCGCCATCTCAGCTTGGATCGGAACCAACCCCGCTTCGTGATTCCTCCTGCCGGGATGCCGCGTTCATGACGACCTCGCCCCGCCCTGCCGAGCGGTCAGATGTCGACCTCGCGACGCTTCTCTCTCGCGTGATCGGAAGAACTATTCAACCCCGGTGGATCACAGCGCGCACGCATCTGATCCAGGGAACCTTCCCCAAGGACTTGGTTCACGTCGAAATCCCCGGCCAGCCGGGCGCCTACTTCTTCATCAAGTACGACGACAGGATTGGTCACGGCGACAATGGGCCCAGAGGGGGCGTGACTTACGAGGCGCGCGTATACGAGGATCTCCTTCCTCGTCTCGACGTCTGTACTGTTCGGTTTTACGGTCGCGTATCTCACTCCGATGGCAATACCATCCTCGTCCTCGAGGGCCTCCCGGATGCCGTTCGTGTCAAGAAAGTGCCCGGAGGACATGGTTTGGTCTCCGCGGCGCGGTGGCTCGGCTCGCTCCATCGTCAGGCAAGTCACATCGTCGGCGATCCGGGTCTTGATTGGGTGCGGGTGTACACGGACCCGCTTCTCCAGAAGTGGTGCGACCCTAAGTCCAGAAGCATGATATTCCCCCGCTATCTAGAGGCCCTGTCATTCCTGTCACATCTCGCAATTCCGGAGCTCCTCGCCGGCGCGGACTCGATCATCCACGGCGAGTACTACCCGAAAAACGTCCTGTTTCACGACCAGCAGGTCTACCCGGTCGACTGGGAGTCTGCAGCGCGCGGTCCCACTGAGTTGGACCTCGCGATGCTCATCGATGGCTGGCCAGGCGACGTGCGGAAGCGAGCGATCAATGGGTATGCAGCCGCTCGGTGGCACCACCCACCGCCCGAAGGCATGCACCGGCGTCTCATGCTGGCCGAGATGATCCTGCATGCACGCTGGCTACGAACGATGAAGCCGTCTGTGGAGACCGCCCCCTTGCCGCCCAGGCGATTGAGGCAACTATTGGACCTGCACGCTGAGGTCGTATGAGATCGTGTGCTACCTGATGCTGACGGAGGAACGGCGCAAGAGCATCGAGCAGGCAATGCATCAAGCGGGGGCCCTCCCGATCATCGACGTTTCGTGGAACGAGTACTCCTCGACCTTCGAGTCGTTCGTGGTGGATTCCAAACAAAGAACGGTATTCGTCAAGTTCGGCATCTCTTACACGGACCCCGCCACCGGTCATCATCGGGGTCCCGCTCGCGAACTCGGCTTCCATGAGCATTTCGCACCCAGTGCGTCCTATACGCCTCGCCTGATCGCAAGTGGTGTGACCGACGTCGGCGAGGAGTTTGTGATCTTCGAGTACCTGAAAGGCGTTCGGCTCGACCACAACTCTCGAAGCGACGTCCTCGAACGGGCCATCGTGGCACTCGCGCAGCTGCACGACGCCCTCGGCTCGGTTGAACCGCCAATCGAAACGTCGAATCTGTTCGACCGCGACCACTTCGAAGTCTGGATCGGCCGTATCGAGCTCATGGCACCCACGTGGGCCCACGAGCATGCGTGGACCCTCGAAGCCAGGACGGGACTTCGTCACGTGCTAGCACGCGCGGCTCCGGGTGGCATCATCCACGGGGAGCTCTTCGCCAACAATGTCATCATCGACAGCGCGGGATATCCAAGGTTCGTCGACTGGGATGCGTGGGGCAGGGGACCGCGGGCCCTCGACCTGGCCGCGCTTACGCTCGGCTGGCCGAAGGCGCCAGCAGATTGGTGCCTCGCGACATACCGCAGCGCATGCGCTTCCCCCGCTGTAATAGGACCAGTGACCGATCTTCACGCGGCGCGGGTCTTCTATGGGCTTGCGACACTCTGGAACTGGCACCGGCGAGGACTCACCGCCGATTCGGCAGAGTCGTGGCTACAAGACGCCCACTCGAGTTGGCTAGCACTCGAGTCGATGAAGGCTCGAGGAGGGTTCTCATGACAGAGCGTGGCCGCCTCAATCTGGCAGCGGACCGGCGGCTCGATTGCGTATCGTCAACCTCCAGGGCCGCACGTCGTCGATGGAGGCGGTTTTCGTGACTGCCGGCGGCAATCCGGGGGCCTCGCTTCGGATCATCGTGAGCGGTCTCGCTGCCCAATACCCGCTTGGCGGCGTCGCGTGGGATTACCTCCAGTACGTGGTGGGTCTTGCCCGCCTCGGCCACGACGTCTATTACCACGAGGACACGTGGACCTGGCCGTATCAGCCGATTCGGCGGACGTACACCGACGACGGGTCCTACTCCGCCGACTTCCTCGGCGGTTTCTTCGACCGACACGCCCCCGAGCTGGCAGATCGATGGCATTACAACCATCTCCACACTCAGCACTTCGGTATGAGCGATTCGGCTTTCACCGACGTAGCCAAGACCGCTGATCTCTTTCTGAACATAAGCGGTGCCAACATGATCCCCGAATTCTTGGGCCCGCAATGCGTGAAGGGATTCGTTGACACGGATCCCGGCTACAACCAAATTGTGTACCTCGAGCGGTTTGCATGGTCGGAGAACGTCGATCGGTGGTGTGATCTCGTGGACAGCCACGACGTCTTCTTCACATACGGAGAGAACATCAACAACGAAGGTTGTCTGATACCCGAGGCGGGCTTCGCTTGGAAACCAACCCGCATGCCTGTCGTGCTGGATCAGTGGCGTTTCTCCGCGGCCCTACCGATGAACGCGCCCTGGACCACGGTCATGACTTGGAGTGCTTTCAACGGACCAGTCGTATACGACGGTGACGAGTACCACAGCAAGGGATTCGAATTTGAGAAGCTGATTGACCTTCCAGGGCGGCTCGAATCCTCCTTCCGCGTCGCGCTGGGAGGACTCTCCGCTCCGACCGCCCGGCTAGCAGCTCATGGGTGGGAGGTCGTGGATGCCCCAGCGTCGACGGTCACACCAGAGAGCTACCTCGACTTCATTGCGAGCTCAAAGGGTGAGATTTCCGTTGCGAAGCAGGTTTATGTGGCAATGCGAACGGGATGGTTCAGCACGCGTTCGGCCTGTTACCTTGCCGCAGGGCGTCCGGTGATCGTCCAGGAGACCGGGTTTTCCAATCTGCTGCCGGTGGGTGACGGGCTCCTTGCTTTCAACGATCTGACCGAGGCGGCTATAGCAGTCGACGCAGTCGAAAGCGGCTATAGCCGTCACTCAGATGCGGCGCTGGCGGTTGCCCGTGAGTATTTCGATTCCAAACAAGTGCTGACGGATCTGGTTGAGCGAGCGATGCAGTCAAAACCCTCCGCACTGCCGGCATCATGAGAACCCTCCTTGCCGGCTGGTTCAGTTTTGAGCACATGGGTGCGACGGCGGGCGACCTGATCGCTCGCGATCTGGTGGGAGACTGGCTGGCGGCCGTCGATGAGCCCTTCGATGTCGCAGTGGCTCCGCCTTTTGAGGAAGGGGTCAACTGGCGCACCATCCCCCCGGGGGACTACGACCAGGTGGTGTTCGTGTGCGGCCCATTCGGCAACGGACCTCCCATCATCGAGTTCCTACCTCGCTTCGCGCACTGCCGGCTAATCGGAGTGAACCTCTCGATGCTCCAGCCGCTCGGCGAGTGGAATCCATTCGACCTGCTCGTCGAGCGCGACAGCTCGGAAGGCGCCCACCCCGATGTAACTTTCCTGGCCCGTGGTCCGCGAGTTCCTGTCATCGGCGTAGTCAAAGCACATCTTCAGACCGAGTACCGCGATAGGGCGTTGCACGCAGCGGCGAACGATGCGATCGAGCAGCTGCTTACTACACGCGATCTGGCGAGTGTGCCCATCGACACACGGCTCGACACGAATGAAGCCGCCTTTCATACTTCAACCCAGGTTGAATCAGCGATCGCTCGCATGGATGCGGTGGTCACGACTCGGCTCCACGGGATGGTGCTGGCACTCAAGAATGGAGTCCCTGCATTGGCGATCGACCCCATCGCCGGCGGAGCAAAGATCGCTCGCCAGGCCGCCACGGTCGGATGGCCCATTTGCTTCACAGCTGATGCCATCGAAGGGAAGCAACTCGTCGAGGCGCTCGATTTTTGCCTGAGTGATGAGGCAAGAACCGCCGCAAGTGAATGTGCCGTAGACGCGACGCGAGCCGTAATGGACATGCGAGACCGCTTCATCGCGTTCGTCGACCGAGCGCCCTGACATGGCTCGCATAGTCTTCGGCTCCTACTTCATTCGCTATCCCCTCGGCGGGATGATGTCGCACGTGCTTCAGTACCTCGTCGGGTTCCAGCGCCTCGGTCACGACGTCTACTTCGTCGAGAAGGCCGGGTACCCAAACTCGTGCTTCGATCCCAGGAGTAACTCGATGGGTGATGACTGTTCCTTCGGCATGTCCGCAGCGTCATCGCTTCTCAACCGGTTCGATCTTGCAGAGCGCTGGTGCTTCGTTGATGCTCACGGTGGGTACCACGGTCTGGAAAGGAAGCGCATTGAAGCGATCTTTGCCGAAACAGATATCTTCATCGACATGGGTACCCACGGCACATGGCTCGAAGAGGCCGCCTCGTCTGGGCTGCGAGTGCTCATCGACGGCGAGCCGGGCTTCAACCAGATCAAGATGGCCAAGTCACGGGCGGCCGGCGAGCGACTTCACGACTACGACGCCTACTTCACGGTGGGGGCAAACGTTGGAACTGACCTGTCCCCAGCGCCGCATGTAGGCCGTCTGTGGCGGCACTTGTTTCATCCCGTCGTCGTCGACCTCTTCGCCGGCATGCCGTCTCCCGCCGACGACGCACCGTTCACCACCCTCATGAACTGGCAATCTCACGACCCGATCGAGTATCAAGGCGCTCGGTACGGCCAAAAGGACGTCGAGTTCGAGAAGTTTGGCACCCTGCCACGTCGAGTTCGGTCCTCTCTCGTGCTGGCTGCCAGCGGCCGCGACGTGCCGGCGGAACGGCTCCGCAAGCACGGGTGGAAACTTCACAGCGGCCATGGCGAATCTGCCACATATGATTCCTTCACGGCCTTCATCGCTGGCTCGGCCGGCGAGTTCTCGGTCTGCAAGAACGTCTTTGTGGAGTTCAACACCGGTTGGTTCAGTGATCGAAGTGCCGCATATTTGGCCTCAGGGCGACCGGTGATATTGCAGGACACTGGTTTCAGCGCTCATCTGCCGACCGGCGAGGGCCTGTTCGCGGTCACAAACATCGACGAAGCCGCGGCGGCAATCGAAGAGATCAATCTCAGGCCACACAGGCACCAAGTTCGCGCTCGGGAGATAGCCAGAGATCATCTGGACGCAGAACCCGTCCTGCGCCGATTCCTCGAAGAGGCCAGTGCGCAGGCCTCCACGTCGGCGACTTGATGTCAGGACTCCGGATCGTCGTCCTCGGCTACGTCGTGCGGATGCCCCTGGGGGGGATGTCATGGCACTATCTCCATTACGTCCTGGCGGCTCGCCAACTCGGACTCGAGGTTGCCTTTCTCGAGGACAGCGGCGATGACCCGTGGAGCTGTTATGACCCACGCACCGGGGTGAGCGGCCGTGATCCCTCATATGGTCTGTGGTACGCCGCGCAGGTCTTCGATCGCCTGGGTCTGCAGGACTGTTGGGCATACTACGAGGCCCATCAAAAGCGGTGGCATGGCCCACTCGCGCACCGGGCCGAGGATATCAGCGTTGAGGCCGACCTGGCCCTCAACGTGTCGGGAGCCAACGCCATTCGGCATGGGCTCGAGGATGTGCCGGTTCGCGTTCTGGTTGACACAGATCCACTGTTTAGTCAGATTCGGGCACTCACAGATCCTCGGCGGGCAGAGACCATGGCGAAGCACAATCGCTACTTCAGCTTCGGGATCAACCTCACGCGCGGAGCTTCGTCGGTGCCGAGCGACGGTATTGAGTGGCTGCCGACCACCCAACCGGTGGTACTCGACCAATGGCCGGCTATGCCTGGAAGGCCGAGCGCGGCGATCACGACCGTAATGCAGTGGGACAGTTACGCATCACGCGAGCTGGATGGACGCACGTACGGTATGAAGGCTTTGTCGTTTGAGCCTTACTTGGATCTCCCGCTAGCAACCGCGGAGAAGCTCGAGCTGGCAGTTGGGAGCCCGGACGCACCCCGCGCCCGGATGCAAGAGGGCGGATGGCGACTACAAAACCCGATCGAGGTGACGCGCCATCCATGGACGTACCAGGACTACATTCAGGCATCAAAGGCGGAGTTGAGCGTAGCTAAGCACGGATACGTCGCCAGTCGCTCAGGATGGTTCTCCGAGCGCAGCGCGAATTACCTGGCTAGCGGGCGTCCGGTTATCGCGCAAGACACCGGTTTCACCGATTGGATGGAAACCGGGACCGGGGTGATCCCCTTCTCGACACCGAATGAAGCACTGGCGGCGCTCGACGACCTAAACGACCGATACGAAGAGCACTGCCTAGCCGCTCGAACAATGGCCGAAGAGTACTTCG
Organism: uncultured Acidimicrobiaceae bacterium; assembly: GCA_947259275.1. Taxonomy (GTDB): domain Bacteria; phylum Actinomycetota; class Acidimicrobiia; order Spongiisociales; family SHLN01; genus SHLN01. The sequence goes on along the minus strand of CAMYMH010000002.1, from coordinate 62,947 downwards.
AGGCGCGGAAGATCCTCGGTGATCTCATCGACCGCGCTACGGCAGAATGAGCGCCGGCCGTACTCCCGATGGCGGAAGGGAACGCCGGCCAATGATCGCCTTTTTCGACTACGGTGACGTCTTCGAAGACTTCTACCCCCATTACGGGGTGACGCAAAGGGAGTTCGCTTCCCGGTGGGCACACACAGGAAACCACGCCTTCGTCTCGGTCATCCAGGAGTCGATTGCCGATGTCACCTGGTATTCGCTGTCCTTAGATCCACAGATACGAGGCGCCACACATGAAGTCGTTGGTTGCCGGGTCGAGTTCGTCCGCTCATCCATCGCCCACCGCGCCCTGTGGCGGATGTTTTACACCAGAAGGTGGTCTTGGAGACTGAGAAACCGATATCGAGCATACGCACTGTTCGCCTCCTACCTCGCCCCCCTGTCGTCCCCGCTGATTCGGACCTTGCGCAAGGACCGGCCCGACGCATTCCTCCTTCAGGATTACGCCACAGGTCGCTACGACGTCCTCCTGGGTATGGCGCGCATGCTCCAGATACCCGTCATTGCTATGCACACCGGATCCACCCTTCCCGGGTTCGTTGGCATCCCGGTGCGCAAACGAACGCTGCGGAGAGCGGACTCTCTGATCGTGTCCAGTGCCGCGGAAAAAGAAAAACTCATCGAAAGGTTCAACGTTCGAGCAGAGCGGGCGACCGTGATCCTCACCCCGATCGACACCGAAACTTACATGCCGCGAGACCGCACTGAGGCCTCTCGAGAGGCCGGCCTCGATCCCCGCCGTCGGTACATACTGTTCATAGGTCGCCTCGACGACAACGTCAAGGGAATCAGCCGGCTCATCAGGATCTTTGCGGACCTATCAACCTCCCACTCCGACATCGACCTTGTGGTAGCCGGGAACGGACCCGACAGGGAGACTCTCGAAAACCTTGCCGCGATGATCTCGCCTGAACGTGTGCACTTCACCGGCTGGATCGCAAAAGCCACGCAGAAAGCCAACCTGTACGCGGCCGCTGAGCTGCTCGTGCTACCGTCACGGCGGGAAGGCTTCCCAACCGTTATCGGTGAGGCAATGGCGTCGGGGACGCCGGTGGTGGCGTCCGAGCTCGCCGGTCCAGCTGAACTGGTCCAACCCGGCGTAACCGGCTGGCTAGTCGAGCCTGACAACGATGCGCTCCTGGCCGCGGCGATCGATACCGCCCTTTCGGACCGGGTCTCGCTCGAGCAAATGGGAAGGTCCGCTCGAGAGCTTGCGATCACTCGGCTCTCTCATGACACAGTCGGCAAACAGCTCCGCGAGGTCTTCCAGCGGATCGGCGTCGGGTAGACCTATGTCAAGACCGCGGATGCTAGTGGTTCACCGGCCCAACGAGTCATATGGCGGTGAAAGAGTCTGGGGTACGGGAGGCTGGCTCAATCCCACCGAACGCGAAGCTCTCGACTGGGCAACCCTCGCACGATTATCCGGCTGGGGGGTGAACGACTTTCTGCCCGAGGACGTCACACCGAACCAGCTCATTGAATCGGACTGGGTTGTGATCACGACCGAGGCAGCCGATGCCTCGGCTGCCTTTTGGCGGATGCTCCACACGACCCTGGAAAGGGTCCCGGTCCTGATCATCTCGAGAGCAGCTTCTCCGGATGAAGCGAATCGACTGACAGCAGCGACCTCCGACACCGGAATGATCACAGGGAGGACGCTGGAGTGGACAGGGCCGGGCCCAACCGTGCAATGGCGCGCCTCGGAGAACCTGACGGCGACCGCGCTCGCCGTTAGCGACCAAGCTGAGGTGTGGGCGACTCTCGAAGGGACACCGGTTGTCGCTGCTACATATCACGGACGAAGCGCGGCAGTCAACCTCGGGTTTCATCCGAGCGAGTTGAGGGACGCGTCCGGATTTGGCACGGCATTACTGCGCAACTTGCTCGTTTGGGGTGTCGGAAGGCCGATCGCCTGGATCGAATTCGCCGGTACGATGGTGCTCCGCATCGACGATCCCGGCTCAGCGCAGAACGTCCACAGTACTGAGTGGGCTCATAGGGAGTTAGGCCCCGACGATTGGGAGGCCATCGGCGACGTCCTCGAGCGCAACGACGCCCGGCTGACTGTCGGATACTGCCCAGGGTGGATGGACGACGGGGATTCGGGCCGCGGTCGATTTCTTGCCGGAGGACCGGATCTCGACCGAATACCTGGTGGAATATATCCGGCTCCGTCGGTTGTCTACGAGGATACGGGCGGGCACATGCCCGGAACCGTTCACGACTTCCTCGGGGAATTCGAGGCCATCAGAACCTTGATGAGACAAGACCTTGTCAGCGTGGAGCAACATGGCTTCACCCACATGCATCCCGATGGTGGCGAATGGGCGACGGCACCTGATCGCTATACGGCCGCCGCCTGGTATCGCGAATTCGGTAGCCACGCTCGCGCGGCGATTGAGCGGTTGAGCCCGAGCGACCACCCACTGCGGAGAGGATTCGCCGAGTTGGCGTCTCTCTCGATCCAGCCCTCTACGCTGGTCTTCCCCGGCGACGAGTGGACCGTCGAGGCAATTCAGGTCGCTCTCGACCTCGGCTTCCAAGCGGTAAGCAGCTTTTACACAGCGATTCGATATCGAGATCGCTTTCTTTGGGCAACTCACGTCGCTGCCCCCTATCTGGACGAGCCTGCTTCCCACTGGTTCGAGTCCGAATTGCCGGTGATTGGGTATTTCCACGACCGTGACATCGCTGTCCACGGAGTCAGCTGGCTCACAGCGGCACTCGATCAATGGCGATCGGCCGGCGCGTGTCGCTTTATTGACTTTCGCGACCTGCTGTCTGCTCTGAGTAGAACGATCGACATCATTGAGACGCCCTCAGAACTACGGGTGATAGTTAGCCCGCCGACGGCCGGACATACAAGCCATCCCTTCTCGATTCGCGTTCGATCCCAACGAGACTTGCCGGAACTTGCCGCCGTCGAACTCGCTCAACAGCGGGTGTTCCTCCCGATCGAAAAGAGATCGGACGGGACCGGATTGATCCGGATAACCTGACTGCCGGCAGACCGAACTGCCCGACTTGTGTACAAGGTCGATTGCCAATGCAGGAGGACTCGCGAGGTGGCTCGCATCATTGTCAGCGGCACCATCGTGCGCTATCCGCTCGCGGGGATGGTTCAGTGGTTTCTCGGTTGGATCGTTGGATTGAGCCAGTTGGGCCACACGGTCTACTTCGTTGAGAAGTCGGGTTGGCCAGAATCTTGCTTCGACCCGACAAAGGGCACCATGGGCGACGATTGCACCTATGGGCTTCAATCCGTCGCGACGGCATTGAACCGGTACCGGCTCGGCCAACAATGGTGTTATGTCGACCATTCTGGACAGTACCACGGGATGTCCGAGAAGGAGGTCGAGCTCGCGTTCTCATCCGCAGATCTCTTCCTCGACCTCGAGTGGGGTGAATGGCGCGACGAAGCACAAAACGCTCAACTGAGAGTTTTCGTTGACGGAGAGCCCGGGTGGTTCCAGATCAAGCTGGCGAACGAGCCTCCGCACGATCCCCCTGTCTACGACGCCTACTACACCGTAGGACTGAACATAGGTACGAGCCGGTCCTCAGCGCCGACCGCTGGCATCGACTGGCGCGGGACCCAGTCTCCTCTGCTCATCGACGAGTTCCCCGTGTCGAAGCCTCCTCGCAACGGACCGTATGTCACGATCATGAATTGGACATCGCACAAGGAGGTCGAGTACAACGGAGTGACTTACGGTCAAAAGGACATCGAGTTCGCAAAGTTCATGGAGTTGCCCCAGCTGATCGACTCCCCATTCACATTGGCCGTTGCCGGATCGGCGCCACGCGACCAGTTGCGAGGCTACGGCTGGGTACTCGCCGACCCGCACGAAGTAACAAGGACGACAGTCACCCTCCAGCGTTTCCTGCACAGCTCGCGTGGCTATTTCAGCGTTGCCAAGAACGTGCGGGTGGCCACCAACGCCGGTTGGTTCAGCGACATCGCGGGCTACAGCCTGGCGACTGGGCGCCCTGCCATCCTCCAGGAGAGCGGATTCTCCGACCATCTCCCAACCGGATCTGGACTTTTTGCCGTCGAGAGCGCCCAAGAAGCTGCGGAGGCCGTTCGAGTTATCGAACACGACTACCAAAAACACGCCGCTAGCGCACGCCGAATCGCTGAAGAGTATCTCGACGCACGTGTCGTGTTGAAGAAGATGCTCGATGATGTCGGCGTCTCCTAGCCGAACACGCGACCTGCACCCCCTGGGGTGCGGCACATGAGCGAGGGTGTAGGGTCGGCTTCTGAAACGTAGACCCACTCAGCCGTGTTACGGCGACCACGACACCGGCAAGGTCGATGACCCCCAACCCTCAGTTGGCGGATCGCGTCGGTCTCCACAGTTCGTCTGGCCTGAGGCCGCCGGGCAACGACTTGGCGTTCTCAATCGCTTCCCACCCTTCCTCGTTGCGGCGCTTCTTGATGACGTCCAATCGGAAGGCGTTGCAAGGCTCACTGGCACGTGGACGCCTCCGGCACCCGTAGCGGCAGGTCAGGATGCCCGCCGAAGGTCGAACACGACCAAACGACGGCTTGCCAGAATGCGATTGGATGTTGAGCGAAGGTGGCCGTGGAAATCCGAGTAGTGCTCGAGCCACCAGAAGGCGGGCCACCCGAACACCACAAAGCCAATCCCAACCTGACGTATCCGTTCGAATTCGCGACTCGCCTCCTCGCTGTTCCCCGGCGATCCCCAGTATGTCCCGTGCCGCCCCAGGAAAGGGATAACGCGCCAATCCGGGAACGACTCGGGAGGAAAGGTGCCGTCGTCAATTAGAGCGAGGGACTCACCGGCAGGGATCACGCGCCTGAGTTCTACATGTGATATTCGAAGCTCGCTCATCCATGCTTCATGCTCAGCCTGCCTTGCGGCCTGGTTAGATACAGCAGCCTCCCTGCCAACGAGATCGCAGGCGCTCCGGAATCGATCGGCCAAGTCAACGTCGAGATGCCCCTGGCTACGTAAGCAGTCATATAGGGGCTGGACCACGCGGAGCAGATCGGCCCGAGGGCACCCTTCAACACCGCGATCCTTAATCGTTATGGGCATCCGATGCTTCCATGGATTCTGATCGATTAACCCCTCAATCGCACGCCTCAACTCAGTAGATTCGGCCCGCTCCAGCCTTCCTAGCAGTCGCGCCATGGCGTCCAACTGCTCTGAGGGATCGCGAAACCAATCGTCGTAGAGATGAGGAGTCTTTCGTCTGGTTCGGTGTGTTCCAGAACTGAGAGGAGGAAACGGAGCCAGAGGTAAAGACCTTGCTCGAAGGTGCACCCCAATTTCTCATTAGCAGACGCCGCTACTTCCGCAGGTTCCCTCACGCAAACGACATACGTCATTGAGGGCAAGATCGATTGCCAAAACGGCAAGGTCAGACAGGTCTGAGGATGCTTCCAACCCCAAACCGGTGCGGCGAAAAAGTCTTGGCTAATCGCGGCTCTCGCCCGTTGCTTCAAGTCCTCGAAAGCCGGCGGATCGGCCCAACCGGTCGGCAGCGGAGGCAAGCTCAACATCCAATCCGGTCCGAACAGACGCGTGAGGATCTCCCTATCGATCTCCCAGAAGGGGCGATACTCCCACGACCCTTTCTCGTTGAAGTCCCACGCTTGATGGATACGTTCATCCGGCCCGAGATAGACACCTAGGAGGGCGAGCAACCTTGTAGCGAGCGACGTACCGCCACGGGCGGGTCCCAGCACGCATACAATTCGAGGGGCGTGGATCTGAGCTGCCTTCACCGGTGCAATATGCCCATGCGAACGTCGGTGGTTCTTGACCCTCAACTTCCTCAGTGTTTCGACCGCGTATGGCTGTCTGGGAACGGATCGGGCCCGCGCCCCAGCTGCAGGAACCTCATCGGGCATCAGGGGTCTGCATCACCTGCCCACTTTCTGTCACCAACCCCTCACAGAAAGAGGTTACTCTCAACCGTCAATTTCGGTTCGGGGTAAGGGTTGGAGGACGCGGCTACAGTCGCGCGATCCTCCTCAGAAGGCCAATTCGATCACGGGACGATTCGGGTTCCGGTCTCGCCTTCCATGGCTCGCATGATGTTCTCGGGATTGGTGATGAGTGCCTCTTTGCCGCCGGCTTCGAGGAACTGGACGACGGCCCGCATCTTGGGGGCCATCGATCCCTCGGCGAAGTGGACGCCTTCGTCCAGGTATTGCTTGACCTCGGCAAGCGTGAACCGGTCCACCCACTCCTGCTCGGGAGTCCCGAACCGGAGTGCCACCTTCTCCACCGCGGTCGAGATTATGAGCAGGTCGGCGTCGATTTCGTTGGCGAGCAGCGCCGAGGCCAGATCCTTGTCGATGACGGCGGCCACGCCGTGCAGATCGCCCTGCTCGTCCGCCACAACCGGAATCCCGCCGCCGCCGACGCAGATGACGATGACACCCGAGTCGATGAGCTGGCGGATCACGTCGATCTCGACGATGCGCGTGGGCTGGGGTGAGGCGACCACCCGGCGCCAACCGCGACCGGCGTCCTCAACCACATTCCAGCCTTCCTCGGCTGCCCGCTTCCTGGCTTCCGCCTCGTCGAGAAACGTGCCGATCGGCTTCGAGGGGTTGAGCATGGCCGGGTCGTCGGCGGCGACCTCTACCTGGGTGACGACGGTGGCAACGGGCTTGTCGATCCCCATCGCCCGGAAGTCGTTGACGAGGTTCTGCTGGAGGGCGTAGCCGATCGCACCCTGAGTATCGGCGCCGGCCACGTCCATCGGGACCTCATGCAACTCAGACCGGGACAGCTCCGAGCGCCGCATGATGAACCCGACCTGGGGACCGTTGCCGTGGGAAATGGCCACGTCCCATCCGGTAGCGACCAGATCGGCGATGTGCTGATCGGTCTCGCCGGCGGCCTCATACTGGTCCTCGATCGACTGGTGTTCTTTGTCTTTGATCAGCGAGTTGCCGCCGATGGCTATGACTGCTCGCGGCATCGCCTACTCCACTGCGCCCAGCACGCTGGCGAGCAACGCCATCCGCATGACCACGCCGTTGTAGGCCTCCTGCCAGTAGCGGGCGTGGCGGGTGTTGTCGACCTCCGGCAAGAGCTCGTCCATCCGCGGTAGCGAGTGCAGCACGATCGAGTCCGACTTCGCTTTCTTCATCACCTGGCGAGTGATCTGATAGTTGGAAGGCGTGAGCCCGTACTCAGCTTGCTTCTCTTGGCGACTGGCGGTGTAGTCGGGCTGCACCACCGGCTCCATGTAGATGACGTCGGCGTCGGCGATGACCTCATCAATGTGGTCGGCAATGCGCCAGGTGGTTCCCTTCTCGTCGAGCTCGGCCAGGAACTCCTTGGTGGGCGACATTTCTTCCGGGGCCAGGATCACCATCTCGGCATCGAACTGCGAGAGGGCATATCCAATGGAGTGCATCGTGCGCATCCGGTGGTCGCCGATGCAGACGAACGTCTTGCCGTCGACACTGCCCATCTCCCGGTCAACCGTGTACAGGTCGGTCAATACCTGGGTGGGGTGCTCACCCCAGCCGTCACCGGCGTTGATGACCGGGATCGATGCCCACTTGGCCGCTTCGTGCGGGGCACCCTGCTGGAAATGGCGCATGACGAGAGCGTCGCCGTAGTACTCGAGCATGTGAACGGTGTCTTTGATGGACTCCTGGTAGAAGTCGCCGGCCCGGGTCATCTTGGCATCAGAGAAACCTGTCACGTGGCCGCCCAGGCGGTGCATGGCAGCCTCATGGGCGAGGCGGGTGCGGGTGGAAGGCTGGTAGAACGCCGTTACGAGGGTCTTGTGCGACAGCAGGTCGGTGTTGCGCCGCTCGCGGGCGATGGGCTCGAGCCGGTCGGCGATACCGAAGAGGTGCTCGAACTCGTTACGCTCGAATTCCTTCAGCGACAGGATGTCGCGTCCCGCAAAGCTGCGCATGTTCACTCCTTTGTGCAGAGGCTGGTTTGTTGAGTGCCGGTTCCTATCCCGCCTGTGGAGTTGCGAAGCAATTCCTGAGCCGGGCGAAGCCCGGCCGCCCTCAAGGGAGGGGAAGACCTCGGAGTTGGACAACCGGGTTCAACGTCGGTACTATTTGTCATACAATCATACAACATGATCACCCGACGACACAACCGAAACTGAAATGATTGACCGCAGCCCTTCCCTCACCGACCAGGTGAAGACCAATCTCAAAGAGCGGATCGTCGATGGCGACTTCGAGGGAGGCCGCATCCCGTCCGAAACCGAGCTGGCTGCCGAGCTTGGAGTCAGCCGCACCACGGTTCGCGACGCCCTCTCGCGCCTGGAACAGGAGGGAGCCATCTACCGCAAGCAGGGCGCCGGCACGTTCGTCAATGAACCCGGCCTCCAGATCAAGTCCCGGCTCGAGGAGATCTGGGCCTATGAAGACGTGCTCGAGGACCACGGCTACACCCCCTCGGTCAAGGTTCTGCGGATAGACCGGGAGACGGCGGGCGCAGCAACCGCAGCCGAGCTGGCTATCGAGCCGGGGGATCCGCTGGTGGTGATCGAGAAGCTCTTTCTGGAGAACCGGAAGCCGGTAGTCCTGACCATCAATCGGATCCCGGCTCAGCTCATCGACGATGAGGGGGCGGTCGACGGCGCCCAGCCGCTGCCGTCGCTGCTGGAGGCCAACGCCGACCGGAACCTCTCCTATTACTTGTCGGAGATCGTTCCGGTGGTGCTGTCTGCTCACGAGGCCAAGCAGCTCGGGGTCAAGCAGGGCACACCCGCCATTTCGTTCGACGAGATCGGGTTCGACCAGGACAACACTCCGGTGGTGCAAGCCACCTCATTCTTTCGCGACGACTTGCTCCGTTTCCGTCTCATCAGGCGGAGATCCGGGGCTTAGACACAAGGAGAGTTAATGCAGACATACCTGCGTGGACGGGACATGATCACTACTCAGGAGTGGACCAAGCACGAGCTGGACACGGTGCTGGATGTCGCCTTCGACTTGAAGCGCAAGCGTGCGCTCGGCGAGCCGCACCCGTACCTGGACAACAAGGTCCTGGCGATGCTGTTCTTCTTCTCCAGCACCCGGACGCGGGCCAGCTTCGAGGCCGGAATGGCCCAATTGGGCGGGCACGCAATGTTCCTCGACAGCACCAGCACCCAGATCGGCCACGGCGACACCTGGAAGGAGATCGGAGACATCCTCGGGCGCTACAACGACGGCATCGCCATCCGCCAGGTCGACTGGGGCATCGGCAACGACTACATCCGGGCCGTCGCCGAGGCAAGCCGTACCCCGGTGCTCAACATGCAGTGCGACTGGTATCACCCCTTCCAGGCGCTGGCCGACCTCCAGACCATCCTCGAGCACAAGGGCGATCCGAAGAATCTCACCATCAACGTCAGCTATGCCTATGCGGCCAGCTACCAGAAGCCGCTCAGCGTGCCCCAGAGCCTCATCCTGCTCATGACCCGCTACGGGGCGAACGTGCGGCTCACCCGGCCGCCCGAGTTCAAGCTCATGCCCGAGGTGGTCGCCCAGGCCGAGGAGAACGCCAAGAAGGCCCACGGCAGCTTCGAGATCGTTGAGGACTTCGACGAGGGCATGGCCGGGGCCGACGTCGTGTACGCCAAGAGCTGGGGATCCATGCTCACCACCGACGACCTCGACGAGTCCGCCGAGATATCCAAGCAGTACACAGATTGGATCACCGACGAGCGGCGGATGGAGCTGGCCGACCAAGACGCCATCTACATGCATCCACTCCCCGCCGACCGCAACGTCGAGGTGACCGACGGCGTCATCGACGGCCGCTGGAGCGCCGTCTTCGACCAGGCCGAGAACCGCCTCCACGCCCAAAAGGCGGTCATGGCGCTAACGATGTAGACCGGGCTTCGCCCGGTCGACATCGTTTCTACTCCCGCTTGGCGGGAGTCGGGCTGCCCCGCAGGGGCAGCCCGGTGGGCCGTTCCCACCAACGGCGCAGCGACGAGAACGCCGACAACGGCCGGGCAACCACGCAAGGCGCGACCGGCAACGCCGACCCACGATTCGTGAAAGGGCACGCTGATCGCTCGGCAAGGTGGCCGCCGTCGGGCGTGAGTAGACAAACCCTCCCCGAGATCCGCCATACTGACGGCCCGCCCACCCATAATCGGCCCCATGATTCGGCTCTTCCACAAGCTCGAGCACGGCGGAACGCTCACTGAACGCCCCTTCGAGGAGCTCACGACCGCCCGACATGATCACGGCTGGATCTGGATGGACGTTCTCGATCCATCCGAGGAAGAGCTCCGTGATCTCGGAGAGCGCTTCGCCATCGATCCGCTCACCTTGCTGGAAATCCACAACTACAGCATCTTCCCCAAAGTCGACGACTGGGGTGGATACGTGTTTGCGGTGCTGCACGGCGCCGGTGGCCGCGAGGACAAGCTGGCAACCTCTGAATTGGACTTCATCCTCGGGGAGGACTTCCTGATCACGCTCCACCGTGACCGGTCGCCTGCTGTCGCCTTTGTCCTCGAGAACGCCTTGCGCGCACCAGCCTTTTGCCGGGGAGGTCCCGACCAGATGTTTGGCCGGATCGCCGAGACGCAGGGTCAGCGCTACTTGCCACTCCTCGACGAGCTCGACGAGCAGATCGAAGAGCTCGAAGAACGCTCGCTCCAGTCGGATCCTCGGGTCATCCTCGACGTCCAGGCCCTCCGGCGCGATGCCGTGGTGCTTCGACGGGCGATCGGCCCGCAACGCGAGGTGCTTCTGCGGCTGGGCGGGGAATTCTCGGAGTTGCTCAGTGATCGGGCCCGGCGACAATTCCAGAGCGTTTACGACCATCACTACCGACTCGTTGAGTCACTCGACGCCTCGCGCAGCCTCTTGTCCGCGGTGCTGGACACGTACCGGAGCGCCGTCTCCGAGCGCATGAACGAGGTCATGAAGGTGCTGACTGTTTACGCGGCCATCCTGCTGCCGCTTTCCCTGCTGGCCGGGCTGTACGGCATGAACTTCGTCAACATCCCTGAACTGCAATGGCGATGGGGGTACTTCGCCCTGCTGGGAGTCATGGCGACGGTAGCCATCGGGCAATGGATCTACTTCTCGCGACGCGGGTTCATTGGTGGGCCCAGCCTGCGCAAAATGACCGGCGTGGTGGGCAAGGGGCTCGCCTTCGTAGCCCTCGCCCCGGTGCGCACGGTCGGCCAGCTGATCGAGCTCGGGACCGGCGGTCGCGACGAACCGCCCCAGTTGTAGCCCATCTTCTCTCCGGCCGGATTGCCTCAGACCTCCCAGGTCAGCCGGGGGAGGCGGCCAGCCGGTCGCGATGCGTTCCGATAGCCCTGAGCTGGTCGCAAGGGGAGGAGCTCTTGGTCAGTCGACCTGATGGGGCCATAGTCGGTGACACGATCCCACCCGGCCACCCCCGGTTGCGGGGAGCGTTCCCGTGCTCTTGGCGCGACGGTTTCGGGGCTCATCCCTGGAGATCGCCCGTCCGGATCGGGATTCCCTCGCGGGCGTCGTTCAATAGCAAGTCGAGTCGCGGGAGCTCGGTGTCGAACCCCTCTCGGGCCGTGATCCCCACGCCCCCATTGTCGGCCGTGAGTAGGAAACCCTGGCCCTCTCCCAGGGCGAACCTGCGCGGATCCAGATACAGCTTGGGCTTCCTCTTGGCGGGGTCGCCGTTCTCGGGACAGAACACCATGCAGTTGCCGCACTCGTTGCACAGCTCCGCCAACACGAAGTACTGCTGACGGCCGCTGATGCCGGCACCCTCCGGGGTCGGCAGCCGGAAGAAGGCGTCGTTCGGACAGACGGTGACGCAGAAGTTGCACGCCACGCATCCCCACATTTCCAGGTCGTGATCGACGTGGCGGGGCGGATCCTCGTGGGCGTACAGGTCGTACTGCGACTTGCCGTGCCCCTTGACGATGTCCGTCATGTGGGCCTCGGCCGGGCCACGGAACCCCCCGGCCCGGGCGGCATTCCAGCTGTGCTGGTGCCACTCCCCCAGCGTGCGGGTCCCGGCCGCTTCCATGTCCTTCTCGAGCTGACGGATCATCGGCTCGAGGCGCCCGTAGCCTCCGGGTCGCAATAAATCGGAGCTCAGCGTCGCCGGCGCAACGCCCATCCCAATCGTGGCGCCGATGTTTCCTTTGGCCACGCCGGCCGAGAAGCTCACCTGGACCGGACCGTCGTGGCCGGCCACCATGAAGGTTCCCGGCATCGTGCTCAGCAGGTCGTCGAGCAGGCTGGTCGCCAACACGTGTAACGGGGGGCCCGACATGTACATCGGGTCTTCGGGAAGGAAGTCGCGATCGTTGTTCACCACCATCGTGTTGGTGAGTTTGACCCCGAAGCGGCGTTCCAGCCTGGCGGCGTACTTCTGGAGATCGGTGATCAGGTCAACCGCCCGGCCGATCTCGAGATCGTCGACAAACGACAGGCGATTGAGCCGGATGTGCTCGTAGGCGAGATCCTTCTGGAGAATCTCCGCCACCCGGGGAAAACCGAGCAGGGTCGGATTGAGCTTGACGATGACATCGAGCCCGTGGCGGTCCATCAGGTGCTTGACCATGGCCTCGATCTCGTCTGGCGGGCAACCGTGAAACGTCGACAGGGTGAGGGTGTCGGAGATGGCGGCTGGGAAGTCGTGGTCGCGGAAGGCGGCGAACGGTTCAGGGATCGTGGGCCGCAGCCGATCGATCACGTCGCCGGCGTCGCGCATCGAGTCGATGAACCCGGCAACCTTGTCGGTCTGGATCCCCGCCAGGTCGTATCCGACCGACATATCGAAAACGTATGGCCCCGGGTCCTCCCCGAGGAACGGATGCAGCGGCTCCCAGCGACGCAGGATCTCGATCATCATCCACGCCTTGACATATTCCTCGAGGGACTCTGAGACCAGAAGCTCCTGGCTCCATTCGATGTTGAAGCCGATCGTCTCCATGTCGATGCATGGCCGGCCAATCTCGAGCTCGTCGAGCACCTGCACCGTCTTCAGCTCGAACACCCGGGCACCGGCCAGCCAGCCGAGCACGATGTTCTGCGCCATCTGGCTGTGGGGCCCGGCCGCCGGACCGACCGGGGTGGCAGCCGGCCTTCCCATGAACTCCATCGAGAGGTCAACGGCGGCGGATCGCTTCCAGAACCGGGCGGTTGGTAGGTCGAAGATGCGCTGACGAGTCTCCCACTCGTGGGCAACCCGCCCCAGCAGTACGTCGAGTGGAAACGGGGTGAGGGCCGGGGCATTGTCCATGGCAGTGCGCCGCAGACTACCGATGTGGGCGCCGGCGGGTCGGGCGACCGGACAGTGCCAAGCTCTCGAACGTCTGGGACGGCGGATGCGACCCGCCGAGATTTGGAGGTCTTCAGATGCGAAAAGACCTCGACCCTTCTAGTATGCCGCCCCTCCGGAGCACCGGAACAACACAGGAGACCCCTCATGAATAAAAGATTGAAGCTATTCGCCGTGCTGCTCGCGTTTGCCCTGGTCGCAACCGCCTGTGGCGACGACGATTCCAGCGACACAACCGCCGGGCCGGCGGCCACCACGACGACGACGGTTGCGGCGACCACCACGACGGCGGCCCCGGCCACCACGACGACGGAACCGCCCCCGACCACCGACGGCGTCTTGAAGATTGGCTACGTGTTACCCCAAACCGGTGCGCTGGCGGTGATCGTCGATGCCCTCATCAAGCCTCTCGAGATGGGCGTTGAGGAAATCACGGCCGCCGGTGGGCAGGTCGAGCTGCTCCCGGGCGACTCCGGAACCGATCCAGCGGTCGCCGGTGTAACGGTCGACCAGCACCTCAACGCCGACGTCGATGCCATCATCGGCCCGGCCTCAAGCAATGTGGCGCTGTCGGTCATCGACAAGATCACCGGCAGCCAGGTTCCCATGTGCTCACCGTCCAACACGGGTGCAATCTTCACCACTTATGACGACGGTGGGTATTACTTCCGCACTGCCCCGCCCGACAACCTGCAGGGAGAGGCGCTGGCGGAGGTCATCACCGAGGACGGCCGCAGCAGCGTGGCCATCGTCTACCGTAACGAGGAGTATGGGGTCGGGCTCAAGAATGCCCTGGCGAAGTTCCTAGGTGACAGCGGCGTTACGGTGGCGGCCGAGATCGCCTATGCGATCGATGCCACCAGCTTCGACGCCGAAGTGGCCGGCGTTGTCGCGGCCGGCGTCGATGCCGCGGTGCTCATCACATTCGGCGAAGGCGTCCAGTTGACCCAGGCGATGATCGAGGCGGGGGTTGGCCCGGCCGACATCGCCATCTACGGCGCCGACGGCTACCGGGACAACGTCACCCCCGAACTCGTCGACCCGGACGACCCGGCGGTCATGGATGGCGTCAAGGTCATGGCTCCGTCGGTGGCGCCTCCTGGAGGGGAGCCCACCTTTGGCGAGCGCTTCGCGACATTCGCTCCCGATGCGCCCACCGTGTTCTCGGCCCATACGTTCGATTGTCTCGTGGCGCTCGTGCTGGCCTCGGAGGTAGCCGGCACCGATGACCCGGTGGCCATTCAGGCCGTTCTCAACGACGTGACCCGGGGCGGCACGAAGTGCTTCACATACGCCGAATGCACCGCCCTCGTTGCAGCCGGCGATGACATCGACTACGACGGCGCCTCCGGTGCGCTCGACTTTGTCGATGCCGGCGAGCCGGCGGTCGGCGTTTACAACGTGTTCTTATTCGACGAGTCCGGTGAATCGACCAACATCGACGAGAAGATCATCGGCTAGGCGAGCCGCCTTCTCCGAGTACGGGGCCCCGAGGGGCCCCGTACTCATTTGGCCGCTCTTGACCGCGCACCCGACGACGGTGCTCGCTCGCTCGATGGCGGTGGCTATTTGGCGCGGCCCAGCGTTCCCAGGTAGAGCTCTATCACGCGGGGGTCGTGTAGGAGCTCATTGCCAGGACCGTCATGGGCGTTGCGGCCCTGGTCGAGAACGTACCCGCGATCACAAATCTGAAGGCAGCGGCGGGCGTTCTGTTCCACCATCACGATCGACACTCCTGAATCGGCGATCAGACGAACCCGGTCGAAAACTACGTCTTGATTGGCCGGGGAGAGGCCGGCAGAGGGCTCATCGAGCAGCAGCACCGTCGGGTCCATCATCAATGCCCGACCCATGCCGAGCATCTGACGTTCACCCCCGGACAGCAAACCAGCTCGCTGATCAGCGCGTTCACCCAGCAGGGGAAATAGCCCGGTCACTCGTTCGAACCGCTCATCCCACCGCTTGGGAGCCAGGAACAAACCCATCTCGAGATTCTCCTCAACCGTCAAGCTGGGGAATACGTTGTCCCGTTGTGGCACATATCCGACGCCTTTTTCGACGAGCACATGCGCAGGCAGACCTGTGATTGGCTCGTCTCGGAGGATGACGTCTCCCGAGCGGATTTGCACGAGCCCGAAGATTGCCTTGACGAGCGTCGATTTGCCGGCTCCGTTCGGTCCAATAATCCCGACCAGCTCCCCTTCGTTCAATTCCAGGGAAACACCGGTGAGGATGTCGACACCCGGCAGATAGCCCGCTATCACGGCGTCGGCGACAAGAAGCGCGCTCACGGTACCTCTCCATGGTGGTGCCCCAGGTAGGCGTCGATCACAGCCGGGTTGGCAGCAACGTCGGCCGGAGGACCTTCGGCGATGATCCGGCCCTGGGCCATGCAGACGACCCAGTCACTGATATTTTGGACCGCGTCCATGTCGTGCTCGATGAAGATCACCGTCATGCCGATATCACGAAGGGCGATGATGTGCTCGAGCAGTTCCTGGGTCAGGGCCGGGTTGACTCCGGCGGTGGGCTCATCCAACAGAATGAGCTCGGGTTCCACCATGAGAGCGCGAGCCATCTCCAGGAGCTTGCGTTGGCCTCCCGACAGCGTCCCGGCGTATTCGTCGGCCATGTGGTCGAGCCCAAACCTCTCGATGAGCGGTCTGGCCTTCTCCCGGTTGGCTTCCTCGATGTCCCGCCACTTACCGAACAAGGCGTGCCAGAAACGTTCACCAGGCTGGTTGGTCGCTGCCAGCATCACGTTTTCTCGTACGGTCAGCCGGGCGAGCGACCGGGTCAGCTGAAAGGTCCGGATCATGCCCTGGCGAGCCACCTGGAAGGCCGGTATACCCACGAGCGGACCGCCATTCAGATGCCACTCACCGGCATCGGGCTTGTCGAATCCGGAGAGGAGGTTGAAAAGGGTGGTCTTGCCGGCGCCGTTTGGACCGATGAGTGACGTGATCGTGTGACGCTGGATTTCCAGACTCTCGAGATCGACCGCGTGCAGCCCTCCGAACGATCGCTGCAGGCCCGATGCCACCATGATGGGGTCCGGTTTGGGGACACCGGGCTCGTGCGCGGTCGAGGCCAATGCGTCATACATCGAGCAACACTTCCTCCCGCTTCCCGAAGATGCCTTGCGGCCGAAATGCCATCAGCAGCATCAGGCCCACGCCGACCGCGGCGAAACGAATGGCCCCAACATCGGTCGTCTCGATGACGTCGCCAAACCAGCCGGCCGCCACAGCATCGAACAGGAACTCATCGAACAGCTCAAACAGGAACCAAAACAGGATCGAGCCCAATATGGGCCCGAACACCGTTCCGGGCCCGCCCAGGATCACGATGGTGTAGGCGTAGAACGTCAGGAGGGGGATGAAGAAGTCGGCGCTGACGTTTTGCTGGTCGACGGCGAGGATAATGCCGGCCAGCGCCCCGTACGCCCCTCCGATCATCAGACTCTGCAGTTTGTACCAGAAGACGTTCTTGCCGAGTGACCGGGCGGCGTCCTCATCCTCGCGAATCGATCTGATCACCCGGCCCCATGGGCTGCGGGTGAGTTTCCAGATGATCCATGTGCCGAGCGCCACCAGTGCCCAGGCGGCGATGAGCACCCACAACGTCCGCTCGTCAAAGCGAAACCGGCCGATTCCATAGCGGCCGTCGACGATCGGGTTGAGGTCGAAGAATTCGTCGGCGAAGGCTTGAATGCCGAACACCCCGTTCGTGAGGGGCTCGGCCCCGCTCGAGCGAACGATCAGGCGAAGAATCTCGCCGGCGGCAATGGTGACGATCGCCAGGTAATCGGTACGGAGCCGCAAGGTCGGGAATCCGAGCAGGAGCCCGAGAAGGGCAGCCAGAGCGATCCCGACGGGGATACCCAGCCACAGCGATCCACCCAGGTCGACGGTGATAGCGGTTCCGTAGGCGCCGACCAGCATGAAAGCCACATGGCCGAAATTGAGAAGTCCGGTATAGCCGAATTGCAGGTTGAGGCCGAGCGCACTCATCGCATAGGCGGCGGCGGGGATTCCGATGGCCGCCCGCCCGGCATCGATGAGGATGTTGTCCCACTGAATCATCCGATGCGCTCCCTCTGGCCCAAGAGGCCCTGGGGGCGCAACAGGAGCATGACGACGAGGAGGCCGTAGGCGATGACGTTCTTGTATTGGACGTCGAACCAGAAGGTACTGACCTCGGAGGCAAGCCCGATGATGAAAGCCCCCAACATCGCACCGTAGGCCGTTCCCAGCCCGCCCAGCACAACCGCCGCAAAGACGAAGAGCAGCAGCCGAAACCCCATGTCCCACTGCACGCCCTCGGTCACTCCAAAGAAGATGCCGCCGAGGGCGGCCAAAACAGTTCCAACAATCCACGTGATCAGGATGATGTGTTCGACATCGATCCCGGAAGACTCGGCAAGGTCGACGTTGTCGGAAACCGCTCGCATCGCGGTTCCCGTCTTGGTCCGCTGCAGGAAGAGGCCAACCGCCCCCAGGATCACGAGGGCGGACAAGATGATGACCAGGTTCTTTGGCACGATGTCGAGGGGTCCGACGCTCCACTCCCGTTGAATCGCGTAGTCGGAGTAGGACCGAGGAAGACCGTCGTAGAGCCACAGGATGACGTGGCGGAGGAAGAGGGAGAGGCCGATCGAGATGACCAGCATGGCAATGAGCCCGGTGCCCCGTCGGCGTAGTGGCCGCCACAGCCCTCTCTCTTGTGCCCACCCGAAGGCGGCGGCCAGCGCCAACGCGGGGATAGCGGCGAACACCAGCGGCCATTGCGGCCCGAGAGGTGAGGCATTGAAGAAGAATGCCAGTACCGCCCCCAGCGTGATCAGCTCCCCGTGGGCGAAGTTGACGAGTTGAGTGACTCCGAACACGAGTGACAATCCGATCGAAGCGAGGGCGATGATGGCGCCGAATTTCAGGCCGATCACCAACAGGTCCAGGAACCGGTCTAGATCTCCCACCTGGGCCGAGATTCCCGGTCCGAGCTGAAAGCGGACTGTCTTCGCTTGGCCCTCCCGCACGCGAACATTGTCGAGCACGGGTCGGTCGGGGTCGGTGAGGGCCACGCCGCCTGGGAGGGTCCCGACGTCGAGCTCCACCTCGTACGTGCCGGGTCCCGGCACCGAGATCACCCAACTGCCGTCCTCGGCCGATACGGCTGATCCCGCCACGGTGCCGTCGAGGCTGGCGATAATGGTCACCCCCGGGACGGGCTCGCGGAGCTCATTCTCCACCGACTCGAGAACCCCCACAATGGACGGGCCCTCATCCTGCGCGAAGACGGGCCCGGCCTGCATGAGCACCAAGCCAACCAGAACGAGTGCCATTGCCCATCGTGCGCGCATCGAGGGGGACTTTAGATAGCCGGGAGGCGTTCGTCCCGTGGACAGGTTCCAGGGTCCCCCGGAAGCTGGCCCTTGCGATGACAATCCCTCCAGTTGACCACTCTCCGTGAGATTCGTACGAAAAGCGAGTATGTTGATTGGCAGAAAGAAACCAGCGAGACTCTGAGGGCTGGCTACGTGGGAATTGGGATTCACTGGACGACGGGCACCCCAGGGGCACGCCCGATCCGAATGAGTATCGCGCTCAGCGTATTGGCCGCCCTCCTGGTCGCAGCCCCGGCCACTGCCTCCTCGAACGCCCCCGACCTCGATCGGCAATTCTGGTCCGTGACCGTCGATTCGGCCGAGAATCAGACCTTCCACTCAGGCCGGTCTGCCATTGACGGTGACCCGGACACGTTCTGGCACACCACTTTCACTCAGTCACCGCATCCGCACTTCATGGAGATCGACCTGCTTGCCAATGCCGAGGTAGAAGGCTTCCGGTACCAGGGCCGGCCCGACGGCGTCGGAGTCCCAAACGGACGGGTGGGCGACTGGGCGTTCTACGTCAGCGAAGAGCCAGTTCACTGGTCGACACTGAGCCCGGTCATCACCGGCACCTTCCCCGACGATGACCTCGAGCACGCGATCACCTTCCCCGCTACCTACGGCCGCTATCTCACGTTCGTAGCCCTCAGCGAGGCTGCCGGCCGGGGCGGCTGGACCACGATCGCCGAGTTCAACGTCATGGGTCGTTTCCGGGACGTCAGCCTCCAGGCTGTGGTCGGCTCGGTCCCTAGTTGGGAACCCGTGATCGACGACCTCGCCTCGTTCCAGTGCTCGATATCACCGATCGCCGGCAGTCCGGCGGTCCGTGGCCGGGCCTGGGTCGATCCCACCTGCTCCTCGGGGCTCTTCGATACCGGCGGGCTCACCCCCGGCGACTACGTGTTCGAATACGAAGTCTTCGATGGTTCGGTGGTGCGGCGCGGACAAGTGGTCATCACGGTGCGGGCACCGATGAAGGTATACGACTCGGCGTGGGCGATTCCGCTCAAGGCAAGCGACGCCGAGATCGCGGCCTACTTCACCTATCTCGAGGACAGCGGGTACGAGGGCCTGTGGGTGAACCTGGTTCCCACTGTGTGGCAGTGCAACCCGGCCACGGCGTGCGGGCTCGAGGCCCAGAACCCGCACGGCCATGCCTTTGAGAGCTTCGATAACCCCAACCCGGCTTATCTCGAGCACATGGACCACATTTTCGACGCTGCCGCCGCTCACAACCTCAAGATCAACATGGTGGTGGCGTGGGCGGCCGATTGGGTTGGCGACCGCCCCAGCGCCAAGTGGCACGGGTTCCTCGACCCGGCCCCGATCGACGAAACCAACGGTTTTGCCTATGGTCAAACCTTGGCCAACCGCTGGAAGGACCACCCGGCCCTCGAGGCCTGGGTAATGGGCGGGGACTGGTGGACACCCGAGACCGAAGCGGCCACCGAGCCCACCTGGGAGGCCATCGTCGACGGCATTCGCTCGACCGGTTCTAGCAAGCTCATGACGTATCACACCGGCGGGTTCATGTCGAGCTGGCTCCTCTTCTCCGATCGCGAATGGGTCGACTTCCTCTCCCCCGAGACCAGCCACTGCATCGTCGCCGAAGAGGCTGAGGGGATCCTCAAAATGCTCAAGGCTACGTTTGGCAAGGACGTGGTGTCATCCGAGATGCGGTATGAAGACGAGCCCATGCAGGCGCGAGGCGTTTCCACCTGGTGCTACCCGGAAGGTGAGGCGGTCGGCTACATCGGGGAGCCCGAAATAGCCGCCGATGCCTTGGCCACCTACAACGCCGGCTCGATCGCCTACGTGTACGGCCACGACACCCGCTGGAACTGGGGCAACGGCCTCGGCACGCTGGGACAGCCGGGCGAATACGCCGCCCTCGATATCGCTCAGGATGGAGTGCTCGGCGGCGACACCACTCCCCCGACCTGGGCCGGCGGATCGACCCTCAACGGCTCGGCAACCGATACCACTGTCACGCTCACCTGGGGCGGCGCCAGCGACAACTCGTCGGTAGCCCTCTACCGGATCAACGAGCCCGGTTACAGCGTGGCGGCGAGAGTTCCCGGCCAGAGTGTGACCATCGAGGGCCTCAGCCCGGGAACCACTTATCTGTTCACCATCGAGGCGGTGGATGCCGCCGGCAATGCCATGGCCGGACCCCAGCTTTCCATCCAGACTGCGGGCGAACCGCCCGCCGTCCCGCCGGGAGACCGGGCCGCCATGTTCGACCCCACCAGCGGCCGCTGGCATCTACGCCACGAGGATGGCTCGGTCACCAGCTTCTTCTACGGGGTGCCTGGTGATGTGCCGCTGCTCGGCGACTGGGACGGCGACGGGGTTGACTCCCCGGGGATGTTCCGGCCCTCCGACGGTTTCGCCTATCTGACCAACGAGACCCCGTCAGACGGGGGAGTTGGGGTCGGCGACCCGGCACTCACGTTCTACTTCGGGATGCCAGGAGACCAGGTTTTGGTCGGCGACTGGGACGGCGACGGCACCGACACCCTCGGCATCCGCCGGGGAGGCAAGATGTTCCTCACCAACGTCAACGCCACCAGCGTCGCAGATAGGGAATTCTTCTTCGGGGTACCGGGTGATATCGCCTTCGGTGGGGATGCCGACGGCGACGGGAGCGACCGCGTGTTCCTCTACCGTCCTTCGAGCGGGTTCGTGTACTACACCAGCGAGACTCCGACCGACCCGTCCGGCGTGGCCGAGACAAGCGGGACCCTCTTCTTCGGTCTGCCGAGCGACCGTTTCATGGTCGGCGACTGGGATGCCGACAAGGTGGACACGGTTGGAGTGTTCCGACCCTCCGACGGCCTGGTGTTCCTCCGCAACTCCAACACAACCGGGCCGGGCGACGTCACCCTCGAGTTCGGCGAGCCCCACTGGCTCCCGGTGGCCGGGCACATCTAGGGGGCCAACCGCCCACCGCCCGCCGGCGACCCGAAGAGTTGCTCAGCGCGTTGGCGGATCACGCCACCGGGCCCTGACCTGGTGATCGCGGGGCCTCAGTTCGAGTGGCAGAATTACCGCGCCTGCCTTGACCTCTACAGATGGAGCATCTTCGACTGGGAACACATCGCATCTGCCGGTTTTGACCGGCAGTGGGGTCCGCCGCAACCCGGCGACAGGTTCTGCCAGGCCGTAGAGATCATCGAAGGCACCATTCGTCTTCCCATCGGGAGCGAAGGCCTCCACAAGGTCTGCTCTTCGCTTGGAGGCGGATGCATCGCGGTGAAGATCCGGTGATCTCGCGAGCCCACCGCCCACCACCAACTAACGACCGCCGACCCCCCCTCCCGGCTCCGCTGAACTCGCTCCTCCGGTCTGGATCCACGGGTGCGGAAACAAGGATCGCTCTCTCGTCCATACCCCACCTGAGAAACCGGCGCCATGCGCACATCACCAAAAAAGTGAGCCACCCCTTCTTCCTTCCCCTCGAGGGGAAGGTGGCCGAGGAGCGCAGCGACGAGGACGGATGGGGGGAGGCCCCAGGCAAGCAACCGCGGCAACCAACAGGGTTCACTGCCTCCCCCACCCCGCCTCCTCCTTCGTCGGAGCCACCCCGCCCTCAAGGGCGGGGAAGAAGAACTAAAAGACACCTCTGGAGGGGAAGACCGTGGATTGAGGTCCGGGGGGAGAGAATGGCGACTGATCAGGCATTGCCGAGCACCAACGCCCACCAGCGACCGCCAACCGCACCGAAGGCTTCGGTTCGGGTAACGGGTAACGATCCATACTCGACGGCGCGGACCCACCCGCGCGAGCCGAGGGAAACTACGCCTTTCCCAGCACCAACGCCAGCAGCGCCATGCGGGTATACATGCCGTACTCCATCTGGCGAAAGTAAGCGGCGCGGGGGTCGGCATCGACCGCGGTGGTGATCTCGCCCACCCGGGGCAGTGGGTGCATGAGGGCCATCCTCTGCCTGGCGCCCAACATGGTCTCGGGGGTGATGACGTAGGAATCCTTCACCTGCTCGTACTCGGACGTATCAGAGAACCGCTCCTTTTGAATCCGCGTGACGTAAAGCACATCGGTCTCGGGCAGCACCGACCCGAGCTCAGCGGTCTCGATCTGATCGATCCCGGCCGCGTCGACCTCCTTCACCAGGAGCTCGGGCATCCGCAGGATCTCCGGTGATACATAGTTGATTCTCACGTCGTACAGGGTGAGCAGCTTGGCGAGCGAATGCACGGTCCGCCCGTACTTGAGGTCGCCCACCATCGTGATGGTGAGGCCGTCGATGCCGCCCATCTCCTCCCGAATCGTGTGGGCGTCGAGTAGCGCCTGGGTTGGATGCTCGCCGGCGCCGTCACCGGCGTTGATGATCGGCTTTTCGGTGGCGGCTGCCGCCTCGGCGGCCGAGCCTTGTTCGGGATGGCGCAGCACGATGGCGTCTGTGTACTGCTCCATGGTGCGCACGGTGTCTACCAGCGACTCCCCTTTGGAGACCGAGGAGAACGTTACGTTGTTGATCTGGATCACGCTGCCGCCGAGACGCTCGATCGCCGCCACAAACGACGATGACGTGCGGGTGGAAGGCTCATAGAACAGATTGGTCAGCACCTTGCCCTTGAGAAGGTCAAAGGTGCCGATCCGATGCACCATCTCGGCCATCTCGTGCGCCACCTCGAACAGAATCTCGAGGTCGCCGCGTTCGAATTGGGACACCGACAGGATGTCCTTGCCGAAGAAACGAGGATCCCGCTTCTCGCCGAAGGGAAGGTGCTCGGTCGCCGCCCTGGTTGCCATTGGCCGTTCTCCTTGGTCAGTCCCTCGGCCCAATTACTTGGACAACGTCCAAGCCGCATCGGGCCAAGAAAAAACCGCCTCCGGGGCGGTCGTGCCCACAGTCGACGGTTGCTTCGTTCATCTCGGGAGGCAACAGTAGTCGGCGCTCCTCAAAAGCCGATAACCCTCGCCAAGAATGTTTCGCGTTCTCTCCAGTCCGGCCGGCGAACAGATCTTGACCTTCGGCTCTAGATCCCCCACCACCGGTGCCGGATGATTGTCGGTGCAGAGGAAGGAGGGTGGAGTGTATGAGATCGAGGAACGGATCATGGTCGAACAGCCGACAATGGTCATGCGGGGGAAAGTGAAGCTGGAGGACATCCCCGGCTTCCTGGGCCGGGTCTATCACACCGTTGAAAGCCAGATCCGTCGAGCCGGCGCCCACGTGGTTGGCCAACCCTTTGCCCGCTACCGGCCCCTCGACACTGAGTACCGCGAATTCGACATCGAGGCTGGGCTGCCGGTCGTGATGGCGGTCGCCGGCCACGGCGAGGTCCAGGCATCACACCTCCCCGGGGGACCGGCTGTCGTCACCATCCACACCGGACCCTACGAGCGCATGGAACCTGCCTACCAGGCGATCAACGCCTGGATTCACGAGCAGGACGTTGATCCTGGTGGCCCGGCCTGGGAGGTGTACTACACCGACCCAAATGAGGAGCCGGATCCCGCCACCTGGCGCACCGAGATCGTGCAACCGTATCGGCCGGCCGACTAGTTGCGGTTCTAATCCGGACTCACCCCAGCCATCATCAGACCGACCTCCTCGCGGGTGGCGGTGGCAGGGTCGACAATTCCCATCACCCGCCCCTCATACATGACGGCGATCCGGTCGGAAAGGCCAAACACCTCGTCGAGGTCCTCGGAGATGACCAGGATGGCAGTCCCCCGCTCACGCTGAGCCACGAGTCGCTCGTGAATGTACTCGGCGGCTCCGATGTCGACGCCGCGGGTTGGCTGGGAGGCAAGCAGCACGGTGGGAGTCCCCTCCAGTTCGCGCGCCAGGATCAGCTTCTGGATATTGCCCCCCGACAAGCTCCGCACCGGGGTCTCCAGCGTTGGGGTCTTGACGGCGAAATCGTCGACCAGCCCCTGGCAATGCTCGCGAATCGCACCGAAGTCGAACAGGCCCCGATTGAGGAACCGATCGTCCCGGTGATCCACCAGCAGGATGTTCTCCGAAACGGTGAAGTCGGCGATGCTCCCATCCTTCAAGCGGCCTTCGGGCACGTACGCCAGGCCGACGTCGCGGATCTCGATCGGGCGATGATTGGTCACGTCGGTACCGGCGATCGAGATGCTGCCTTTGGTAACTTCCCGGAGGCCGGCAATCGATTCAGCGAGCTCTCGCTGTCCGTTGCCGGACACGCCGGCGATCCCGAGAATCTCGCCGGCTCGCACCTCGAGGTCGAAGTGCTCGACTGCCACGATCCCGCGATCCCCGTACACCTCGAGATCACGAATCTCCAACGCCGGCTCCGCCACCTGGACCGCGGGCTTATCTGGGGCCAGCTTCACTTCCCGCCCCACCATCATCTCGGCGAGCGATTCTCTGGTGGCTTCAGCCGGCGTGGCTTGGCCGGTCACCCGGCCCTGCCGCAGAACCGTGATCCGGTTGCTGAGCGCTAGGACTTCATGGAGCTTGTGCGAGATGAAGATGAGCCCCCGCCCATCGGTCGTCAGTTGACGAAGGGTTTCGAACAGCTGGTCGACCTCCTGCGGGGTGAGCACGGCGGTCGGCTCATCGAGGATGAGCAGCCGAGCCTCCCGGTAGAGCGCCTTGATGATCTCGACCCGCTGCTTCTGACCGACTGCCAGTTGCCATACGAGCGCGGCTGGGTCCAACTCGAGGCCGTACTGGGACCCGAGCTCGACGATATGGTCCGAGACGACATCCAGGTCGGTGAGGGCTCCCCGGCTTGACGGCAGCCCGAGGGCCACGTTCTCGGCCACGGTGAGGGTTTCCACCAGCATGAAGTGCTGATGGATCATCCCGATGTTGTGACTGATCGCCGTGGTCGGGCTGTCGATGACGGTCGGGTCGCCATTCAGAAGAATCTCACCCTCGTCGGCCTGGTAGAGGCCGTAGAGGATCTTCATGAGCGTGCTCTTGCCGGCGCCGTTCTCTCCGAGCAGGGTGTGGACCTCGCCCGCCTGCACGTCGAAATCGACGTTGTCGTTGGCGAGGACACCGGGGAACCGCTTCGTGATCCCCCGCATCTCCATCATGGGCATATTCGCTATGGCTTGCTCCTCAATTCTGGTGATCGGGGGCCGAGCCGTGCCCCCGATCACTCATCGGTATCTGCTAACCGGTCGAGATCGACCCATCCTTGATGCCGTCGATCGTTTCTTCGGCAAGGCTCTCGACATCGCCCGGCAAGTCATAGGCGTCGTTGTACTCCAGCACGATGCCATCGTTCTCGAAGTTGATCTCGTACGACTGGCCTCCAAGCACACCGTCTTGGATGTTGCTGAGGATGTCCTCGAGCACCACCTCCCACTTGTACACCTGGGAGGCAACGACGATGTCGCCGAGCTCAGCTTGGTTGGACTGAGTGCCAAACCACAGGATCCCCTCGGTGTCCGCCACTCCGACGGCACCGACGACCATCTGGGCAGTACCGCTCATCACGTCGACGTCCTGGGAAGCAAACGCCTCAGCCGCCTGCTTAGCCAGCGCCACGTCGCTGAAGGACCCGGTGTATACCTTGCTGACATTGGCGCCGCCCGACAGAGCGCCGGCCTCGAAGCCGTCCACATACAGCTTGGCGTCGCCGGTCTCGATCGGACCAACGATCCCAATGTTGTTGGTCTCGGTCAGGGCTGCGGCCATGACACCCATGACGTAGCCCCCCTCGTCCGAGGCCGCCTCATAGGCGTAGACGTTAGAGAGCCCGAACGTGTCGTTGGTGGTGCCCCACGCAAACGCGGTGTCGGGAAAATCCTGGGCGATCTCCTGGAGCGGCCCGCCGTACTGTGAGCCGTGGGCGATGACCAGGTCGACGCCGTCGGCGGCGTAGCCGCGAATGGCACTTCCGGCATCGTCGATGTTGAACAGGCCGTCCGATATCAGAATCTCCGGATCGCCGGCCAGCACGTTGGCCGCGTCGACGATGGATTGGGTAAATGCCAGGTCGTTGGTGGCCGACGGAGCGACGATGCCGATCTGGAACCCCTCAGGGGCGCTCACCGAATCATCGCCACATGCCCCCGCCACGAGGGCCATCGCCGCCAGCAAAGCCAGCCATGATCTCAATCTCATTGTCTCTTCCTCCTCTATTCGGCGACGGTCGGCCGCCGCACACTCGTATTGACTGTGCCCATTCCTTCCGGCGTTGTACCGGTGCCGATGGTCACTGCGGACTCGTCATTGGTCGGTAATCCCAGCAGCATCATTCCCCCCGCTCAAACGGTTTGGTGAGCGCCGACGGCGCCCGGAACCGGGTGGCAACGACGACGAGGGCGAGAATGGTGATGACTGCCGGGGCCATCGCGGCGATGTCGGACCAGCTGTCGGGGATGATCCCCAGCGTCTTCCACTGGATGACGGTCGCATTTACGAAGCCATACAGCAACGCCCCCAGCATGACGCCGAACGGCCGCCACGCCCCGAAGTACACGAGGGCGATGGCGATGAACCCCTGCGCGTTCGTGATGTTCTGCTGGAAGATCCCGAGGTCGATGGCGAGGGCGGCCCCGGCCACACCGGCCAAGGTGCCACCGATGAGCATGGTGCCGTACCGTACCTTGGCGACCGACACGCCGAGGCTGTCGGCTGCTTCCGGGTTCTCGCCGACGGCGCGGATCTTCATGCCGAAGGTGGTGCGGTTGACGACGAACATGCTGAGCGGGATCGCCAGAAACGCCAAGTACACGACGACGTTCTGCCGGAACAGCATCTCCCCGATCCAGGGGATGTCGCGCAGGAGCGGGATCTCCAGCCGCGGGAAGGTATCGATTGGGCGGGGCGTGCCAACGAGTCGCTGAAACAGCAAGTCGCTCATCCCCAAGCCGAACAGGAATATGCCGATGCCGGAAATGCCTTGCTCGGCTTTGAGGGTGACAGTGATGAACGCCGAGATGACGCCGAGCACGAGGCCGATGGCCAAGCCGACGGCGATCCCCAGCCAAACATTGTCCGACTTCAGAACCGTGTAGTAGCCGCCGAAGGCGCCGAGCAGCATGACACCGTCGACCCCGAGGTTGAGCACGCCGCTGCGTTGTCCATAGGCTTCGCCGAGTCCGGCAAGCAAAAGTGGCACGCCAAACCGGATGCCCGATGCGATGGTCGCGATCAGAACGGCCTCGGTGAAGAACTCACTCACGGTTCTTCTCCCCCTCCCCCACGGTCGGCCGCCAGAGGCACAGATGAGGCACCGGCGCTGGCGAGGGCGTCACGGCGGGCGTCCTGATCACGCAGCCGCTGCCGGTATCGATCGGTGGACACGACGAAGATCACGACGAGGCCGTTGAGGGCGAGGATCAAGGCCGATGGCACCTGTACGGCCCGCTGCAGCGAGATACCGCCGACGAGGAGTCCACCGAACAGGAACGACGCCGGGATGGTGAAGATCGGGTGCAGCCCGCCAAACAGGGCGGCCACGATTCCGTTGAACCCGGCACTCCCGGTGAAGCCGGCCGTCGAGCCGTCGGTGACCATCCGGTGCCCCTCGCTCCCGAACACGAGGACGGCTCCGGCCAGCCCGCACAGCGCTCCGCTCAGCGTCAACGCCAGCGTGATGGTGCGCTTGACGGGGATGCCGGCGTAGCGGGCGGCATCCGGGTTTTGCCCAACGGCCCGGAGCCGGTATCCCAGCGGCGTACGCCACAGCAAGATGTAGGCGGCGATGGCAGCCAGCACGGCCAGCAGCGGCCCGATGTGGAGGCGGTCGCTGCCGAACAGCAGCGGAAGATCCGCCCCCTCCTGGAGCCGCTCGGTCTGGGGAATCCGGGTTCCGCGCTCGATCTCGGCAGGGTCGATGAGCGGCTGGCGGAGCAGGTAGTTCATCAACTGCACGGCGACCACGTTGAGCATGATCGTGCTGAGGATCTCGTTCACGCCGAAATAGGCCTTCAGATACCCCGGGATGAACCCCCAAATCGCACCACCGACAAAACCCATGATGAGGATGGCGGGAAGCATGATCCAGGCAGACAGATCGGGCAGCCACAGCGCCGTCATCGTTGAGAGCAGTCCACCGGCCACGATCTGCCCCTCACCGCCGATGTTGATGACGTTGGCGCGGAACGCAATCGTGATGCCGACACCCACAAAAAGCAGCGGCGTCGCCTTGATAGCCGTTTCGATGAGCGCATCCGTGCTTCCGAATGCGCCCCGGAAGAGCGCCCGGAAGCCCTCGATGGGACTGGCATCGAACGCCAGCAACATGATGGCGCCGATGAGAAGAGCGAAGCCGACGGCCCCCAGAGGCACGAGGTAGGCGAGGTACTTCGAGCTCACCCGGAGGCTTGCGCCTGCCTGGGTCAAACCGCAACCCTCCTCTGGTCGGCCATCGTGGTCGCCAGACTAACCAGCGAGACCCTACGACGCCCTGGTGCCGCTCTAACCAAGGCTCGTGGCCCCCAGTGGCCCCCAATCCCCCTTCCGATATGATTGCGTCACCAGCCACGGGGAGGAGCACCGATGACGACCACGCCGCGTGAGCAGACGAGCTTCGTGGTCAACGGCGAGGCCGCCGCCGTGCGGTCGGATCATCCGCACCTTCTGGCCGCCCTGCGAGAAGAGCTGGACATCACCTCGCCCAAGGACGGCTGCTCTCCGACCGGCCACTGCGGGGCCTGCACCGTGCTCCTCGACGGCAAAGCCATCCAGAGCTGCCTGGTCGGAATGGAAAAGGCCGAGGGCAAAGAGGTCACCACCCTGGAAGGCCTCCCCGGGGAAGAGCGGGCCAGCCTGGCCGGCGCCTTCGCCGCCGCCGGGGCTCTCCAATGCGGTTTTTGCACGCCCGGCATCCTGGTACGGGCCAAGGCGCTGCTCGACCAGAAAGGCAAGGACCTTACCCGGGAAACGGCGGCCGGACGGCTGGGCGGCCACCTGTGCCGGTGCACCGGGTACACCAAGATCTTCGAGGCCATCGAGATGCTGCGTGACGACGCCATCCCGGAGGTCGTCCTCCCGGGCGGCGTGGGAACCCGCGGCGCCAGGTACGAGGCGGCCGAGCTGGCCCTCGGCGACCGGGGATACATCGACGACCTGCGACCCGAGGGCCTGCTCCATGCTGCCCTCAAGCTGAGCGACCATGCCCGGGCCGATGTGCTCCGGATCGACACCGGCCCCGCCCTGGCCATCGAAGGCGTCATCGCCGTCTACACCGCCGCCGACGTGCCCGGGGCCCTGCGGGTCGGCATCATCCATGAGGACTGGCCGGTGTTCATCCCTGAGGGCGGACGCACCTCGTATCTCGGAGACGTTCTCGCCATCGTTGTGGCCGAGTCGGTCCAGATCGCTCGCCGGGCCGCCGACGCGGTTGAGGTCGAGTACCACATCCTCAAACCGTTCGCCGACCCCGACGCCGCCCTCACGTCCGATGAGGATGCGGTGTGGGGACTCGACGGCAACGTGTTGTCCCGGTCGGTCTACAGCCGGGGCGATGTCGAGGAGGCCTTGGCGAGCGCCGCCCACGTCGTCCACGAGACGTTCCACACCCAGCGGGTTGAACATGCCTTCCTCGAGCCCGAGTCGACCCTGGCGGTCCCCGGGGAGGACGGACCTCTGATGGTGTACTCGGGCGGACAAGGCGTGTGGGACGACCGCAACCAGATCGCCGAGGTGCTCGCCATCGAGAAGGACCAGGTCATCGTCGAGCTGGTTTCGAACGGCGGTGCCTTCGGTGGCAAAGAGGACATGTCCAACCAGGCCCAGACCGCCCTGGCCGCCCACCTGCTGGGCCAACCGGTCAAGTGCACCCTTACCCGCGAGCAGTCATTGATCATGCACCCGAAGCGCCACCCGATCCGGCTCGAAGTGTCGGCAGGATGCGACGAAGACGGCAAGATGCTGGCCTTCCGCTCCCGGTTGATAGGTGACAGCGGGCCGTACGCCTCGGTGGGCATGAAAGTGCTCGAGCGAGCAGCCGGGCACACCAGCGGACCCTATGTGTTCCCCAACATCGACGTCGAAGCGGTGGCAGTCCGCACCAACAACCCGGTGTGCGGCGCCTTCCGGGGGTTCGGCGCCAACCAGGCCCAGTTCGCCACCGAGGGCGTGATGGATCGCCTCGCCGAGATGGTCGGCATCAGCGGATGGGAGATCCGCCACCGCAACATCGTGTCTCCCGGTGACGTGTGGGGGCCCGGACAAATCATGGACGACGGCTGCCGGGGTGCTCGGCTATGCCTCGACACCGCCAAGCCGCTGTATGAGGAGGCCAGGGCCGCCGGCAAGGCCGTGGGCCTGGGGATGGGCATCAAGAACTCAGGGCTCGGCAACGGGTTCAAAGAGATTGCCGGCGCGGTGGTTCGTTTTGAGGAGGACGGTTGGGTGGAAGTCCGCCATTGCTGGACCGAGATGGGTCAGGGCGTTCATACCGTGGCTTTGCAGGTAGCGGTCGAGGAGCTGGGGGTCGACCCGGCCAAGGTGCGAGTCGTGGTCGACACCAGCCGGGAGCTGGGGGCAGGTCAGACAACCGGCTCGCGCGGCACCTTGATGGGAGCAGGGTCGGTTAAGGATGCCTGTCGAGTTGCCAACCAGGACGGCCGCAAGATCGGCGTCGACTACTACGGCGAATATCGGGTGGACTGGACCAACTCACTCGAAGAAGGCGTCGACAACCCCGTCATCCACTCAACCTTCGCCTACGCCGCTCAGCTCGTGATCGCCGATCCTGAGAGCGGCGACATCGAAAAAGTGGTGGCGGTGCACGACGTCGGGCGGGTGGTCAACCCGACCCTTTGCGAAGGCCAGATCGAGGGCTCCGTCCACATGGGCCTCGGGTACGCCCTCACCGAGGAATTCCCGACCGACGACGAAGCCCGACCGACCCACATGACCCTGCGGAGCCTCGACATCCTCCGGCCCAAGGACATCCCCGATATCGAAACCATCCTGGTCGAGGCCCCCCAGCCGGGAGCCCCTTACGGAATCAAGGGCGTTGGCGAGATCGGCCTGGTGCCGACCGCCGGCGCGGTGGCCGCTGCCTTCCAGCAGGTGGACGGCCAATGGCGCAACCGGCTGCCGATGAACGTGCACCAGCCGGTCAACGGCGACTAGACGCTCGGGTGGCAAGTGTCTAAAACCGCTGCGGTCGAGCCGGCCAAAGGACCGCCGCCGGAGATCGGCTACTCCTTATGGACGCTCGAAGAGACCCGACGACGCACCCTGACCTACGTCACCTGGACGGACCCATCCAGCGGGCAAGTCGACGAGATCTCCACCGAGGCGCTCGACATGCTGCCGGATGGCCACCGCCACAGCGTGGCCACGCTGCTCTATCACATCGCGGTGTTCGAAATGGACTGGCTCTATACCGACATACTCGGCCGCCCCGAGGACGAAGCGCGCATGCTGCCGGGAATGGACACTGAACTCCTGCCCTATTTCCCGCACCCGATCCTGTTGCCCGACCGGTCATATACGCCGGTGGTGGGCGAGTCGCTTCAGACTCACATCGATCGGCTCGCGGCGAGCCGTCAGGCGTTCGTCCGAGTGTTGACCGGCATGGATCTGGATGACTTCCGCGCCCCTCGACCAACCCAGGCGGGCCCGGTGACGCCTGAGTGGGTGATCGAGCACCTCAGCCAACACGAGGCCGAGCACCGTGGGCAGATCTGGGAAGCGCGGATGGCGGCCGAAGCCGAACTCGGGAAATGACCGTCCCGACATCGAGGCAATCCTGGTTGAGGCCCCCGTTACCCCTCTCGCAAGCGGGGGAGGTCAACCCGGGTACGACACCTGGCAGAAGCCGTGGTTGCAATAGCCGCCCGGGTTCTTGGCCAGGTACTGCTGGTGATACTCCTCGGCGTAGTAGAACTCGCCTGCCTCGGCTAGCTCAGTGGTGATCTGACCAAAGCCCTTCTCGTCGAGCAGGGCCTGATAACGATCACGTGACCGCTTGGCCACGTCGGCCTGCTGGTCGGTGAAGGTGTAGAGGGCCGACCGGTACTGGCTGCCTCGATCATTGCCCTGGCCCATGTACTGGGTGGGATCGTGCTGCTCCCAGAAGTCCTTCAACAGCCGCTCGTAGCTGACCTGCTCGGGGTCGTAGACCACCAGCACGGCCTCGGTGTGCCCGGTACGGCCGGTGCATGTTTCTTCGTAAGTCGGATTGGGCGTATACCCGCCGGCGTAACCGGCCGCAGTCGTGTACACCCCGGGAATCTGCCAAAAGATCCGCTCGGCGCCCCAGAAACACCCCATGCCGAAGACGGCTTGCTCCATGCCTTCAGGGAATGGCGGATAAATGGACCTGCCATTTACGAAATGAAGGTTGGACCTTTCGATCGCTTGATCTCGACCCGGCAGCGCATCCTCGGGCGCGATCATCTCGTTCTTCTTCGCTCTAAACATGGCGTGACCTCCTGGCAGGTGTAACGCCACCCGCCCCCGACTCGTTCCCGCGACTGTCTCCTAGTAGATGCGGAGGTTGGTGGCCGGATCGAAGAAGTGGAGCTTGTTGTTGTCCACCTCTTCATGGTTTGCCGTTCTCTTGTGTTGCTAGGTGCGCCCCGCATGAGGCGCGGATGATCAATTCGGTGGGGATTACTACTTGTCGAGGCGGGATGGACGGGTCCGCGATGAGCTCACTCAACGCCCGGATGGCCTCCAGAGCCAGGAGGCGGATGGACCGTCGAACGGTGGTGAGGGGGGAATTGCGACGCTGGCGGCTGCCAGGTCGTCGCACCCCACGACGGCAACGTCCCCAGGCACCTGCACGCCCCGTGCCGCCAGCTCGGACATGGCAGCGATCGCCATGAGGTCGTTGGCAGCGATGATGGCATCGGGATTGTGTTGCATGAGCCGGCGGGGACCGGCAACGGCGCTTGAAGCCGAGAAGTCGCTCTCGTACACGAGGTTGGGGTCGGCCTTGATACCCACCTGCTCGAGCGCCTCGAGATAGCCGGCCTTGCGGTCGATGGCGGCAACGGCGAAAAGGGGGTCGGCGCGATCGCCTGCGGCCCAGTCTCCCAGGGCAGGGGTGCGACCGCATGGCTTCCCGGCCGGCGCCTCAGTCCTCCGCAGGGTTCAGCTCGGGCCCTGCTGGTCGATGTTGGCGGCGGCGGCCCAGCGGGCGGCGAGCGCGGCGGGCGACAGTCCGTCAAGCTCGGCTGCCGTGAACGCGGGGGGCACGTCCTCGAGGACACCGACCACCCGTGACCCCATGAGGTGGCCGAGCCGAAGCCGCGCCCGCACCGGCCAGCCGAAGCAGGTCGCCGCCAAGTAGCCGGCGGCGAAGGCGTCGCCGGCACCGGTGGCGTCGACGACGTCGGCCGCCAACGCCGACTCGGAGACCTCACTGTCGGGGCCGACCGCTGAGGCGTGGTCGGGGCCTCGTTTCACCACGAGCTCCTGGTCGTCGCGTCGGAGGATCAACTCGGCGAGTGCGCCAGTCTTCGTCGTGCCAAACAGGGCTTCGGCCTCGTCGTCGCCGATGAATACGATGTCGGCTCGACGGGACAGCTCCAACAAGACGCCGGCCGCCGTTGCCAGGTCGGGCCACAAGGCCGGACGCAGATTGACGTCGAAGGCCACGCGACCCTCGTGCCCGGTTTGGCGTTCGACCACGGCCGTGACGAGGTCTGCTGCCGACGTCGACAGCGCCGGGGTGATGCCGGTCACGTGCATCCATTTGGCCCGGCCCGCCCGCTGGAGGTCGTCCACCGAGAGCGACCGGGCTGCGCTCTCACTTCGGTAGTACTGGGCTTGCGTCCCAGATTCGGTCACGTGCTTCGTCATCACGCCGGTCGGCCGGGCACCGTCGCGAATGGCGGCTACCTCCACCCCGGTGGCGGCGATCGACTGCTCGACCAGCAGTCCGAGCGGATCGTCGCCGAGGCGAGACACCCAGCGGGTCCGGCACCCGAGCCGCGCCATGCCGATCGCCACGTTCGATTCGGCGCCGGCGGTCACGGCCAGGTAGTGCCGCAGTTCGTCCCGGGAGACGAAGGCGACCATCGTCTCGCCGATGCAGACCGCATCCAGAGGCTCGGTCCCTCTCAACTCTTCGGCTCGTGTCATTTCAGGCTCCGTGCGTAATCACGAATAGCATGCTTGCGCAAAGCGCTTGGGGCGCGCAATCGGCTGGATGGCCAGGCAACCCGCGCCTACCGTTCGGCCCCCGCTCCCCAGAGGAAGGCAGCGATCGATGAGGCAGTTCTCGACGGGAGGAACCCAATGACCGTGCTCGAGCAGATCGGTGGTCACGGCGTCGTTCCCGTGGTCGTAATCGATGACGCGGATCATGCCGAGCGGTTGGGGAAGGCGCTGGTGACGGGGGGTTTGCCGTGCGCGGAGATCACCTTTCGCACCCGCGCCGCCCAAGCGGCAATCGAGGTGCTGACAAGCGCCTTTCCGGAGATGCTGGTGGGTGCCGGAACGGTCATGACGGTGGAACAGGCACAGGCTGCCGTGGCGGCCGGCAGCCGGTTCGTCGTCTCTCCCGGCTTCGATGAGCCCGTCGTGGATTGGTGCTTGGCGCATGACGTGCCGGTCGTACCGGGGGTCATGACCCCGACAGAGATCAACATGGCACTGGGCAAGGGGCTCAATGTGTTGAAGTTCTTCCCCGCAGAGGCCGCAGGCGGCGCCAGCACGCTGAACGCCATTGGCGCGGCGTACCCGGACGTCCGGTTCATCCCGACCGGAGGCATCGACGCCGGCAATCTCGTCGACTACCTGCGGGTACCGACCGTGGTTGCCTGCGGCGGGAGCTGGCTGGCGCGTCGCGAGCTGATTGCCAACGGAGAATTTCGCCAGATCGAGCAGTTGACGGCGGCGGCCGTTGACATCGTGCGGGCGGTCAGAGCGAGCGGATGAGTTTGCTGGCTGCGCCAGGTTCGGTTCTCCCACGGCCATCGGGATGTTCCCGCGCAGTTGCCTGGTGCGCGATGTACCTGCCATGAATGCTCGCCGTGAGCACGGACTATTCGTCGGGAGTTGCGCATCGCCGGACAAGGCCGGCATCCACGCGTTCACCCTTGAAGAATAAGCCCGCCGTGGCTTTCGATCGCTTCATCCCGACCCGGCAACGCGTCCCCGAGCGCGATCATCCCCTGCTTCTTCTATCCAAACAGTATTGATGCCCTCCTGGCCGGCGTAACGCTACCCGGAGGCACTCCGTTCCCGAGTTTGGAGTATTTCGCCACTTCTCCCCCGCCGAGCGAACAGTCACCGTATAGACACGATTTTCACCATCGAGTGTCGTCAAAGAGGCTTCTCGAAGGCTCTACAGATTGAGAGCCGCAATGGAGGATCGTGTGGCCAGACCGCCAGAGCCAGCCGCATTTGTGGATTTCGCCCGACGAGTCGAGCCTCGCC
The DNA here is from genome assembly GCA_947259275.1 of uncultured Acidimicrobiaceae bacterium. Classification (GTDB taxonomy): domain Bacteria; phylum Actinomycetota; class Acidimicrobiia; order Spongiisociales; family SHLN01; genus SHLN01. The sequence goes on along the minus strand of CAMYMH010000002.1, from coordinate 26,940 downwards.
TGCGGTACGCCCTGGCGGGATGCTTCAACAATGACCAGGCGAGAGACGCAACTCAAGAAGCTCTCGTCTACGCGTGGAAGCACTGGGACAAGGTCGAGGGACTCGCCAACCCGGGCGGCTACCTGTACACCCTCGCCAAGCGCTGGGGTTGGAGACAGAGAAAGCGTTCGATGCCGCTCCACGAATTCGGGATAGAGGACCCACCGCCGGTCGAGCCGGGCCTGCCCCAGGCGCTTGGTCGCCTGTCCACGATGCAGCGCCAGGCCGTCTACCTGGTGGAGGGCCTCGGCATGACACAGCAGGAGGTTGCCGACCTGCTGGGCGTAAGTCGGACAACTGTGCAAACCCACCTCGAGCGAGCGCTCAACCACCTCCGTAAGGAGTTAGGGGTAACCATCGATGAATGACCTTCAGACCCGTATCACCGAGTACGTCGACACGACGGTGCCACCACTCGACATCGACCTGCTGGCTGAGCAGCTCAGTGAGAACGAAGAACCCAGCCGGTGGCTGCAGCCAAAGCGAGCGCTCCCCCTGTCGTGGAGGCACCGTAGATGGGCCGCCATCCTGGCTGGAGCGATCGTGGTGCTCATCTTGATCGGAGGCGCCGGCCTCCTACTCGATCCGGCCGAGCCTCCGGTGATCACTACCCCGGACGAGACGACTCCGGCCCCCACGACTTCACTGCCTTCGCCGACAACGATTCCCGTGCCCCCACTCCTCGTGACCCCCGCTACCGGACCGTGGACGACATACGAACTCCTCGGCAACAACGTCATCGGAGACGATCTCGTGGTTTCCTCTGTCGTACCGGGGGGGCCGGGGTTCGTGGCCGTCGGCCTCACGTGGCGGCAAAGTTCGGGGGATGTCTGGAGTCGGGGCCAAATATGGACCTCAACCGACGGATTGTCGTGGACATGGGTGGCCGACGAGGACCACACCTTGTTCAACGAGGGCCATTGGCCGGAGGGAATTCTCGACTCGGACACCGGACTCATTGTGTGGGGCAGCAACAACCGTCAGGGCGGCACGACGATGTGGCACTCGGATGGCGGGACCGACTGGAGTCTCATCAGCGTCAAAGAGACTCCGCTCGAGAGCGATTACTTCACCGAAGGACTCCCTCTCGCCTCCGGTGGCTATCTGTTGTACGGGACACCCGCCAATTGCTCGGTCGAGTCGGGCACTTGTAGTCGGCCAGACCTGCCGCGGATTCTCGTGTCGTCAGATGGATCCACCTGGGAACTGGTCACAACACCGGTCACCTTCACTGCAATAGTGCAGACTGAGAGCGGAAACTTGCTCGCCGCACAGCGGCGCGCCAGCGAGCCGACCACGTGGATCTCGAACGACGATGGCCGATCCTGGCAACGGCATGGACCGGACAACTCGATCGAGCTGGGGCAACGATCGGCCGAGGTGTGGACGGTAAGACCGACTCAGTACGGTTTGATCGCTGCCGGGGTCGACTCGGAGAAGCGGCCGGCGTTGTGGATATCCGAGGATGGGAAGACCTTCACGCCAACCTTCGAACTGGCTGCCCACGACACTGTCCGCGCGATCGCGTCCGGGCAAGGCTGGGTGGTGGCGGTGGGAGCCGATGACCTCGGCCCGGCCATGTGGGCGTCCAATGACGGGAGCGAGTGGCTTTCAGTCCCACTCGCAGGCAGTTACCTCGGAGGCGGAGACCTCTATGACATCGCCTATCGCGATTTCGTCTTCGTGGCCGTTGGGCAACACCGGGCCGAAATCGGAGGCGAAGCGCTCATCCTGCGCTGGGCGCCCGATTCCGGCTGACTCCTATTCGGTGAGAGCACAGGATCGCGCTCTCACCTGTATCCGGCCTTTCCCACTCTGGCTGGCTCCGCAGGAGGGGTGATACCCCGACCCTGCGGGTTACCGTGGCAGCGGGGTCGCAGTCGAGTAGCTTGGGGTGGTAGCTAACTGGGGAGGGACCGATGAGCGCAGTTACTCCGGGCCTGGTGTGCGCCCATCACCACCTCTACTCGGAATTGGCTCGGGGCATGCCCCCTCCCCCCAAGGTGGCCACCAACTTCCAAGAGATCCTCGAGCAGGTCTGGTGGCGGCTCGACGTCGCTCTCGACCTCGAGATGATCCGCTGGTCGGCCATGCTGGGAGCCGTCGAAGCCCTCGAGTCGGGTACTACCGCCATCGTCGATCATCATGAGTCACCAAATGCCATCGAAGGCAGCCTCGACGTCATCGCCGAGGCTTGCGCCGAAGTCGGGGTGCGGGTGCTCACTGCCTATGGGATCACCGACCGCCACGGCCCCGACGGCGCCAAACGCGGCCTGGAGGAGAACGAGCGGTTCATCAAGGCCGGCGGCCCGGGGTATGTCGGCATCCACGCCGCCTTCACTTGCAGCGACAAGTCGTTGCGTGAGGCAGCCGGCCTGGCCCACGACCTCGGGGTGGGGGTCCATATCCATGTCGCAGAAGGTATTGGCGACGTCGAAGCTCCGACGCGGCTGGCCGGCCTCACCGCCGACAATTGGCTGCTCAGCCACTGCGTACACCTGCCCGACGATCATGGACTTTCCGGGATCATCCTCCATAATCCTCGCTCCAATCTCAACAACGGCGTCGGGTACGCCAACCCGGCCCGCTTCACCAACCCGGTAGCACTCGGCACCGACGGCATCGGCGCCAACATGATCGAATCGTTCCGGCTCGCCTACGTCATGCAGCGCTCGGTCGACGTCACCGCCGGGCCCGATCCGGCCTGGTCATGGCTCGAAAACGGGTGGAACATCATGCCGGAGGCACGGGGCGACGAGGTGACATGGTCCTACGAGCCGATGGACCCGTGGCATATCGCATTCACCCCCTCGATCCGGCCGCTCGAAGTGAAGGTGAACGACGAGGTCGTGTTCAAGGATGGGAAGACCACCCGGGTAGACGCAGCCGAAGTGAGAGCCAAGGCGCGGGAACAGGCCTCGCGTCTCCACGCCCGTCTGTAGAAAGGAAACTGATGTCCGACCGGTTTCACCTCATCTCGATGGAACAGCTCACCGACTGGGTGTTCGACGAGCTCGAGACCAAGAACGCGCTGTTCGGGGTTCCCGAATCGGCCTGGTTCGTTCCCAAGCCGGAAGACAAGTTCCGAATCGAGAAGTACGGGGTAGAGCTGGAGACTCCGTTCGGTGTGGCCGCAGGTCCGCACTCACAGATGGCCCAGAACATCGTCGTCTCCTGGCTAGTGGGTGCCCGCTTCATCGAGCTGAAGACGGTCCAGACCCTGGATGAGCTCGACGTCAACAAGCCATGCATCGACATTCAGGATGAGGGCTACAACGTCGAATGGTCCCAGGAGCTGAAGATCTTCGAATCGTTCGACGAGTACCTGCGGGCCTGGGTGCTGATCCACGCCCTCCATCACAAATTCGGCTTCCCGGGTGATCAGCCGGGCATGGTGTTCAACATGAGCGTCGGCTACAACCTCGAGGGGATGCTCAAGCCAAACGTCCAGTGGTTCTTCGATACCATGAACGACGCTTCGGCCTACCTCCCGGCCTACGTCGACATCGTGGCCGAGCGCTACCCGGACGTCCGCACCATCGACATCCCATCTCGGCTGTCGGACACCATCACCCTATCCACCATGCACGGGTGCCCGCCCGATGAGATCGAGAGGATCATGGTCTACCTGCTGGAGGAGCGGGGCCTGCATGCGTCGGTCAAGCTCAACCCGACCTTGTTGGGGGCCGACCGGGTGCGTTCGATCGTCAACGACCAGCTCGGCTTCGATGATGTGCCAATCCCCGATGAAGCCTTCGGCCACGATTTGATGTACGTGGACGCGGTTCCCATGCTGCATAGCCTGCGCCGGGTGGCCCGCGCCCGGGATCGCACTTTTGGCGTCAAGCTCACCAACACCCTCGAAGTGACCAATTGGAAGACGGTGTTCGACCGCGACGACATGATGTACCTGTCGGGCCGGGCCCTCCACCCGGTTACCAGCAATCTGGGGCTGAGGATTTCCGAGCAGTTCCACGGTGACCTCCTCATGTCCTTTGCCGGCGGGGCCGATTGCTTCAACGTCGCCGACCTGGTGCGCTCGGGGATGCGTACCGTCACCACCTGCAGCGACATTCTCAAGTCGGGTGGGTATCTGCGGATGCTGCAGTACGTGGAGAACCTGGAGCGCGCCATCGAGGAAGCCGGGGCCTCCGACATCCAAGATTTCATCGCCCGGACCGCGGTGGCCGAGGACGGCTTCATCGAATTCGCTCCCATGCTGCGGCTGGCCGCACTATCCGACAGCGGGCTCGCCTTGTCGCGGGCCGATTGCGCCGGCCTGGGAGCCGCGCTTGCTTCCTCCATCGGGGGCGACCCCCTCATGGACACCGTGCGCACGTGGGCGAGCACCAAAGGCCTGGACGAGGCACGTAGCCACGAGTTGGTGATGGTGGTCATGAACGTCCTGGAACGAATCAACCTGCGAGCGTACGCGGACCGGGTGCTGACCGACCGCCGCTACCTGAAGGCCACCTTCCGCATGGATCGGTCCAAGACTCCCCGCACCCTCGACTACTACGACTGCATCGAGGCACCCTGCCTGGACGAGTGCCCGGTCGATCAGAAGGTGCCTCAGTACATGAACGCGGTCCGGGAAGGCGACTTGGTTGAGGCAGTTCGACTGACTCGAGAGGACAACCCGATGCCGGCCATGCTCGGCAAGGTGTGTGACCACCTGTGCGAGAACACCTGTATTCGCACTCATTACGACGAGCCGCTCGCCATCCGCCAGATCAAGCGCTTCATCATGGAGCAGGAGACCACGCCGGTGACGTTCACTCGCAAACCCGAGGTCGGCAAGCGGGTGGCGATCATCGGGGCGGGCCCGGCCGGCATCGCCGCCGCCCAGGAGCTGGCCTATGCCGGGTTCGGGGTAACCGTTTTTGAACACCATCCCTACCCGGCCGGCATGGTGGGGGGCGCCATCCCCGAGTATCGGGTGCCGCAGAAGGACATCGATCAGGACATGGCCATCCTCGAAGAGTTGGGCGTCGAGATCAGGTACAACCAGTCCGCCGGAGTCGATTTCACTCTCGACGACCTGCGGGCCGACGGCTATGGATCGATTGTGGTGGCGGTGGGCGCCCAGCTGGCCAAGCGGCTCAATCTGCCCGGCGAGGACTCTGAGGGGATCATGGACGCGCTGTATTTCCTCCGCAATGTACGGGAAGGGAACCCGCCGGCCATCGGCGCCCGGGTGGGGGTGATCGGAGCCGGCGACACCGCCATGGACTGCGTGCGGTCGGCCTTGCGGGTGGGCGGGGAGGACATTTCCCTCATCTACCGCCGCACCATCGACCAGATGCCGGCCGATCGTGAAGAGATCCATGCCTCAATTGAAGAAGGCATCAAGATCATGGAGCTGGTCAAGCCGAGCGCTCTGAATATCCAGGACGGCAAGCTGGCCGGGCTGGTGGTGTCCCGCACCGAGTACCGGGGCGATCGTGACGATTCGGGTCGCAAGATTCCCCACGACGTAGCCGACTCCGACTTCGAGATCCCGCTCGACACGCTGATCCTCGCCATCAGCCAACACTCAATCCTCGACTTCTTCGGCGACGAGACCCCCGAGCTGACGGGAAGCGGTTATCTGCAGACCGACCCGGTCACGTTCGAGACTTCGATCCCGCAGGTCTACGCCGGTGGAGATGTGGCCGCCCACGGTCCATCGTCGATCGTGGTGGCCGCCAACGACGGCAAGCAACTGGCCGCCGCCATCGCCGCCAAGCATGGGGTAAGCACCGCCCGCCCGCCTGAGACGATGGAGAAGGTCAACCTCCAGCAGATGATGGTGCGCCGCTCCCGCCGGGAGTACCGCGTGCAGGCCGAGCACACACCCTTGGATGATCGCAACAACTTCAACGAAACCCAGCTCACCTTCACGCCCGAGCAGGCCATGGCCGAGGCAGCTCGCTGCCTCGATTGCCACGAGATCTGCAGCTTGTGCGTGGGCGTCTGCCCCAACATGGCACTCATGACCTACGAGATGGAGCCTTTCCGGGTGGCGCTGCCGGCTTTGACGGCACGCGCCGGCGGGGTGGCTGAGGGTGAGTCGCTCTCCTACGGAGCTGATCAGATGCTGCAGATCGCGGTGCTCACCGATTTCTGCAACGAGTGCGGGAACTGCGAGACGGCGTGTCCAACCTCCGGAACTCCCTACGTCGACAAGCCCCGGATCTATCTGGACCGCGCCGACTTCGAAGCGGAGAAGAACAACGCCTTCATGGTGTTCGATGATGGCGCCATCGAGTCACGGGTGGACGGCGAGACCCACCGGCTGGTTCTAAACGGGGCGGTGGAGTACACCTCGCCTCGGTTCTCTGCCGCGTTGGACAAGGACACCTTCAAGCTGCTGGAGGCAACCCCAACCGCGGCCTCCGACGGCGAAGCGCTCTCCCTGGAGCCGGCCGCCGACATGTTCATCCTTCTCAAGGGGCTGCAGGGCTCGATGAGCCACCTCCCGGTCATGGCCGCCGACGGCTCGCGCGGGAGCTTCGTTCCCCATCCCGGGTACGAGGAGTAGGGCGACGCCTCCGGCGTCGCCGGCCTACCGCCCACCGCCCACCGCGGTTGACGGTTCGCGGTGGGCGGTCGACGGTTTGCGCTTTGTCCACCGGTTGTGGAAAACTCACGGCGCTGGCAGATGTAGGGCGGTGTGATAACCCGAGGAGGGTATTCATGGCGTACGACACGAGGGGATCGTCCCGCAGCCGGCGCTCCCGGAACGGAACGCGCCAAAGAGAAACATTCGCCAACGGTCGTGTGCGGGGACTTCGAGGGCTCCGCCAGATTCACCCCTATCGCTGGTGCCCCGAGCGGGAGGTCTCGATCCTGGTCGGTCCCGACTTTCGCTGCCCGGCCTGTGGAGAACGGACCGCTTCTAGCTGATCGTATCTTCAATCATGGTCATCGTATAGGTGAGCTCGCCCTGGACCCGGGTCTCGACTTTCGCCGGCATCCCGGGTCGCGCTACCGCCAACCAGTACCGGCTGACCGACTCGCCATCGGCGACGGTGTAAACCCGGCATTCCTGCCTCCCGAGCGGTGTGCTCACCGCCTCGGGATCGATGACCGTTACCTCACGTGGGAACGAGGCGTGCTCCTGAGACTGGAGCCAGCTGGTCCAAACGGAGGTCGGCTCACCGAAGGATTCACCGTCGGGCGCAAACGCCCGCGACTCCCGATCCGCCCCCTCATCGTCGACGGAAACGAACCGGATGGTCCGCACATGCGAGCTCCCGTCGGCCACCACGGAGAGGCGGATGGTCCGCCCGGCCGGGCAGCCGGCTCGAATCTCATCGGCGGTGAAGGGGTGGGTGCGTGGCCCGGGTGCAAGATGCGCGGATCGCCGGTCGAGCCCATCGGTCCCCCTGACTGGTGCCCTCGTAGCGAAGGACACCTAGGAGTGAGGTCTCGTCGGGCGTTGCCTTCATCCGATGCGGGATGACGCCCGGTGCGGCAGCAGGTCCGTCTAGCCGACCGTGTCGTCGCCGTTCGAGCGTGATTCGCCGCCCAGCTCAAGAGCAAGGCGCTCGCCAGTCCGGAATGTGGTGGCGGCAATTGTCATCCCCGGGTTGGAGGACCCGTAGGAGGGGAACACCGAGGAGCCGACGATCCACAAATTGCCCACGCCATGTACCCGCCCGTCGGGATCGACAACCCCATCCTCGGGCGAGACACTCATCCGGGTGGTTCCCATCAAGTGAAGCCCGCCGAACGGCTCGGTGCTCCACACGTCACCGGGATCGGTCACCCACGGTTCCATCCTGAGTGGCCCCAGGCCCATGGCTTCGAGCTCGGAGCCCATCTGGGTGACGGTGCGGGCCAGCAGCTCTTTGTCGAGGCTGCCGATGCGCCATTGCAGCTCGGCGCGCGGCATCCCGTAGGTATCTTTCTCGGCGGAGAGCACTACCCGGCTGTCCGGGTTCGGTGCGGTCTCTGCCTGTACGTACAGCTCCAGCTCGCGGGGTCGTTTGAGCAGGCGCCGGTAGACGACGTTGATGACCTCCGGAATGTGGCGAAGCAGTTGGGGGATCCCTTTCAACACCTTCTTGATGTTCTGGTGGCGAACCTCGCGGAAGAACTCCAGGGCGACCCGGGGAGGTTCGACGCTCGGCGGCCTCAAGTGGGCGATCACATTGAGGAGGTTCTCTCGCCTTCTGACGTCTTCGGGGAGCAAGATCCCCGCCCGGATGCCCGCCTTGGGGCGCTCCATCTCGATGCGGGCGAAGGTGCCGGGCAGGCCACTGTCGATGGCCGCAAAGCGCGGGCGGCCGGTTGCAGCTGGAGGAGACAGCGGAATTCGGCCGGCGACGATGTGCGGATGCTCGGCGAAGTATCGGCCCACCATGCCATGGCCGTTCCCGACCCCCGCTCCTCCCCGGCTGTTCGATGCGAGCAGCAACCGGGCCGTGCCGAGCGCTCCGCCGGCAAGAACGTACTGGTCGGCTCGGACCGTGAATCGCTTTCCGTTTGAGGTTGCGACGTCGAGACCGTCGATGGCTCCGAGGTCGGCCGACTGGACGACCTCGAGCACCGTGGCTCCCACATACACGGTGAGGTTCTCGGAAGCCTCCAGCGGCCCGGTGTACGCCTCCGAGATAGGAGCCAGCGGGCTCTCTTGCCAGACGCCGACCTCGAGGGATGTGGTGTCCTGGATGTGGCGGTACAGCGGGGGGAGGCCATCCGCCCACGCCTCGCCGGCGAAGCCGCGCTCAGACATTCTCAGGAACTGGCGTGCCTTCTCGTAATAGGGCGCCATCTCCTCGGCAGTCAGTGGCCATCCACTCCAGGGCCAGTCACGCTCCTCAAAGTCGATTGGGTCGAAGGGACGGCACCACGCACCCCACAGGTCGGCGGCGCCGCCGAGGCGGCGGGGAGCGCCATCGCTGAGTGGGAAGTAGGGGTGCGCGGTCGATTCACCGTTCGACAGGTCGTCTGCCTCGGCGGACTCCCCAACCGGACCGCTCTCGAGAAGAACTACCCGGGTCTCGGTGTCAAGGAAAGTGGAAGCGAGCGCGATTCCGGCCAGCCCGCCACCGACGATGCAGAGGTCGGCATCGACGGTCGCCCCGTCCTTGATTTCGGCTGCGTCTCTCAGCATGGTGTCCTGCCTCTCAAAGTATCGCTCCCCGAAGGCGAAAGGCTAGTTTCGAGAGCCATTCCCACCGAGTTGTAGGCCTTTCACAACGTGAACTTCGGCCCTAGCCAGGAGGCGCTTGAGGGCAAAGGCTCGTAAGAAATGCCGACGCGGCAACACCGACCGATGTCGCCAATCCCACCGCCGAGCTTGGGCCGAGGCGACCATTGGATAGCACAATCTGTGGCCTGCGTGGCATTGGCGGTCCTAGCCACGTGGGCGCTCTTTGCGGTCGTCGGGAGTCTCGCCACCACCCAGCCGCTGCCCGCCTTGGTTGCCGCCATCAACCAGAGCGACCGCGCCGCGGTCGGCGAGCTGCTGGTGGAAGGCGACCCGGCGTGGCAGGCTCACAGCGAATGGCTGATCGCAACCAATGCGACGCTTGCGCTCAACGGATGCACCACCGGCACCGCCGGGCTCGTCACTTGCCAGGTGCGTTTCGGAGACGGCTGGTTCTTCAATCAGGCCGCACCGGCCGAGGTGGCTCGCCTCGGATCCCTCGTCACCAGCCTGACCGTCGAAATCACGGACCACCGTGTGCGGGTGGCCCAATGGCCACTGCCGGCCGGGCTGCCGGCAGTTGAGGATTCATTCCGACGTTGGGTGCTGCAGGTCCATCCGGAAATGAGCGAGCTCTTGTGGCGCTCGCCAACAGTTGGGAGCGAGGTCGAGCAGTACATGATCATCGACGCGGCGGCGGGCGAGGCCCATATGCGGTTGTGTGAGGAGTACCTGCAGTATCTCAACCCGCCGGCGGTCTAGTTGAGCTCCGAGGGGACCACGGTCACCCGCTGAAGGGCCCCATTGCGAATGATCTCCAGCTCGACCTGGTGCCGGATACGACTCGACGTCATGGAGGCCTGGAGATCGCCGGCACTGTGAATGATGTCTCCGTCTACCGATACCACAATGTCCTCGGGTACCAGGCCCGCCAGTTCGGCCGGGCTTCCCGGGACCACCTCGATCACCTCGACTCCTTCCGATCGGCCGAGCTTCTCGGCCATCCGGGGCGGCAGCGGGCGGATCCCGCCGGCAACTCCGAGGTATGCCCGCCGATTCCGTCCCTCGGTAATGAGGGAAGAGATGATCTGCCGGGTGATCCGATTGATGGGGACCGCCAGGCCGAGACCCTGGCCGATCGGGGCACCGACCACCGCGGTGTTGACTCCCACCACCCGGCCGCCGCTGTCGGCAAGTGCACCGCCGGAATTCCCGGGGTGCAGGGCGGCATCGGTCTGGATCACGTTTTCGACCAGGCGAACATTCTTGCCCTGTCGGGTGGGAAGCGACCTTCCGAGGGCGCTCACTACCCCGGCGGTTACCGTCCCGGCGAAGCCGAGCGGGCTACCGATGGCGACCACCAGTTGCCCCACCCGCAGCTGGTCGGCGTTGCCGAGCGCAACCGGTAACAGGTCGTCGGCCGCCAGGCGGAGCGCCGCCAAGTCGGAGAGCGGGTCACTCCCGACAACATCGAAGTCGAAGGCCCTGCCATCGGCGAGGGTGGCGACCCCGCCGCCGGCCTCGTCGACTACGTGGGCAGAGGTAACCGCCAGGCCATCAGAAGAGAACGCAAAGGCTGATCCGGTACCGGTCCGGCGACCAACGGTATTCCGTAGCTCGACGTTCATGACCGAAGGCGTGAGGCGTTCGGCTACCGACGTCACTACCGCCGAGTAGGCGTCGAGCACGTCATCATCCTGCTGTGGCATGGCTGGATGCTACGGACGGCCGTGGGTTAGCCGGCTGGGGCACTCAAGCGTCCAGGAGTGGGATGGTCACGACCCGCTGCACCCGCCGGTGCTGAGCCACCAGATCATGGATCTGGGCGGCGGCTGCCCGGTTGCCGACCGCGACCTTGGTGAGGGCGATCACGACCCGGGCCTCGGCCGGAATGCCCTTCAGGCCCCCTTGCGGGTGAGTCAGGATTGCGGCCGCCGCCTTCGGGGTGATCGGCTCCTGCTCGCCGAGTCCCGTGAGTGCCGCGGCCGTCCCGGGCCGGTGAGCTGCCTCGAAGATCGTGCGACCCACGGCGTCAACTCCCATGACGACGACGACGACTGTAGCGGCCGCAGGTATGACCGGTTCGTGGTCGGCAGGAGCCTTGAGGGGTCGACCTCTCGATCCATCGGCCTCAACCAGGACAAATCCGGCGCTGCTGTCGACAAATAGTTCGTCGACCAGCTCTGGCTCGTAGCCGCGGACCTTGTAATCGTCTCCCTCGCTGAGCACGAACACCGTTCCGGCGCCGTCGAGGGCAGATTCAACCTGGAAGAGGTCGAGTGACCACACGATCTCGACCCCGTCGGTCTGGTCGAGCCCGAGTTTGGTGGTGGTAGTGACCACCACCCCGTCACCCCGATTCGCCAACTGGCGGCTCAGCTCGAGCAACAGCGTCGTCTTGCCTCCGCCGCCGGTGAAAGCCACCAGCTCACGAGACCGAAGGCCAAAGAGTTCGATCAGATCGACGGTCACGACAGCCGGTTGATACGGGTCAGGACGGCTTCCACCACTCCCCCGCCGACGGCCAATGCCTTGTCGGATATCTGGAAGCAGGCACTGGGATCTGCCCGGGGATCGATATCGCCCACCTTCATGTCCGCGGCCACGGTGTGACCCTCGGCGATGAGCCCCCGGACCACGCCGGCGATGGTGGCCTCGACCGGTGTTTCCCCGACCCGGCCAATCGGCTGCGCCTCGGCCACGATGTCACCGATCTCCACCGACCAGGTCACCCGCCCGTCTCGGGGGGCTCGGATCACCCGCCGTGCCGACGCTCCCCCGACGACACCCGGGCTCCCGGTGTCGGCGGCTGCCGATCCCTCCCACAAAACCCTTCCCAGGTGATGGCCGCGCATGGTCTCGACCACGGCATGACAGTCGACCCCGGCGGTGAACCCCGGTCCCAGCCCAACCACCACCGCCGCCTGATCGATCCGAGTGTCCAGATTGCGCTTGGCGAGCCGGGCGTCGATGACCCCGAAGAGGCCATCGATCTCATCGGGAACCCGAGGCGAAACCAGCACGGCCACCGAGCCGGTCCGGGCGATCTCGACCGCCGACTTCGCCGACTCGACCCGCTCGGCCGCCATGCCCTCGACAACCACTCGCCCGGCGGCAACCGCCGAGGAAACAGCCACCGCCCGCCGGATGGCGAGGGGGGCGGCCAGCTCGAGCGCTACGACGGGGAAACCAGCCCGGCTGAGCCGGAAGGCGGCTCCGGTGCCCAGGTCACCTCCGCCGCGGATGACGATGAGGTGACCGCCGAACAACATCACGCCTGGTCGCCCGCCCCACGGACTCGAATGATCTCCGAGAGGATGGAGACGGCGATTTCCTCGAGAGTTTCGGCATTGATTTCCAGTCCAATCGGGGCATGCACCCGCTCGAGCTCGGCCTCACCGATACCCATCTCTTCCAGCCGGTTTTTGACTTCTCGCCACCGCCGGTCGCTTCCCATGACGCCGATATATCCGGCGGGGCTCGCCAGCAGGCGCGGGATCGCTTCGACGTCCTGGTCGACGCTGCGGGTGACTACCGCTACCGAAGTGCCTTCGGTGATTTCCAACCCATCCAGAGCCTCACCGATCGAGCCCGCCAGCCGCTGACCGGCCTTCGGCAGCTCGGCTTGGGTGAGGCGCTCAGGTCGATCATCGATGACGATCGTGCGATATCCGAGCCAGTCGGCCAGGTCGACGACGGCCCGGCCAACATGACCGGCGCCGATGATGAGGATGGTGTGCGATGGCATATAGGGCTCCAAATAGATCTTCACTTCGCCGCCGCACACACCGGGGTCGCCGCGGGCGGGTTCCAGTAGGGAATAGTCCAGCAGTTGCGGGCGGCGAGTAACGAGTGCGGCGCGGGCTTCTTCGATGACCCGGGATTCCATCTCGCCGCCGCCGATGGTCCCGGCCAGCCGGCCGTCCTGATAAACGAGCATCTTGGTGCCGGCATGGCGCGGCACCGACCGCTGGGTGGCAACCACCGTGGCGAGCACGACCGGAGATCCGGACTCGACGGCTTCGGTCAACTGACGAAGCACTCTTAGATCGTGACCCGTATTCATCGGCGGCGCTAGGTGCTCTGTAATGCGTTGAACACCCGTTCGGGGGTGAACGGGAGCTGATCGATCCAGGTGCCGGCGGCGTTGCCGATGGCGTTGCGGATGGCCGGGGCGACGCCGTCCTTTGGGATCTCGGCGATGGCCTTGGCCCCGAACGGTCCGCTCTTCTCCATCGTTTGCACCAGATAGGCCTCGATGCGGGGAATCTCATCCGCCCGGTAGATCTTGTAGGGCCCGAAGCGAGGGTTGACCATGCGGCCGGCCTGGTCGTAGGCCATCTCCTCGCAGTGCCCGTAGCCGAGTGCCTGAATCATGCCTCCCTCCACCTGGCCGGCCGAGGTAATGGGATTGATTGGCACCCCGCAGTCCACGGCCATGACAAGAGCTTTGACCGTCACCTGGCCGGTCTCGATATCGACCTCGACCTCGGCGAACTGGGCGGCGTATGGCGGGGGTGACTCCGGCGAGACGTACGATGCGGTCGCCATGATCTGATGCTGCTGATCCTGGTGGAGCGAGTGGAGGGCGATCTCGTCGAGGCCGACTGCCTTCCCGTCGGCGGCAAATGCCCGCCGGTCGGCGAGGTCCACCTCGCCGGCCGAGTCGAGGTCGAGCATGAGGGCGGCCCGCTCGGTGATTTGGCGCCGAACCTCATCGGCTGCCTTCTTCACCGCCATGCCCGATACGTAGGTGGTGCTCGACGCGTATGCGCCAACGTCGAATGGCGTCATATCGGTGTCGGCGGCGTACACGACGATGTCCTCCAGTGGCACGCCCAGCACCTCAGCAGCCATCTGGGCGAGGACGGTGTCCGCCCCGGTCCCGAGGTCGGTGGCACCAATCAGAAGATTGAAAGAGCCGTCATCATTGATCTTGATGCTGGCTGCCCCCATGTCGAGCCCGGGAATGGCGGTGCCGTGCATGCACATGGCGAATCCGATCCCTCGCCGGATGTGGGGTCGGTCGGGTGGAGCGATCCACTCCGGGTCAGAACGGCGGTGCCACCCAATGGCTCGTTCCCCCTGCGCCACGCACTCCTCGAGGCCGCTCGAGGTGATGACCGGCACCACCTCCATATCGGAGGCGCCTTCGCCGAGGCGGGTGGCGATATCGAGTGGATCTCCCACCTTGGTCCAGTTCTGGCGGCGGAACTCGAGCGGATCCATGCCCAGCTCGACGGCGATGTCCTCCATATGCGATTCGAGGGCGAACAGAGCCTGCGGGGCCCCATAGCCCCGATATGCGCCCGGCACCGGGATATTCGTGTAGGCCACGTCGCAGTCAAAACGCTTGTTCGGCGAGTTGTAAGAGCTCAAGCCCCGCAGGCCGCTCACCTGTTGAACCGTCAGGGCATGGGTGCCATACGCCCCGGTGTTCCCAACGATCCGCATCGACTGACTGACAAGCAGGCCATCTTTGCTGACGCCGGTCTGGTAGGTGATGGTTTGGGGGTGGCGGGTCCGGCTCGACATGAACTCTTCCTCACGGGTCAGCTCGAGCCGGACCGGGCGCCCGGTAGCAAGCGCCAGATGGCCGACAACGTCCTCGATGAGCATCTCCTGCTTGGCTCCAAAGCCGCCCCCGATGCGCGGCTTGATGACACGGATCTGCTTGACCGGGAGCCCGAGCAGCGGTGCCACCATCCGCCTGACATGGAAGGGAACCTGCGTGGAGGTCCTGATCACAAGCCGCTCGTCGCTATCGAGGTAGGCGATGGCGATGTGGGGCTCGATCGGGCACTGCTGCACCTGGTGAACCCGATAGGTGTTCTCGAATACCCGGTGGGCCTTCTTGAAGCCGGCCGCCACATCGCCCACCTCGGCTTCCATGTGGTGCACGATGTTGCGGGCGGCGTCATGAGCACCGTCCATGTCATCTTCATCGTGGATCACCGGCGCGTCACCCGTGATTGCCTCGAGCTCATCGAACACGGCGGGGAGCACCTCATAGGTGACGTCGATGAGGCCGACCGCCTCCTCGGCGATTTCGATGCTGTCGGCCGCCACCACCGCCACCCGGTCGCCCACGAACCGGACCTTGTTATCGAAGCTCACCTGGTCGTATGGGAGCGGGTTGGGGTAACTCTGCCCGCCGGAGGCGTATCGCACCCGCTCCGTGTTCTCATGGTGGAGCACGGCGTGGACCCCGGGAAGCTCACGGGCCCGGGAGTCGTCAATGCCGACGATGTGGGCGTGGGCGTGGGGGCTGTACAGCATCTTGGCGTAGAGCATTCCCCGCATCTCGATGTCGTCGGTGAAGGCGGGCCGTCCTTTGGCCAGCTTGATGGCATCGACCTTGCGCTCGGGCTTTCCCACCACGTTGGTCTCGGGAACCTCGGGGCTCGGGATCACAAGTGGAGCACCCATCGGAATGTCCGACAGCGGCCTGGTGAGATCGGTCGGGCCCTCCACCTCGGGCCCGGTGAGGGCCGACACCAGCCAGGCCTCGACCGGCTCGACCTCATCCCCGCGTAATACTGCGGCGGCCCGCAGGATGGCCTGGACCGGCCGCAGATAGCCGGTTTCGCGGTCGAGAATACCGGTCAGCACGTCGCGGACTTCCTCCTCGGTCGGATCCGGGTTGCGGGCGAGTAGAGCCTTGGCGGCGAGAATCATGGCGGGGGTTGAATATCCGGATTGGATGGCCCCGGTGACGATGAAGGCCTCCTGAATCGGGTCGAAGCCCCGCCCGGGGGCGAGGGCTTCCACGGTGTCTACCGCGTGCCCATCGGCTTGCGCCGCCAGCAGGATCTCGGCCGATACCAGCCGGCCGTCGAGGAGAACGGCGGCGGCGCCGGTCTCGCCGGTTTCCGAGCCGAAGCGAACGCTGTAGTAGCCCTCTCTGCGCAACACCGCCTTGAGGGACTCGTGAGGCTGGTAGGCGAAGTTGCGCTCGATGCCATTGACCGTGACGGTGAGCTTCATGCATCCTCCCCCAGGCGTGCCTTCACCCGGCTGGTCAGAATCCGGGCCAGTTCCATCCGGTATTGGGCCGACCCGCGGAAGTCGGCTACCGGGCGAAGACCGCCCAGGTCACCGGTCCCCAACAAGACCGGCGTCGTATCCACGCCGGTAAGTGCCACCAAGAAAGAACCGTCTTCGGCTCGGCGCCCGACGGCCATCACGATGGGACGATCAGCCGGCGTTCGACCGGTTCGCTCGGCGGTAGCATCACCGCCGACCGCGATCGTGACGCTGGTGATGATTCCGAGGCCCAGTTGGGAGCGATCGGCCAGCAAGCTATGCAGGGGAACGATCTGCGTGCCGATGGACTGCGCCACCGAGACGGTCGCCTCGAAAGCCAGCAGGCCCGCCAGCAGCTCGCTCTCGGGATCGGCCGCGGCCACGGTGCCTCCAACTGTGGCCGCGTTCCGAAGTGTGTTCGGAGCCTCGCGAATCGCCAGCTCACCGAGCAATGCAGGAATGAAATAGCTCTCAGCCAGATCGCTGAGTCGAACCATTGCGCCAATCTCGAGGTGATCTCCGGCCGGCTCGATGCCATCGAGACCAAGCTCCTGCAAATCGACAACGTCGATCGGATCCTGTTCCGGGCGCCCGTTGACGACCGTTCCACCGGCCAGGATGGTGGCATCCACATCGGTACGCGCCATGAGCTCGAGTGCATCCTGGATGCTCTGCGGGCGATGATAAGAACGGATCGTCGCCATGGCCGGCTCGCCTCCCTTCCTTCCGATGACGGCTGAGCGAAGCCTACCGGGCCGGCGAGGAGGGTAACGGGCCTCACAACCACCGCCTCAAGAGCGCGAAATCCTTTCTAATCGATGCAATCTCGGGTACCGTGGTCGGCACAGCGTCAACGGGTAGTAAGGCAACTGCCTCACTACCGCCGAGCCGCAAGGGCCCGGGTGTACCGCCATACACCCGGGCCCCCGCCTTTTTCGGGGTGGGATCAAGATGCACGACTTCCCGGACCGCCTCTCGGGCGGCCAGCAGCAGCGGGTCGCGGTCATTCGGGCCCTCGCTTCTGAGCCCGAGCTCATGCTGTTCGACGAGATCACCTCTGCCCTCGATCCCGAGCTGGTCGCCGAGGTCCTCAACGTCATCCGTGGCCTCAAGGAGTCCGGTATGACGATGCTCATCGCCACCCACGAAATGGGTTTTGCCCGCGACGTCGCCGACCGGGTGGGTTTCCTCGACGGCGGAGTCATCCTCGAACAGGGCCCACCCCGCGACCTCTTCACCAACCCCTCCCAGCCACGCACGCGTCAGTTCCTGCAGCGTATCGTGGAGGCCGGACGCCTCTAGTCGTCTGGCGATTGACCGCCACAATGGTGTGACACCGGTGTTCGGGAGGGGCTGATGACGATGCTCGAGAAACCGACGGCGCAGGGACGCCGCTCATCCGGAGGCGCCTCCCCGCGGTACCGCTTGATCGTGACCATCGCCACCATCGCCCTCCTGACCTCCGGATGTGGTGGGGACGACGGCAACACCGAGACCTTCTCGGACCCGGTAACCGATTTTCTGGCCACCACCACCATGCCAAACGCCGAGTCGGACCTCGTCGACGACATAGTCGAAGCGCTGGCGGCTCAGGCCAGGATTCCGCGATCGGACGAGCAACTCCGGTGTGTGGCCGAAGCCGCCGTGGCGGCGGTCGGCGCCGAGCAGCTGATTGCGGCCGGTGCCCCTGCCCCCGGCACCTTCGACGGGACCCTGCTCGATGAGGCCGGCCAGAGCGCACTCATCGCCGAGGTCATCGCCTGCGGCGATGGCGGCTCCCTGCTGATGGACCCGGACGTAGTCGGCGTCCCCATCTCCCCGGAATCCGTCGCATGCCTCCAGGCCGAAGCCGAGCGCACCGGCATCGTCGAAGACGTGATTCGGGCCGCAGTCGCCTCCGGCCCCGACCAGGCGCTGGCGAGCAATATGGTGCCGATCGTTGAGACCCTCGGCGCCTGCCTCACCGTGCAGGAGATCGCCCGGGTAGTGGAGTCCTTCGGGCTGGTCTCGTTCCTGCCGTAACGCCCGGCCGCGGCCGGCTATTCGGGATGATCAGATGACGACGCTTCCGGGTGAATAATCCGCTCGAGGTGGATGTGACGGCCGGGGACCGGCTGGTGGGCGGGATCGTCGACGAACACCCGGCCCTCGTCGACGTGCAGGAGGGAGGGCCCGTAGGCCTTCACCAGGTGGTCGGCGGTCAGGACCTCATCGGGCGGCCCCGATGCCACCGCCCGGCCGGAAAGCAGCAGAACATGGTCCGCCACCCGTGCTTCTGAGAGGTCGTGGGTAGTCATGATGACGGTGCAGCCGCGCGTGAGCTCCTCATGGATAACGGCATCGATCGCCTGAGCGGTCGGCAGGTCGATCCCGGTCAGCGGCTCATCGAGGAGCAGGAGATCGTGATCCTGTGCCAGCCCCTGGGCGACAAACACCCGCTGACGCTGGCCACCGGAGAGACCCTGGAGACGCCTCGCCGCCAAACGATTGATGCCGGTACGTGTCATCGCGGTCGCGATCGCTTGGCGATCATCGCCGGTTAGCCGGCGATACCCACCGGCGGCTGCATACCGGCCCATCGTGACCACCTCGCGAACCGAGATCGGCAGCGCGTCGTTCACCTTGGTGGTCTGGAGAACGTAGGAGATGCGGTGCGATCCGGCCGTCCCCGCCGGCACCTCAATGCTGCCCCCGGTGGGCGCCAGCAGCCCCGCAATCGCATTGAGCACCGTCGATTTGCCGGACCCGTTCGGTCCAATGATTGCCGTCACCAGACCCGCCGGGATGGTGAACGACGAGCGCTCGAGCGCCACCGTAGATCCGTAGCCCAGCACCAGGTTCCTGGCCTCGACCGCGTATCCGGTCATGCGCACCTCGCGCATCGACCCTCCACCTCGAGGTCATGGTTGATGGGCGTGAAGGAGGCAATCGCCGAGATGGAGTCGACGAGGTCGCGCACCTGCGTCTCCTGAGCTCCGGGGATCTCGACATCTTCCACTGCTCCGCAGTCGAGACACACCAGGTGGTGGTGATGCCCGGTCAGCCACTCGGCCAGCTCGTAGCGAGTCAGGCCCTTGGCTCCATAGTGCGGAATCACCACTCCGGCCTCCTCCAGGATGGTGAGCGATCGGTACAGCGAAGAGAGCGGCACCCGGGACCCGATCTCCCCATGGAGCTCGGAAGCCGACTTCGGACCATCCGAGCCTGCCAGGGCGGCGACCACGGCGCGACGGCCGGTGGTATAGCGGATCGCATGCTCACCCAGCCGTTTCTGCACTTCGCGGTCGACGCTCGACGTTGTCATGGCTCCTGGTCCTTATGAGGATTATAATAACGATTCTCATTATCGATAGCTACTGAGAGGAGCAGACAGTGAGGTCGCGCCTCCGCCGCCGGCTGCCCGTGTGGCTGGTTCTGTCTGTCCTGGCCACCGGGATGGCCGGCTGCGGCACCTCCCGGTCGAGTGCCAACGGCTTGGAAGTGGTGGCGACGACCACGATCCTCGGCGATGTAGCTCGCAACGTGGTTGGCGATGGAGCCACCGTCGAGGTACTGATCCCCCTCGGAGCCGACCCCCACGACTATCAGGCCTCCTCCCAGCAAGTTGCCGCCATCCAGCAGGCCGATCTCGTCATCGCCAACGGCCTGATGCTCGAAGAAGGGCTGCAAGACGTCCTCGACAGCCTGACCGGCGACGGCGCCAACATCCTCGAACTCGCCCCGCTACTCGACCCGCTCCCCTTGTCCGGCCAGCCGGAGGATGAGCGGCGCGAGGGCGACCCGCACGTCTGGCTCGATCCACTCCGAATGGCCCAGGCCGCCCGGATCATTGCCACCGAGCTGACTGCCATCAGCGGTGGATCGGAGTGGCTGGCCAGGGCCGAGTCGTATTCGGTCGAACTGGTCTCCACCGACCGACAGATCGAAGCCATGCTCTCGGTCGTCCCGGCTCCGCGGCGCAAACTCGTGACCAATCACGACTCGCTCGGGTACTTCGCCGCCCGCTACGGGTTCGAGATTGCCGGAACCGTAATCCCGGGAGGCTCGACCCTCGCCGAGCCCAGCTCCTCCGAGTTGGCCGCCCTGGTCGGTGTTATCGAAAGGGAGGGCGTACCGGCCATATTCGCCGAGACTACTAATCCGTCGGCGCTGGCCGAGGCCGTGGCCGAGGAGCTGGGAACAGAAGTCGAAGTCGTCGATCTCTACACCGGATCGCTCAGTGAGCCCGGATCGGGCGCCGACACCCTCATCAGCATGCTCTTGACGAACGCCGAGCGCATCGTGAAGGCCCTCACATGAGCGCCCCATGCCCGGCTACCGTCGTGGTGTCATGGACTGGTTGACCGCACCCTTCGAGCTGGCCTTCCAGCAACGCGCCCTGGTTGGTGGCTCGCTCGCCGCCATCGCCCTTGCCCTCGTCGGCACCTGGGTAGTCATACGCGGGATGACCTTCCTGGGCGATGCCCTGGTCCACGGCGTCATTCCCGGCATTGCCCTGGCGGTCCTGCTCGATTTCAACGTGCTGCTCGGGGCGGGCATCGCCGCCGCGGTGATGATTCTCGGCATCAACCTCGTGCACCGGCAAACCACCTTCTCCGAGGACACCGGCATCGGCCTGTTGTTCGTGGGAATGCTTGGCCTGGGAGTGATTCTCATCTCTCGGACCGCGTCCTACAGCGGGAGCCTGACCGGGATTCTCTTCGGAGACGCCCTCGGTGTCACGTCGGGCGACGTGACGGTTCTGGCGGTGGTGGCCGCCGTCACCCTGGTGGTGTCCATCCTGCTGTACCGTCCGTTCCTCGTGCTCTCTTTCAACGAGCAGAAGGCGCAGATGCTCGGGCTGCGCCCGCGACTCGCCCACGGGGTCATGCTGGGCCTGATCACGTTGACCATCGTTGGATCCTTCCAGACCGTCGGTACCTTGCTCGTCTTCGGAATGCTGGTTGGCCCACCGGCGACGGCTGCCCTCCTGGTACGCCGGGTTCCGTGGATGATGGCCACCGCCGCCCTCATCGGCGTGTTCTCGGTGGTGGCGGGGCTGGTCATCAGCTTTCATGCCGACACATCGGGCTCGGCCACCATGGCGGTGGTGCCGATCGTCTTGTTCTTCCTGGTGCTGACGGCCCAGTCGGCGCTCGAGCGCCTCCGCCGGTCGTCGGTCGAAGCGACCGCTGCCGCCAACCACTAGCTACCAGCCGACGGCGCCTTTCGAAGCCACCAGGCGAGCCACCGCGTAGCGGCGGCCCTGGTCGTCTGCGGGGATCAAGGCCTCTTCATAGAAGATGATCCGCAGGGACGCGAACGCCTTCAGGAGCTCCTGGGGATCGAGTCGGAATTCCGGCGATGACGGCCCATCGACATCGGCGCTGGTCTTCAGATGATGCTCCACCAGCAGCCAACCCTCCGGGGCCAGCGCCTCGACCAGGCGGGGCCACAACCGGCGGTTCACGTATCGGATCACGGTGATCACCGCATAGGCAGCGTCCGGGAGCTCATGGTCGTCGAGGTCGGCGACCCGCCAGTTGATATCGAGGCGACGGCGCTCCGCTTCCACCTGTGCCATCCCAATCGCCACCCGGGAGACGTCGATGGCGTCCACCCGATGGCCGGCCTCGGCAAGTCGGAAGGCATGGCGCCCGGCCCCGCAGGCGACGTCAAGCGCCCGCCCGGCCGGCAGACGATTGATCCAGGCCTCCAGGAACGGCCCGGCGGCGGGCCGGGGCCGATACTCGCCACTTTCATAGCGAGCGTCCCACGCGGCCTGTTCAGCCCTGCTCAACACGTCTCCATCGCCTGATGGTGGCACTTCACCACGGGTGTTCACGCCCATCCCAGGTCAAGAAACGGCCGTGTTGCTCCTGGGTCAGGCTGTCGACAACCCGACGGATCCCGGTTGCGCTCTCCTCAACGCTGAGGGTCGCGGATGTGCCGCCCATATCGGTCCGCACCCAGCCGGGATGTACCACGACGGCAATGACCCCGCGCCGTCCCCAGTCCACGGCGCGGCGGCGGAATTCGTCGTTGAGCGCCGCCTTCGAGTCCCCATAGTCGCCGAGGGTGTCGGTACGGCCCCGGCGGGCTCCCATCTGGGAGGTCATGATGGCCACGGCCGCGCCGGATGAGAGCGCACCGGCATCGAGCAGGGCCTCGACCACCCGAATCGGCGCCGCCGCGTTGACTTCCATGATCTCATCCCTCGGGAAGCCGCGGTAGATGCCGGCGTTGTGGATGGCGACACCGATGTCGCAGCCGGCCAGCTCGGCCGCCAGCTCGGCGGTTTGGTGTAGATCCCGCACGTCGAGCCGGTGCCGCGTCAGATCGCCGTAGAGACCGGATAGTTCCCCCGGCTCGGATACATCTCGCACGGTTGCGTGCACCTGGCTGCCGGCGGCCAGATATTGACGAACCAGTTCGGCTCCGATTCCGCGACTGGCTCCGATCACGAGCACGCGCTGGGAAAGCATCGGCACCACCCTAGAACTCAGATCAGGGTTGGAGATCCCACAAGGGCCACATGGCCCTGCCTGAATGCGCCCCAAACCGTTTGACTTGACTCGAGCCCAAGCGAGGAGGCGAACGACATGAAAGACTCATTGGTCCTCGAGGAGTTGTTGACCCGCGAGCGGACCGCGATGGATACGTATTTCGGCGAAAGCAACCCGACGCGATACGCGGAGTTGTTTGCGGACGACGCCACCTACTTCGATCCCAACTCGGCAGGCAAGATCGAGGACGACGCCATCCAGAAGCACTTCGCAGCATTCGCCGGTCAGATCCCCCCGTTTCGCTACGAGATCCTCAACCCCGACGTCGACGTCTACGGGAAGACGGCCGTTTTCACGCTCAACCTGGAAACGTACGACCAATCGGACAACACGGTCACCAGCCGCTGGAACACAACCGAGATCCACCGGCGCACCAAGCGCGGCTGGAAGATGGTCCACGCCCACTGGTCGCACACTTAGGCGGCATTCAACGAATCGGCGACTGCGATGCCCCGGCCATGATGGCGAGGGCGGTGTACGCCGGACACCGGCTTGCGCGTGAAATGGATGCCGACCCATCGAAGGAGCTCGTCTTCCGGCGGGAATAGCCGATGAGGCTCGACCTGCGCCTCGAGAAGACCGCTATATGGGTGCCGCGATGTGCGGGTGAAAGGGGAGGGACCTCTCGTCGGAGCAGAGTCTGGATGGTTCATCGGCTTGAGTTCGAGCCGGCCAAGACTTGAGGCGACCGGGGAACCTGGGAGGCTCTTAAACCGTCAGAGATTCATGAAGCGGTTAGTGATGATTATCGCGACCTTAGGACTGGTTGGGCTCACAGCACCACCGGCCGCTGGCCTCAGCTGCGCCGAGCCGGAGCCCGTGGACTGGTCGACCCGCCTGCCTGCCGCCGACGCGTCCATGATCGGCTTCCTCGAGTCGGTCAAGGAGGTCGAGGGTGATGAATACGCACCTGGACTGCTTCTCCAGGTACGGGTTACTGAGCACCTGAGTGGACGCACCACTTCCGTCCTCGAGTACCGCGTCCCGTATTTTGATCCGTGGGGTCCCAACTACGAGGTCGGCCAGGAAATCGCCATCGTCGTCGAAAACGGTGTCATCACCGACGGTCAAATGCACATATGCGGGCCATGGTTCACCCCCGACGAGCTTCGCCAGGCTGCCGACGACTACGGACCGGCGGTCGATCCGACTCCGCCCACTATCGGGTACTTACGTCTTCTCTTGGACCGCATAATCCGACTCCTCGTCTACTGGACCCGATAGGCCGGGCTGCTCACCGACACACAGAACATCCTGCAATAGCGATGAGGTCTCGACGAGCTCGGGCCGTCCATCACCAAGCGAGCACGAGCCGGCGTCAGCAGGCCGGCTCAGGCTCGCGGAGGTCCCTGCAGGACGCGCTCGCGCAGGCGTTCCAGGTCCCAAGGCTCGTCGAAGCCCTGGCCGTAGCGATAGGGCGCGATGGATTCGAGCCACCACGTCACTCCGGCGTCCCGGTAGCGCTCCACGATCTCCCGGGTGCGCTCCTGATCGTTGCCCGGGGTGGTGCCGGTGTAGACGACGTCGAACGGCGCATCGCTCGACCGGTGCGCCTGGATGTAGGCGAGGCAGGCCTTGAGGGGCTCGAGGTCGCTCGCGTTCTCCGGGATCTCGAAGAGCGGAATGACCCCGTCCCACTTGGCCGCGCGGCGCATGGGTCTGCGATGGGGCCAGACGCCGCCGACCCAGACGGGAATACGCGGCTGCTGGAGCGGGGTCGGCCTGAATCTCGCCCCCTCGACGCGGTAGTGGGTCCCGACGTGGTCGACGGGCTCACCACTCCACAGCTGCGTGATCACCTCGAGCGCCTCGTCCAGCATCTCGCCTCGGACGCGATGATCGGCGGGCTCGCCCAGCCGACCGTACTCCGGTGGACCCTCGCCGCTGCCAACACCCAGTACGAGACGCCCGCCGGACAGGCGGTCGATCGTGACCGTCTCGCGCGCGAGCTTGTGCGGGCGGCGCCGTGGCACCGGCGTGACGGTGGTGCCGATACGGATACGCTGCGTGGCTTGTGCGATCGCGCCGAGCGCCACCCACGGATCGCACATCGTGTTGTCGAACCCGGCGATGTGGTCCCAGATGAAGAAACCGTCCCAGCCGTTCGCCTCGGCGTCCTCCGCCAGAGATACCATGGTGGCGGGGTCTCCGAACGCTCCAAAGTTCGGCAGATACAGGCCGTGGTTCATGTGCTGATGGTGTCATCTGTGAGGGCGGTTTTCAACTCTGCGCACGAGCCGTTCCACAGGTAACCACTTGACACAAAGAGGCTTCGATATGTGCGGGCCAAGGAGAACAGTCCTCTGTCGTCGCAGCTAGGTCGTCGCGGCCTAGTTGGGAAGGTCGGTGCCCTAGGTCGGTAGCGGCTACCTCATGGGCAGTCGGCTCCGCCGGTTGGCCAGGTCCATGTCAGAATCTTGCCGTCCCCGATGACCGCTCTGTGTCCAACTTGGCAGAACCGGCCGCCATCGTCACCGATCCACTCGGAATCCCAGGTCACCGTATCGTTGCTGGTCTCCACTGTCGGGAACGTGTAGGGATTGTCGGTCGCTGCTGAGGCGGGGTCGTCGGCTTGCACAGCTCTGATCGCAGCAAGGCCCTCGGACCGAACAGCGAAGGGACGCCCGGTCACGACCGACTCTGTCGTCCGGTCGAGCTGAACTTCACGTCGGGGGCGGCTCCCACATCGAGTCGTTCCCGCTGTTCGGGTACGCGCTCGAGGATTACGACGAGCTCTTTGCGGAGAAGCTCGACCTTCTCCTCGAGATCGGCGACAACGAGCGCGTCACCTGGACGGGCAAGTTCCGGCCGCCCATCCAAGGTCAGGGTATCTACCCCGGCCCGAGCGCCCGCTTCCGATCCGGGTGGCTGTGGGCGGCACACCTCAGAGCACCCACCGGGTCGTGGCCTCGGCGGTGTGAAGGCGTCGCGCTCCCACGCGTTCTTGGCGCGCCGGATTCTTAACCCGGGTTTAACCCGCCCCGGAGGACACCATAACCGGCAGGATGGCACGGTTGTCCAACGCAACCAAGGAGAGAAAGAACCATGTGGAAGCGCAGTATTGCTGCCGCATCAGTTGTGGCGGGGCTGCTGGCGATCACCGGCGGAGCAATTGCCGCCGTTGGATCGGACCGCGACAGTCCGAGCACCACCAGCACATCGGTGGCGACGGCGACATCGGCGCCGGGGACCACCCCGACTTCGACGCCGGGCAGTGAGACGACCGTCACCGTGTTCGAGGCCGGCGATGCCGGCTCCGTCACCGTTGCCCGCAGCGGCGCTGTCCTCACGGTCGAGGCGGTAAACGCCCGCGATGGCTGGGAGTTCGAGATCGAGCAGGCCTTCGGCCGGGAGGTGGAAGTCAAGTTCCTGGCGAGTGATGTCCGGATCGATTTCAATGCCGAACTCGAGGATGGCGAAGTGCGGGTGCGCGTTCGGACCAGGATTCTGACTGGAGAGCCTCCGACGTCGACGACCAGCACCATGCTTGGCGAGGCGGCAACGTCGCCCTTGGAGACCGGCACCCAGGTTATCGATCTCGGGGCAGCCGGATCCATCACCATCGAGGTGACGGACGCGGGTCTGACGCTGGTCTCCATCGATCCGAAGCCCGGCTGGACCGAGAGCGAAGTCGAGGTCTCGCCGACGGAGATCGAAGTCGAGCTCGAAGGGGAAGGCTTCGAAGTCGAGGTCGAGATCGAGCTAGAAGACGGTGAGCTCGAGGTGGAGATCGAACGCGAGACCGAAGACGAGGACGAGGACGACCACGACGAGGATGACTCAGACGACGACCGCGATGACGAGGATGACTCAGACGACGAGGATGACTCAGACGACGACCACGAGGAGGACGACGACTAAGCGCTTGATCACCGTCCGTGATGATCGCGGCCTGCTCTCGACGGGGCGGTCACGGGTCTGTATCCGGTGCCTGCTGGTAGGTGGTGTGTCGCCGGGCTGACCCGGACGGCTCCCGGGACGTTCTCGGATTCCATGCGACAAGGGGCGTTGACGGTGTCGCCCCACAACTCACCCGAGCTCCTGGGTGGTGCCGCTTCCCACCTTCACCGTTCTGGGACACACCTCAGCAGCACCGATCACCACCCAGGTGTGAACTCGAAATCGCGTGGAACACGCCACGAATGGAGTTGTGAAGCAACTCCCAAGCTCCCCGCAGGGGAGCCGTGGGCC
>CAMYMH010000001.1 GCA_947259275.1 uncultured Acidimicrobiaceae bacterium | reverse complement strand
TCGACGCTCTCCCATCTCCTCATTGCTCTGCATCTCAGTGAAGGTCTGCATGAACTCGGTCTTGGCATAGTCGTAACCGCGATCGTCCAGCACTGACCCGGCCAGGAGGGGCTCGAACGCGAGAAGGACCTTTTGATACAAATGCTGGCGAAAAGCCGCGACCTCCGACACTACTTCTTCGGGGCTTCGCCACTCGTAGGTCCGGAACTCACCGCCCTGAGGCAAATCGAGAGAGTTGTCACTGTTGGTCAACCGAAACAAGAACCAACGCTGCACCTGGCCTCGGCCAGTCTTAACGCTGCGGTAATCAGCAGGCAACTCGTAAGCAAGCCAGTCCGGGTGGACGGCCAACAACTCCAGCTCGTGAGGTCGTAGGCCAGTTTCCTCGCCTAGCTCCCGTACGATCGCATCCCTCGGATCCTCAGCCGGCTCGATGCCGCCCTGGGGGAACTGCCAGGCGCCCACCACGTCAGATCTCTCGAGCAGAAGGACGCGCCCGGACTGATCCGTGACAACTGCGCCAACACCAACGCGCATCGTCTGAGCCATGCTCGACCCCTAGAAGGCTATGGGCCAGCCTACGCCACGCGCCGCGGTCCTTCCCGCGTAACCTCCGAGGCCGAGGCAGCCTCCGGTTGCGAATCTGATTCAGCCACTCGAGTTCCTTGCGCCGGACTTAGACCTCAGAGTTGGACGCCAGATCTCAGAAAGGCAATCCTCGAGGGCGCACCGGCTAGGCGCCCAACTCCTCGCCGCCGACCTCACAGGGTGAGTATGTCGACGATGTCACCCGTAGCCCGGACCGCACCGATCGCGGCGGCCGCCAGCATGAGCCCATGGCCTGTGAACGAGGCCCACCTGGTCATGGACACGGCTTCTCGCCGAATGCGCCTCGCCCAATAGACCAGGGTGGCGACGGTCACCCCAACCATGGCGATACCCACCGTCACCGGAGCAGTCTCGGCGCCGCTGGCATCGGCGTCGAAAAACTGGATGAAGAAGAGGCCGAGAAACTGCAAGCCAAACGCCGCCAGGGCGAGATACGCCCAGGATCCGGCAACCGGCCGAGCGGGATCAACCTGCGGGAGAGATCGCTCCAGGCGACCGATGATGGGAACCACGAGGAGCCCAAAGCCGATGAACAACGCCACGAACATCGCCACGTTGAGCTCCTGGTTCCCGAGAATCAGGAAGTCCTGGTTTCCGGGGTCAAACGCCCCGGTGCTTCCGATCGCCAGGAGCAGAAGGCCGAGCGCCAACCCGTGCCACTTGCCGGTCCATGCGAGCCACGGCTCCGAGATGACGTACGCGACGGCGCCGACCAGACCGGAGAGAATTCCCACGAAAGCGACGAGGGCAATGGTGCCGTCGACGGTGATCTCCCCGATGACGTTTCCACCCTCGGTGGAGGCTCCGGTGACGTAATCGGGTGCGGCGATCGCCGACATGCGCATCAGGACCCGCCCACCGAGACCGCCGACCATGACGCCGGTGATGACCCCGGCGATGCCAACAACGGCGACGTGGCGCGTCGCCTCGACAAATCGAACCGTCCATTCAGGACCAGAGCGGGGCCGGGTCGCCAAACCCGACCCCGCCTCGCCGATCACGCTGCCACCGGTGCGTCCGCCCCCTCCCGAACAACGCGAACCATCACCGCGATCGCCACGGCGCTGATCACCCAGAACGGTGGGAACCAGAAGAACACTGCTCCGGCGGCCACCGCCGGGGCGAGGCCCGCCAGGAGCAATCCCCGGGCCCGGTTCGGTTGCCTCCTGCGGAGATAGAGGCCGGCGATGACTGCCACGGCTGCCAGGGTCACCGCTCCCGTCAACAGGATGTCTCCGTAGATGGGGCCGAACTCCGATGGCACCGTGACGGTAACGCCCTCTCTGAGGTCCCGCGTGCGATCCTCGCTCAGTCGCTCGACCCAGATCCCGACCGAGAACACCAATTCCAGGACTGCAATCAGCCCTGCCCCGATGGCCCACCAGGCGGGTTGCTTCACGTGCTTACCCCCGATCAGAAGCAGATCTCTGGAGCATCTGCTCCCTTGTACACCTCGACGGCGGCGTGGCCGTGGCCGAGGATCTTGTTGAAGTCGTCTTCGGTTGCTCCCAGGTGCACATTGGTGTGGAACCGGTGGTAGCCCCCGTGGGACGAATCGTTGATGGCAGTCTGGCCGGCCGCCACCTGGTGGCATTGGCCGTTTGGAGTGACGATGTAATGGTCGTGGCCGGCCAGGGCCGGAGCCGCGAACACCGTTACGGCAACTGCAGTGGATGCTGCAACTGCTACGAAGCGACGGTACATGTTTGCCTCCCTCACATTCCCCGGCGTGTTTCGCCGGTCGGTCGCATATACAGACGAGCGAACCCGCCGATTGGGTGACACGTGCCTCAGTCCGCTCCGAGAATCAGTCCGAAGATGCCGGGGCCGACGAGGAACCCAATCGCCAGCCACGCGACTACGGCGGCCGCCACCCAGACGATGACCTTCGCGACCCGGTCGGCCTTTTCCGCCCTTGGATCGGGCTCCGGTGCGTCCTCGCCAAGCTCGGCCCGGACCGCCCTCCGCCAATTCGACGAGAAGACGAGTCCCACCACCGGGAGCACCGCGATCGTTACCGCGTGGAGGAGACCCATGACCACGAACATGCCGGCGATGCGTTCGGCTACCGACTCGAGCTGGCCCGCCAACCGGGTGCCCCACTCGGTTCGGGGCGAGAAGCTCGTCGACATGAGCACATAGGCGGTGAAGATCAAGTAGTAGGCAATGTCGAGCACGGCGAGGAACCGCCGGCTGGTCGCTTCATTGCTGCGAAACACCTCGTCGGTCAGTCCCATCCCGAAGCGGCGAATGAGTGGTCCGAACACGAGGACAATGGCGATGAGGATGGCTGCCGCGAGAACCTCGACGGTCCACCACGGCATGGTCGGTAGTCCACTGCGGATGTCGAGGAAGCCCACGATCCACACCAGCGCAGCCGTCAGACCGGTCGCGATCCCCGCAACGACCCACCGGATCCGGCGGCGACGGGCGATGTCCTCCTCGATCGACCGCTGAACCTTGGCGAACAGGTCGGCACTTGGCTCATATTCGTCGGCGCTGTGCAGTGCTCGGGTCAACAGCTCTTCAACTGTCACGAAGCCTCCAGAGTCTGTTTCAGCGCGGCCATGCCGCGTCGACAGTGGGTCTTCACCGAATTGGGCGAGATTTCGAGCGTGTCGCCGATCTCTCGCTCGGTCAGCTCGTAGTAAAAGCGGAGTAGCAGGCACTGGCGCTGGCGAGGGGGGAGGTCCTCGAGCGCGGCGACGACGGCGGCCTGCTGATCGTTGAGGATGACGACGTCGTCCGGAGCATCGGGTGAGGAGTCGGGCGTCAGCGCCTCGGCATGGCGGAGGGACATCAGCCCGCGGCGGTTGTGGTCCCTGACGAGGTTGAGCAGGATCGAGCGCAGGTACGGAGCAGCCTTGGCCGGGTCTTCGATGCGGTGGGCCGATCGGTGGAGCCGGATGAACGCTTCCTGAACCAGATCTTCGGCGGCATTCCGATCGTCGGTGAACAGGCGGGCGAGACGGACGAGGGCGGCGCCTTCCTCCACAAACAGCTTCTCAACCAGCTCAGCGGCGTACCACCCCGCATCGGTACTGCGATCGAGGGTTGCCAAGAACGGGGCGGCCCACCCAAGCAGGTCAGGCCGCTCTCGGCTCTGGGGTGTCCTCTTCGAGGGTGCGGCCGAGGCCGAGGAGGCGGCCGATGATCGGCAAGCTGATGACGTTGAGCCCGTGGAGGATGCCCATGAGGAGCAGCATGCCGCCGATTCGCAACGTGGACGCCTCCAGCTGCTCAGCACTCACTTCCTGCGTCCACCCGGTGTCCCGTTCAAAGCTGATCGTGAAAAGAATGAACGCGGTGAAGATCAAGTAGTAGGCGATGTCCATGAGCACGAGGTAGCTCTTACCCGTGCGCGGGTTGGCCCGGAAGATGTCTGCTGCATAGGCCTTGCCGAACCGCTTGATGACAGGTCCGAGGACCACCAGGATCACCACCAGCACTGCAGCAACGATCAGCTCGAGAATCCACCAGTCCATACGGCCTCCCTTTCGCGGCTCTCATCCTGACAGACGAATAACTCTCGTGTCCGGGTGACATGACCGCTGGCACCTGGGCTCACGCCTCGGTCGTCCGCGCGACGGAAGGAGGTAGGCCAAGCGTTCGATGTTTGTCTGGTGGTCATGGCCGTGTTCTGGATCGCGGCGCTGGTGGTAGCGGTTGCGTCGCAGTTCGGAGAGGACGACCCGGTGGGTAGCGGCTCCGCGCCTGCAAAACACTTCAGACGGCTAAGGGACCCCACTTCGGATAGACCAAACAAGGGAAAAACGTACATAACTGACCGACCGAACACGTTCGCGGATCAGGCCGCTCCAGTCCCCAAGGAGTTGAATTCCGACACCACACGGCAACACGCTCCACCACTCCCCCACGGTATTTCCCCGCGCGCCGCCGTTCGGCCGGACGACATGTCACACACCTAGCTCATACGTTCTGACATGTGAATCCACAACGACTGCCGTGCAAGAGGGAAGAGAAATGCTGCCTCCCAGTGATCCGACGCTCGCGCACCGGGCCGGTCGATAGCCACGACGAGACATCTTGAGCACTTCCAACCAGGGTGCCGATCGGTGCTCAACCGCCGAGCACGCCCGCTCGTAGCCGTTGCCGAGCGTGGCGCTGCTCAGAATGCGACCAGCCTCCGGATGGAGGCCGCGATCTTGCCGGCGTCGGGGCGGTAAGCGTCTTCGAGGGGTGGGGAGGAGGGCACGGGTATGTCGAGGCCGCCGAGACGGGCTACCGGTGCGTCGAGCCACTCGAACGCTTCCTCGACAATCACCGCGGCAATCTCGGCCCCCACCCCGCCCAGGCGGTTGGCTGCGTGGGTCACAAGTGCCCGGCCGGTCTTGGTGACCGAGGCCAACACCGCATCGGTGTCGAGCGGTTTGAGCGATCTGAGGTCAATCACTTCGACGTCGATGCCCTCTGCGGCGAGCTCGACTGCGGCGGCCACCGCCTGGTGAACCGTGGCACCGTAGGTAATGACCGATATGTCGCGGCCGGGCCGGGCGATGCGAGCCCGGCCGAGCGGCACCGCGCAATCGCCCGCCGGCACTACGTCGCGGAGCGATCGGTAGAGGGGCTTTGACTCGAAGAAGATGACGGGGTTGTCGTCCCGAATCGCGGTGAGCAGCAAGCCCTTGGCGTCGACCGGCGTCGACGGTGCGACCACTTTGAGCCCGGGGGTGTGCACAAACCACGCCTCGTTGTTCTGGCTGTGAAACGGTCCCGAGCGAATCCCGCCATCGGAGGGAGCCCGGATCACCCAGGGGACCGGGGCCTGCCATCGGTAGTGGGTGGTGGCTGCATATTGGACGATCGAGTCGAAGCCGGTGCTGATGAAGTCCGCGAACTGGACTTCGACCACCGGCCGCAATCCGAACAGCGCCATGCCACTGGCGGCACCAATGAACCCCAGCTCGGTCATCGGCATATTCATGACCCGTCGATCACCGAACTCCTCTGAGAATCCTGTGGTCACCTTGAAGGCTCCGCCGAAGTCCCCGCCGATGTCGTTCCCCATCAGCAGAACATCCGGGTCACGGCGCATCTCGTCACACAGGCCTTCCGAGATGGCCTCCAGGTAGGTCATCACTTTCGATTCGACCGCTGGGGTCTCCGGCGCGACGGTTTGGGAGTCGCTACTGGTCATTCGGCGTAGACCCCGTCGAGGATGGTCGCCGGATCGGGCCATTCGGACCCCTCGGCATACTCGACTGCCGCCGCCACCTCCCGCCGGCATCGGTCGGCGACCTGGTCCAGCTCCTCTTGGGTGGCCAATCCGCCCGCGAGCAACGTTGCCTCAAAGCGGTCAATGGGATCACGCTTCGCCCAGTCGGCCAACAGGTCGGGTGGCACGTACCCGGCTCCGTCGTGAATGGCATGGCCGAGCATGCGCATCGTCTTGCATTCGATCATGGTCGGTCCGCCACCAGAACGGGCTCGCTCCACCGCGTCGTACGTCACCTCGTAGACGGCCTCGAGATCGTTGCCGTCGACGATCTCGGCGCGAACGCCGTGGGCCCGGCCGCGCACGGCAATATCGTCGATCACCATCTGCTGGGACAATGGGGTGGAGTACGCATACTGGTTGTTCTCGACGATGAGCACGAAGGGCGCGTTGTGCACGGCCGCCAGATTGAGCGATTCGTGAAAGAGGCCGGTGTTGGAGGAGCCATCTCCGACGAAAGTCATCGCCACGCGCGGTTCGTTGCGGTAGGTGAAGGACATAGCGGCTCCCACCGTCACCGGCAACGAGTGAGGGAGATGGCTGATGAAGCCGATGATGTTCAAGTCGAGGTCGCCGCAGCCGTGCAGGTTCCCGTCGCGACCGCGAGTGACCGACGTGGCCCGGCCCAGCTGGTTGGCAAGGAGTCGCTCCGGCGTCATACCCCGCAACAAGTAGCACCCCAGGTCACGGTGCATGGGAGCAACAACGTCGCTAGGTCCGAGCGCCGCTCCCGCCCCGACACTGATGGCCTCATGGCCTCGCTGATTGAAGGTGGCGCCCACCCCGCGTCCTTGCTGCCACAGCTTGATGATCCGATCGTCAAGCGTACGCGTCAGGCGCATCCAGTAGTGGAGCTCTCGGCGGCGGCCGTTGGTGAGCTGTGAGGCCATCTATCAAGTGTATTGATTGCACCGGCGGCTCCCCGAGGCGACCTCGACCGGGGCCGGCAATCGGGCGGCTCCCACCTGCCAGAGGTGCCGGCTACTGCCCTTCGACTCCCACCGCCAGGCGGTCGAGCAGCTGGGACGTGGTTTGGACGTCTCCGAAGAAAAGATAGAAGTTGCCAAGCGAGGCGGCATGCTCGGCATCGGTGGCGGCCGCGCTGGCGTCGGACACCATCACCACCCGGTAGTTCAGCATCATGGCGTCGCGGGCGGTCGATTCGCAGCAAACATTGGTGGCAACCCCGGCGATGAGGAGGGTCTCGATACCATCAAGAACAGGCTCGATATCGGAAGAGCCCGTAATGAACGCCGAGTATCTCTCCTTGACCACCCGCTGATCTTCGGCCTGGACGTCGAGATCCGGCCACAGTTCGAAGCCCTCCGCCTCGGGCTGCATGGACCCCCACCGGGCGCGGGCGGCACCCTCGGTGTACAGCTGGCGGACCGCCGACCAAGTCGTCTCCGTCTCCCAGGGTGCGGCCATCTGCAGCCAAACCACGCGGCCACCGGCGGCGCGGACGGCCGTCGCCAGGCGGTTCACGTTTGGCACGACGGTCCTGGCAATTGGGCAGGCCCCGGCGAACGGCTCGACCATGAAGTACTTCTGCATGTCGACGACCACCAGGGCGGTGGTCGGCCCGTCGAGGACCTCGCAGGTGTGAGGCCGTCCCTGACGCGCCGTCACCCGTTCCACGTAGGCGGACGGCATCTGGAAGTCATGAGGCATGTTCACATCCGCCTTTCGAATGCCGGGGGCTGATTCGCCTCACCATATCGAAGCCTCCCTTTGGCCCCAATCCCCAGTTGCTACGCCTGAGTCTCTCCCACGGTGGTTCGCCGGGACCAGGGCAGCCCCGTCTGGGCAAACACGCCCGGGCACTGTTTGAATGAGCCGGTCGCCGAGAGAGGTAAGGAATGACGATTCGGTACGGAATAGTTGGAAGCGGCTTCGTAGCGGGATTTCACCTTCGGGCCCTCGAGTCGGTCCGCGGAGTCGAGGTGGCCGGCGTCACATCGCGCACCCCGCCGACCGAGCTGGCAAACGAGGTTCGCAAGCGGGGATTGGGCGCCGGAGTCGTCTACGACAGCGTGGAGGAGCTGGCCGCCAATGTGGACGTTGTCGCCCTGTTCGCGCCCAATTTCACCCGGGTGCCCACCATGGAGGCCGTGGCCCGGGCCGTGTCCGACGGGGCGCAGCTGAAGGCCGTCGTTTGCGAGAAACCGTTGGCCAGGAATCTGGCAGAGGCCCGGAGAATGATCGAACTGGCCGAAGAGGTGGGCGTTCCCACCGCCTTCTTCGAAAACCAGCTGCACCTGCCTGCCATGCAGGCGGCCCGCCTCCAGCTGGCCGGTATCACCGAGGCGATGGGACCGCTTGGACTCGCCCGGGCGGCGGAGGAGCACGCCGGGCCCCACAACGCCTGGTTCTGGGATCCGCAACAACAGGGCGGCGGCGTTCTCTCCGACATGGGATGCCACTCCATCGCGGTCGGGTGGTACCTGCTCACCCCGCCGGGGCGGCCGGTTGACTACCTGGTTCCGGTGAGCGTCAATGCCGAGGTCGGCTTGCTCAAGTGGGGGCAGTCGCGCTGGCGCCGGGAACTGCTCGACCAGTACGGAGTCGACTACGGCGAGACGCCGGCCGAGGACTTCGCCACCGGAATCGTCACCTACCGGGATCCCGAGACGGATCGGATAAGCAAGGCCCAGTTCACGGTCTCCTGGATGTACGACAAGCAGGGGCTCCGCCTGCTCATCGACGGCTTGGGACCGGGCTACGCGGTCGAGCTCAACTCGTTGCGGTCACCGCTCGAGATTTTCATCGGTGGCGTGGCCGCCGCCGGTGTGGAAGACGCCGAGCTCGCCCTGGAGAAGGCAACGGCCAGCCAGGGCTTGCTGGCCGTCCAGCCCAATGAACCGGACCTCTACGGGTATGTCAGCGAAACTCGCGATCTGGTCGACGCACTCACGACGGGCAGGCCGCCGATGCTCGATTGGTCCTATGGGTTCCAGATCGTGAGATTGACGATGGCGGCTTACATGTCGGCCGAGCGCGGCATCACGGTCGATCTGACCGACCCGGCAACCGTGGATGAGGTCGACAACTACCTGCCGCTTATCCAGCAGGGCCGGGGACGCGAGGTGCTGCCGGTAGCCGACTAGGGCGCCGGCACCCCCGGCAAGGGCTCGAGCGACCCGGGGGCGAGGGTGGCGAAAGGGATGCACGACCCGCCGGCCACCCTGGCCAGCTCAGGCCCACAGCCGCGGTCGGTCGCCCCGGGCTGGTGGGTGTCCACCACGATTGTTACGACCTGTTCCAGTCTCAGTCGCCGGGCCTGCTCCATGGTCTCGGTCATGGGGTCGCCTCCCCGCCGGCGAGGCGCAGTCGGCAGGCAGTCGGAAACCAGGACGACGGCCGGCACCGCGTTCTGATTCTTGACCCTCTCCTGGCGCAGAATCCGCCGAGCCCGCACCAGTGCATCGGCCAGCGGGGTGACGCTCGCGAGCGGGATCTCGGCCAGCCTTTGTTGCGCCAGCCGGCGGCTGCGGGTGAGCGGAAGCACGACCGTGGCCCGCCGGGTGCCGCCCTTGAAGGCAACCAAGGCCACACGGTCGCCCCGGTGAGTAGCGTCCTCCAGCAGCCCGAGCGCCAGGCCCTTGACCTTCTCGACCATCCGATCGGCGTGCAGCGAGTAGCTGTTGTCGACGATGAAGACCACCGCCAGTGGGGACCGATGGCTTCTGACCTTGCGGCGGAGATCTTCGAGGAGGGGTCGGAGCGTGCCGGTGGTTTGCCGGGCGCCTGATCGGACTGCCGCCGCCCGCAGGGTGCCGTCGATGGCGACGTCGGTGTCACCCCGCCGCGCCAGGCGGTGGCGCGAGTACTTGCCCCGCCTGCGACTGACCAGCGAGGCCGCTCGTTTGCCGAGGCCGCCCAGTTCGAGCTCGCGCGGCGGCGTGTGTTGGAAAGCTGTTTCCGCGTCCACCTCGAGCCGCTCGATGGTGAGGTTGACTTCGGACAGGTCGACCGTCGATTCGGCTAGCCGCCCTTCACCGCTTTTTTTTTTGGCTCGTCCGCCAGGATGGCTTCCAGTGCCCGGCGCACCTCGACGGCATTGAGCTGGCGGACCGTCTCGAAGGGATCGGCCTCGACGCGATGGTTGAGCGCCAGCGCCCCGCCGGCGACGACATCCTCGATGGTGACTTCGGTGCGCCCCTCCATGGCGGCAATCGCCTTGGCTCCTTCCAGCACTGCGATGTCGCCCCGGTGGCTCCCCACCCCGACCCGGCGGCCGAGCTTGGCGATCGCGGTGTAGAGGGAGTCGGGAACCCGGACCTTGCTCAGCAGCTCGGCGGCCCGACGGACGTCTTCGGCCAGGGCCGCCTGGGCCGGCGCCCATTCCTCGGTCATGGCGTTCGGATCGCTGGTAAAGCGCTCACGACGGCGCATGATCTCGACCCGCAGCTCCGACTGGTCGAGAGGTGCGGCCGAGATGGTCAGCCCGAGACGGTCGGCGATTTGTGGCCGCAGCTCGCCCTCTTCCTCATTCATCGTGCCCACCAGCAAGAACCGGGCCGGGTGTGACACCGAAACACCCTCTCTTTCGACGACGTTGACCCCAAGCGCGGCCGCGTCCAGCAGGACGTCGACCAGGTGGTCGTCCAGCAAGTTGATCTCGTCGATATAGAGGACTCCCCGGTTGGCCTCTGCCAGCAATCCCGGTTCGAGGGCCTTCTCGCCGTCTCGAAGCGCCCGGGTCAGGTCGATCGTCCCTGAGATCCGATCCTCTGTCGCGTTCAGCGGCAGGTTGACTACCCGCCGGCGGCGGGTCACCGCCTGCAGCGTCTCGCCGGCGTCCTCCCGGGCTCGGCATGACCGGCACGGTTGCCGCGGCGCACAACCGAAGGGGCAGTCGGCCACCACCTCGATCTCAGGTAGCAACTCGGCCAGGCCGCGCACGGCGGTCGACTTGGCCGTACCGCTTGGTCCTTTGATCAGCAGGCCCCCGATGGCAGGGTTCACGGCGTTAAGCAGCAGGGCCTGCTTGAGGTTGCCCTGATCGACGATGGCCGTAAACGGGAAGACTTGCATGCTGCGGACGGCGATGACGCCGGCGAGGCCAGAGGATAGCCCGGCTGGGTCACGATGAGCGGTCGCGCCAGGGATCCGCCCACCGCGCCATGGGCCCGGGCTGGCGGCCCGGGCCCAGGATCACGATCCCGTCAGGATATGACCAGACTCTCACCGAACGTCGGCTCAACCTGCGTGATCGGCGGGAACTGCCACGTTCCGACGATCGGGACGGGTGAGTCGCGATTGATCCGCACGTCGACGAGGAACGGCTTGTTGGCACTCAACGCCGTCTCAAACGCCGAGCCGAGATCGGCCGGATTGTCAACCGTCACACCGGAGGCGCCCATGGCTTCCGCCATGCCCACGAAGTCGGGGTTCCACAGCTCTCCGGTCGAGTGCTTCATGAAGCTGGTTCCGACCTCTCGTCCGTCCATGTAGAACCGCTGCAGGTCGCGGATGACCCCGATCGTGTAGTTGTTCAAGAGCACCCACACCACCGGGATGTCATGTTCGACCGCCGTGGCGATTGCCCCGGGCATCATCATGAAGCTCCCGTCACTGGTGACACACACGACCGGATTGTTCGGCCGGGCCAGCTTGACGCCCAGTGAGCCGTAGGTTCCGAAGCCCATGCTGGCGAACCCGCCGGGCGTGAACATCTGGCGGGGCCCGTACGAGCTCCAGTACTGCTCGACCCAGCATTGATGGTTGCCGGTGTCTGTAATCATCAAGGTGTCACGCGGCGCTGCCCCCCGCAGCTCGCCAATCACCCGCTGCGGCTCGATCGGCACCGCGTCGGATGCCTTCTCCGGCTCGATGAAGTTGGACCACTCGCTCCGGTAGCCCTCGATCTGCGCCAGCCAATCGGCTCCGTCGTGGCTGACTCCCTTGCGCTCGGCCATCTCGAGCAGCTGCTTGAGTGCCTCGCGGGCGTCGGCGACGATGCCGATCTCGGTCGGATAGTTACGGCCGATCTCGGTCGGGTCGATATCGATGTGGACCAGCTTGGTAGGCGGAATGTTGTAGGTGTATCCGGGTACCCACGAGGACGAGTGCACGTCAGAGAACCGGCAGCCGATGGCCAGGATGACGTCCGCGTTGCGGGTCGCCTCCTGCGCCGGGTACTCACCCCAGCAGCCCGCTATCCCCAGGTGGAGCGGATGCTCGGCCGAGATGACGCCCTTGCCCATGAACGTCGTGTACACCGGGACACCGACGTGCTCGGCGAACGCCTCCAGCTGGGGGGAGGCGTCGGCGCCGATGACACCACCGCCTGCCAGGATCAGCGGGCGCTTGGCCCCCATGAGCAAGTCGAGCGCCGCCTCGACGGCCTCGGCGTTGCCGGGAGTGCGCCAGTTGAGCATCTCCGAACGATTAGCCGGCTCGGGAATCTCGATGTCTTCCTCCACGATCCACAGGTCGTAGGGAACGTCGATGTGAACCGGTCCCGGCCTTCCTTCCCGTGCCAGCTTGAAAGCCTTGGGGAGCATCTTGGCCAGGTCGGAAACGGTTTGTGCCTGAAAGCTGCGCTTGGAGATTTGCCTGGCGAGGCTGGGAAAGTCGGCCTGATAATGCCGGTACTCCTCCTGCAGGGCGCCGGAGTCATACTGGTTGGTGGCGACCTGGCCGGTGATGGCGATGAACGACGACGAGTCGTAGAACGCGTTCGCCATCGCAGTAGTTAGGAGCATCGGACCCGGGCCGGTTGAGGTGTACACCGGAATCACCTGACCGGACGCTCGGAAGTAAGCGTCTGCCATGTATCCGGCGCCGGTCTCAATCCGGGGGAAGATTACTTTGATCTCGTCCTGTCGATCGTATACGCCATCCAGCAGCCCGACCGCGCCATGCCCCGCGTATCCAAATAGGTACGGGACCTTCTCGCGGACGAGGTACTCGACAACCAGATCACTGCCTCGCATCTGAACCATGAGGTGGCCTTCCTGGTCGAGTATTTGACCTCACGATCGATCCTACACATCTCACAAAGGGCTCTGACGGGGCGATTTCAGCAGTCGGGGAGACCCGCCGCCGACCCCCGACGGGCCGCTTTCGGCAGCAGGCGAACGGCCCGTCGATCGAGCTTCTAGTGGGTGAGGAGGCCGCGTCGCGCCAGGTTGCGCATCAACGCCCCGGTGCCGAAGGTCCACGGCTCGACCGACTCGCAATGATCGACGCGATTGACAAGAGTCCCCAGCTCGGGGCATGAGATCTCGACGACGTCACCGACCTTGTGAGTGAAGCCCTCACCGGGGACATCCCGATCCTGGGTGGGGGCGAACATCGTTCCGGCAAAGAGCACCGCCCCATCGGGGTATTGATGGTGCGCACCGATGGTCGCTGCCACCAGGTCCTCGATGTCTCGGCTGATGTAGGTCATCGAGTTGGTGCCCACCATCGTGAAGCCGTCGTCACCATGGAGAACGAGGTCGATAATCAGGCTCCTGAGGGTGTCCAAGGAGAGCGTTTCGTCGAGGAGCCGGATGAACGGCCCGACCGCGGCCGATGCATTGTTGTCCTTTGCCTTCCCCAGCAGGAGGGCGCTGCGACCCTCGATGTCGCGCAGGTTGACATCGTTGCCGAGGACGGCGCCGACGATATGCCCGGAGGCTGCAATCACCATCACCAACTCGGGCTCCGGGTTGTTCCAGCCCGAGTCGCGGCGGACACCGACCTCGCTGCCGGTACCGACTGCCGACATCGGGGAGGCCTTGGTGAACACTTCGGCGTCGGGACCGATACCCACTTCGAGGTATTGCGACCAGGCACCCTCGGCCATGAGATGCTCCTTGAGGCGCATGGCCGACTGGGATCCGGGCACGATACGGGAGAGGTCGTCACCGATGAGGGCGGTGATTTGGGTGCGGATGGCTTCTGCCTTGGCTTTGTCTCCGGCCGCCTGTTCCTCGATCACCCGTTCGAGGAGGCTGGTGGCGAACGTGACTCCGCTGGCCTTAACCGTCTGCAGGTCGACCGGCGCCAGGAACCAGGGAAGCGCAGCATCGCGCGCGTCGTAGGCGCTGTTGGCGAGCACTTCGTCGATCGACCCGATGAGTGTGCCGGTCGCCGCCGCCGTGGCCACCGGATCGGGCGCGTTACACAGGTCGGACATGGTCGGCACTGTGGTGGAAATGTCGAACACGCTCTCATCGCGCAGTGCCACCACGCTCGGCCCCGGGGGGTCGCCGGGAACCCAGGCGCGGCCGACCAGTGTGCCGGCCGTCCCATCATTCGGCAGTGCGACATCCGGACGAAGTGCCCGGGAAAGCTGGCTGCTCACGCCACGTCGTCCCGCGTCCATTGCCGGTCGATGAAGCGGTACATGACGCCGTTGGGATTCTCGTCGCGGATCTCCACCGGCAGCCGGTGTTCGGCCACGTTGTCATAGCAATGGAGGGCGGCGAACCTATGGATGGCCGCCGGCATCCCGACGGCGGTGAAGCCCGGGTGGCCCGTCGACGGGAAGGGCCCGCCGTGGTTCATCGCCGGGGAGACTGCCACCCCGGTCGGCATCTTGTCGTTGAGGAGGCGGCCCACATGCGGCCGCAACTCCGGTTCCAGAGAACCGTACTCCTGCTCGTCGGCACCGTCCGGATCCGAATAGATCGAACCCGTCAGGTTGCCGTCGAGAGCGCCGGCGATGGCCACCATATCCTCGATACCCCCCGCCCGAATGATCAGAGAGACGGGACCAAATGCCTCGGTCTGGAGGCCTTCCGGGTCGGCGATGAAGGCGCCGGCGGGAGCCGTGAGGATCGTGTTGGCGAACGAGAACCCGCCCCCTTCGACGACCGAACCGCCCACTACTACCTCGGCTCCGGCGCCTTCCAGCGTGGCCACCGAGTCGGCGATGTGCCCCGGCGGGCCCAGCAGGATGCCGGGGTCGCCGTCGGCGAAGAGGCGCTTGGCGGCATCGACGAAGACGTCGCCGTCGGGCCCGGTCGGGACGATCACCAGGCCCGGGTTGGTGCAGAACTGGCCAACGCCCAGGGTGCACGACCCGTAGAACTCTTCGGCGATCTCTTCGCCGCGCGCTCTGAGAGCACCGGGGAGGACGAAGACCGGGTTGACGCTGCTCATCTCCAGGTAGACGGGGATACCGGCCGCGTCGGCGGGACCCTTGAGGCTGAGACCACCGTGCCGGCCGCCGGTGAAGCCAATCGCCCCGAGCTTGCGATGCCCGGCGAAGGCGGCTCCATCTGCGTGATCGAGGCGGTAGATCAGCTGCACCATCGCCGCCGGCAGGCCCGCCGTCTGAACTGCCGCGTACGCCACCTCGGTGAGAAGCTTGGTCGTCATCGGATGGCTGGAATGGGCCTTGCCGATGACCGGGTTGCCGGCGGCAATGGCAGCAGCAAAATCTCCGCCGGAGACGGAGTTGAAAGCGAAGGGAAAGTTGTTGGGCCCGAACACGGCCACCGGCTTTTCGAGCGGGCGGAACATCGAGCGGATACCGGTGGCCGTGTCGATGGTGGCCGTCACCCACGACCGGTCACGAACCGCGGCCGCCGCCTGGTGGAGCTGGTCGGCGGTTCGCGGCAGCTCAACGCTGTTGAGCCGGGGCTCGGCGGGCAGGCCGGTCTCGGCATGGGCACTGGCGACCAGCTGGTCGCGATTTTCCAGCAGGCCCTCGCCGAAGGCGTCGAGGAAATCGGCGATCGCCGTCGGAGGAATGTCACGCAGCCGGCGGACCGCCTCGTGACCGGCGTCGAGCGCCGCCTCGACGTCCTCCATGCTCGATACGGGAAACGTCTCGGGGAAAGTCTCAGCGGTCGAAGGGTCGTAGGCGTTGAAAGTGCCTGCGTCCGATGCCGCTCGCCACTCGCCGTTGATGAGTACTGGTTCCAACATTTCTCACTCCTCTTGGTCAAATACGATTACGCTCTTGGCGCCCCGCCCCGCCTGCATGTCGGCAAACGCCTGTCGCAGTTCCTCCAGTCGATAGCGGTGCGTGATCATCTGATCGGTTTGCAGCAGCCCGGCCCGGAAGAGCTCGATGAGGCGGGGTAGATCCTGGCGAGGTTTGAGCGATCCTCCGAAAGCCCCCCTCAGCGTCTTGGCCTGGAGCACCAGGGGCCCGGCCGGGATGGCGACCTCGGCCCTGGCGGAGTGGAGCCCGGCCACACCCACCGTTCCACCCGGCCGAATCAGCTCCAGCGCCTGGTTGATGGTTACCTCGGAGCCGACACTGTCGAAGGCGTAGTCGGCTCCCGGTCCCGTCAGATCGTGCACAGCCCCAGTCGCCTCCACCCGCGCCGAGTTGATGGTGTGGGTGGCGCCCAGCTGCCCGGCGATCTCCAGGCGGCCATCGACCAGGTCGAGAGCGATGATGGGATGACAGCCGCTCAGTTTGGAGCCCTGAATCATCGACAGTCCGATACCGCCACATCCGATAACCGCCGCCGAGCTCCCCGGCTCTGCCCGCACGCTGTTGACCACGGTGCCGATGCCTGTGGCAACAGCACACCCGGTGATGGCAACCACTTCGGCGGGCACGTCGGTCGGCATCGGGATGACGGCATCTTCCATATACACCATGCGCGTGCTCATCGTCGATGCGGTCAGATAGTGCTTGAGATCGACGCCGTCGTCGGTATGTAGTCGGGTGGTCCCGTCGAGGAGCATGCCGGCGAACGTGGTCTCCTGGAGTCGTTCGCACAGGTGCTGGTCTCCCCGAAGGCAGGCTCGACACGTGCCATCGGCCGGCAGCCAGTTGATCATGACGTAGTCACCGGGCGCCACTCGTGTGACCTCCGACCCGACCTCTTCGACGATCCCGGCTCCCTCGTGGCCGAGAACCAGCGGTGGCATGACTCTCAGCTCACCGAGGTAGGTGTGCAGATCAGAGTGACATACTCCGGCGGCGAGCATGCGTACCAGCACTTCGCCTGCCTGGGGAGGGTCGAGGGTAATCTCCTCGATCGTCAATTCGCCCGGCCGGCGGACGACGGCCGCCAGTGTCTTCATGACAACATCGTGCCCGGCTCAGACCTCCATCTCCTGGACCGGCCACGGCCGGCCACCGACGCCCCAGTTCTTCGGTGAGTGCCCTTCCACGATGACGAAGGTGTGGTCCCGCATGCTCTCGTGGATGACGTCGCACATGACATCGGTCATCCCTTCTATGAGCTTGGCGCTCACGTCGTCATCGATGCGGTAGTCGAACAGCTCGACTCGAATCAGCGGCATGATCTCGCTCCTTGGCTCGCCGTACCTGACCCTACCGCACGCCGCCTGGGGTCAGGCGAGGGCCGCCCGGCGGGTGCCTGCCAGCGTCTTGCCGGGGGTGAGCTGCTCGGGATCGATGCGGAGCTCGACCAGCGCGGCGCGGCCGGCGGCGAGTGCCCGGTCGAAGGCGGCCGGGAAATCAGCGTCCCGCTCCACCAGCTCGGTGTGAAGGCCGAAGGAGGCACCGAGCGCCTGGAAGTCGGGATTGACGAGGTCGGTGCCGTGCACCCGGCCCGGGAAGCGGCGCTCCTGGTGCATGCGCATGGTCGCCAGCATGCCGTTGTTCACCAGCAGGATGACCGGGTCGAGACCGTGCTGGACTGCGGTCGCTATCTCCTGAAACGACATCATGGCGTCGCCGTCGCCGGTGAAGGCGATCACCGGCCGATCGGGATGCACCACTTTTGCTGCCACCCCGGCCGGAATGCCGTACGCCATCGAACCACTCGTCGGCCCTAGCTGAGTGCGAAACGAGGTGAATTGGTAGTAGCGGTGGGCCCAGACCGTGAAGTTGCCGGCGCCGTTGGTGATGATCGCCTCCGCCGGCAGCACTTCGCTCACGTGGCGCACCACCGCCGCCAGATTGAGGTCGCCGGGGGCTTCGGGTGGCGCGAGATCGTCGAGGTAGTCGGCCCGGGCAGAGTCTGCCCACCCACCCCAGGTTCCTTCCACCGGAGCGAGCGCCCGGGCCGCAGCCGCGAACTCGCCATATCCGGCATTGATGGGAAGGTCGGCCTGGTAGACGCTTCCCAGCTCCTCGGGGCCGAGATGGACGTGGACCAGCTTCTGGCGCGGAG
Organism: uncultured Acidimicrobiaceae bacterium; assembly: GCA_947259275.1. Lineage (GTDB taxonomy): Bacteria > Actinomycetota > Acidimicrobiia > Spongiisociales > SHLN01 > SHLN01. The sequence continues at coordinate 160,166 of CAMYMH010000001.1, read as the reverse complement.
TGGGGATTTCCACCAGCGAATAGCGGCTGGTGGTGGCCTCCCCCAGCCTGGCACCGACGACGAGCAGCAGATCGGCGTCCTTGATCCGCTCGGCGAGCTTGGGGCGGATCCCCAGGCCGCCGTATCCGAAGTACACCTCCGAATGGTTGTCGATGTAGTCCTGGCACCGAAAGGAAGCCGCCGTCGGGATCCGGTTGGCCTCGGCAAACGCCAGCAGGTCGCGGCTGGCGGCGGTGGTCCAGCCGCCGCCTCCCACGATCATGGCGGGCCTCTGGGAGGCGACGAGCATCGCCCGCAGCTCGGCCATCTCATCGGCTCCAGGATGCGGCCGGGTGATGCGATACGGCCTGGCATCGGCAGTTTCACACTCCGCCGTCAGGACATCCTCGGGCAACGCCAGGGCGACCGGGCCGGGCCGGCCCTCCAAGGCGATATGCATCGCTTTGCCGACCAGCTCGGGGATACGAGCCGGATCCTCGACCTGACCCGCCCATTTCGTCAGCTGACTGAAGAACACCCGATGATCGATCTCCTGGAAGGACTCGCGGTCCAGAAAGCCGCGCGGGCCCTGGCCGATGAGAACGATCAGCGGCGTTGAGTCCTGAAAGGCGGTGTGGACCCCGTTGGCAGCATGGGTCGCCCCCGGCCCTCGATTGACGAAGCAGACAGACGGAGTCCCGGTGAGCTTGGCGTGAGCCTCCGCCATATTGGCCGCACCCCCCTCGTGGCGGGCGGTGACGAGCCGGATCTCGTCCCTGAGCTCGTAGAGAGCATCGAGCGCCGGCAGGAAGCTCTCCCCGGGGACGGTATATACCGTATCGACGCCGTGGATGCGCAACTGGTCGACGAGGATCCGGCCGCCGTTGCGCATCTTTAGATCTCGATGGGGCGGTCGAAGAACACCGTGGCGCGCTGGAGCTTGGGCTTGTCCTCGTCGGCGGGATCGAGGTATCGAATGGTGCGCCGTCCCTCCCATTGGCGCGGGAGCAACATGACGCGGACAAAGGCGCTGTCCCCGGCGTCGGTTGCGACGGCGTAGACAGGGTCGGGTCCGGTCTCGAACCAGGCAGCGAGCGGCCCATACGTACCGGACCGACCTCCGGTCTCCACCGTCAGCTCGCCGAAGAGCTGGCAGCGGATTCCGGGGCCGGGATGAGTGTGCCGGTGGGCAATGCCGCCGGGCGGGAAGTCGATCCGGTCACATCTCACCAGCCATTCATCGTCCGGATCGAGTGCCACCTCGGCCGACAGCAACGCCTGGGGCGTTGGGCTGCCCGCATGCAGCTCCCACACCAGGGCCGGCCCGGCGATGGAGGCGGCACCGAAGTAGGCCTGGTTGCCGGCAACGTCGTAGACGACCCGCGTGCCGTCATCCGGCGTGACAACCCCGTCAGCGTGGTGGGTCAGCGTGAGACGCATCGGCTCAATGGAAATACTGGCCGCCGTCGATCACCATCGTCTGCCCAGTGATGAAATCGGCTTCGGGACTGCAGAGGAAGACGACCGCACCGGTCACGTCCCCGGGCACCTGCTCCCGCTTCAGGGTGCGGGCGGCGATGGACACGTCTGCCAATACCTCGAGCACCTCCGGGTGCTCAATGACCCCGTCGCTGACCGTGAACCCGGGGGCAACGCAGTTGACCAGGACGTTGTCGGCTCCCAGTTCCTTCGCCAGGGAGCGGGTGAGCGCAACCACCGCACCCTTGCTGGTCACATAGTGCAGGAGGAAGGGCACGCCGCGAAACGGCGTGCCGGAGGAGATATTCACGATCTTGCCTCCGCCCTGCTGTTTCATGATCGGCACGACGGCGCGGGACGTCAGGAACATGGACAGAACATTGATGTCCATCACCTTGCGCCACTCCTCGACCGGGATCTGATCGAAAGCGCGCATCTCGAGCGAGGCATAGATGCCTGCGTTGTTGATCAGGATGTCGATGGACCCGCACTGTTCCTTGACGGTGGCAGCCATGTCGTCGACCTGGCTGGGATCGGACACGTCGACGGTCAATCCGATACCGTCGGGGTAGGTCTTGGCTGCGGCCTCGGCATTGGCGAGGTCGGCGATCACGATCCTGGCGCCGGCGGCAGCCAATCCGTCGGCGATGGCTCGTCCGATGCCTTGGGCGCCACCGGTCACGATGGCGACTCTCGACTCGAGGCTCATGGGACCGCCTTTCTGTGCTCGTTGTGGACTTTATCGAATCGGAGAGAAGCCGGTGGGCTTGAGGATACGGTTGTGCTGGGTGTGGATCAGCGGCTGAACCTTCTTGACGAATTGTTGCCAGCGCTCGTCCTGCTGAAGCCGGGCACGGCGTTCTTCCCGTTCGGCGCTGCTGGGGTAGCCCCACATGCTCACCACCGTGGAGAGGGCCCCCACGTCGGTGGTGAACCAGCCCAATAGGTTGCCGAGGATCTCTCGCTGGATGACGATGCCCTCGTTCTCGTACAGGCCGACCAGCTCGCGGAGCTTGCCGGTGTGAATGTGGTAATCCCTTTGCTCGACAATCACGCTGGTTCCCTCGCTCTCATCAGAGGCCGGCGAACGTGAAGTACTTCGTCTCCACCCACTCTTCAATGGCGTAGTAGGAGCCCTCCCGGCCCAACCCGGACTCCTTGACACCCCCGAACGGCGCCACCTCCGTCGACACGAAGCCGGTATTGAGACCGACGATGCCGGCCTCCAATGCCTCGCCGACCCGCCAGGCGGTAGCCATGTCGCGAGTGAAGAAATAGGCGCACAGCCCAAACGGGGTGTCGTTGGCGATGCGAATCGCCTCCTCCTCGGTGTCGAACGGGATCAGCCCCGCCACCGGCCCGAACGTCTCCTCACAGGACATCACCATGTCCGGGGTCACGTCGGTGAGCACCGTCGGTTGCAGGAAGAGGCCACCCAGCTCGTGGGGCCCCCCTCCGGTGGCCACCTTTGCTCCACCGTCGATGGCGTCTGCCAGGTGTTTCGTCACCTTGTCAAAGCCCTGCTGATCGATCAGGGGTCCTATCTGGGCTCCGTCCACCGTCCCGCCCGCTACCTTCAAGCCCCGGGCGTGGTCGACGAGGCGAGCGGTGAACTCATCGATGACGCCTCGCTGCACGAGGATGCGATTGGCCGAGATGCAGGTTTGGCCGGCGTTCCTCCACTTGCATGACTCGAGCGCATCCACGGCAGCATCGAGATCTGCGTCGTCGAAGATGATGAAGGGGGCGTTGCCTCCCAGCTCGAGGCTGACCTTCTTTACGGTCTCGGCACATCGCCGCATCAGGAGTTTGCCGACCTCCGTCGAACCCGTGAAGCCGACCATCCGTACCGTCGGATTGGAGGTCATCTCTTCGCCGATCGCCGGCGCGTCCTCGGCGGCCCCGGTTACTACGTTGAAGACACCGGGCGGCACCCCGGCTCGCTCGGCCAGCTCACAAATAGCGAGTGCCGAGAGCGGCGTCTGTTCGGCGGGCTTCAACACCATCGTGTTGCCGGCGGCCAGGGCGGGGGCGCACTTGCGGGTAATCATCGCCGAAGGGAAGTTCCAGGGCGTGATCCCGGCGGTGACTCCCACCGGCTCTTTGAGGACCACGACCCGCCGACCCGGGATGGGGGTGGGGATGACGTCGCCGTACAGACGCTTGGCTTCCTCGCCGAACCACTCGAGGAATGAAGCCGCGTATTCGATCTCGGCCCGTGACTCGGCGATGGGCTTGCCTTGCTCGACCGTCAGGATCAGCGACAGGTCCTCGCTGTGCTCCCGCATGGCATCCGCCCAATCGCGCATGACCCGTGCTCGCTGCTTGGCCGTCATGGCCCGCCAGCCCGGCAAGGCGTCGCCGGCGGCTTCTATGGCCCGCCTAGTTTCGGCTGCGCCCAGGCGGGGAAGGGCGGCGATTTGAGTGCCGCTGGACGGATCGTCCACGGGGAAAGTTGTGCCGTCGTCGGCGGCTACCCAGGCTCCTCCCAGGTAGGCGAGATCACGCAGGAGGCGGCGATCTTCGAGGCCCGCCAGCGGATCAGGGGAAGCATGCGGAGCAGTGGAGGCCACGAGCCGCGATTCTAGAGAACGCTCTTCAGGGCGCGAAATCAAGCTCGAGCCTGGGGTGGGGCCCAGGCCCGGGGAGTATCCTCGACCGGGAGCTACCAGGTGACCGCACATGCGGACGCGATTCATGTTCTTCGACTCGCCAGGAAACCTCGGCAAAGCGCGGCGCAAGAAGGCCTGTGGCACCGCCGCAGGTACCCAAACTCAGGAGGGGAATTGGCTGCATTCTTGATGGCGACTGACGTCGCGAGAGACGAGTTCGGATGGGGACAGCTGGGATGGCTGAGCCGGCCGGAGACCACGGGCGCAATCCAGCTGGTTGTGATCGACGCGTTGTTCGCCCCCGGTGGGTGCCATGACTTCCATAAGCATCTCGATCAGGAAGAGGTGCTCTTGGTGGTGAGCGGCCGGATCGAGCAGTGGATCGGTGAGGAGAAGCAAATCCTTTCAACCGGTGACTCCTGCTTCATCCCGCCGGACACAGTGCATGCGTCGTTCAACGATTCGGACGATGAGGCCAAGCTGTTGGCGATCCTCAGCCCTTGCGTCGGCGAGGCCGGGTATGCCCTGGTGGATGTTGCCGCCGAGGAGCCCTGGGCCTCGCTCCGGTAGCGTGCGGGCCCCACGGTGGTGATGGGGGAAACCGTGGGATGGCCTCAGCTCAGCGTCTGTCGGATACGAGTGAAGGCCTCCTCGAGGAGGTGCATGGGCGAGGCATATGAGATGCGAATGTGGCCCAGGCCGTTTTCGCCGAAGTCGTTGCCGGGAATCACCGCCACGTGGGCCTCATCCAGCAGCAGCCCGGCAATGTCTTCATCACTGTGCCCGGTCGCTTCGATGTTGGGAAATGCGTAGAACGCCCCGCCCGGCATCGCGCAGGAAAAGCCGGGGACTCCGTTGGCGGCCTCCACCACGAACCGCCGACGGGTATCGAAGGTCGCTCTCATCTCCCGGGCCAAGTCTTGTGGACCGGTGAGGGCGGCCATCCCGCCGTACTGAGCGGCGATGTTGACACAAGAGTGACTGATGAGGATCAGCTTGCGAAGAGGAGCGATGAGCGAGTCGGGCCATACTCCCCAACCGAGCCGCCACCCGGTCATGCCGTAGGTCTTGCTCCACCCGTCGAGGACGATCAAGCGGTGGCGAATCTCCGGGTAGGCCAGCATGGTGTGGTGGGGATGATCGAAGGCGAGGCCGCTATAGATCTCGTCACTGAGGACCACGACATGAGGGTGATCCTTCAACCCGTTCACGAGCCGATCCAACTGCTCCCGTGACGCGGTCCCGCCGGTGGGATTCGACGGACTATTCAGGATTAGCAGCGTCGTGGCCGGGGTTATCCGCTCCAGGACCCGGTCGGCATCCAACCCAAAGCCGGCCGCCTCCGGCAACGGGTAGCCGACGGGAGTGGCACCGGAGAAGCCGATCGCCGAGCGATAGGGAGGGAAGCCCGGATCGGGAAGAAGGATCTCGGCTCCCGGCCGACCGAACATTTGCAGGGCGAGACTAATCGTCAGCTTGCCGGCGGGAACGATAGCCACCGAAGCGGCGGATACCTCGACGTCGTAGAGGCGAACAAGGTGTTCGGCCACGGCATCCCGCAGCTCGGGGAGACCAAGGGCCGGCGTGTATCCGTGGGGACCAGCCGCCAGGGCCTGCCGGGCTGCTTCGACGACATGGGGTGGCGGGTCGAAGTCGGGCTGGCCGATCCCGAGACTGATCACATCGATGCCGTCGCGCCGCATTCGCACGACCTGGTCGAGGACGGTGAAAGCTGCTTCCTCACGAATGGAGTCGAGAGTGGGCGCGATCGGCAGCCTGGTCACGCCCGTCAATCTAGGCACCATCCCTGCCCGACGCGAGCGGAGCCGCCCAACAACGGCCGGCGGTACACTCGTGCCATGGCCGACTTCGATCCTCGAACCGACTATCCGATCGGTACTCGTCGTCCCGATCTGGTGCGGACACCGGGCGGCATGGCCCTCACCGACCTCACGCTCGAGCAACTCCGACGGGGTGCCATTCCCGACGACGAGTTCCGGACAACTCCCGAGACGCTGCGCATGCAGGCCGAAGTGGCCCGGACCGCCCGGCGCGATCAGCTGGCCGACAACCTCGACCGGGCAGCCGAGCTGGCCAAAGTCCCCAACCCGGTGATCCTCGAGATCTACACGGCGCTGCGGCCGGGCCGCTCCTCGCTGGAGGATCTCGAACAGTGGGCTCGGCGGTTGGAGACGGACTACGACGCACCGGCCATTGCCGGGCTGGTGCGGGAGGCCGCGGCTGCCTACGCCGCCCGCGGACTGCTGGCGTGACCGACTCGGCCCGCGCCCGCGCCCGGCTCAACAGAAATCTGAGTCTCGAGACGATTATCGAACCGCAGCCCGATCTCGGGCTGGTGACCATGAACGGCCCGAACGACCCCGAACCCGGGCTGACCATCGTTGACGGAACGATCACGGCAATGGACGGCAAGACCGCAGACGAGTTCGATCTCATCGACCGGTTCGTGAGCTTGCGCGGCATCGACCTCGAGGTCGCAAACGAGGTGATGCACCTGTCCGACGACGAGATCGCGCTCCGTCTGGTCGACGTCTCGGCGTCGCGTGACGAGCTCGTTCGCCTGTCGGGTGGCCTTACGCCGGCCAAGCTCGCCCGGGTGGTCGGCCGGCTCGATCCGGTGGAAATGATGTTCGCCCTCAAGAAGCTGCGCGCCCGTCGACGACCGGCCAACCAGGCGCACGTTACGAATCGCAAAGAGAGCCCTGCCCTGCTGGCCGCCGATGCCGCCGAGGCCGCCGCCCGCGGCTTTGCGGAGATCGAGACCACGGTGGGAGTTGCTCGCTACGCGCCCTTCAACGCCATCGCCCTGCTGGTCGGCTCCCAGGTTGGACGCCCCGGCGTGCTCACCCAATGCGCCGTCGAAGAGAAACGAAATCTCGAATTGGGGATGCAGGGCCTCACCACATATTCAGAGACGTTGTCGGTTTACGGTACCGACGCCGCCATGGTCGACGGTGACGACACCCCCTGGTCAAAGGCATTCCTCGCCTCGGCGTATGCCTCACGCGGGATCAAGGTTCGATTCACCTCGGGCAGCGGCTCGGAAGCTTTGATGGGCCACGCCGAGGGCTGTTCCATGCTCTATCTGGAGGCTCGTTGCCTGGCATTGATCAGGGCCACCGGCTCCCAGGGGGTGCAGAACGGCGGAATCTCAACCGTTGCCCTTCCGCTATCGCTGCCGGGAGGCACCAAAGCGATCCTGGCCGAGAACCTCGTCGCAGCGTGGCTGGGTCTGGAGGTGGCGTCCGGGAACGACGCCATCGCCTCCCACTCCCCCATCCGGCGGACCGCCAAGCTGATGGGCCAATTCCTCCCCGGCACCGACTTCGTCACCTCCGGCTACAGCGCGGTACCCAAGTACGACAACATGTTCGGAGGCGGCAACTACGACGCAGACGATCTCGACGAGTGGACGACGATTCAGCGCGATTGGCAGGTTGACGCCGGCATCGAACCGCTCGACGAAGCCCAAGCACTGGCGGTGCGCAAGCAGGCGGCCGGCGCGGTGCAGGCAGTGTTCCGTCACCTGAGCTTTCCGGAGATCACCGACGAAGAGGTGGCCGCGGCGGTGGTCGGTTACGACAGCCGCGACGTACCCGATCGGGACCGTGCTGCGGATGTCGATGCTGCCGACCTGGTGTTCGCCGAGGAGCTCACCGGCGTCGACGTTGCCCGGGCGTTGGACATTGCCGGCTACACCGCGGTGGCCGAAGCCGTGCTCGGGATGCAGCGGCTGCGAGTGAGCGCCGACTACTTGCAGACGTCGGCCATCGTCGGCGACGACTGGCGGGTGGAGTCGGCGGTGAACGATCCGAACGAGTACACCGGGCCCGGAACTGGCTACCGCCTCGAAGGCGAACGCTGGGAGAAGCTGCAGTCGCTCCCCCATCGCCTCGACCCCGGGACGCTGGCACCGGCCGCCACCAACCAGACCGCGCCGATCACGGTGCTCGGTGATGCCGGGCAAGGAGCCGGTCGGGACGAAGTCGTGATTGGCGTCGGCCCCGCCTTCCTCGGAACGCTGCGGGCGACCATCAACGGCCTGGAACACGAGGCCGTCATCGGTGCCCTCGTCGACGGGGTGCGGACGGCAGGCGGCCGGCCCCGTCTGGTCAGAGTGCGCCGCACGTCGGATGTCGCCTTCATCGCCCACGACGCCGCCCGGTTGAGCGGCTCGGGGATCGGCGTTGGCGTCCAGTCGAAGGGAACGGCTGTAATTCACCGGGCAGATCTGGAACCGCTCGACAATCTCGAACTCTTCTCGATGGCTCCCGTGCTGACCCTCGACTCCTACCGGGCCATCGGCGGTAACGCCGCCGCCTACGCCCTCGGTCTGCGAACCAGCCCCGTACCCGCGGAGCTAGACAACTACGCCAGAGTGAAGCACATCGTTCAAACCGCGCTGCTCCACGCCAGGGAAACCGCGGACGTAGAGGAGAACGCGGCGCCGATCGAGTTCACCTTGCGCTGAGCAGGATCCGCGATCGCTGTCGTTTCCTCCCCCGGAGGGGGAGGTGTCCCGTCAGGGGCGGAGGGGACGGGAACGCTGCGCGCTCCTTGGGAGTTGCTTCACAACTCCTGCTGATCTTGACAGGTGCAGTTGCGGGGAACGCTGCGCGTTCCTTGGGAGTTGCTTCGCAACTACTGCTGATCTTGACAGGTGCTACGCCGAAGGTGTTGCCGCCCCCCTCCCGACTTCGTCGGACTCCCCCCTCCGGGGGGAGAGACATCCGTGGATACTGCTGTGAGCAAGGCGACAAGCGAAACCTGCCTCAGGAGCCGCGGTAGACGGGTGGCCTGCCCTCGACGAACGACTCGACGCCTTCTCGGAAGTCGTCGGTGGTGCGCAGGAAACCGTAGGCGAGGCCTTCCAGCTCCAGGCCGGTCTGCAGCGAGCCGTCGTAGGCACGATTGAGGATCCGCTTCACCATCGCCATCGCCAACGGTGAATGGCCCATCAGCTCAACTGCCAGCCGGTCGGCTGCCTCGTCCAGCTCATCTGGCTCCACGACCTCGGTGACCAGCCCATAGGCCAGCGCTTCCTCCGCCTCGATCCTCCGCCCCCGCATGATCATGTCCTTGGCCCGGCCGAGCCCGATCAGACGCGCCATGCGTTGGGTACCGCCGCTACCCGGCATCATGCCGATCCTGATCTCCGGAAGACCCAGCTGGAGGTCGGAGGCCGCGATCCGGAAGTCACATGCCAGCGCCAGCTCCGTCCCCACCCCGAGGCAGTAGCCATGCAGCTTGGCGATTACCGGCTTCGGGCATCGTTCCGGCGCGGCGACGTTGTGGTGCAGCCGGGTCAGAGTCTCGGGCGAGGCCTCGAGAAATCCTGGAATGTCACCACCCGCGGTGAAGGCGCGCTCGCCTGCTCCGGCGAGCATCACAACCCGCACCTCGTCATCTCTACCGATCTCCTCGAAGAGCGCAGCCAGCTGATTCCTGCTCAGCATCGAAACCCGATTGTGCTTGTCGGGGACGTCAAGCGTGATGGTGGCAACGCCGCGGCCGGGGTCGCGCTCAAAGCGCATGCCGTCCAGCTCCGTCGAATAGGTCATGTCTTGTCTCCTTCTCTCAAGACTCGGCGGAGAACCTTCCCCGATGCGCTCTTGGGCAGCGCCTCGACGATGCGGTACTCACGGGGACGCTTGTAGCGGGCGAGGTTGGGTGACGCCAGACAGTACTGGTCGAGGGTCTCGGCGGTAGCGTCGGGCTGCGCTACCACCGAGGCGACCACCCGCTGCCCGAGCCGTTCGTCCGCCACCCCATAGACCGCCGCCTCGATGACGCCGGGGGCACGGGCCAGCACCTCCTCCACCTCGAGCGGATGGATGTTCTCGCCACCGGAATTGATCATGTCGTCCGCTCTGCCCACGATCCACATGTCGCCGTCCTCGTCGATCACGCCAACATCTCCTGTGTAGTACCACCCATCCCGGATGGCTTTGGCGTCGGCATCCGGGCGTTGCCAGTATCCGGTGAAGGCTTCCGGGGAAGACATATGGCAGATGATCTGACCGTCCTCACCGGCACCTACCAGATCGTCCGGCCCGGCGCCGGACTCGACAGTCACCAGGCGGATCAGGGCGTTGACCGATGCCCGGCCGGCGTTGCCGGGCTTGTCGACCTGGCGACGACCGATGGTGAACGTGTAGATCTCCGTCGACCCGTAGTGGTTGACGAACACCTCAGGTTGGAATGCGGCGGTACAGCGTTCGGCCAGCGCACCCGTCATGGCCGCACCAGCGTATCCCAGGGCCCGCACCGACGACAGATCGCAATCTCCAACACCGGGATCTTTCACCAGGTCGTGGAACAGCGTGGGCGCCAGGTACAGCGACGTGATGCGCTCCTGCTCGACCTGGTCGAGGCCCATCGCCGCCCCCCAGTCCGGCTGGCAGACGTAGCACCCGGCCAGCAGGGACATGGCGATCATGGAGTGATCGCCCATGGTGTGAAACAAAGGCATGGTCCCCAGCGTCCGCTCCCAGGGGACATAGCCATGCTGCAAGGCCTGAGACATAGCGGCGGTGCGCTCTGCCCGATGCGACCGCGGCACCCCCTTGGGCCGGCCGGTAGTTCCCGACGTGTAAAGCATGATGGACGTCGCCGTGTCTGCCAGGTCGAATGCCCCCTCGATCGGCTCCGACTTCAACAGGCCGTCGAAAGTGCAATCGCTCGATGACCCGGCGGCCGCCACCAGGTTCCGCCCCGAGCCTTCCACCGCCGCCGCATGCTGCTCGCTCGCCGGCTCGAAGACCACCACGTTGGCTCCGGCATCCTCCACGCAGTACTCGACTGCGGACGGCGGGTTGCGCCAGGAAAGGGGTACGAATTGGGCGCCCAGGTATTGGCAGGCCCAGAAGAGCTCGACATTCTCGTGGCGGTTCTTGAGCACGGTCGCCACCGGGTCGCCGGGCTGCACCCCCAGGGCCGCCAATCCCCCTGCCAGCCTGGCCGCCCGCTCCCGCAGCACTGAGTAGACGATCCGCGTTTCGCCGTCGACCACGGCTTCGGCGTCGGGCGTGCGTTCGGCGGCGTAGTGGAGCGTGCGGGCCAGGTTCACGGCGATTGCCCTTCTTGGAGGGCAACAGCATGGATCGACTCGACGATCGGCTCGTACCCGGTGCAGCGACACAGGTGGCCCGAGAGCATCTCGGCAATCTGGCGGCGGCCGGGAGAATCGCTTCTCTCCAGGAAGTCCACCGATGCCATCAGGATCCCCGGGGTACAGAAACCACACTGCAGCGCGTGGTTGCGGCGGAAGGCGGCCTGGAGCGGGTGCAGCTCGTCGCCATCGGCGAGGCCCTCAACGGTCCTCACCTCGGCTCCGTCGACCTGAGCGGCCAGCATCAGGCAAGACCGGACCGACCGGTCATCGACGATGACCGTGCACGAGCCACACACCCCGTGCTCGCATCCGACATGGGTTCCGGTCAGTCCAAGGGTGTGGCGGAGGAAGTCAGACAGCAACAGGCGCGGCGCCACCGCCTCCTCGTAGGCGCGGCCGTTGACGGTAACAGAGACCTCGATCACGCCTCCTCGCGTTCGGTATCCGCCCAAGCGGCAAGCAGGGCACTCTCGGTCAGCAGGCCAACCAGGTGCCGGCGATAACGGGCCGAGGCATGTAAATCGGATGACGGGTCGACGGCGGCGGCGGCGAGACGGCCCGCTTCGGCCGCGGCTCGCTCATCGATCGGCTCCCCCACCAGCGCGGCGCCGACCTCGTCGAGGACGACGGGATGCCCGGCCACCGCGCCGACGGCTACCGTCGCCTGCTTCGCCACTCCGTCTTCCCGGCGTAGGGCACATGCCACCATGCCGAGGGCATAGTCCCCGTGCCGCTGAGAGAACTCGCGAAAGGCGTAACCCCACAACCCACCGGGGGCCGGCCAGATCGTGTCGAGCAAAAGTTCGTCGTCTGCGATCGAGGTGGTGTAGTGACTGAGGAACAGATCGTCCGCTTCGATGGTACGCGTCCCGGAGGTGGAAACCACCGTTGCCCGGCCGCCGAGGGTGACCATCACCAGTGGAACCTCGCCGCGGGGATCGGCGTGGACCACCGAGCCACCGATGGTGCCCCGGTTCCTGGTTACGAAATGGCCGATGTGGGGCAGTGCTTGGGCCAGCAGAGGCACCATGGCGTGCACGGTCCGAGACTGGTCGGCATCGCCCTGTCGGACCGTGGCACCGATGACCACCACCTCGTCGCCCGGCTCGATTGCGGCTGTCTCCTCGAGGCGGTTGATGTCGATCAGCACCGTCGGGTAGGCGAAACGCATGTTCAACAGTGGCATGAGGCTCTGCCCTCCGGCCAGCACCTTGGCGCCGTCGGCATGCTCGCCGAGAAGATCGACCGCTTCGGCGACGGTTTCTGGACACAGGTAGTCGACGACGGGCGGCTTCATGACAGGGGCTCGATGAGCTCCCACACCCGGGAAGGCGTCAGCGGCAGCTCGAGCCGCTCGATGCCGAGCGCATCTCGTACCGCGTTTGCGATGGTCACCGGCGCGCTCATCGTGTTGCCCTCGCCAAGGCCCTTGGCACCGAGGGCGGTGAACGGTGACGGCGTCTCGATATGCGATGACCGCAGCGGCGGCACCTCCGACGCGGTCATGCATAGGTAGTCCATGAAGCTGGCGGTGATCAAGTTGCCGTCCTCGTCGTAGGCGAGACGCTCCATGAGGGCGACGCCTGCGCCGTGCGCGAAGCCGCCCCTGACCTGGCCTTCGACCAGGCGCGGATTGAGGAGCGTCCCGGCGTCGTGGGTGGTTGCGTAGTCGAGAACGGTGACCGCGCCGGTTTCCCGATCCACCTCGACCACGGCTACGTCGGCCACGAAGCCATGGACGGCGGAGGAGGCGATCGTGTCGTCACTCGCCGCCGGTTCGAGGCCGGGGGCCGAGACAAATGATGTGAAACGAAGCCCCGGAGCAACGCCGTCGGGCAGCGCCTCGGGATTCCAGTGAGCCTTGCCGGCGATGCGCCGCAGCGAGACCGCGGCATCCTGCTGGCCGACGACGGCGGCTTTCCCATCGCGCAGCTCAACGTCGAGGACCGCGCACTCCAGCTCGTGAGCGGCAATCTGTTTGATCGCCGCCGTCAACTCCTCAGCTGCCTGCTGCACCGCCGCCACACCCATCGCCGAAAAACGAGAGGAGTAGTTCCCGGACGCGATCGACCACGCATTGACGTGGGTGTCGAGAACGGAGACCACCTCGATGTCCCCCGGCTCGAGGCCGAGTTGATCTGCGACCACCTGAGAGACGACCGTCCGGTGGCCCTGGCCCTGCGGCGTCGTCGAGATCTGCACGACCACCCCGCCCCCGGGGGACATTGAAATGGTTGCTCCCTCGGTGTTTCCCGACTTGGGCAGGCCTCCCGAGCGCTCTTGGGCGGTCTCGGCGAGTGAGATGTAGCCCATGTTGGAGACCGACGGCTCGACCACACACGCAATCCCGATTCCGACCAACCGCCCGTCGGCGCGCGCCGCGGCCTGCCGGCGGCGGTGTTCGGCATATCCAACCGTTGCCAGCGCGTCGTCCAGGCATACGGCGTAGTCGCCGGAGTCGTAGATGGCACCCGTTGGGGTCGTGTAAGGGAACTCCCCGGCCGCCACCAGATTGCGATGGGCCAGGTCGACGGGATCGATGCCGAGCCGGGCTGCCGCGATGGCCATGGTGCCTTCGAGGGCGAAATACAGCTGGGGACCACCGAATCCGCGGTTGAGGCCGGTTGGGCAACGGTTGGTCAACACCACCCGGTTGCGAGCCGAGACATCCTGCACGGTATAGGCACCGCTGAGCGAGCCGTGCATCCGGTAGAGGGTGGCCGGTTCCGGGGCACGCAGATAGGCACCGACGTCCTCGACGACGTCATAGCCGAGGCTGATCAGCTTGCCGTCATTGGTGAAGCCGGCCGTGACCTCGGTGACCCGTTCGGTGGAGGCAGCACTGGCGGCCAAGTGCTCGAGGCGGTCCTCGATCCAGCGAACCGGAACGCCGAGATGGCGGGAAACCGCTCCCATCAGCACGACGTATGTGTATACCGCGGCCTTGATGCCGAAGCTCCCACCCGAGTCGGGTGGAGTGATGAGCCGGAGCTTGGATCGCGGGAGCCCGAGGGCGGCGGCCGCGGCCATATACAGCGTGAATGGGCCCTGAAAATTGGTCCACACGGTGAGGGCGTCGTCGGCGGCCGACCAGTCGGCTATCACGCCGAAGCCCTCGACAGGCGTTCCCGTCCAGCGAGGAAACGTGAAGGATTCCGTCACGACGAGATCGGCCTCCTCCAGCTTGCCGAGCGGATCGCCGTAGACGAAGGATCGGTCGGAGACGATCGCGCCTGCCGCGACCGCGTCAAGCGGCGTCAGCACCGGGGCGGCGGGCTCATACTCGACCGCCACCATCTCGGCGGCGTCCTCGGCCAGGTAGCGGTCCCGGGCGACCACCACCGCCACCGGTTCGCCGGCGTATCGGACTTCCTCAACGGCCGCGGCCCGGAAGGCAACCGGTGTGTCGATCACCGCATGAAACGGCTTGGTCAACTCGGCAACCTGTTGGCCGGTGACAACTGCCAGCACGCCGGGACTTGCGAGGGCGGCCGAAGCGTCGATGCTGGTGAGATGGGCGGCCGCGTAGGGAGACCTGACCACGGCGGCGTGGTAGGCGCCGGGCACCGGATTGAGATCATCGATGAAACGCCCCCGCCCGCGCAGCAGGGTCTCATCCTCGATGCGCTCCAGAGGCTTCCCGACCCAACTCATAGGCCGCACCCTACTTCGCCTGCTTCCTGCCCAGATCAGGCGCGCCATAATCCGGTTCACGGACGCGAGGAGGCCATGAGTTCCTACATGCCCGATGGGGTCATCCCGGCGACGCTTCTCGCATTCCACGAAGATCTCTCTATCGACAACGACGCCACGCGGCGCCACCTCCGCGACGTTGCCGGGGTGGTCGGGATCTCGGCCATCACCGTCAACGGGCACGCCTCGGAGGTGCACGCCTGCACCGTCGACGAGCAGCACCGGGTCCTCGACCTGGCACTCGATGAGGTGGGAAACGCCTTGCCCGTCATCAGCGGCGTCTACGCCGACGGGAGCCTCGAAGCCGCCCGGATCGCAGCCATGGCCCAGGCGGCTGGAGCCTCGGCGCTCCTGGTGTTCCCGCCCCACACCATCGGGATGATGCACGGGCAGCGCCGGCCGGAGATGGCGTTGGCTCACTTCAGAACCATCGCCGCCGCCAGCGATTTGCCGCTCATCGCCTTCCAATACTCGGGCGACTACGCCTACCCCATGGACACCCTGTTGCAGATGGTGGAGGAGGTCCCGACCATATGCGCCGTCAAGGACTGGAACAGTGGGGCCATCCACGAGCGCCATGTCCGGGTTCTCCAGGGGCTACCTCGGCCAATCAATGTGCTGTCGACCAACAGCGCCTGGCTGATGGCCTCCTTGACGATGGGATGCAACGGCCTGCTCTCCGGTTCGGGCAGCGTCATTGCCGACTTGCAGGTGGCGCTCTTCAACGCAGTGCAATCCGGCGATCTGCCCGCCGCCCGGACCATCAACGACCGCATCTACCCGCTGGCACAGTGCTTCTATGCCGAACCCGCCGTCGACATGCATAACCGTATCAAGGAGGCGTTGGTGCTGCTGGGTCGGCAGCCGCGTGCCGTGGTGCGGCCACCTTTGGTCAAGCTACCCGCCGCCGAGCTCGAAGCGGTCAAACGGGCCCTCGAGGCGGCCGGGTTGCTCTGATTCCCCCGGATTGAGTCAGCGCCGCCGCCTGCGCAGGCAGCGCCAGCTCACCATCAGCAGCAGGGCAACGACGACCGGGAGGACGAGCTTCCGCATCGGGGCCCGGGCAGCGGCGGCGAGATCCAGCGGCTGCGGTGCCGGAGGTTGACTTTCCGCCGGTGGTGCCGCAGCCGGTTGGGGGCTGGGTGCGGCGGTCTCCTGGGCGAGCATTGCCTCGAGGTTGGCGGCGAATTGCCCGAGGATGTTGGTTGAGACGTCCTTGATGGCCCCTTTACCAAAACTGGCGAGCTTGCCGCTCAGGCTGAGGTCGGTGGCGAGATCGACTTGACTGGTACCGGCACCACCCGGCCTCAGGGTGGCTGTGATCACAGCATCGGCGTTGCCCTGGCGGGTATCACGCCCGGATGCCTTGATGATGGCGACGCCATCCTCTTCGTTGCAGCTGGTGAAGGTGGCAGTGCCGGTGTAGGTGGCCACGATCGGCCCCACTTTCACTTTCACCAGGCCCTGGTACTCGTCGCCTTCGATCCCGGTGAGCTGGGCTCCCGGCATGCAGGGGGCAATGCGCCCGAGATCGGTGAGCACGACCCAGGCTTCTTCGACCGGACGACCGACCACGAATGAGTTGTGCAGCTCCACTCAGGACTCCTTCACGTTGGTGACGCGGCTCGCCCATCGGACCAGCGCCTCGGCTGCCACCGATCGAGCGCTCCTTCCGGTGGCGTCCGCCACCCGGATCACGTCGGCCGCCTCCGGCTTGGCCCCATAGGGACCGACCTTCATCCGGATGGTCTCTCCATCCAACAAGACTTCCTCGAACCCTCTCGGGAATATGTGTTTACCAACCCGATAGGTCCGCATGCCCAGTGTGCCGGTCTCGGCGGCCACCAGACCGATCAGACGCTCCTGCACCGCCGGGGCGCACAGGATGCGCAGCTCGTGACCCGGGCGCGCCTTCTTCATGACGACGGGGACCAGCCAGGCATCGTCGGCGCCGGCATCCAGGGCACGTTCTAATACGTGACCCAGAATCTCGGGAGTTACGTCGTCGAGTGTCGTCTCGATCAACACGGCGTCCACTTCGGCGGAGTCGTCGGTTTCGATCATCACGGCGGCCAGCACGTTGGGATGAGTTGTCTCATCCCGGCTCCCGGCGCCAAGACCCGAACGTTCGAGCCGTCCGGAGGGAACCGTCCCCCACTCATCCACCATCGTCACCAGCAAGGCGACGCCGGTCGGAGTGGCCGTCTCCTTCGCCGAGTCGAGCCCCACGACCGGAACACCTTCGAGCAGGCCGAGCACGGCCGGAGCCGGATGCGGCAGCACACCGTGCGATGAGGCCACCGTTCCCGTCCCGAGCCCGACCGGACCTGACCATACCTCGCCAACCTCCAATGTCTCGAGGGCCGCCCAACACCCCACGATGTCGACGATCGCATCCACCGCGCCCACCTCATGGAAGTGCACGTCATCGATTCCCACACCATGCCGTTCGGCCTCGACCTCGCCGAGTCGGCGGAAGGTCGCCCGCGCCCCGTGTGAGGCCGACGGCGGAAGATCGGCCCCGGCGAGCAAGGCATCGATGGCAGACCACGTTCTCGGCTCTTCGGCAACCTCGGCGGTCACCCTGGCGTGACGGCAGCGGAGCCCGCGGCGCTCGACGTCCATGACCTCCAGATGCCATCCGGTCACGTTGAGCGCCTCCAGCGCCTTGCGCACGCTCGCCTCATCGGCGCCGGCGTCGATCAACGCCCCGAGCAACATGTCACCGGAAACGCCGACCGCCGGGTTGAGCCACAGTGCCCGCGCCATCAGTCGTGCGCCAGGCTCCGCAACGCCGCGCAAGCCGCCCCGTAGCCATTGTCAATTCCCACAACGCTGATCCCGGGAGCGCACGACGAGAGCATTGACAACAGCGCCGTGATGCCTTCGAAGCTCGAGCCGTAGCCGGTAGAGGTGGGTACGCCGATAATCGGCGCCCACACCAGGCCGCCGAGAACGGTCGGCAGCGACGCCTCCATACCAGCAACTGCCACGACGACCGAGGCACCCTCGAGACTTGGCAGAACGTCGACCAGTCGGTGGATGCCGGCCACCCCCACGTCGCGATGTGTCTCAACCGGAACGCCCATCGCCGCCAGGGTGCCGAGACACTCATCCACCACCGGCTGGTCGGACGTGCCTCCCGACACAATGGCGACCGGTTTCACAGCTTGCGCCTCGGCGTGCTGCCAGGTGAGCGTGGCCGTCCAGGTGGCGGTGGGCTCGAGCACCGCCAGGGACTCGCGCTGCTCCGGGCTGGTCCGGGTGACGATCACCGGGTCACCGTTGGCCGAGAGGAGGGCTTCGACGATTCGGACGCATTGAGCCGCGGTCTTCCCCTCGGCGTATACCGCTTCGGGAATACCGATGCGGCGTCGTCGATCGACATCGAGGCGCGTGTCGCCCAGATGCACCACTCGCCCGTCGTCAGACGTATTCATTGCGACAGCGCTGAGTTGAGGTTGCCGGAACGCAGGCCGGCGAGATCGAGCGTCACGTAGCGGTACCCGATGCGCTGCAAGGCGGTGACGATCACCTCACTCTGCTCCACCACCTCCGTCATCTTCGAGAGCGGCACCTCGATCCGTGCGGTGTCGTCGTAGTGGCGAACCCGGAGGTCGCCGAAGCCGAGGCGCCGCAACTCCATCTCGGCGCGGTCGATGCGCGACAGCACTCGCACGGTCACCGGCGTGCCGTACGGTACGCGTGAGCTGAGGCAGGGCATGGCGGGCCGGTCCCAGATCGGGAGACCCCACCCTTTGGCCAGTTCACGGATGTCTGACTTTCGAAGGCCGGCGTCTACCAGCGGGAAGCGGGCCCCGCGCTGACGGGCGGCCTCCTGCCCGGGTCGGTGATCGCCGAGGTCGTCCACGTTGACGCCGAGGGTGATCGCCGCCCCAAGATCGGCGGCTACGGGTGTCAGGGCATCCATGAGGGCATCCTTGCACCAGAAGCAGCGGTCGCCTTGGTTTGCAACGTAGTCGACGTTGGCGAGCTCGTTGGTGGCCACCGACCGCCACGGCATATCCCATTGCCGGGCCAAGTCGGCACAGTGCTCGAGCTCACCGGTCGCCAGTGAATCGGAATCGGCCGTGACCGCCTGCATCCGGTCAGGACCGAGGACGCGCAACGCGGCATAGGCCAGGGTCGCCGAATCCACGCCACCGGAAAAGGCGACGACAACCCGCTCCAGCGAGCGAAGTTCGTCCGCCAATCTTGCTTCGGCAGTAGTCATGGCATCTCGTACTTCCTATGTCGTTCCGCCGCCCGGGCGATCATCTCTGCGCTTGGTCCGTCATGCTCGTCGAGAGCTCGAAAGGCCTCGAGTACGGCCAGCGGCGAGTTCTTGTGCTTCTTGGCCGCCATTGCCAGCGGCTCGCGCGGGGCGAAACCGCACATGGGGCAGGCCCAATGCAACTGCTGCATGAGCCGGTAGGCGCGCCCATCCGGGTACATCCTGAGAATCTCGGCGATGGTGGTCCTGCCTCTGATCCGCCGGCTGGATCCCGAGGGCA
Organism: uncultured Acidimicrobiaceae bacterium; assembly: GCA_947259275.1. Classification (GTDB taxonomy): domain Bacteria; phylum Actinomycetota; class Acidimicrobiia; order Spongiisociales; family SHLN01; genus SHLN01. The sequence goes on along the minus strand of CAMYMH010000001.1, from coordinate 140,754 downwards.
CTGCTGGTCACAGACGTAACTGCTCGAGCGTCGTAATGTCCTCCGCATCCATCCGGATGGCGTTCTTGGGCAGTTGGTATCGCGCGTATGGAAGGACGATGACCTTGGCGTCGGGGCCATGGCGCCCCATGGCCGCCCCGAAGGCTTCGTCCAGGGACGTGGTGGCGTCGATGCCGATATCTGCAGCCATCGCCAAGTTCTCCTCGAGGGTCACCATCGTCAGGTGCTTGCGCGTCATTACCTCGTAGATCGGCACCCAGATGCAGCCCGACCACATCTCGATCGCCCGGTGGTGGATGTCATGCAGTACCCGCTCGTAGTTCTCCCGAGTCGGCGGCATGTACGGCTGCATCAGATCCATCAGCGCCAGTCCGGGGAAGTCACCCAGGTCGGTGTGGACACCGGGAGAGGGCGAGCAGTAGATGATGGTGCCGCCCTCGCCAACGACCAGGTCGGTCGACATGGCGCCCCACCCGGTATGGAAGAACAAATGATCGGTCGGGGCGAACACGCCGCAGATGGCGATGTCGGCGGGTCCATGCTCGGCCACCGGGTTGTCGTACGCATAGGTTGCGTTGAAGCGCCTGATGGATTCGCGATGAGCATCGGGATGGGCGCCGAAGAGCACATCGGAGACCCGGCCATGGGTGTCGAGGATGACATTCATCGTCGCCGTCAGCTCGCACATGGTGGCCACCTCATCGATGTCGGACCGCATCGGGCCGGCCACTGCGCCATAGTGGGTCTGCGGCGAAGTGACGAAGGCGGCGTGGTTCGACTCGATGGTGGCGTCCGACACGACGCCGGGAAGGATGAGCTTGCCACCGCCGCCGGCACCCCAGTGATTGGACTGCGCTTGGCCGACGGTGATCTTGACATCGGCGCTGGCCACCGCGGTGTGGAGCCAAACCGGCGTGCCGCGCGACGAGATCCCGATGTAGGTGTAAGCGGCGGGGTTACCCGGGTCATTCTGCATGAAGGGAACGCCCATCTGTTCCATACGGGCGAGATTGTCCTCGCCGATCTTCTGCACGGTATCCGACTCCGACATCGGAAAGACCTTCCCGTTGGCGCACACCACGCGGGCGTCTGTGATGCCGGCTGCCTCGATTGCATCGAGGACGGCGGGCAGTAACTTCGACGTGGGTGTCGGCCGGAACTGGTTATCGATGACCACGGCCACGCTGCCGGCACCGTTGAGAAGCTCGGAGAAGCGAGGCCCGGAGTGGGGGCTTTCCAGTGCGGCGGCCGCGGCCGCGGTGGCGTCTGCAATCGGCTCCGGTTCGTCCGGCCGAATGTCCGCCATCAGGTTGGCGGCCGGGATGTCGATCTCAATAGTCTCCCGGTTGATGAGGTCTTCGTTGCCGCTGGCCCCGATCGTGAGAGGGTCGAGCGACTCGAAGGGGATGACGGCACGATGGGTCTCAGACACTGCTCTGCCCTCCTTGGATGGGCTCGTGGACGCTGCGCCGAGCCTACCCGACTGAGGGGTGGGTTGGAGCGGGCTCACCAAATCGAGCCCTGGTACCCTTAGAACTTGCCGTGCTCGAGGTAGGCGTCCTTCGGGGAGACCCCGCTGAGAATCGCCGCCCGGATCTCGTCCTCCGTCGCCGCTTGGATCTCGGCTTCGCGCACGACCTCCTCGGCCGTAGCGGCCGGCACCACCACGACGCCATCCTCATCGGCGAGCACCCAGTCGCCGCTGTGAATGGCTACGGTGCCGATCATGATGGGCTCGCCGAGGGCGTCGACCCGCCAGCGACCGACAACGTCGGACGGAGTCGTATAACGGCACCACACCGGGAAGCCGATGTCGAGCACGAGCCGGGTGTCGCGACAGCCGCCGTCGACGATGAATCCGCGCACCCCCCGGTATTTGAGCGTCTCGGCCGAGAGCTCCCCCATGTGGGCGACATCGTGATCGTTCGGCTGGCTCACCACCACCGTCCCCGGCGGCACCTCGGAGAGGAATTCGGTCCACAGCAGCAGCGACTCGTGCGCGGAGATGTCGGGATCGGGCCTGCCCAACACCGTGTAGACCACCCCGCCGACCTTGCCTCCGCCTGCCAGGGGGCTGATGCCCTTCGGCAGAACGCCGGTCGGCTCACCGCGGCCCAGCAGCACGTCGTGGACGATGGCGGTGTAGAGCCCCTCGAGGCGTTCGCCGATCAGGTCCAGTTCAGCTCGCTCCATGCCGTCCCCTCTCCGCAAAGAAGTCGGCGGTGATGGTGATCGCTTCCCTCAAGGGTGTGTGGGGCACTTCACCCAGCCTATCCCGCAGCGGACCATCCTCGGCACCGTGCGGAAGCGGCAGCGGGTCATCGCCGTGAGTGATCCCGGTGCTGCCCGTGACCTCGGCAACGACACGAACGAACTCGTCGATCGAGGTGATGTCACCGCGTAGCGAATAGACGTCGGCGCCGAACGGCTCGGTACGGGCTGCCATGATCAACAATCGCGCCACGTCGGGAGCGAACTGAAAACCCGCGAAGCCACCGTACTCGATGTGGTATTTCTCACCCCGTACCGCGGCTTCGATGGCTAACGTCGGTTGGGCGGTGACGCCCTGATCGCGTAACGGGCCGTACACCGTGTATGGTCGAATCCCGATGCTGGGGACGTGGTAGTCCTGCCAGTAGACGACGGCGGTGCCCTCGTTGGCGACCTTGTATACGCCGTAAAGCGTTTCCGGTAGGCGGGGGGCGTCCGGTGGCAGAGTGTCGACCTCGTAGTTACGCGGGTGGCCGTACACGGCCAGGCTGCTGGCGTACACCAGATGCTGCGCGCCGTGGTCCTTGACCGCCTCGAAAACGTTGACGGTGCCTGTCACGTTGACCGCCGCGCCGAGTGGCGGATTCGCCTGGCAGAAAGGGATCTGGAGTGCGGCGAGGTGGATAACATGCGATCTCCCGCTGATCGCCTCGAAAACCTGCCGGTTATCGGTGATGTCTCCCAGGATCCGTTCGATCCGGCCCATGGCATCGGGGTCGATGATCTGGCGCAAACGCCTGTCGTCGTCGGATAGGTCGAAGGTGGCGACGGCAACCCCTTCGTCGAGGAGCAGTTTGGTGACCCATGCGCCGATACAGCCCATGGCGCCGGTGACGAGGAACCGCTCCCCGCTCATTTACCGTCGCCGTGGGCCTGATCGGTTTGGTTGAGTGTCTCCACGCCCAGATACCGCTGCTGGGCCACCGGATCGCCCATCAGAGCGCCGGCCGAGATCTCGGCTTCGATCCGGCCGGACACCATCACCAGGTTGCGTTCAGATACGGCCGTCGCAACGGAGAGGTTCTGTTCGACGAGGAGCACCGCCTCGCCCTGTTCGACCAGGTGGTGACAGGTGGTGATCAGGTCGTCCACGATGGCGGGCGCCAAGCCCTCGGAGGGCTCGTCCAGGATGATCAGATCGGCGTTGAGGAGAAGCGCCCGCCCGATCGCCAGCATCTGCTGTTCCCCACCCGATAGGAGGGCACCGCCGAGTCGCTTGCGATCGGCCAGCCGGGGAAACAACTCGTAGACGCTGGCCGGTGTCCAGCGCCGGCCCCTCGTACCTTTGGCCAGCATTTGCAGGTGCTCGTCGACCGTCAATGACTCGAACAGGCGCCGCCCCTGCGGAACGTAGCCGATTCCGGTGGCGGCGATCCGGTGCGGAGATCTCCCGACCAGCTCTTCTCCTTTGAACCTGATCGAGCCGGACATGGCTGGGACCAGGCCCATGATCGTGTTGCATAGTGTTGTCTTCCCCATGCCGTTGCGACCGATAACGGAAACCGCCTCGACGCCGACCTCCAGTTCGATACCGTCGAGCACCCGGGCGCTTCCGTACCCGCCGACCAGCTGGGAGATGCTGAGAAGAGGCTCAGTCATAGGAGATACGCTCTCCCAGATAGATCTGGTGCACGAGAGCGTTCGCCCGGATCTCGGCGGGGGTGCCCTCCGTGATCTTCTTGCCCTCGTGCATCATCACGATCCGTTCGGCCACGGTAAGAGCGACGTCCATGTCGTGCTCGATCAGCAACAGCGTGATGTCGCCCTGCAGAGACAACAGCAGCTCGGTCAAGCGTTCTCGCTCACCCCTCGATAGGCCGGAGGCCGGCTCGTCGAGCATCAAGAGCGACGGGTGGGTGACCATTGCCATCCCCACCTCGAGCTGACGCTGCTCACCGTGCGACAGCCCGGACACGAGGGTATCGAGCTCGTCTTGTAGCCACACCCCCACCGCGGCGGCGCGAGCGCGTGTGCGGTAATCCTCATCGCGCTTGACGATGACCGGACGATGGTGTCCGGTTTCATTGCCGAGAACCGCCAGGTAGAGGTTGTCCTCCACCGACAGCCCGGAGAAGAGACGCGACACCTGATATGTACGACCCACTCCGAGCGACGGGCGCTTCCTGGCCGGCATTGACGTCACGTCCTGCCCGTGGATCTCGACCGTCCCTGCGGTGGGCGCAAAGTCGCCGGCGATCACGTTGAACAGGGTCGTCTTGCCGGCCCCGTTGGGTCCGAGGATCCCGAGGCGCTCGCCCTGCGCGACGTCGAACTCGACGTCGCGCAGGGCTTGCACGCCTCCAAAGGCCATGTCGATCCCGCGCAATCGCAGGATCGGAGGCGCACCGTCAGTCGTCAGGTCCTTTCCAGTTTCGGTACGCCTCTCCACCTGTATCGATACCTCACTCCTGGGGGATGCCGTCGACCACCGGAATGGCGTTCCCGATCCAAGGTATATCCCGGACCTCACAAGCCGGCACGTCACGCCCCGGGGGCGGATCTCCGTCGAAGGTTCCTCCGAAGGTCTGGTCGACCTTGGGGATCTTCGCCACGGTCACCACCGCCAGGTTTCCGTCGTCGCCCCGGACCACCTGCTGCACGAACTGGTCCTGGATTGCCTGGCGGTTCTCGTCGAGCGTGATGGTGCCGTACGGGCCCTCCACTTCCAGGTTCGACAGAGCGTCCCTCAACGCCGCGTGGCCGTCGGAGATGTCTCCACCGATCTCCTTGAGCGCCTCGATCAGAGCCTTCGAAGCCATGAAGTAGTTGACCAGGAAGCCCGAATGAGCCTGCGAGGCCGCATCGCCTTCGAACGGCGGGAACGAGTCGTAGTACTTGTCGACCAGCGCGGTGTGCGCCGCGACCGCGTCCGTCTTGAGATCGCCGGCGGTGCCGAAGCCACCCACGTAGGCGCCCTCGACTCGGTCACCGAGTTCCTCGAACTGGCCGGGGGTGCCCCAGAACAGGTTCCCCATGTGCTGATCGCCGCTGATCGGACCTTTGGCATCCTCAAACGCCTTCAGGCCGCCGATCGTGCCGGCCCCGCCAATCGTCCAGAAGTAGCCGTCTACTTCGTCCGGATCGGGCAGCTGCTGCACGAAGGACGAGTAGTCCGTCGTGTTGAGCGGCGGGAACACCCGTGAGATCACCTCGCCACCGGCGGCGCAGAACTCAGCGATGAACCCTGCGGTCGACGTCCAGGCGAAGCTGTAATCGTCCATGATCACCGCCGCGGTGTCCCAGCCCAAGGTGTTGCGGGCGATGTCGCCCGTCCCGGCGTTCCATTGCGCACCGTCACCGTTGAACCGGAAGAAATTCGGCGCCTTCACCGCCATCGTCGTGTCCTGGGCTCCGGCCGAGCCGTTGATGAACGTCTGACCCGGGTGATCCTTGGCGTAGTTGGCTATCGCGATGCTCTCGTCTCCGGAGAGAGGACCGATCATGATGTCGGCCTCCAACTGTTCCATGAGACGACGGGTCTCGCGGATTGCCGCATCCGCCGTGTCGTCGGCGCATCCGACACCGACCAGCTCGACGGGAATTCCGTTGATGGATGCACCGGTGAACCCGGCGGCGGCATCGTCGGGATCGAGGATCGTCGCACCCGCGTACTCGGCGAAGGCGGTGCCAACCCCGGCCAGGTCCTGATTGTGGAACGCCCCGAAAGCGCCCTCACAGTCGGAAACCACGCCGAGCTTGATGACCTCCGTGCCACCGGTAGACGCAGTGGTGTCCGTGCCGCTCGGCGCAGTCGTGTCCGGCGCAGTCGTGTCCGTGCCGCTCGGCGCAGTCGTGTCCGTGCCACTCGGCACCGTCGTGGCCGCGTCGTCGTCTCCGCACGAGGCGGCAATTAGGGCCAGGGCGAGGGCCACGGCGATTAACCTCACCGGCCCTTTGCGCAGTAGTCGATGTTTCACTAGATAACTCCTCCCAATTTCTGAGGCTGGAGCCCCAGGGTTTGGTTCTTTGTAGAGCAGGGTTCCCGCCTAACGACAGGGACCTTCTACTCTATGTTTGGTTCTGACGCGTGGACGAATCCCCGCATCCTATGCTTCATGTCTCACTCCTGCCTGGCGAAGGCCAGACGGCGCCCCCGCTGTGTCAACCTCCTCGCTTTTGCACCGATCCCGAACAACCCGTCGGGTGACACCAACACGATGATGAGGAAGATTGCCCCAACGATCGTGTTGAACCGTGCCTCGGTAATGCCGATCTTGTCGACGAGGGGCACGCTCCGGACGTAGTTGTTGATCACGACGAATACGAACGCTCCCAGCCAGGCTCCCTCCAGGCGACCGATGCCACCAATGATGACGATGATCAGCAGACTCAGGATGGGTCCGAGCCCAATCGAGGCCGGGTCGATCTGTCGGTTCCACCACACGTTGAGCACCCCCGCCAACGACGCCACGAAGGCCGCCAGGGTGAAGGCCAGCGTGCGGTGCAACACGATGTTGTACCCGAGGGAACTCATCCGCACCGGGTCGTCGCGCACCCCCTGCAGCGCCAAACCGAACGGAGTCCGTGCCACATAGCGCAGCAACAGGTACGAGAACACCGCGATGAGGAGCGCCGTGTAGTAGAGCCGCTCCGGATGTATCCCCGGCTCGCCGATGTACCCGGGTGCGGCCACGGCGTTGATCCCGCCGAACCCCGAGAACGTCGTGACTTGCCCGAAGAAGTAGAACCCGATGACGCCGTAAGTCAGCGTGATCATCAGGAAGTAGAGCCCGGCTGATCTACTCGAAACCAGTCCAAGCACGAATCCAAGCGCGGTCGTTATGACGATGCCGAGGAGAACTCCGATCCACGGGTTGAGCCCCAGGTTGAGCCCTTTGCTGCCGCCGGTGGTCACTGCGTTGCCGATGGCGAACCCGCACACCCCGTAGAGCAGCGTCTGGGCGAGCGAGACCATTCCGCCGTAGGCGGACAGGAATATGAGGCTGACGCCGGCAACGCCGAGCCAGAGCGCTTGGGTGAGCACGAAACTCATGAAGAACTCGCTGAACAGCAGGGGTCCCAGCAGTAGCACGACGAGGACACCGGCTAGTAGCGCCCTCTCGCCCTGCAGGTAATCCCGTACGCGCTGCAGCATCGTCATGCCGGCTTCCCGAAGAGGCCGTAGGGCCGCACTGCCAGGACCCCAACCAGCAGCACGAACGTGAAGATGATCGAGTAGTGGGTATACGCCGCCGGGAGGTAGGCCGGCGCGAAAGCGGTGACGATCCCGTAGAGGAGAGATCCGGCGGCGGCGCCGCTCAACGATCCCATTCCACCGATGATCACGACCACCAGCGAGTTGAGGAGCCAGAGCCCATCCACGCCGGGGGCGAGAGCCGCGAACGAGGCCCCCATGACACCCCCAACGCCGGCGAGCACCGAGCCGACGACGAACGCCAGCGCGAACACCACCTGCACGTTGATGCCAAGAGCCTGCACCATGGGCGTATCGTCCACCCCGGCCCGGATCACCATCCCGGTACGCGTCTTCTTGAGCCACAGCCACAGCAAGACGCCCACGACGAGCGCCGACCCCAGGATGAACAGCCGAGTCACCGAATAGCGGATACCGAAGTAATCAACGAACTTGAACAACGCCGCCGGCCAGGCGAGATCTTTGGCGACGCCGCCGAAGCGGGCGATCATCTGGTCGGCCAGGATCACCGAGATGGCGATGGTGATGAGAGCCTGCCTGAGATCCTCGCCCTGGAAGGGCCGAATGAAGAGCTGATGCATGACCAGCCCGACGAGTCCGGCGACTACCGAGGCCAGCAACAAAGGCAGAATCCACTCGAGGATGCTCACCTCGGACGGCGAGATCCCGGCGCCCCTGCCGACCAGGTTGCGCTGCAACTCGATTGCCAGGTAGCCGCCGAGTAGGAAGACCGAGCCATGCGCCATGTTCACGGCCCGCATCAGCCCGAAAATCAACGTGAATCCCGAAGCGACGATGAAGTAGAGACCGCTGATGGTCAGGCCGTTGAGCAGCGTCGTGACGAAGTCGTCGGGATCGGTGACCAACGGGCCCGCCGGGGTGTCGCTGGCGATGAACACCACCCAGATGACGGCGAAGACCGCCGGTAGCACCACGAGAGCCGCCAACCCGTAGCGCGCCCTAGCGCGACGGATGGCGGCGATCGTGGTGCTACCGGTGGTCAAGGTTCTTCTCGCGCCGAGTTGCTACCCGAGGGCCGCCGTGACACCGTCGACGTTTGTCACCGTGGACACATTCTGGAGCGCGTAGTTGATGGAGGCGTCGTGCCACTCGGCGTTCATCGTCGAACAGGCATCCTCTGGTACCACCATGTAGTAGCCCTTGTCTGCCCCGGTCCGGGCGGTGTGCTCGATCGACATGTTCGTCCAGGCACCGGTGACGATGATCGTGTCACGACCCGTCCCGGCGAGGATGTTCTCGAGGTTGGTGCCCTGCCAGGCGCTCATCCGCGTCTTCTCGACGACGAAGTCGCCCTTCTGCGGTTCCAGGCCCTCGGCCGGAGCGGCCCCCCACGAGCCCCGCACCATGGCGCCGGCGGCAACGCCCTCGAAAAGCGGCGCGTTGACCTTCAAGCCGGGTGCGCCCTCCTCGACGATGTACCACACGTGGATTACCGGAATGCCCTTGTTACGGGCCACCTCCATCATGCGCTGCACGTTGGCTACGACGTTTTGCTCGCGGGCGTGATCCGGAGATCCTGATTCGGCGAATGCCCCGTCGTCGATGATGACGTCGTTCTGCAGATCCTGAACGATCAGCGCGCAACGGTCGGCATCGAGAGTGAATTCATCGTTCATGTGTACTTCTGGTCCCTTTCTCTCCTACGGCATATACGGTTCGTGGTGCGGACCGACCTTGGTCCTGATCGTGTAGAGCGATGACGTGCTGGGCATGAACAGCGTGTGCCAGTCGTCGCCACCCCAGGTGAGGTTGCCGACGTTCTGGGGGACCTTGACGGTGCCGATGTGCTCGCCATCGGTGCTGAAGACCCATACCCCGCCGGGTCCGGTCACCCAGATGTTGCCTTGCTCGTCGCACTTCATCCCGTCGGGGATGCCTTCCTCGATCACGCCGCTGCCGATGTTCTCGGCGAACCGGCGCCCATTGGAGAGGCTCCCGTTGGCGTTGACGTCGTAGACGTCGATGAGCGCCCGGGGCGTGTCGTTGATGTACATGAGCGACTCGTCCGGCGAGAAGCACAGCCCATTTGGCTGCTCGTACTTGTCCCGGTCGACGACCAGCTCCAGGTCGCCGTTGCCCGGCGGCACCCGGAAGACGCCTTGCCAGCCGAGATCGCGCTCTCGCTCCTCCCCGAACACCGGCATCCGGCCGTACCACGGATCCGAGAAATAGATCGACCCGTCCGATCGAACGCACACGTCGTTTGGGCTGTTCAGCTCTTTTCCCTCGAAGTGCGATGCGATCGTCTCGGCCGTGCCGTCGGGACTCTCCCGCACCAGCGACGACGTCACATGCTCGCACACGATGAGATTGAGGTCGGCGTCGTAAGTCATTCCGTTGCACTTGTTGGACGGATTCCGCACTTCGACCACGGTCCCATCCGGCGTGTACTTGCGGCGGATGTCGCCCGGCATGTCCGAGAACAGCAAGTAGCCCTCGGTGGGATGCCAGATCGGGCCCTCGGTAAAAGTGAACCCGGTGGCAACTTCCGCGAGGGTGGCCTCCTCGTCAATCAGGTCCCGAATTGCGCCTGAGCGCACTTCCACATCACCCATCAGCGTCTCCCTTCATCTCGCGTGACCCAGTCATGCCTGCAGTCCCCGCTCGGCCATAGGGTCAAAGGACCCGTTACTTGCACCGGTGAGTTTGTGCTCAACCGCAGGTCGACTCGTCGGTAATCCGTCGGTGTCGAGTATGCCATCTTGACGCCGCCGGTGCGCTGAGGAGCGCAGAACTGGCACCGCATCGAGTCGACAATCACGCCGCTCTGCTTGCGATTCTCCGCGGCGAGACCCACTTGCTAGCCTCGGCAAAAGCGGAACACGCTACCCAGATTGGAGATTCGATGAGCATCGATGTACTGATCCCGGAGTCCGTGGATGCTGCAGCCGAGGCGTACGGAGACGGCCGCGACGTCACCGTCGTAGGCGGGGGCACCATCGTGGTGCAGCTCATGACGCAGGGGTGGCTGCGACCCACCAGGGCACTCATGCTTTCCAAGGCCGGCCTCTCATACGTCCGGAAGAGCGGCTCGGCCGTCACGGTGGGCGCCATGACCCCGGTGACAGATGTAGCCGACCTCTTTGCCCCTCTGGGACCCTGTGCCGCCAACGTCGGAGACAACGAGATCCGGGCCCAGGCCACCGTCGGCGGGAACCTGTGCGCTCCCACCCCACCCGAGCATCCGAGCGGTGACCTGCAAGGGCCACTGCTGGCGCTCGACGCCAGTGTCCGATCGACCGGGGCCGGGGGCGAGAGCACCGAGACGGTCGAAGAGTTTCTGACCCACCGGGACGCCCGGCTCGTCCTCGACCTGAGCTTCGAGGAGCCGGTGGCCGGCGCCTTCGCCGCCCTCGACCGTCCCCACGCCCATCACCCCACCGCGCTGGCGGTGTCGGCCGTCAAAGCCGGCGACGGATCCATTCGCCTGGCGGCCACCGGTGCCGGACCGACCGCGATCAGGCTCTCCTCGGCCGAGGCCGCGGCCGACGATCCCGAAGCGGCCGGACAGGCGGCGTTGGCCGATGCCGATCTGCAAGATGATGCGCTGGCATCGGCCTGGTATCGGGAACGAATGCTGCCCCTGCTGGTTCAGCGGGTCTTGAACGAGATCAAGGAGGTTTAGTGAACATCACGCTCAACGGGGTATCCCGTCAAATCTCGAGCCCACCGCTAACGCCTCTCTTGCGAGTTCTACGAAACGAACTCAACGTCGTCAGCGCCAAAGCCGGGTGCGAAGCCGGTGGCTGCGGGGCCTGCACCGTACTCGTCGATGGCCGGCCGCAGCGGTCCTGCCTAACCGCGGTCGGTTCCCTCAACGGCGCGGCGGTGACGACGCTCGAGGGTCTGGGCACATCCGAAAACCTGTCGGCAGTGCAGCAGGCCTTCGTCCATCACTACGCGGCGCAGTGCGGATTCTGCACGCCGGGCATGGTGGTGGCCGCCACTGCCTACCTCGACGCAGGCGGTAGCGACGACAAGGAGGCGATCCAGGAAGCCCTGGGCGGCCACGTGTGCCGCTGCACCGGCTACCTCAAAATCGTCAATGCAATAGCCGCTGCCGCCACCCAGAGCGAGTTCGATCTCACGATCACCGCAGAAGAACCCAATGTCGTTGTGAAGACAGGAGGTCGATGATGAAAGCGGTAGGCGCCCGCCTTCCCCGCTACGACGGGGTTGGACACGTAACAGGACAGACTCAATTCGTCGACGACGTCCGCGTCCGGGAAATGCTGTGGGCCAAGGCCCTGCGCTCACCCCATCACCATGCCGCCATCACTCGCATGGACACCAGCAAGGCCGAGGCCATGCCCGGTGTGGAGGCGGTTATCACCCATGCGGACGTCCCGCTCCTCGAGTACGGGCATCTGAGCGCCCTCGGCATTCCCGCTGATGAACCGCTCCTGGCAAAGGACGAGGTCCGCTACAAGGGCCAGCCCATCGCCCTGGTGGCCGCCGAGGACGCGGACACCGCCAGGGCCGGGGTCGAAGCCATCGAAATCGATTACGAGGAACGTCCCACGTTGTTCGACGTGCGCAAGGCATTCGATGACGATGCCCCCACGGTTCACCGCTGGGGCAACTGGTACCCCCATTTCGAAGGCGAGATGGACCGCCGCCAGATTCGCAAGGGCAACATCGAAGAGGCTTTCGAAGCGGCCGACACCATCGTGTCGGGCGTCTACCGCCCGGCCGCGATCGAGCACGCCCCGTTGGAGACCCAGGTCTCCATGGTGGTGCCCGAGCCAGACGGGAGATTGACGGTCTACTCCTGCACCCAGGCGCTCTACTTCTCGCTGGGGGTGATGGCGGCTCACCTCCAGGTGCCGCTCAATCGCCTGAAGGTGGTGGGTGGCACCGTGGGCGGCGGGTTCGGCGGCAAAGTGGACACCGCATCGGAGACCGTGACCGCCCTGGCCGCCATGAAGGCGAACCGTCCCGTCAAGTGGCGGTGGACCAGGGAAGAGGAGTTTCTGGCGTCGTCGACACGGGCGCCGTGGCATATGGAAATCATCGATGCGGTCACGAGTGACGGATGGATCCTCGGTCGCAAGATGCTCACCTTGCACGACTCGGGTGCCTACGCCCGGTTCTCCCCCTATGGGCTCACCAAGCACAGCTTCCACCACACCGGCGCATACACGATCCCCAATCTCCACTTCGACGGATACGTGGTGTTCACCAATCGGGTTCCCACCACCGCCATGAGGGGCTTCGGGGTGACGTCGGTGTCGTTTGCCACCGAGACGCATATGAGCCGGATCGCCGACGTACTCGGTCTGGATCCCTTCGAGGTTCGCTTGAAGAACGCCAATCGGATCAACGACACGTCCCCGAACATGATCACCTACCCGGACCCGAGCACGGTCGATGTGGTCCTCAGCATCGCTGAAGCCACCGATCATTCGCTCGATGATGCATACATGTCGATGAGCCGAGCTCAGCGCTCCGGTGACATGTTGCCGGAGCACTTAGCAGCTCAGATCGGCGAAGGGCACGAACACGCGTCGCTCCACGCGCTCGTCCACGGCGTCGACAACGACTCGGAGGGAAACTGATGGCCGTACATCGTGGCCGCGGCGTCGCGGCAATCGAATACCCCACAGGCATGAACCAGAACGGTGATCCGTCCCAGGCCTGGATCAAGGTCAAGCCGGACGGACGGGTCGATGTGTTCTCGGGAACCGCGGACATCGGCAACGGAGCGAAGACCATCCAGAGCCAGATCGTCGCTGAAACCATTGGAGTGCCGTACGACTGGGTGACGTTCGACAACTCGAACACCGACTCGTCTCCGGTGTGCACCGGGACTTTTGCCTCACGCGCGACCTTCGTGGCCGGCAAGGCGGTGCTGAAGGCTGCCGAAGAGGTGCGCCACAAGCTCCTCGAGATTGCCGGGCTGGAAATGGAGGCAAGCGCCGACGACCTCGAGGTGGTAGACGGCGAGGTGATGGTGAAGGGATCACCGACCGAGAAGTTGAGTGTGGCGGATGTGGCCGGGGCGGCTACCTACGGTCACGGCCAGCTGATCACCGGTACCGGAGCCCAGCTGAAGCCGTACGCTGAGATTCTCGACCCCGAGACGGGGGTCGTCTCGAGCCCACCCCACTCTGCGATTTCGTATGCGGCCTGTGCGGCCGAGGTCGAGGTCGACGACGAGACCGGGAATGTGCGAGTGCTCAAGCTGATCCAGGCTTACGACGTCGGGAAGGCGATCAACCCAGCCCTGGTCGAAGGCCAAATCCAAGGCGGGGCGATTATGGGTCTCGGGCTGGCGGTCTTGGAGAACGCCTACCCGTACTATCCGTCGGTCGAACACCGTGGCTATGGGTTCGGTTCGTACTACTCGCCCGGCATGGAGGACCTGCCGGAATTAGAGACCATCATCATCGAGAACCCTTCGGCCGATGGTCCCTACGGCGCCAAGGGCATCGGCGAAATGGCGAACAACGCCCAGCCCGCGGCCATCGCCGCTGCGGTCCACGACGCCGCCGGCGTGTGGATCACCGAGCTACCGATTACTCCGGAGCTGGTGCTCAAGGCTCTCGAGGCCAAGGCGGAGCCCCGCCGCGAAGGAAAGCTGGTTGCATTCGACGACGAGATTTCGGTGAACACCGTGGGCGCCGGCATCTCGTGGATGCCTTGAGCTCACCGTTCCGCACCTGGAACGGCGTCGGAGCTCACGAGCTGTTCGAAGGGGTGACCATCCACGCCATCGGGGGCGAGCAGGTGCTGATGTGCCGGGTGACCTATGCGCCCGGGTCGGTCGTGCCGTTGCACGACCATCCGGAGGCGGAGCAGCTCATTTACATCACAGGCGGCGAGGTGACGGTCACCATCGGCGAAGGAACCCGCACACTCGTCGCCGGAGATGTAGCCGTTGTCAACCGCGGCGTGCCACATGCACTGACCTCGCCGGAGGGGTGCTCTTTCATCGAGGCGCTGTCCCCGGTGCCGCAGGATCACATCCCAGATTTCGAGCGTGACATGGTGCTTGGTGCCCAGGGCGACTCTTTGCACGTGGAGCGCTGACGATGCCCCGCAAGGCTCTGGTAACCGGCGGGGCGAGCGGCATCGGTCTGGCTTGTGCGCGACGATTGATGGCAGACGGTCTCGAGGTGGCCATCGTCGATCTGCGACCAGACCACCTGGCGGGAATCGCCGGCGACGTCACGAGTATTCACGAGCTGGACGTGGTCGACGGTCCCGCGGTCAATCGCCTGGTGGCCGAGCTGGAGCCGATCGACGTACTCGTCAACAGTGCCGGGGTGACCGGACCGAACGTCCCGGTGTGGGAAATGGACGATGAGGGATGGGCGCGGACGATCGCCGTCAACCTGACAGGCACCTTCAACACGATGCGGGCCGTGCTGCCCGGTATGCGCGAGAGAGGGTGGGGCCGGATCGTCAATATCGCTTCGATCGCCGGCAAGGAAGGCAACCCGAACCTCGGCGCCTATTCGGCCAGCAAGGCCGGTGTCATCGGTCTCACCAAGTCGGTCGGTAAGGAGGCTGCCACCGACGGCGTGATCGTGAACGCGGTCGCCCCGGCCGTGATTGCCACCCCGATCCTCGAGGGTGTCGGGCAGGCAACCATCGACTACATGGTTTCGAAGATCCCCATGGGTCGTCTCGGCCAGTCAGAGGAGGTAGCCGCGCTGGTCTCCTGGCTTGCCTCAGATGAGGTCAGCTTCTCCACGGGACACACATATGACATCTCCGGGGGTCGCGCCACCTACTGATCACCAAGCTTGGAGGAAGTTGATGAGACTTGCCAGAGTTCGTGACGCCGATCTAATAATTCCAGTCCTCGCCGGCGACGACGGAGCGCTGCGCGACCTGTCGGAGCACGCCGGTGACATCGATGGTGCCTTCTTTGCCTCCGGAGGGCTCGACCGGATCCGAGCGTTGGACACCGAGGCATTGCCGACAGTCGAGTCCGAGAACTTCTCGTCGTGCATTTCCCGGCCGGGGCTGGTGCTGTGCGTCGGGCGGAATTACGCCGACCATGCCAGGGAGACTGGTGACGAGATCCCGACCGAGCCCGTTCTCTTCCAAAAAGCAACCAACACAGTCGTCGGGCCAAACGACCCGATCATCATCCCCAAGGATTCGGCCAAGACCGACTGGGAGGTCGAGCTCGGCGTTGTCGTTGGTTCAACCGCGCGCTACCTGAAAGACGAGGATGCGGGTTGGAACGCCATCGCCGGCTTTGCGCTCTCGAACGATGTCTCCGAACGGGAGTTCCAGTTGGAGCGCGGCGGCGAGGCGACCAAGGGCAAGTCGTGCGAGAGCTTCAACCCACTGGGCCCGTGGTTGGTGAGCGCAGACGAGGTAGCCGATCCAATGAACCTGTGGATGCGCACCACGGTGAACGAACAGGTCATGCAGGACGGGAACACCAAGACCATGATCTTCAACCCTGGCTACGTGGTGTGGTACGTCAGCCAGTACATGGTGTTGGAGCCCGGTGATCTCATCAACACCGGAACCCCACCGGGGGTAGGTTTGGGGATGGACCCGCCGCAGTTTCTCAGGGCAGGCGACGTCGTCGAGATCTCGATCGAGGGCCTCGGTACCCAACGCCAGGTCTGCCAGGAAGCGATCGTCCGGTAACTCAAGGCCGACCGGCGAAACCACCATCGCGTCCTGGAGGACCGGGGTTCAGGAGAAGTGATCCTTCACTGCGTTGAGCGCGCCCTGGAATACCTCGTTGGAAAACAGGTCCACGTAGTGGTCGATCTGGTCCCGGTCGCAGTCGAACGTCGTCGACCACTCTACGAACGACAAGTCCCCGTCGGTGACCGGAGTCACCTTGAGCGTGGCGTGGTAGTTGTCGACGTCGAATGGAGTCTTCTCGAAGTTGTACGAGTAGGCCCGTTGGACGTCTGAGTGGCTCAGCAGCCGCTCACGAAGATGCTCGCCGTCACCTAGTTTGAAGCTGCGAACTGACCCGACCTGATCGCCGGCGAGTCCGTCTTCGATTTCGCTGGACACAACGATCCCTCCGGTCCACACCGGGAGATGGTTGAAGTCGCGCAGGTAGGCCCATACCTCGTGTGCCGGTGCGTTGACGATCGTGCTCGTGTATGCCCTTGCCATGATGCTCCTCGGTCGGCGCGGAGCACGGATTCTACGTCGCCCGCCCGGTCCCGAGCCGCCGCCGGAGTATGGGAATCTCCCCAAGCCTCCGGGACGCGGTTGAAGATCAGAACCGGACCTGGGTAAAGGCTTCCGTCTGCCTCTGCAATGCCTGTTCGACGGGGAGGCGTTCCATGCTCGATGCCCCGTAGAAGCCATGCACACCCTCACAGTTCTGCAGCACGTATTCGGCATCCGCCGGCATCCCGACCGGACCGCCGTGGGCAAGAACTATGACGTCGTCTCGGACCGACCTGGCCGCCGCCGCCCAGGCATTGATCACCGGGACGCAATCTTCCAGCGTGCGGGCCGTCTCGGCACCGATCGAGCCTCCGGTGGTCAGGCCCATGTGGGCCACCACGATGTCTGCTCCGGCTTCGGTCATGGCGACCGCATCTTCTTCGGAAAAGACGTAGGGCGTCGTGAGCATGTCGAGCTCGGACGCCTTTCGGATCATGTCGACCTCCAGGCCGTAGCCCATGCCGGTTTCCTCGAGGTTCGCCCGGAAGCTGCCATCGATGAGGCCGACGGTCGGAAAGTTCTGCACCCCCGAGAACCCGAGCCTGGTCAGCTCGGGGAGGAACACATCCGGGTCATAAAAGGGATCGGTCCCACAAACGCCGGCCAGCACCGGCGTGTTCTCCACGACGGGCAACACCTCGGCGGCCATCTCGACAACGATGTCGTTGGCGTTGCCGTATGGCATCAGCCCAGCCAGGGACCCGCGTCCGGCCATGCGGTAGCGGCCGCTGTTGTAGATGATGATCAGGTCGATTCCGCCTCGCTCTTCCCACTTGGCCGAAAGCCCGGTGCCGGCTCCGCCGCCGATGATGGGTTCGCCTGCTTCGATCTTGCGACGCAGGTTGGTGAGGGTGGTGGTTCGGTCGATTGCAGCCATGGTCATCCCTTCTGGACGATCTCTCGAAACGCCTCCACGAGCTGGGCGGCGAACTCGGGATCGTTGAGGTGTTGTTTCGACTTGATGAGCTTTCGCTGGTCGGTCTCCTGGAAGGTCTCTTCGATGGCGCCGAACAGGGCGGCGTCTGCCTCCGGATCGTGGAAAGGCATGTCGGGGGCGTCGATCATGGAGACCCCACCCATTGGAAGGAAGAAGCGAACGGGCCCATCGGACCGGTTCAGCTTGTTCGCAATCCACGCACCGATCTCGGCGCATTCATCTGGGGTTGTTCGCATCAGGGTCACCTGGGCGTTGTGCACGTAGAGGTTGCGGTCCTTGAACTGTTCTGGAACGGTGTCGAGCCCTCCGAAATTGACCATGTCGAGCGCGCCGCAGCTGCCGACATAGGGGATCGAGGTTTGGGCGATGGCATCCAGGCGGCCGGGACCGGCGGAGAGGACGCCTCCCACGAGGTGATCGCATACTTCGGTGGTGGTGCTGTCGATCACTCCGGCGACCAATCCGGAGCCGACCAGCTTCTCCATGGCCTGACCCCCGGTTCCCGTCGCATGGAACACCAGACAGTCGAAATCGTCCTCCAGGGCCTCGGCGACCATCGTCACGCACGGTGTGGTGACGCCGAACATCGTCAGGCCGATGGCCGGACGATCCGCCGGCTGCGGCGCCGGCCCGGCCGCCATACCGGCGACGGCGTGCGCCGCGTTGGCCAGCACGCGGGATGAGATTCGGTTGATGCCGGCGACATCGGTGACGGAGTACATCATCGCGATGTCGGAAGGCCCGACATAGACGCGTACGTCACCGGAGGCCATCGTCGACACCATCAGTTTGGGGGTCCCGACAGGCAGAGCCTGCATCGCCGGGGTCACGATGGCGGTGCCGCCCGAGCCGCCGAGGGCGATGATTCCGTCGACGTCGTCACGGCTCTCGATGAAAAGAACCAGCGCGTCCGACATGGCTGTAACGGCCGCTCCCCGATCATCAACGAAGACGGCATCTGGCCCGCCGGGGAAGAAGGCGGCCACCTCGGCGGCGTTCACATCGGCGCCTGTTCCTGTGCCCGTAGTGCCGACATCAACGAGGACGGTCCGGGGCCCGGCGGCATTGATCAAATCACGAACATAGCGATGCTCGTCACCCTTGGTGTCAAGCGTTCCGACAACGTAAACCCTTCCCATCGGATCCCTCTCAACGGCGGATAGCTAAGCGTATCGGGGGGAATGGACGCCTACGAATCGAGGCTTTCGCAGCTTCGTCATGGTCGCGCCCCAGGCCGGTCGGAGGTATGCTCGATGGCTCGTGGACATTGCTGCTCTCATTCATCGCTGGATCGCCGAGGAGCGAATAGGGATATTGACGATGCTCGAGGCTCTGGCAGACGAGCGAATCTGCCAGGAGGGAGGCATTGCGCTCGACACCGCGCGATCCGAACTTGGAAGGCTCCTTCCCGACACCGATCCGGATGAAATTGTGCAGGTACTGAGCGAATCGGACCTCGTCGAGGCCGCCGGCGACTTGCTGCGGCTCGGCAAAGAGGCCGGCGAGGCGGTACGCGGCATGCTCGACGCTTCCGCGATGGGCCGGCCGGTAGGGTGGGGCGAGGGCGCGCCAAGGCATGGGATGATCCTCGCCCAGTTCGCCCTTCACTGCCGGGACGAGCTAGACGGTGTTGAAGTAGCTGTAGCAGAAGAGGGCGACGCCGGGGCGGCTCGGTTGGTGATCAACGACGCCGGGGCCGAAACCCGGATAGAGCTACGGCACAGTTTCTTCGGGTTGGAGCGCCTCGTCGGTACTCCCACCCTCCTGATCGGTGACGTCGCCGCTCTCCCCTACGACTTTCTCTATTCAATCGCCGGGAATCCAAAGATCCGCGCGGCGGTGGCGATCTACGATCTCGTCCACCAGCAGAAGGTCAGTGCAGTCCGCTCCACCGCTCTCGTCCACCTGGAGTGGTTCCTCCGTGACACCTACGGCGTGAAGCTGGCGACTTCGCGTCCTTTCACCCAGGGCCTCATCGACAAGGGAGTGATCTCACTTGGGTTCGGCTAGCGGTTCTGGGGCCGGTATCCGATAGCCGAATCGACCGGGTGTTGATTTGTGGCGACGTCGGGCCTAGCCGGTGGTGTCTCGGTTGCTCAGGTTGGGGCCTTCGCCGCCACGTGGGCAGAAGTTTGCTTGTCCTGGGAACGGTTCCTACTCGACGTCGCTATGACGGCGGTCGCCCCCGACCGGGGCATTCGTTATCAAGTGACCCTGTCAGGTCCCGGCCGTTGTGATTCGTGGCCGACCTTCCTGGACCGGGCCGTCCCTCTACGCTGGGCGGCCATGATCGTCGGACTCATCGCCAATCCGGTCTCCTCGAAAGACATCCGCAGACTCACGGGCCTGGCCCGAGTTGTCGACGTCGAGGAGAAGGCCAACCTGGTGGCTCGGCTTCTGGTTGGGATTGGATCGGTCCCCGGGGTCAGCATCCTGGCCCTCGATGATCAAGCGGGTCTGGTCCGCCGGGCCACCCGCCTGGCCGGCGAGCACGGGCCCGAGGTTGGTTATATCCCGATTGAGGTAATAGGTACTGAGGCCGACACCAGAGCCGGTGCGGCCTATTTGGCCGGCCATGACGCCCGCGCGCTGGTCACGGTCGGCGGCGACGGAACCGTGCGGGCAGCCGCCGAAGGCTGGCCCGAGGCACCACTCATTCCGGTGGCAGCCGGGACCAACAATGCTTTCGCTCTCAACGACGAACCCACCGTCACCGGCTTGGCCGCCGGGCTGGCGGTTACGGGGCCGAGCGGCGCCTTCTCCCCCACCACCGCCATCGCCGTCCAAACTACCGAGGGCGAGGCTCTCGCCGTCATCGACGCGGTCGTCGTCCGCGACCGGTGGGTGGGAGCCGGCGCCATATGGGATCCCCATCAACTAGTCGAGGCATTTGTCAGTTCGTCGCGCCGTACCGCCGTGGGGGTGGCGTCGATCAGCGCCGCCCTGGGTCCGCTTCGGTCCGGGCACGCTCGCCGCATCACGTTTGGTGGGAGTACCACGGTTCGGGCGGTGTTCGGGCCCGGCGTCGTCCTCGATATTCCGGTGGCAGACCACCAAGACCTGCCACAGGGAGCAGAAGTACACCTGGCCGAGACGGCCGGTCTCATTGCCCTCGACGGTGAACGCCGTCTCCCGGCGGTGGATGGAGTTGTGCGCCCGGTCCCGGGACCGTCGGTTCTCGATCTCGCAGCCGCATTTCGCGACCCACTTTCGGCCCTATCGCCCTGAGTAAAATCGCGATATCTGTATCGCTGAGGCCACCGCGAGCGTTCCGGTCAATCCGGAGAAAGGAGGTCGGCATGGAGATTCCGAAGGAGCATCTGGTCGACATGTACGAGACGATGGTCAAGATCAGGCGTTTCGAGGAGCGCATCCGAGAAATGTATTTCGCCGACAAACTGCCGGCATTTGATATCGCGGCGGGGCTGATTCCCGGTGAGATGCATCTGGCTGCCGGGCAAGAGCCGGTGGCGGTCGGGATGCGTCCTCACCTGCAGCCCGGCGACGCCATCACTGCCACCCACCGCCCCCACCATGTAGCCATTGCCCAAGGGGTGGATCTCAACAAGATGGCCGCCGAGATCTTCGGACGCGAGACCGGCCTGGGTCGCGGCAAAGGCGGCCACATGCACCTGTTCTCAGTTGAACCGAACTTTGGCTGCTCGGGCATTATCGGCGAAGGCATGCCGGTTGCAGTGGGCGCGGCCTTGGCTTTCCGGTTCAAGGGCACCGACAACATCGCCCTCTCGTACTTCGGTGAAGGGGCCGCCAACCAGGGAGCTTTCCACGAGTCCATCAATTTGGCCGCGCTGTGGAAGCTGCCGGTGGTCTTCGTCTGTGAGGACAACGCCTACGCCATCTCCGTTCCCAAGGCCGCCTCGACGGCGATTCCCGACAACAGCGATCGGGCCTCGGCCTACGGGATTCCCGGAGTGTTGGTGTCGGAGAATGATCCGGTGGCCGTGTACGAGGTGATGGGGGCAGCCATGGACCGGGCCCGCCGCGGCGATGGTCCCAGCCTGATCGAAATCAAGACCGATCGACTGTGGGGACACTTCGAGGGTGACGCCGACGCCTACCGGGATGACGAGTTCAAGGAAGAGATGAACCAGCGTGATCCCCTGGTGGTGTTCGGGCAACGCCTCGCCGACGAGGGCATATTGTCCGCCGACGAGCAAACCGCGATCCAGGAGGCCCAGCACGCCATCGTGGAAGAGGCCCTGGAGTTCGCGCTGGCGAGTCCCTATCCCAAGCCTGAAGCGGCACTCGACCATGTCTTCGCATAAGCACAGAAAGGGCTCGACGCTATGACCACAGCTGCAACTGATCGAAAACTGACGATGCAAAAAGCGATCGCGGAGGGGATCTTTCAAGAGATGGACGTCGACCCCTCGGTCTTCGTCATGGGCGAAGACGTCGGCGTGTACGGCGGCATCTTCGGATCGACCGAAGGCCTGCTGGCCAAGTTCGGCCCGGATCGCATCATTGACACGCCGATCTCAGAGACCGGCTTCATCGGCGCGGCGGTGGGAGCTGCCATCAACGGCATGCGGCCGATCGTGGAATTGATGTTTGTGGATTTCTTCGGCGTATGTATGGACCAGATCTACAACAACATGGCCAAGATCCATTACTTCAGCGGGGGCAACATCAAGGTGCCGGTCGTCTTGACCACTGCAGTCGGAGGCGGCTACTCAGACGCCGGACAGCACTCCCAAACGCTGTGGGGGATGTTTGCCCACCTGCCGGGAATGAAAGTGGTGGTGCCGTCGAGTGCGTATGACGCCAAGGGATTGATGATCTCGGCCATTCGAGATGACAACCCGGTCGTGTACATGTTCCACAAGGGAGCCTTGGGCCTCGGATGGATGGTCAACAACCCCCGCGCCACCGAACCGGTTCCTGAAGAGCCGTACGAGGTTCCCATCGGCGAAGCGCGAATTGCTCGTGAGGGCACCGATGTGACGGTGGTCACGATTGGGCTCTCGGTCCACAAAGCGCTCGATGCGGCCGAAACCTTGGAAAGCCAGGGTGTTTCCGCCGAGGTGCTCGATCTCCGATCGCTGGTGCCACTCGACCGCCAAGCAGTCATCAATAGCGTGAAGAAGACGCAGCGACTGGTTGTGGTCGACGAGGATTACCAGAGCTTCGGCATGACCGGCGAAATCATCACCACCGCGGTGGAGGGAGCGTTCGAGTATCTCGATGCCCCACCGGTGCGGGTGGCGACGCCTGATGTTCCCATCCCGTACAGCCACGGGCTCGAGGAATGGACCCTCCCTTCCACCGAGCGGATCGTGGCGGCTGCGGCGGGGGTGGCCTCGAGCTAGGCGAAACATGTCAACGCACGCGGCCACCGATGTGGCGATGCCGATCGTCACTGAAGCTGGTGAGGATGCCGTAATCACGGCGTGGTTTGTCGACGAGGGTCAGGCCTGCCAGCCGGACCAGCTGATCGCCGAAGTACAGGCTGAGAAGGTAGCGGCGGAGGTGTTCGCTCCGATCGGTGGATATGTTGTCAACCGGGTCGCAATTGGCGACCCGGTTGCCCAAGCCAGTCCGATCTGCCAGATCGTCGAATCGCTCGGATCTGGCGCCGAGCCTGCGCCGACCACCGCGATCGCACCTGAGCAGGGGCCGGCTGTCAAGGCCTCACCCGCGGCCAAGCGGCTGGGTCGAGAGCTCGGCGTCGACCTCGCTGCCATCGCCGGGTCCGGTCCCGGCGGACGAATCACCGAGGACGACGTGCGGGGGCAGGCCGGAACTGCTACTGGTTTTCAGGGCCTACGCGCGGTGATCGCCCGCAACATGCGGCAAAGCCACGCCGAGACGGCTCCGGTGACGCTGTTTACGACCGTCGACTTCGGACCGGAGCCCCCCACCAACATTTCGGCTGCGATCGTCAAAGCCACTGCGGTGGTCTTGGCCGATCATCCAGAACTCAACGGGTCCCGGACGGGCGATGACTTCTCACCGGCCGCGGCGGTGAACGTGGCGGTGGCGGTTCAGACCGACGACGGTCTGGTCGCTCCCGTCATAGCCAACGCCGATGCCCTCACGATTAGCCAGCTCGCCGACAGTATCAAGGAGCTAGCGCAGAGAGCCCGGACCAAGGCGCTCACGACCGCCGACTACCAGGGGGGAACCTTCACGGTCACGAACCTCGGCAGTCTCGGTGTTGAAGGCTTCACCCCGATCATCAATCTGCCCCAGGTTGCCATCCTCGGTGTGGGAGCGATGAGGAAAGTCCCAGCCTTCGATGCCACCGAGGCGGTTGTGGCCAGTCACCAAATGGTGTTGTCGCTCACCTTCGATCACGCCTTCGTCGACGGAGCGCCCGCCGCCCGGTTCCTCAAGGAGCTGGTCCTTGCCCTTACCGGTCCGCTCTCGACGCCAGGTTGAATTCTCGGGTAGCTGCCCGCATGAGCGGGAGAGGGGAGGGCTGGATCATTCCCACCGGCGTGGTCTACGGCGGGCGCGCTTCGCCAACCGGCTCGGCTACATTCCTGTCAGGAGGTGTCGCATGTCAGAGGTGGCGTATCGGTCGGTGGTGAAGATCGAGCGAGTGCGGGGGCCGATGCGCAAAGCGTGGCTTCCCACCCAGGACGCCCACATCACCTTCGGGGTGCACAGCGAGATCGCCGAGCACTACGGAGTCGACCCGGATGACTTCCCCCCGGACGCCACCACCATCGATTACCTGGTTGCCGCCGCCGGCGGTTGACTGACCGGCACCCTGGGAGGCGCGCTGGAGGCGCGTGGCATCAACGCAAGCAACGGGAACCTGACATCAGAGACCGTGGGTGAGATCGAAAAGGAGGGCAAGGTCCTGGTGGTCAAGCGGATCCACGTGTCCTACACACTGCGGGGGGTAGAAACCGCCGAAGACCGCGAGAAGGTCGAGCGGGCCCACCGCGTGCACGCCGATTCCTGTCCGGTGGCGCGCAGCATCCGGGACGCCATCGACATCTCGACCGAACTGGCCTTGATGTGATCTCGCTGGAGTTGTTGAGTCCTTGGGCAAAGCGTGGATCAAACCAGCTGTCCCCCAACCCTTGACAGTCGCGGTGAGATTCCGGGCCGGGCCGCCAACTACGCGAGGCTCAGGCGGGTCTGATGGCAACTCCCTCACGGAGTTTCTCCCTGCAATGTTGTGGGGCCAATACCCTCTGCAATTTGATGCGACGAACGGCGAAGTATTACGAGGCCACTCCCGTATGGACCAAGGAGCTCGGCCCGTCAGAGCCGGCCGGCATCCCGGACGGGTGGAAGCCAGGAGTTGCCTGGTTGGAGTCTCCCAACGGGTGGGCCGCCGTTTCGACGGTGAAGCGGGGTGCCGCCCCTACCCGCGGCACCCCGTCACTCGTACCACGCAATTACTGGTGGATAGAGGCGAACGACAGTTACGGCCGCCCCGGTGAAACCGGCGGCGCAAAGAGCCGCGGTGAACGTGAGTGGATCGCAGGAGACGGGGGGCGGGACTCGACGGTGGCCGAAACGTCGTACCCTCACCGTGTGTCGGCCTCTGGCCGGCGAAGTACCCAACACATGGAGATCGGCGGTGACTGAGTACGCGGACGAAATGGCAAAAATCGTGCGGCAAATCCATCCGGAGCTGAAGACCGCTGGTTTCCGGAAGCGCCGCCACACGTTCAATCGATCGGTCGAAGACGGAGTAGTCCAGGTCGTCAATTTCCAGATGGGACCGAAGGAGCCGCCCGGCGCGGAACCGATCCCCCCGTTCCGGCTCGACCTATACGGGCTCTTCACCGTGAATCTGGGGGTGGCTGTTGAGGAAGCCTGGGAGCAGATGGCGCCCTCCGGCGAGGTATTCCCGGGGTTCCTCAACGACTATGACTGCCAGCTCCGCGTCCGTCTCGGACACTTCATGGATCGCGCCGAGGATGTCTGGTGGTCACTCGACGAACCCTCCTCGGCCGACCGCGTGTCATCAGTGTTGCTGGGACCGGGACTCGATTGGCTGTCCCGGCGGGGAACTCGGGCGGCAATACTCGACCTGTTCCAGGCGGGAGGACGAGAGGCACTCCCGACCCCGACCGACCTCCCGGTGGTGATGATCCTCCGCCGACTCGAGCGGATTGACGATGCCGACGAGGTGCTGCGCTCCTATTACGACAGCTGCACCAACCGCCCGGCGCACCGCCGCTATGTGTACGAGCTCGCACAATCGCTCGGGCTCGACGGGCTCACTCCTCCGTGAGGCCTCCGGGGCGGAGGGTCGAAGGTTCCCGACCTCACCAATCAATCCCCGTCGGCTCCGGCTAACGCTGCCGACCCTCCCCGGGTATTCAGGGCATCGACCCGTCGTCCTGCGCCAGCCCGGGCTGATCCGACGCCGGCTACGGGGTGGGGTGGTCGGTCAGCCAGGCGCGGAGCAGCTCGACGTTGGCCTGGTGCTCCTCGAAGGTGACGGCAAAGCGAGTCTCGCCCGAGTGCAGGTCGATGGTCACGTAGAACCACCAGTTGCCCGGCGGCGGGGCCAGGAACGCGTCGAGGGACGCCTCGTCGGGGGAACAGATCGGCGTGGGCGGCAGACCGTTATGCCGGTACGAGTTGTAGGGCTGGTCCGAGGCCCGTTCCTCCCTGGTGGTGAAGATCCGGTCCTCCGGCACCGGATAGAGGATGATCGAATCCATCTGCAGGGGCCCGCCGCCGGCCAGCCGGTTGGCGAGCACCCGTGCCACGCGGGGCTTCTCGTTCTGGTTGTACGTCTCCTTCTCGATCACCGAGGCGGCGGTCAGCACCCGGTGCCACTGATCCCGGGAGATTTGGCGCGCCTCGAGTTGGGCCACCCGGCGATCCACCATCGCCTGCACGGTTTCCGCCGCGCCGGCGCCGTCGGCCGGTTCATAGGTGCCGGGCGCCAGCCATCCCTCCGGGTTGCCGCCGGCTTCAGGCGGCAGCTCGACTGCGGCGATGGCCGCCACCACCTCGGCCGTGTCGAAGCCGAAGGCGATGGCGATGTCCGCCGCCAGGTGCTTGGTGAGAACGCCGCCCGGGGCAACCCTGCCGGGCCCGGTCGCGGGCTTGAGTACCGGGGTGTACCCACTCGACGGTGAGACCGGAGGAACCGACGCGGTGGTCGTCGTCACCGGCAGTGTCGTGGTGGTCGTGGTCGTCGTCACCGGCGGCGCAGTGGTTGCCGTGGTCGTCGTGGTCGTGGTCGCCGGCGGTGCCGTGGTGGTCGTGGTGCTTACGGGAGGCGGAGGCACGGTAGCCGACCCGGGTGCAGGGTCCGGCAGTGGGACCTCGGTCACGGAGGTCTGGGTCGCGGCCAGTACCTCCGGCTCCGCGCCATCGCCGGCGTCGTCTCCCCCGCCGCCAGCTGCGACAACCAGGGCCACCACCGCCGCCAGCACCGCCATGCCGGCCAAGGTCCATGCCATTGCTCTCGATCTCACGGACACAATCATGCCGCGTCCACCAGCGCTCCACCATGCGCATATCCCGCCAGGCGAGTTTCTCGCCCGCTGGATTCCCTTGCGGTAGCGAATGAAGTCTCTGCCGGGACCTGCGGAGTTCTCATCAATCGACTACCCGAACGACTCCGAAGGAGCGGACCGGGTTCAAGCATCCAGAAGCGAACTAACCACCCCGCACGGACTCGACCACGGATACCAATGCCATCCGGGCGGACACATGGGCCGGGCGGACCCGGCCCTGTTCCGGGGTAACGCCTACGGAACGTATTGCTGGATGATCCGAGCGACATAGCCGTCGGCGTCGAGGATGGTCAAAGTTCCTCCCAGAACTAGCGCCGAGGCGGCGGTTTCATGTCTCATCCGGAGCGCCGCCACCGGTTGGGCAGCTTGGCTTCCTTCCGGGAGCGTCGCTCGTTGGTAGGCATATGACGTTCGGAGGCGCGATCTTGTTTCGAAGTTCTCGAGGTTTCGAGAACACCCGACAACTGAGTTCGGACCGACCCATCAACGTCCCTCACCTCAGAGTTCCGCTTTCCATCGCAACTCGGCCCGGGCAGATGTGCCGCCACCCGAGCGGTAGGCGCCCGGGGCCGCAGAGGTAGTTGGATTGGCCGGGACCAGAACTCGTCCCGGGCGTCGAGATCGAAGATGTTCTCTCTCCAGTCAGCGATTTGCCGGCATGGCAATGAATGCTCGACGCGGGAGAAGGCGGTTAGCCGGCCTATTCAGTTGAGGGGAGGAGCCGATTGCCCCAGCGCAGGACGGTCCAACCCAGCAGCACAAGGAGCAGCCCCAACCGGGAGACAAGAACCGCCGGGATCCCGGTGGCCGGCAGGAGGGCAATCGAGATCGACAGCACCGACACCGTGCATGCGCCCGCCTCATCACAGACTTCAACAGTGAAGGCGAAGGTGCCCTGCTCGGTGGCTTCGCCGGCCCAGCTGCCGTCGGGGTTGAGGGTGAGGCCGGGAGGCAGGTCTCCGTCGATTACGGTGACCGTCAACACGCCACCCTCCGGATCGCCGATCGGAAGGGGCGGCGGCGGTTCCCCGACGCCGGCTCCGACCGCCTGTACTCCCGGCGCGGTCGGCGGATCGTTGACCGGCGCCACCGTGACGGTGACCGCACCGACCACGCTGGCGGTACCGTCGGTGGCGGTATAGGTGAACGAATCACTCCCGAAGAAATCAGCCTCCGGGGTATAGGTCAAAGTGCCATCCGGATTCACCACCACCGAACCATTCGACGGCGACGACACCCCCGACACCGACAAACCATCCCCATCCACATCCGAGTCATTCGCCAACACATCCACCGTCACCACCGCATCCTCCGCCACCACCACCGGATCATCCACCACCACCGGCGCATCATTGAGGGGATCGACGGTCAGGGTGACTGTCTGGCTGTCACACAAACCGCCGGAGTCGCACACGGTGTAGGTGAAGGCGTCCGTCCCCGCGTAATCGGAATCGGGCGTGTAGGTGACTGTGCCGTCGCCGTTGTCAGAGATGGTCCCATTGGCAGCGCTTCCGAGCGAAGCAATGGTGAGGACCACGTCGTCGACGTCGGCATCGTTGACCAGCACGTCGACGGTCACCGCAGAGTCTTCGTCGACGGCGCCCGTATCGGGGCCGGCTACCGGAGCGTCGTTGACCGGATTGACAGTTACGAAGCGCGCCCAGCCGGTCGCAGTCCCTCCGTTGCCGTCGCTGATCTCGTACTGGAACTCATCTACACCGAAGAAGTCGAGCGCCGGCGTGTAGGTGATGGTGTTGTCCCCGTTGATTACCGCGGTGCCAGATGCCGGAGTGGTGGGGATCAGCGTGACGGTCAAGGCGTTGCCTTCGACGTCGGAGTCGTTGGCCAGAACCGACACCGTGACCGGCACATCCTCGTCGGTGGTGGCGGTGTCCTCTTTCGCAACCGGATCGTCATTCACCGGGTCGACCGTGACCGTGATCTGGGCCGTATCGCACAACCCGCCCGGATCGCACACGGTGTAGATGAGCGTGTCGCCACCGCTGTAGTCGGGAGCAGGCGTGTAGACGATGTCGCCGCCGACAACAACGGCCGTGCCGTGGGCACCGTCCGCAACGGCGGTGATGGTCAGAGGGTCGAAGTCGGGGTCGGAATCGTTAACCAGCAGGGTGGCGCCGATGAAGGTGGTTGGCGTGTCTTCGGTGACAGACGCGCCATCGGCGCCGGCTGCCGGGCGATTGTTGACGGGGCCGATGGCGATCGTCACCGTGGTTGTGTCGGTTCCGCCGCTGCCGTCGGCGACCGTATAGGTGAACGAGTCACTTCCTGAGTACAACGGTGGGGGCGTGTACGTGCAGGAGCCCGCCGGGGTGCAGGCCACCGTTCCACCGGCAGTCGACGCCACGTCGTAGGTCGAAATCGCCAGTGCAGAACCTTCCTGGTCGAAGTCGTTGGCCAGGACATCGAAGACCACCGGCACGTCCTCGTCGGTGGCCGCCGAGTCGGCCCCGGCCACCGGAGCATCGTTGACCGGACCAACGGTGGCGGTGACCACGGCCTCATCGCACAAAGCTGGAGTCCCGTCGTCGCAGGCCCGATAGGTGAAGGAGTTGATACCGCTGAAATCGGGATCCGGCGTGTAGGTGAGGGTGCCGTCTCCGTTGTCGGTGACCGTTCCGTTGGGAGGCTGGCTGAAGAAGTCGATGCTGAGGGTGTCTCCTTCCGGATCGGTGTCGTTGGCCAGGACGGCGACGATCAGTGGAGTGTCTTCATTCACCGTCACCGGATCGTCGTTGATCCCGGGCCCGTCGTTGACCCCGACGACGTTCAGCGTGACGGTCGCGATGCCGATGCCGCCGTTGCCGTCATCGATGGTGTAGGTGAACGAGTCCGGCCCCGAATAATCGGGCGGCGGCGTGTAGGTGCAGGATGCCGCCGAGCACGAGACGACTCCTCCGGCGACGCTGAGTGCGTCGAAGCCGGTAATGGTGAGCGGATCCCCATCGAGATCCCCGTCGTTGGCCAAGACGTCGAGCGTTGGCGAGGTGTCCTCGGGGAACGTGAAGGTGTCGGGGGCGGCGGTGGGGTCATCGTTGACCGGGTCGACCGTGACGGTGACGGTGGCGGAATCGCACAACCCGCTCGAGTCGCAGATCGTGTAGGTGAACGAGTCGGTCCCGCTGAAGTCCGGATCGGGGGTATAGGTGAAGGTCCCGTCCCCATTGGCGGCGACGGTTCCGCGGGCGGGCGGGACGGCAATCACGGCCGTCGTCGGATTCAGGTCCCCGTCTACGTCCGTGTCGTTGGCGGCGGCGTTGATCACGACCGATCCATCTTCGAGCACGGTTGGGGTATCGGCCACCGCCACCGGCGGATCGTTGACCGGGTCGACGGTGAGAGTGACCGTGGCCGAGTCACACCGTCCGCCCAGGTCACAGACCGAGTACGTGAACGAGTCTGCACCGTTGTAGTCGGCGTCCGGCGTGTACGTGAACGTGCCGTCGCCGTTGCTCGCCAGGTTGCCGTTGACGGGCGGGGTGGCCACCGCAGCCGATGTGGGGTCCAGGTCGCCGTCGGGATCGACGTCGTTAGCCGCCACGTCGATGACCGCCGAGCCATCCTCGGCTAGCCGTGCGAGGTCGGCGTTGGCGACCGGCGGAGCACCGCCTGGTTGCACGGTGACCGATGCGGTGGCCGAGTCGCACAGTCCGATCGAGTCGCAGATCGTGTAGGTGAAAGAGTCGGGACCGCGGTATCCCGGGTCCGGCGTGTAGGTGAATGTGCCGTTGCCGTTGTTCGCCAGGCTGCCGTTGGCGGGCGGAGTGCCGACGGCAGCCGAAGCCGGGTCCAGGTCGCCGTCGAGATCAACGTCATTGGCGTCAACATCGACCAGCACCGACCCGTCCTGGTCCACGGTGGCGGTGTCGTCTTGGGCGGTGGGGGCGACACCGGCCGGCGCACCTGAGAGGGTGACGGTCGACAAGCCCACGTAGCTGACGTCTGAGCCGATCATGAAGTCCTTGTTGATCACCGACAGGTTTGCCGCCTGCGAGGTCCCGAAGAACAGCTGGACGGGAGTGGACGGGGTAACCGATGGCGCCAGCGCGGTGATGGCCGAGATCGGGACCTGGAAATCGACGAAGTAGCCCTCGTCCGGGGCGGTCGACCAGCGGGCACCTGCGCTGGTGCCGGAACCGTCGTTGGTGAACGGTGTCGTATAGACCTGACCGGTCACACTTCCGTCGGCGTTGCCCGTGTAGACGAAATCGACCGACGATGGCTTTCCGTTCAATCCAACCACGGCGGCCTGGGTGCCACCGACGGCGATCGAAACCAGGAACACCGTCGATTGGAGCCCACCATTCTTCTCCGGGTTGCCGCGGACCCGGATGCGGAAAAAGATGTTGGTGCCGTCGCTGCCGAAGAAGGTGCTCGGCAACGCATCGGCGCTGCCTCCCCAGATGTCGGAGTAGTCGGGGTTGTTGTCCTGGACATCCACGATGCTGCTGCCGTCGGCCATCGTGTACTCGGAGAATGTGCCAGGCCAGGCCCCGGCGGCATCCCCGCCGGGGCTGTTACCGGCGTTGGCCGGCGTTGGCAGCAACACCGCTATGAGCGCGAGGGCACCAAGAATGCGTCTGATATGAACTTGGGCGTCGACGAACAAACTGTGACTCGCGGATTAGGGATCACCCTCCATCGGCAGGATCGGCACCAGCTTGAGGGTCGGGTGCGGGCTGATCGGCCTCCGAGGCAAGGAACCGGGCCCGGTTCTGATATCAAACGCCTCTGAGGCAGATGCGGCGAGCTGCAATCGGATCATCCGGCAACTCACCCCACGCGGTTGCCCAGATCAGCCACCAGCTTCATACCCTGTCCGTCCCGGCTCATCGCTCGATGCGATCGGGCTAGCGCTCGACCGGGGCCGCGGCGTCCGACATCCCAACCATACGGCCCACCAGCCAGGTGGCGACGGCCACCGCCGACACCAGCGCAAACACCACCAACCCGCCACCCACATCGGCCGCGCTGGCACCCGCCCACGCGTACAGGAGCGCCGGTGGCACCGACCCGAGCGCGGCGCCCCGCAACAATCTCGTCCACCCGAGTCCTCCCGCCCCGGCCAGGATGGCGGTGGTCTCGGCCAGAATCGGCACCGGCCGGGTGGCAATGATGGCTAACTCTCCCCAGCTTCGGACCATGCCCCCGGAACGCGCCACCAACCTCGGATCCAGCAGCCGCGCCATCATCGGGCCCCCACGACGCCCGATGCCGTACCCGGCCACAGCTGCTCCCACCGCTCCCAGCAGTGAGGCGGCCGCACCCAACACGAACCCGAACAGGGCACCGTGTGCCACCATCACCACGCTTGATGGAACGGGGAGGAGAACGTCGGCGACCAACAGCGCCATCCCGAGCAAGGCCATCACCCCGCCCCGGCCCATGTAGTCCTCGGGGTTGATGAGGCCGGGAATCGCCAGCGCTTCAGCCAAAATGAACAGCGCCAGCAGCGCGGCCATCACCGCCACCACCGTCGCCAGCAACCGAGCCATTTGTCAGATCCTCCCGGCGGCCGACTCTACCGATGAGTAGGGTCGATGGAGCCATGACTGCTACTCGCCGAGAACTCATCGACCTGCTGACCATGGCCGCCGAGGTCGAACATTCACTCGTTTGTCAGTATCTGTTTGCGGCTCTCACACTCAAGCAGACGGAAGAGGAAGGTCTCACACCCGACCAGATGAATCAGGTAGTGCGGTGGGAGCGATTCATTCTGATGGTCGCCCGCCAGGAGATGGAGCATCTCGGGTTGGCTTGCAACCTGTTGACCGCCGTCGGCGGCATGCCCCAATTCCGCCATCCCCGATTCCCTTATTACACCCCGATGTGGGGACACGAGATGGCGTTGCTTCCCTTCGGGGAGGATGCCCTCAGGCGGTTCATTTGCTACGAGCGACCCGAAGAAATCGACCCCGGCGATGCGTTCTGCGTCGAGCGTCCTGCCACCGTCGACGGCGAGTTGCCCCCGCTGGAATACAGCGACGTGGGCGAGCTTTACAAGCGGGTGCGAGCCGTGCTGGTGGAGCTGGCGGATTCCACCACCGATCTGTTCCTGGAGGGAGCGTCCCAGCAGGTGAGTGGAGTCGACCTGGGCACCGACTTCCCCCGGGTGGGAGCGATGGGAGGCGGCTATGACGTGTTCCTCTTCCCCATCAACAACAAGCAGTCGGCACTGGCCGCCATCGACCTGATCACCGAGCAGGGCGAAGGCGGCATCGTCGCCGGCGATCTTGGTCACTATCAGGTGTTCGTCAACATCCTCGAACAACTCCAGGCTGCCGGCCCGTTCCAGCCGGCCCGGAACGTGGCCCCCAACCCGGTCCTGTATCGGCGGCACGGCGACACCGATGTGACCGTGATCGACCATCCCCTCAGCCGGCAGGTGCTCGACCTGTTCATGGAGGCCTACAACGTGATGCTGCTCATGCTGATCCGGCTGTTCGCCCACACCGATGAGAGCGCGACCGACATCAAGCAACTACAGGCGGCCGGCTTCTTCCCCATGATGACGATGGTCATACGACCGCTCAGCGAGGTCCTCACCAGTCTGCCCGCCCACCCCGACGGCGAGCTGAGGGCGGGACCCAGCTTCGAGCTGGAGCCCGGTCTCAAGTTCTTGCCCCATTCGGACGCCGCCTGGGTCGTGCTGGGAGAGCGCCTCGACCAGCTCGTGGCGAAGGCCGGGGCGGTGGCCGCTCAGCCCGATGCTCCCGCCCGCCTGGCCTACATCGCCGAGTCGATCGAGCTGATGACCCGGCGCTTCAAGACCGAGCTGGCGGCGGCGGATGCTTGATATCCACTTCGAGGGGTGGTGGCAGTGCAGATTCGCTACCGATCCCGACCCGGTCGACGAGCCCCGGGGCGTGAGCGGCCCGACGTTCGCGGTGGCGGGAGAGCCCGACCTGGACCGCATCATCCGTCTGCAGAATCCGGTAGCTCCGCGCTATCCCCGGAACGACGACGTGGGGGTGACGGTGCGGTCGGTCACCGTCGGAAGTACACCGGTCCCGGATCATCCCCTGATCGGGGCACTCGTGAACCTGTTAGATGATGCAACCTTCGCCCAACGAAACCTCATCTACGTCTACCAGCCATTCGACGCCCCCATCGATCCCTTTCACCTCACGATCTCTACCCCGGATGTGACCCTGCAGCGGAGAGCCCTCTGGGACGTCACTCGACCCGGCCTCACTATCAAAGACGTCTTCCTCGACCCCACCCTGATGGCGCCTCGCACCAACCAGATCGCCGTCCAATCGGCGGAGGTGGCAGAGGCCACCGGGTTTCTCGACTACCACCTGGTGCGACGCCGGCGACAGGCCGAACTGACCGAACTACTCGCCGCCACCCCGGAAAGAGACACCGTGCAGCGGGCCGCGCTCCAACGCCGTATCACCGCCATCGAAGACGACGCCCTGCTGGTGGGGGCCATGCTTGCCTCCACCCAGTTCATGGGCTTGCAGGCGTGCTATTCGTTCCCCCTCAATGGCACCCCGCGGGTAGAGGACCCAAGCCGGAACCTGCAGGGCGAGGTCGGAACCTCCCAGCCCTGGCCGATCGACTTTTGGCTGGGCGGCTACGACGTCGACACGATGTGCGGTTACATGTCAGGAACGCTCAGCGTGCCGTTCCGTCCCGATGAGTGAGCG
Organism: uncultured Acidimicrobiaceae bacterium; assembly: GCA_947259275.1. Classification (GTDB taxonomy): domain Bacteria; phylum Actinomycetota; class Acidimicrobiia; order Spongiisociales; family SHLN01; genus SHLN01. Next base: position 106,074 of record CAMYMH010000001.1, on the reverse strand, counting down.
GAGACGAGCTCACCCCCTGGTGCCCGGCTGGCTGCTCGACCAACTGGCCAACGGACAGGTTTCGGGAACAACCATCGCCGCCGCTCTCTTGGTGGATGTCGTCGGCTTCACCGCCACCACCGATGCCCTAGCCGGTCGCGGCGACCTGGGCGCCGAGCAACTGGCCGCCCTCCTCGACACCGTGTTCGATCCGCTGGTGGCGACAGTCGACCGCCACGGCGGGTTCGTCAGCACGTTCTCCGGAGACGGGTTCACCGGGATCTTTCCCGGTGGCTCCGAGGCGTGCACGCGGGCCGTCGGCGCCGCCCTCGCGATGCAGGACCGGATCGCCCGGGCCGAACCGGTCTCCCTACCCGACGGCACCTACACCCCGCAGGTGCGGGTCGGGATCGGACATGGCGATCTTCGCTGGATGATCATCACATCCCCGGACGAGGAAAGAGCCACCTACCTCATCTACGGCGACGCCACTGCCCGAGCAGCCGCCGCCGAGACTGCCGGCCGGCCCGGTGCAGTATCGGTCACCAACACCGTCGCAGCCTGGCTCGACGACCGCTTCGCTCGAACGACGGAGGGTGACGGATGGGTCGTCACCGACGGACCGCACCAGCCTGACTCCAGTCCGGCCACGCCGCCCACCGGCGCCGGCGCCGGGCCGTTCTATCCGTCCGAGATTTTCGAGTGGGACCGCCCGGCCGAATTCCGCCAGGTGGTGAGCGTGTTCGCCAACGTCGAGGCCACCGCCATCGGCGATGCCATGGACGTGGTGTTCGGCCTCCAGCAGCGGCACGGCGGCCTGCTCAGCCCCCCCGAGTTCGCCGACAAGGGATGCGTGGTCATGATGCTGTGGGGCGTCCCGGTCGGATTGGAGGACGATCTGAACCGGGCAACCCGCTTCGCCCACGAATTCGCTCGCCGAATGGGTGGGCGGGTGCGGATCGGCCTGTCTTACGGCACGGTGTTCGCCGGGTTCGTGGGCTCGGACAGCCGGGAACAGTACACGTGCTACGGGAGTTCGGTCAACCTGGCGGCTCGGCTGATGGGGGTGGCCGACTGGGGTGAAGTGATGGTCGATGCAACAGCCGCCGCCCGGGCGGGCGAGCTCTTCGACATGCAGTTCCAACGCCAAGAGCACCTCAAAGGATTCGGCGAGCTGCAGGAGGTTTACCGGCTCGGATCACCCCAGCAGGCGAAGGCCGCCCCGGTCACTTCCTTCATCGGCCGGCACCGCGAGCTAGCCGCCCTGGTCGATGTGCTCGAGGGCGTCGTTGAGCGGGGGGAAACAGCTGCCACCCTCGTCCAGGGCGAAGCCGGGATCGGAAAGACCCGGCTGGTGGCCGAGGCCCGCCGCCGGCTTCCTCCCGACGTGGCGTGGTTCGTGTGTCCGAGCGACGCTCGTTCCACCCGGGCACTTGGTCCCTGGCGTCGCTTGGTTGAGCAGCTGTTCGGTCAGGAAGCAGGAGCCAGCCCCGACGCCAACCGGGCCTCGTTCGCCAAACGCTGGGATGAGCTGAGCTCCAGCGTCCACGGCCAGCTGGAGGAGCAGCTCGAGATGGGTCGCTCCTTCCTGCAGGCATTCGTCGATCTGCCCGAACCGGGATCGACCTGGGAACGAGCCTCACCCGCCGAGCGAGCCGCCCGAACATCCCGGGCGCTCATGACATTGCTGGAAGCGGTGACCTCCGATAGGCCGCTGGTCCTGGAATTCGCCGACCTGCAATGGGCCGACTCGGAGACCCACGACTTCCTGGCACAGGCGTTCGGCCTGAGCCTGCCGCTGGCCATGATCATGACGAGTCGCCCGCTCGAAGCCGAGCTCCCCTTCGTCGAGCAAACGTTCCGTCTCGAACCACTCGACACCGACGATCTCGGAGCCCTGGCCGCCGACCTGCTGGGGCGGCCGATCAGTCCCGAGTTGGCCAGCTGGCTGGCGGAACGATGTGACGGCAATCCCTTCAACGCCCACCAGGTGATCAAATACCTGCAAGAACGTGACCTGCTCAGTGGCGACACACCGGCCACTGTCGATACCTCGGCGGTGGAGGTCCCGCCGGATGTGCGAGCTGTGGTGGTAGCCCGCCTGGATGTGTTGGAGCCGGGGGTGCGTACCGTCGTCCAGCTGGGCGCCATCCTCGGGCGTGAATTCGATCCCTTCGAACTCGAGCACATGCTGACCCACCAGGCACCACCGGTTCCGCCGCAAGCGATCACAACCGCCACCGCCGAACAAGTCTGGTCGCAGGAACCGGGCGGGCTGCTGAGATTCGACAACGCCATGGTGCAAGAGGCGGCCTATTCGATGCAGCTCCAATCCACTAGACAGGACCGACACCTTTGGGCGGCATCGAGCATCGAACACCTCCACCAGGGGGCCCTCGACCCCCACTTCGCCTCACTGGCGTTTCACTATGAGGCCGCCGATCACATCGACTCGGCCGTTCACTACCTCAACGCCGCCGGGGCTTTCGCGCTGCGCTCAGGCAACCATGCCGAGGCGGGAGCCCACGCCGAGCGAGCCTTGGGCTTGTTGCCGGACGCGGTCAACACCGGACCCGACGTCGAGCTGGGCCTGAACAACACGCTCGGCGTGAGCCGAATCGCCACTCACGGCCAGGCCGCACCCGAGACCCTCGAGCCCTATGAGCGGGCGGCGACGTTGAGCCGGGAAGCCGGCGACACCCCCGAGGCGTTTCAAGCCCTGTTCGGAGTACGCACTCACTACCTGTTCCGGGGCGAGCACCACACCGCGGCCGACCTCGCCGATCGCGGCCTGGAGATTGCCGAGCGCCTCGCCGACGAGGACCTCCTCCTGGAAGCCCACCTCAACGTCGGCAACTCCCACTTCTGGGCCGGGGAGCTCCCGGAGGCGGTGACCCATCTCTCGTGGGTTCTCGAGCATTACCGACCGGAAATGCACCACTCCCACCTGGTGCGGTTCGCCCAGAACCCTCGCATCACCGCCGTCTTTCCGCTCGCCCACAGCCTGTGGCTGCAGGGACGAACCGGCGAAGCCGAGACCCTGGTGGAAGGAACCGTGGAGCTCGCCACCCAGCTGGACCACAGCTTCAGCCAAGCGCTGGCCATCCAGACCGAGGCGTACCTACGCGTCCAGCTCCGCCAGCCCGAACGAGTCGCCCGGCTGGCCACCCGGCTCATCGAATTGGCCAGCCGGGACGGTTTCCCGGTGTACATCCCGGTTGGGAACATCCCGCTCGGGTGGGCCCAGGCCAAGCTGGGCGACGCCACCGGATTGAAGCTCATCCAACAATCGGCCGAGCTGCTGCGGTCGCGGGGTATGGGGATCTCGCAAACCCTGTTTACGTCCGTTCTCGGCGACGCCGCCATCGCCACCGGCCAGCCCCACGACGCTCATGCCGCCATCGAGGAGGCGGTTCGGTTTGGCGCCACCCAGGGAGAGCGGGCCTTCCTCCCCGAGCTACACCGCCTGCAAGCACACCTGGCCGAGGCCCCTGAAGCGTTGCGACTGCTGCGAACGGCTATCGACTTGGCCGTCGCGCAGGGGGCCACTCCGTGGGAGTATCGGTCCAGGATGGACCTGGCCGGACTGCTCGCCCACGCCGGGCAGGTTGGCGAAGGGTTTGATATCTTGAGGGTCGTCCTGGAAATGAGCCCGCCCTCAGGGGAGGAAGCAGGTCGGGCCGCCGCACTGGCCCAGGACATTCGGGAAGGTGTGAGCAATGGCAAAGACGACTGAATGGGGCAAGCAGGAACTGAGCGATTTGCTCAACGGAGCCGCCTTCTTGGGCAGCGGGGGTGGGGGCCCGGTCAACCTCGGCAAGCAGCTGCTCGAGACGATTCTCAAAGCCGGCAAGCCGGTAGAGGTTATTCAGCCCGGTGATTTGCCGGACGCAGCCTGGATGGCGGTCTCGGCCGGAGCCGGCTCACCGAAGGCGGCCACCCACGGCTTCGATGCCTCGGTGGCGGTCACGGCGTTCCAGCAACTGTCCAAGCGGCGGGAAGCGGCCGGTCAGGAAAAGCTCGAGTACGTGCTTCCCGGTGAGGTGGGGGCCGCCAACACTCTCCTGCCCATTTACGTGTCGACCCAGCTGGATCTGCCGATCGTTGATGCGGCCGGGGCCGATCGGGCCATGCCGACGTTGCCGTGGGCAACCTACGCCGCCGCCGGGCTCCCGCCGGCACCGATCGTGCTGGCAGACGGCACCGAGACACTGGTGTACGACGTTGCCGGCGCAGAAGCCGCCGACGAAGCGATGCGCGGAATAATCAGCAGCGGCACCTTCCCCGACGACGCCGGCGTTGCCTTCTGGGCTATGCAAGGCTCGGATGCCAAGAAGGCCGCCATCCACGGCACGATGACTCGCGCCAGGAACATGGGCGAATTGCTCCGCACCTCTCAGGATCCGGCCACCGATGCCGCCCGCCAACTAGGTGGCACCGTGTTGACCACCGGCACCATCAAGACCATCTCCGAAACCCCCGGAGGCGGCTTTGACCTCGGACTGGTGACCGTCACCAACGGGGAGGGCGAAGAAGTGACCATCTCGCTGCAAAACGAGTCACTACTGGCCTGGCGAGCATCCTGCAACCACCCGATCACCATCGCGCCGGATTTGATCTGTTGGGTAGATGCCCACGGGCAGGCCTATTCGAACGCCGACATCGCCGAGGGTCAGCAGATCTCGGTGGTGGCGGCACCCGCCGACGACCAGATGCGATCCCCGTCAATTCTGGCGGCCGTGGCCAAGAACCTGGCCGGGATCGGATATCCGGGGCCGTCGACGCCGCTGGGGGACCTGCACGACGTGTGTCCCGGCTGTCGGGGCTGATGCCGTCAATCCGAGTTGCCAACGATTGCCGTGGGGTAAGGACCGGTGAACAACCAACGCCGCCCCGCCAGCTGGCGTCGTAGTTGAATCGCGGCTATGCCCACCGACGTCGATGCTCGTTACCAGCAGACGCTCACTGAGCTCGGAATTCGCAAACGCTGGTACCAGACCTCAGACGATCTCTATTACGCCGCCGTGGTTGGGGCAGTCGAAGGGGTGACAAGCGCAGCGATCCTCACCCGCACCAGCCAACTGGAGGATCTGCTGCGGCCTACCCATGATCTCCACTACATCAGGCAGACCCTGGCGGCGGTTACCGCCGCCCGGCAACTCGATTTGGCCAGGGTGGTGGAGGCGGTCGACACCGTGGCCGAGTCGCTCCGGCAGTCAAGCCGGTCCAAACGACTTCGCCGGATCGCGGGAGCAATCGTGGCAACCACCACCGACGGGGGCTTCGAGGTGGTGGCGAACCGGGTTGGCACCCTGCACACCGCCTGGAATCAACGCCACCGCTTGCTCACAAACGCCCTCGACCTCACGCTGGCTGCCATCTCCGACGCGGTTGGGCTCGACCAGAACACCGCGCTCGATCGAGCCGACCAGGCGGTCGGGCAGCTAGAAGAGGCCGGATACAAGAACGAACGGCACGTTGCTCGCATTCTGGCGTTAAACGAACCGGCCGCCTCCACCGATCGGTTCCTCAGCCTGGCCGCCGAGCGTCGCGGTTGGCGCCGCAAGCCGCTCACCGACCACCGACATCTTCTGGCCATTGCCGCCCTCGCCGACCACACTCCCGGGGAGCTCATCGATCTGGTTTCTTCGCGACTCGAATCGCTCCGCATCAACCGATTCAGGCCCGATCACAGAACCCGGCTCACACTGGCGACGCTGTTGACAATGGGAGCCTCCGTACCCGACAAGCATCCGCTCCGCCGCGCATTTCACGGATTCGCCATGCGCGAGCACTACGTCAATTCCTACGCCGACGCCACCTCGGGGTAACTTCCACGCCGACGCCGCTGGGCGCCATATCGGCCACGACATTCCCCGCGCCAGTGCTCATGGCGGGTGTGCCAGCGGACGCCCTGATCGAGTTCTGGCCTTGCTCGAAGCAGCCGGAATCCGGTTCGTCCGACAGTCTTGACCTGCCGCCAGCAACGGCCATCCTCAACGCCCGTGCTTCCAGTAGCCGCGCACGGTCACGTCGGCCCGCCCCAGACCGAACTCGTCAAACAGGTGCCGGCGGATCGCCACCAACGATCCCGCCTCCCCGGCCACCCACACCTTCGTGCCCGGCTCGATGGTCGCGCTCGCCACTGCCTCTACCAGCGCCGTCCCGGGGAGGCCGTCGGCTGCTCGTTGCACCCACTCGATCTGCGCTCCCGGATGAGCCGGCAGATCGAGGCGGGCAGCGGGATCGCCGACCTCGATGATGACCCCCACGGAGGCCGCGGCATCAATCTCCTCCAGCAGCTGGCCGATGGCCGGCATGGCGGTCTCGTCCCCGGCCAGGAAGAACGATCGAGCGGCCGGATCGATGCGATAGCCGCGGCCCGGTCCCGACACCGCCACCGGGTCGCCTGGTTCCGCCGCTTGCGCCCAGGCGGAGGCAGCACCGCCCTCGTGAAGCACGATGTCGACATCCAGCTCGAGCACATCTGGATCGAACCGGCGAGGCGTGAAGGTGCGGATGATGGGTCGCTTCCCGTCGGGCAAGAGGAACTCGTTGCCGTTCCACTCTGGGACGACGAGATCGGAAGTTCCGGTCGATGGCAGCAGCAGCCGGACGCTGGCAGCTGGCTCGGGAGTTGCGAAGCCCGTCAGCTCCGGTCCGGTCAGCGCGGCTCGGACCATGTAGGGACTCAATGCTGTCAGGTGCCCGACGCCCAGCCGGCGGAGTTGAGGAGGCTCCCGCCGCACCCGGCCTGGTTGATCGGATTCGAACGAACTCATCTCACGCTTGTTCTAGTACCCCACACGGTCGATGGCGGCACGGACTCACTGTGCCTCGGAGCGTCCTGCTCCCCTGCCGGGAATGTCGCTGGATGACCGTCGCACCACCCACCGGGCTCCTCCTTTTCCTGTTCACCGACGTCGAAGGCTCAACCCGCTTGTGGGAGAGCGATTTCGAAGGCATGGCGGCCAGCCTGGCCCGCAGTGCCCAGATCAATCGTGACTTGCCTACGCCGGCCTCTCCCGCTACCAGGATTGCCCGCGCCTCGGCGAAACCCGACCCTGCTCTTGTAGGTAGACGCTCGCCCGCCGGACGGTGTCTAGAAAACTCATTGCGGCGGCCACGACTCACCCGTCCAACTCGGTTGCTCGCAAACAGGCCGGTGTGGCTCACGGGAGCAAGCCCGGAAGCCATGGCCCCCGTGACCTGGCGTGTGAGCATATTGGGGTAGCGGCTGCATGAACCACCCCTTCTTCCGGGTCGTCTTCATGACTGCGGCCGGTGTGATCAGCCGATAGAGCCAGAGGTCCCGCATCCCGATCGGCCCCGCCGGTAGGCGCTCGTTGACTCGCCGCCTGCCCTAGCTTTCTCATCATGAGCGAACACCGGCCACGAGTCGTGATCATCGGTGCAGGGTTTGCCGGCCTGTGGGCGGCCAAGACCCTGGCTGGTGCTCCCGTCGACGTCGTGCTGGTCGACCGGAACAACTACCACTCGTTCTTCCCGCTGCTCTATCAGGTGGCCGCCGCCGAGCTGGAACCCGGCGACATCGCCTATCCGGTTCGGACCATCCTCCGCCGGCAGGACAACGCCCGCTTCCGGCTCTCCGAGGTTCAAGGTCTCGACCTCGGCGACCGGATGGTGCGGACGGACCGCGGCCCGCTTCCATACGACTACCTGATCCTCGGAATCGGCAGCACCACTCGATACTTCGGAGTGGACGGCGCCGAGGAGCACTCGTTCTCGCTTCGCACCCTCGACGAGGCCGTCGTGCTGCGCAATCACATTCTGCGAAGGTTCGAGGCCGCCGAGCAGGCTGCCGACTCGCAGGAGCGACGCCCCCATCTGACCTTCGTGGTCGTCGGGGGCGGGCCGACGGGAGTTGAGTTCGCCGGGGCTCTGCAGGAACTCATCAACGGACCGATCGCCAAGGACCACCATGGGATCGATCCGTCGAGTGTCTCGATCATCCTGGTTGAAGCAACGCCCAGGTTGCTTTCGATCTATCCGAATCGCCTCGCTCGTTACGCCCGGCGCCGGCTCCACAAGATGGGCGTCAGCGTGAGAACCGAAACCACGGTTGCGTCCGTCGACGCCGCCGGAGTCACCCTCGGTGACGGAACCAGGATCGACAGCTCGACGGTGGTATGGACCGCAGGGGTGGGAGGCGATCCCGTCGTGTCGGGCTGGGGTCTCCCGACCTCGCAGAGCGGGCGGGTCCCGGTCCTGCCCAGCTTGCAGCTGGAAGGCTATCCAGAGGTGTTCGTGACCGGCGACCTCGCCCTCCCGCAGGCGGCCGCCCCGATGGTGGCGCAGAACGCTCTCCAACAGGGGACTCACGCCGCCGGCGGTGTTCTCTGCCTGCTCAAGGGCGATGCGCCCCCGGCATACAACTACCGCGACCTCGGCAACATGGCCGTGATCGGCCGCAATGCCGCGGTCGTGCACCTATTCAGCCGGTGGGCCTTCCAGGGGTTCCCCGCCTGGGTCATGTGGCTCGGCGTCCACCTGCTGAAGCTGGTCGGCTTCCGCAACCGGATCGCCGCCGTCCTCTCATGGGCCGGGGACTACTTGTTCGGCGATCGCGCCGCTCGGGTGATTCTGGAACGAGCCGACCCACCGCCGCCTCAACCGGGCCGCCTACCGGGGTGAGAGATTCCACGGCTCGCCGCCTCTCCCGGCTCCACGCCACGCTCTACCGGACCACCCGGGGTCGGGTCGGAACTCGCCTGGTGGCCAACGACATGCTGCTGCTCACGTCCCGGGGTCGCATCTCCGGCCAGGCACACACAGTGCCGCTGCTGTACCTACAGGAGGGTGAAGCGGTGGTAGTGATCGCCTCCTGGGGAGGAAGGGACTATCACCCTGATTGGTATCTCAACCTGGTTGCCGAACCGGCTGCAACCATCAACATCGGCGGCACCAGCCGACAGGTGATCGCCCGTACCGCCGTACCCGAGGAACGAGCGGTCTGGTGGCCGCGTATCCAAGCGGCCTACGCGGGCTACCGGGCCTATCAGGCCCGCACCCGTCGGGAAATCCCGATCGTCTTTCTCGAGCCGGTCTAGGAGTTATTGATTCGGCCGGGCGGCTTCCAGACAGGTAACACCGCCGGGACCCACGGTGGCGGCGTGCCGGGTTCCGGGCGGTAGATCCAGCCGGTCACCCGCGCTGAGTCCGGTGTCACCCGCCTCGGTATGGAACGTGATCGACCCGGTCAGGCAGTAGAGCACCTTGTGGTAGGGATGGTCGTGCCAGTCGTAGCGATAGCCGGGGCGGTTCGACCACGACGTCGGCTCCAGGCCTTCCGACTCAAACACACCCCGGATGTCGGTTTCCCTCTGAGCCATCAGCCGGAGAGGCGCCGGCCGATTTCGCCCGGGTATTCGGGGAAGTATCGAGCGATCACCGGCAGGTCGAACTCCGAGAGGATCGATTCCTTCGGCTCCCGCTCCAGCAGGAACTCAAACGACGCCTCGAGCAGCTCCTCGGCCGAGGCTCCGCCTGCCAGGTCCTCGAGCTGGCCGGGGTCGACCGTCACCCGGTGCTGTGAGCTGCTGCCACCCTCCTCTACCACCACCAGGTATCGATCCCCGGACTCTTGCCGAACCGTGATCATCGCCACAGCCCGACGTTAGCCGAGGAGATCAACGGCGCATCCTTCACGCGGCTTCCAATAGCCTTGAGAGGTGCCTGACATGGCTGCACCGGGCAGGGCACGGCGGCATCACCGGAGCATTGGCCTCGGGATCGGACTGTCATCCGCCGCAGTCCTGATCTTCGAGATCGTGCTCAGCCGGGTGTTCGCGATTGCCCAGTTTCACCACTTCGTCTTCGTCACGGTGAGCCTGGCGCTGCTCGGATTCGGGGCGAGCGGTTCGTTGCTGACCGCCTTCCCCGCCCTCGGCCGCGGTGGACCGCGCCGCTGGGCGCTGCTGGCGGCCGGCCAGTCGGTGACGACGATCGCCGCTTACGCCCTCGTCAATCGGTTCCCCTTCGACTCATTCAGCATCGCCTGGGACACCACCCAAATATGGATCCTCACCTTCAACTACCTCGTTCTCACCCTGCCATTCCTCTTCGGCGGCCTGGTAATCGGAGTGCTGCTCACCGGCCGGGATCAGCCGTACCCGGTCGCCTCCAACCGGGTCTATGCCTACTCCCTGGGCGGGTCGGGAGTCGGATGTGTCGTCGCCCTCGGCGGGCTCGCCTGGTTGGGCGGGGTGGGAATGATCGCAGTGGCGGCATTGACCGCCACGGCGGGGGCAGTCAGCTTCGCGGGGGTGGTCGAACCGGCATCCGGCCGACTCCGGTGGTCCCTCTCCGGGTTGAGCCTGGTGCTGGCGATCATCGCGGTCGCACCGCCGGGCTTGCTCGACATGGAGATGTCTCAATACAAGCCGTTGAGCGCCCTCCTCCGCATTCCGGATGCCCAAGTCATCTCGACCCGCTGGAGCGCCGTATCCCGAGTGGATCACATCCGGAGCGGGTCGATTCGTTCGCTGGCGGGACTCAGCTTCACGTATCCCGGCAACCCGCCTCCCCAGGACGGACTGACTTTCGACGGCGACGACTTGAGCCCGATCCCGCTCGTCGCCCCGGAAGCTGCCGACTTCGCTCCACATATGCTGAGTTCGCTCCCGTATCTCCTGCGACCGCAGGCGGCGGCGGCAGTCTTGGAACCGCGCGGCGGGCTGAGCGTGCTGGTGGCGCTCGCCAACCAGGCGGGAACGGTCACCGCGGTCGAGCCCAACCAGCTGGCGATTCGGGCGGTCCGACACACCGACTCCGACATCTACGGCCTTCCTGGAGTACGAACCGTGGGCGAGGAGCCCCGGGTATTCATGGAGCGAACCCGGGACCGCTTCGACGTCATCGAACTCGCGCTCACAGCTCCCTACCGGCCGGTCAGTTCCGGTGCCTACAGCCTGGCCGAGGACTACCTCCTGACCCAAGAAGCGGTGGCAGCGTACCTGGAGCGGCTGGAGCCGAACGGCATCCTGGCGATGATGCGCTGGCTGCAGGTACCCCCCAGCGAAGAGTCCCGGCTGCTGGCCGTCGTCGCCGCCGCGGTCCGTGACACCGGTACCGATCCGGTTGGGGCGGTGGTGGGCCTCCGTAGCTACGCCCTGATGCTGGTGCTCGCCCAGCCGGACGGATTCTCCGCCCACGACCTGGCCACCATCGAAACGTTTGCCCGGGAACACCGCTTCGACCTGGTGGCGGCTCCGGATCTCGGCCCCGGGGAAACCAACCAGTTCAGCCGGCTGGCAGTGGACGAGTACTACCCCCTCGCCCATTCCCTCCTCGCCACCGACGATCCGGCCGCCGTGTATGACGGCCAGAAGTTCGATATCTCTCCACCCACCGACGATCACCCCTTCTTTGCCCACTTCTTCAAATGGTCGCAGGCCCCGGAGGTGCTCGACACTCTCGGCACCACCTGGCAGCCATTCGGGGGCGCCGGTTACTTCGTTCTCGTAGCCGTGCTCCTACTCGCCACCGCCGGGGCACTGGTGCTCATCGTCGGGCCACTGGCCCTGGCCCGGCTCCGTCGGCCGGAGCGCAGGCAGCACGGTGGGCCCGGCCCCCGGCTCTGGACCGTTGGCTACTTCGGGCTCCTCGGCCTGGCTTTCCTGTTCGTAGAGATCCCCGTCATCCAGCAGTACATCCTGCTCATCGGCCAGCCGACCAGCGCGTTTGCGGTGGTGCTGTTCGCATTGCTGGTTTCCTCGGGCCTCGGCAGCCTGTGGTCGCGACGCATCCCCTGGCGGGCAGGAGCCACTGCGGCGGCACTGGCGGCCGCCGCCTATCCCTTCCTGCTCGCCGGGCTCACCCAGGTGACGCTGCCGGCCCAGTCGCTGGTACGGATGCTGGTGGGAACCATGGTGCTGTTTCCGCTCGGGTTCCTGATGGGAACCATGTTCCCCAACGGAGTGGCCCACCTCGAGCTGCGCAGTCCCCAATTGGTGGCGTGGGCGTGGGGTGTCAACGGCGTGTGCTCGGTGATCAGTGCAGTCGCCGCCACGCTGCTGGCACTGTCATTCGGGTTTCGGATCGTCATCCTCCTCGGAGCCCTGTGCTACAGCCTGTGTGCCGTCCTGGCCCGCCCGACAGTCGCGACCCCGGCCACCGGCCAGGAGGTGATCACTCCTCAGACCGGGTAAAGGGAACCGAGTCGAATCTCGAACCGCGGCGGCATCGACTACGGCCACACCCCGCGGGACTCGGCGACGCGGCGGCAGCGTTCGAGGGCGGCGACGTGCGCTGCGATCCGGAGAGTGGGCCGCGGAAGGGGCGGGTCATCTGGCCGAACCGCCGCCCATGCTGCCTGGTACCGTTCGAAACCGTCCACAAGGCGGGCACGCGTTGCCAGGACCACGTCGGTGGCACGGCGCATCTTCTCTTCCAGTAGACGGGCGACTTCCTCATCCGCCCAGCTCGTGTTGGCGAGGTTCTGCACCCACTCGAAGTAGCTGACGACGACCCCTCCCGGGTTGGCGAGAATGTCTGGCACAACAGTGATCCCTCGCTGCTGGAGAATCTCGTCGGCCCCCGGTGTGGTTGGCCCGTTGGCTCCCTCCACGACCACCGCCGCCTGGACGCGGGGGGCGTTCTCGGCTGTGATCTGAGTCTCGATGGCGGCGGGGATCAGGATGGCACACGGCACCTCGAGCACCTCGTTGGTTGCTAGCGGCTTGGTCCCCGGCAACTGCACGACGGACCCCGTCTCCTTGGCGTGGACCTCCACCCGGGCGATATCGAGCCCGTTCGGGTCGAAGATGCCGCCCGCAACATCACTGACCGCCACCACGGCAGCTCCTGCCTGGCTGAACAACCGCGCGCAATGGTTCCCGACGTTGCCGAAGCCCTGAATCGCCACGGTAACGCCATTCAATCCGTTGAACCCGGGGAGGCCACCGACCGCGATCAAGTGTTGGATGACCAGCAGGAGCCCGGTAGCGGTAGCCGCCTCGCGACCCTCGGACCCTCCCAGATCGAGTGGCTTGCCCGTGACCGCGGCCAGATTGTTCTTGCCGGGGTGCATCATCGAGTAGGTGTCGTAGACCCAGGCCATCGTCTGGGCATCCGTATAGAGGTCGGGTGCCGGGATGTCGCGGTGGGGGCCGATACTGTCGCCGAGGGCGGCGATGTAGCGTCGCGTGATGCGCCGCTTCTCCCGTACCGAGAGGGTGGGGGGATCGCACCGGACGCCTCCCTTCGCACCGCCGAACGGAACGTCGGCGAGGGCACACTTCCAGGTCATCCAGGTAGCGAGCGCCGTGACCTCGTCTTCCGTTACGCTCGGATGAAACCGGATGCCTCCCTTGCCCGGCCCCCGGCTGCTGTCGTGGAGCACGCGGTAGCCGGTGAACGTGTGGACATAGCCGTCGTCCATTTCGACCGGGAGCGTCACCTCGACCATCCGTTCCGGCCGGAAGAGCCATTCCGCCAGACCCCGCCAGCCCTCCAGCTTGGTGGTGAAAGGCACCGCGGCGTCAAACTGCGCTTTCGCGATGTGATAGAGATTCAGGTCTTCGGTTGCTGGTTTCGACATGCCGGCCCGCCTGTCATCTCGATGCCGCTTGTTAGAAGCGTTACTGTTTCGCCGGTTGGCTGGCCAGAGGAATAGGTCATGTCGAGTGATCCGAACCGCAGCCGGGGCCGCAAACGCACCTGCCCACCGTCGGCCGGCTTCCCATCGCCTCGAGCGGTGTCTGACCTGGCTGCACCCGGCGAGGCACGGCGGCATCGCCGGAGGGGGCGGTGGACCGCGACGCGGGGCGCGGCTCGCGCTGTCAAGGGCGTGTGGTCACTCCTCGGAGCGGGTAAAGGGAACAAACCTCACATCGGCGAGGCGCTCCCCCACCAGCTCGCCGGTCTCGTCGACCGTGAACCTCCACATCGTTTGCACCGCCCCGACCGGTCCGATCGGAATCACCATCCGCCCCCCCGGCGCCAGCTGGTTGACCAGCGGCTGGGGCACGTGGTCGGGAGCGGCAGTGACGATGATCGCATCGAACGGGGCGTACTCCTCCCAACCGAAGTAGCCGTCGGCGGTGAGGGTGGTGACCTGGTAGCCGAGCGCATCGAACCGGTTTCGAGCCTCGGTGGCCAGCTCGGGAATGATCTCGACCGAGTAGATGTCGACCCCCATTTCCGCCAGCAGCGCCGCCTGGTAACCGGAGCCGGTACCGATTTCGAGCACCTTCTGGCCGGGCTCGACCTCCAGCAGCTCCGACATGAGGGCGACGATGTAGGGCTGGGAAATCGTCTGGCCATGGCCGATCGGAAGGGCCCGATCCCCGTAGGCAGCATCGACCAGCCGCTCCGGTACGAACTGATGGCGGGGAACCGTTCGCATCACATCGAGCACCCCCGGATCCCTGATACCGCGCCCCTCGATTTGGCGTTCGACCATCGTCGTGCGGCGCTCGGTGTAGGAGTCGTCGACGACAGGAGCGGTCGTGACCGATGCTGCCGGGGCGGGTGGCGTGGTGGTAAGGGGCGCGGCGGTGGATTGGCTGCTGTCGGAGGAGGCGCTGCAGGCCCCGGCAATCAGGATCGCGGCCGCGAGTACGGCGTGTGACTCTCGCATGGTCCCTCTCCCGAAGCCTACGGATGTGTCCTGCACTGGGGTCGATCCATTGTGAGAAACGACGTCTCGACCGACTCGGCTTCCCCCGCCCGGCTGCTCCTCTGCGATAGTGAATGAGACTCATGGCTACGCGATCGAGGAGGAGGGCTTTGGGAGCGCTCGCACTGCTCGCCGTCGTATTCGCATCGGCGGTCGGCCTGTGGGCAGTGCAGCGTCGGCTCATCTACTTCCCTGATCGGCGCGCTCCCTCCCTGAGCGTGATGGGGTCCGGATGGGAGGAAGTCGCTTACCAGACCAGCGACGACCTCACGCTGCGAGCCTGGTACCGGGCGCCGGAGCTCACTCGCCCGGTGGTGGTGGTCTTCAACGGCAACGCCGGCAACCGGGCCGATCGGGAGTCGCTCGGTTCCGGCCTCGCCGCCAACGGCCTGGGGGTTCTGATGACCGACTATCGCGGCTACGGAGGGAACCCGGGCCATCCGACCGAGGATGGGCTGGCCCGTGACGCCCGTGCCGCGGCGGCCTTCGTGCGAGCGCGGTCGGCCGAGAGTCCCCTCGTCTACTTCGGCGAGTCGCTCGGTGCCGCAGTCGCCGTCGAGTTGGCGAGCGTCGACCCACCGGCGGCCCTGGTCCTTCGATCGCCCTTCACCTCGCTGGCCGAGGTGGGCCGGGTGCACTACCCATGGCTGCCGGTGGGCAGCCTGCTCAAAGACCGGTATCCGTCCGACGAACGCATCGGGTTGGTGCAGGTTCCCACGCTGGTGATTGCCGGAGAAGCCGACTCCATTGTGCCCGTCAGCCAGAGCCGGGAGATCTTTGAGACCGCGCCGGGTCCCAAACAGCTCGTCGTGATCCCGGGAGCCGACCACAACGACGCCATCCTGCTGTCCGGCCCGAAAATGATCGGCGAAGTCGCCGCTTTCGTCGCCCGGGCGATCGCCTCGTAGAACCGAAGCCCGACCCAAGAGCCAGTCGCGGACGAGGCGCTCCCCAGGATCGGCAGCGGCTCACCGCCACCCTTGGCCATTCCCGCACGCGATCGCCTTCCCGGATGAGGCCCTACGGCTCTATCGCATTTCGTTTAGGAAATGGAAGCTACAGGAAAGAGGGGCATTCGAGTCATTCGATACCCAGCTGAATGACGGATCGGACTCATGCGAGGGGTGGTGCGACCATGACTGTACTTGCGAGCGTGCTCATCGGGCTAGGGATAAAGGCGGGGAGCAACCTGATCGATGCGATAACCGACAGGCTCACCAGCCGCAGCACGGGCGACGCCGGCTTTAGTTTCGATATGTCGGGACAGCTGATTGATCAACCGCTGGGTGGTCCCTACGCCGGGCTGTGGTCGACCGGGTTCGCTGAGATCACAATCGGGGTGGTATTCGCACCGGGCGATCCATGGTGCGAGATGAACCTCGACGAGTCGTTCCCGAGCCTGCTGTTGCTCGTAGACCTCAACGAGGAAACAGACATCGGCGTGGTGAGTGTTCCCTGCTCCCTGGGCGATACGATCGAGCTCAACCTGGTGCCCGGCATCTATTCGGCCGCAGTGCTGGTGTTTCACCCCGAATTTGAGGACGAGGAGGGCGATCCTCGCCTGGTGGCCTGGGAGGAAATCGAACCGACGCTGTTTGATGCTGATGGCGTCCTGACTCTGGCGGTTGGCATTGACGATGACTTCGCGCGTGACCTGTTCGCCTCCTTGAACGATGCGATCTTCGACACGGTGAAGACGACCGTGGCCGAAATCCTCGAGATCAAACCGTCTCGGGTTCACCCCGAAACCAAGCTCACCACGCTCGGCGCGGACGAGCTCGACCTCGTCGAGATCTTGATGGGCCTGGAGGACGAGTTCGGTGTAGACCTGGGCGACGCCGAAGACCTGCCAGCCCTGACCCGGGTCGGTCACCTCGTCGACCTGGTGGGAAGCGAGCTATAGCGGGCAGGAGTTGAAGAGCCCGGCCGGAGGACGGCCGCCTTACGTGCCGCCACCCGCATCGGGCGATGATGACGTTGGGCAGCCGGCCCGGTCACCAACCGGGTCGGCCTTCGACCGTCGGGTCGTGAAGCCAGGTTGAAACTGCTTCAGATCGACCTGTCAATTCGGCGGTACATGGTTCCCCGCCACTCCTGATAGCGCGGATCCTCCGGTCCGGGATGCTTCGGATCGTGGAAGTAATCCGTATGGCCGGTAGCCGCCGGCAGCTCGGCGTCCCGGTTGACGGCCTCGAGAGTGCTAATGGCCGGATCACGCTGCAGGACGTCGACGTGGTGGTAGATGTGCTGGCCGTTGGTCACGAGTCGCCGGAACTTGTCCTCCTGGGGACCGAACGCGTACCCACCCGTCCAATCGGTTAGGCGCCACAGGTTGGCCCATCGACCGGCCGTTAGTGGATCATCCACCTCCGGGTCTCCCACTCCCAGCAGTCCGGCCAACCGCTGCAGGACCTTCTGGTCGTAGTACTCCGGGTAGGCGCGGCCATAGAGCGATCCCGTCGGGCTGCCATAGGTGAGGAGGGCGATGCGTGACCTGGTCTCCTCCCTGAGGAGCGCCACGGCTGCAATGGCTATCACGACACCCCCGCTGTGAGCGGCCACGAGGCAGGTTCTTGGGGCCTGAAGGCCATCAGATGAGGGCTCGGTCAGCGTCTCGATCCGATTGGCCAGCTGCTTGACAGCTCGCACTCCATAGCTGGGCACCGCGAATGGGTGATAGTGCCGGGGCCAAAACGTCAGCACATCCCATGCTCCGCCGAACGACTCCTGGGCCTCCGGCTTGTAGGACCTCGAAACCAGTGCGGCCGCGCCGAGTGCCGCGGCGGTGATGAGCCAGCGAGCCGATGTGAAGAGGTAGGACGCGTTGTCGTTCACCCACCCCTGCAGATCCCCGGACCAGTCGACAGAGTATTTGATCAACAATCCCGATCCCACGAAGAACACGACGACGGCAGGAATCCACAGCAGGTGATGAACCCGTGTGAGACGCGGCGACTTCCGGCAGGTCGTCACCCCTTGCTTGGCCCATTTGTCGATCTCGCCGTTGCTCCGAGACTGAGCCTGGGGGCCGATCAGATCCGCAATGGTTCGTTTCAGCTCCGGAATGAAGGGGTAGGTGATCCGGAGGTCCTGCTGGTCGCCGCTGGCCGTTATCCACCTGCGGGCGTGCTTTCCACCCGGGATGTCGTGCCGCAGTTGTCGCTCGATCGCCATGTATGCCAACAAAAGGAGCACCACTACCAGCAGAAAGGCGAGCGCGAGGGCATCGTATAACGCGTCCAGTTCGATGACCGGTTGGCCGAGAACCTCGAGATCGCTCGAGATTTGTGTCCCGAGAAACACCACCACCGCCAAGTCGTCCGTTCCCAGGTCTGCCTGAACAAGGGCATCGAGCCCGTTGCTGACTGCGCCCAGGTCCCCGACGCCGCTGCAATCTGACCCGAGCGGCAAGGCGCATTCGGACACCTCGATGCCGAGCGCATCGAAATGCTCATTGGGACGATCACCCAGCCATTCCTCGAGCCACAGACCTGCCCCTGCGACGAACACCGAGGCAACGGCCAGGCCGGTCAGCGAAGCAACGAGCGGGCCCCACCGCCCCCACATTCGGCGACTCCTCGGGTCATCCTCCCGGAGCTTCCAGAGCATGAAAACGAGGCCGAAAAAGGCGGGTATGGATATGACCGCGCTCAAACCGATAAAGGCATCGCGCATATTGTCGGCCAGGTCGGCGACTTCATTCGATACCAGGCCCGCCTTCCGGGTGAAGGCCTCGACCTGAGTGGTCCACTCGTCCGTTAGCAGCTCTCCACTCTCGTGATCGATCGGTGTCGTCTCGAGGTCACCCCAGTCGAGCGAGGCGTAGCCGCGGTCAACCACGAAGGCAGCCCCGAGCAGAACCACGAAGAAGACGACCGCGATGCGCGCCAGCCATAGCGAGAAGGGCAAGCTCCTGTCCCCGGATGCTGTGGCGGCGCCGGCGCGCCGAGTCCAATCGACGAATACGAGCACGGAGGCGACCACAAGGAGGGCCGCCCCCGCCACCACGAGCACCAAGTCGACGTCGTGATCCTTCACTTTCCAATGGGCCCACGACACACCGGCGCCAAGGGCGCCCAACAGCGCGGCAACATGAACCAATGCCGCGCTCGGGACTTCCTGTCGCGTCCTCGTCCACAACGTCGGGTCGAGCAACGGCAGATCGTCGTAATCCTCACGCGGGTCGGGCGGGGCCGCTTGGCGGGAAGCAAACACGTCGGCGCTCACCCGCTCGTACTTGTCGTGCGTTCTGCGGCCCGGCCACCGCCACAGGACGCCGATAATCGCCAGGGGGACCAGTAGTACCAACGCCATCCGCCGGGCCGGATCTTCGGAGATGAAATCCCATCCCAGCGGCTTGAAGAACAATTGGCGCTGGTAGCAAGCCTCCTGCCAACCGCACTGCAGCGCGAGCAACTCAACCGCCATGGCTCCGAGCCAGGTCACGAACACCAACCCCACCCCGAGACCAAACAGACGGACATAGCTCCGCGCCCAGCGGTCTCGCCTGGCGACGAGAAAGCCGGCCACGTTTACAAACGTGAAGGGCAGCAGCAGCAGCCAGAAGGCCCGCCATCCTCCGCCGGTGTTGAATCCGCCCCAGTCGTAGGCCTCAACGTCGGTCCGATTGAGCTCTGGATCCGAAACGCCGTCCGCCTCACCGCCAAGAACCAACGGTGTCGTGTTGTCACGCGATCGGTAGAAGCCAGCCGTCTCATCCCCGGCCACCCGCCGTGCGTCGGCGTTATCGAGAAGCTCGACCAGCGGCGTGTTGCCGACACCATGAACTCGCAATTCGGTGAACGGACCGGGGGACCATCCGACGTCGCCCGGGAGGAGTTCCGGCTCAACCGGCGGCACGCTGTGACCCATCATCGTCCCCCAACGACTCTAGATTTCGAGGCTACTCGGCGCGTCGACGCCGTGCCTGGGAGAGCGGGAACGCCGGAGTGATCGGTTGCTTCAGTCCCGCCGTCTCGCCCGCTCGTCGGCCTCCACAGCCTCGTGACGAAGAGCGGTATATCTGGCCCGCTGACTCTCTTCTGAGTATGGGGAGGTGTCTGGGCGGGGTGGTTTCGAGCGCGGCCAGACCCATCCGTACCCCCACCGCCACGAGCTGGGAACAAGGCCGGTGCCTCCGATACGGACGCCAAGCCAATACATCCAGACACCCAGAACGTGGTGCCGACCCCTGAGGCATTCTCGAAACAGACGATCGGCCTCGGCGCGCTCCCCTCGAGTCCCGCCTTTCCAGTAGAGCCAATCGTGGTCTACACAACACGCCGCGTGGGCGCGTTCGGGTACTGCCGTACATCGATCCGAGGTGAATTCCTTCTCCACGGTCCCTCAACAGGTAGGCGTGTCACCATACCCCAGGCAGAATCGCCACCGGCCGCCTCCAAGATCAGCACCATCTCCTCGGTGTCAGGGGCAGCATTCTGGCAGCGGGGATTGCCACGGGACTCCCAGTATGACGCCGAGCCCGGCTCCAAGATCGAGGACTATGAAGGCAGGGTCGTCAAACCCATGCTTGCGTTGAACCAAGCACAAGTAGTCGTGGCGGCATCCGATACGAGATGCTCCACCCAAGGCCGAGGGCGTCCTGGAAACTCGAAACTCCTTGTCATACAGGATCGATCCGCCGACCCTCTATGGGGTAGATGATTGTGAAACAGATCCCCCACACCGCGGAATCGGCCTTTTCGGATTTCGTGCTCGCAACCGAACCGGGCCTCCAGCGGGCGTTGGTGGCAGGCTACGGGCCTGACGCGGGCCGGGAAGCGACCGTGGACGCCCTTGTCTACGCCTGGCGTCATTGGCCCCGGGTTCGGGAGTTGGACAACCCCGGCGGATACCTCTACCGGGTCGGGCGCAGCCGCGCCCGACGGAAGGTATGGAAGCGACCCACCGCCCGCCACACGGAAGCGGGCTTCCAGCTCGGTGAGGGCGGCGGCGAGTCGCCGCAGGTTGGCGGCGGTGGATGCGGGAGTGATGTCGATATCCCGGGTCGGAGGCACCGCCACATCGTGCAGCTCGATGGCGAACCCGCCGATCACCACATAGTCGACCCGGTGATGCTGCAGCACCGCCAGCATGCGGTGGGCATCGACGTTGGGCGTCGGCATCTATTTCCGGACGCGCCGAAGCCGGGCCTCGGCGGCACGCTGCTGCCGAGCCGCTTCGATGTCGGCCCGCTCCGACGCTGGAAGGGATGACAGAAACGAGTCGAGGCTCTCGTCGTGATAGTCACGGGGCACCAACCGCACCCGCAGCTCGAGCCCGGCGGCGCCAACCAGCTTGGTAAGTGTCGCCAGCGTCGGCTGCTTACGACCCGTCTCATAGAGTTCTGAGTGTTCACGGCGCCGGCAGGGCTGCTTGGGCCGCCACCCAGCCTTGGACGTTGGTGGCGCGGTCGACCGCGTGGACCCACTCGCCATACGTCCCTTGCGCTAGATACCAGGTGCCGGGTGACAGCTCACCCACGATGGTGCCGTAGTCGCTGAGTCCGAATAACGGAGTTGACCGCGTGACGTAGAACCAGAATGGGGCCGCGGTCGGTGCGGCCCCGCTCGAGCGTCCCTTGGCGGTTCTCTCCAGAGATCCCAGGAGCGCCGGGGTGAGGACCGCAGCTGCAGCCATTCCTACCTTGCCGCCCGAGACTCCTCCCGTTGGCTCCAAGGTGGCGGCCTCAGATGGCTCGACGAAAGTTAGATCAGGTGGGGACACTTCGCCGGCTGTGGATTCTCCGCCTGGTACGTCGGTTACGGCAGCGGTGCCGGCGGCGGGGGGTGGGTCGGTCACGGCGGGTTCCGAGGGACCGGGTCCGGCCGACTCGATGACGGCGCCGTCAGGAGCAGCGTCGCCCCCGACTGGCTCGACCGGTCCGTCGGTTGGCCGGGGAGCAGAGCCAGCCGCCGGCTCAGCCGCATCCGGAGCCACTTCCGGCTCTCGAGCAGCGTCGGCCACTGGCTCACCAATACCCGGAGCCACCTTCGGCTCAGGCCCAGCCTTGCCAGCCGGCCCAGGCGCATCCGGAGCGACCTTCGGCTCAGCACCAGCCGGCTCAGCTGCATCCGGAGTCACCTTCGGCTCAGCACCAGCCGGCTCAGCAGCGTCCGGGGTCGCCTTCGGTCCAGGAGCTGGCTCAGGTGCCGGCGTAGCCGCATCCGTGACCACCCTCGGCTCGGGAGCGGTTCTCCCGGCAGGTTCCACCCGATCGGGAGCAGCATGACCCGCCGGCTCGGCCGCATCCTTGACCCCGTCGGCGTCGACGGCCACGCCGGTAGGGTCGAACACACTGCCCGGGATGTCCGAGAGCATGGACGTGAGATCGCCGATCGTGCGCGCCCCGTCAACAGCAGCCGCCGTCCCGACTCCGAGGACTCCGATGGCTCCGACTGCCGCGGTGCCAAGCGCCACTTTCCCTATCACCGTATCGAGCGGGTTGCGGTCGACGTCGAACAGCATCGCGAAGTTGCAGCTCTGGCCATTGACCAGCACACCGTCGACGTGCACTTCGTATAGGCCGCCGGCGTATTGGAAGAAGAGGTCGACCGGAAGTTCGACGGTCCCGCTGTCGGCGCCGCCGTCGCTCACGTCTTCGTCCACCTCGCTGTCGCCGAACCCGTAGCTGAAACCGGCATAGAAGAACCGGACCTCGAAGGACGCGAAATCCGACGGCCAGCTCATCGACGCGATGAACGATGACTCGCTCTCAACCAGGATGGCGTCGGACGCGGTCAGTCTCAGGCCGGCGACGTCCCGGCCCTCGACGGTCAACCGGCATGGCCCCTGACCCTCCGCGTAAGCAGCTCCGGCACCGAAGGCGGTGAACGTGCCGAGCAGCATGACGAACAGAACTGCGGCGCCTACGCCGGGGGACGCGGCCGGCCCGCCCGGGAGGCGTTCGCGCGCCTCGGCCAGCTTTCGGTTGTATCTGCGAACCACGAACGCGAACACGACGGACGGAACCACGATGCCGGCGATAGCTCCTCCGATGAGCCCTTGCAAGGTGAGCGCCCGGCCCAGCGGTGCGATCCCGTACTGCTGGACGAGGACTACCGCGCCCAGGCCTCCGATCGCTCCACTAATGAGGCCGAAGATCCGCACCCGGGGCCGCCACCTGAGAGGCAGGGGCAGGCCATCGGGGGCAAGTTGGGAGAGTTGCTTCCGTCGCCGACGCTTGCTCATGGAGGCCCCCTACGGCGTGAGTGCCGCTCAGATTAATTGCCCGGCCGGATGGCTCCGCAACCAGGAAACCGGATCAAGCCGAGGCCCGGCAGCTCCACCTCGCTCCGGGCGGGACATCGAACAGTCTCGTGAGGCTGTCCATCACCACGGCCACCAGCTCCCCGGTATCGATCTCGTCGGACCGGGTGAAAACCACCCACTCCGGTTGAGACGCTTGAACCTCCCACCCCTCTCGGAGCAGCGACTCCAGGTCGGCAGGCAGGTGAGAGGCGTCGACGGAGTCAGGAAGTGCGAGTTCAATGGCCACCCGTTCGAGTACTCCGTCTTCGGCGGCGAACAGCCAGATCTGGCCTTCGGCGTCTCCGGAGTCATCGCCACTCGTGTGGATAGCGAAGGCAGCAGCATCACCCGCCGCCAACCGTGACCCGGCCGAATCGATCATCTGCTTCACCCTGGAGACATCCCTCCGATCGAAAGGCACCGGCGGGAACTTCCTCTTGATATGGCGCTGGGCCGCGAATCCGACGCCCGTCACGAGGACAAGGACCACTGCTCCGATCGCCAGGACCACTCGGCCAACAGACGTGGAAACTCCGGCAGCCACGGCGAGGCCGCCGAACACGACGACGACCACGATCCGCCATTTCGAAGGCGACAGACGGCCATCCTTCTCCAACATCTCATCAGGGTGGCATACCGGACAGGCCGGGTGGAGGAATTCGAGTCATGGAGCAATCTCTCTGCTCGACGTCCGCCAGAACCGGTCGCATGGAATCGCATGGAGTGCCGGGTGGGAGCCAGATCAGCCGCGCACCAAGGAGCTCATCGCCGGTTCATTCATCTGCCAGCGGTGGGGCGAGGTCCGGCTCACGGGCAAGGGAGTGATGGAAACCTGGTTCCTGCGGCACCGGGTAGCCGACCCTAGAGCTCCAAATAGTTCAACGTGTTTAGCCCGATCAGCCGACTCGACGCGAGGAGACCCTTCCCTCGGCGAAGCCGGGGGGATTCACCGACCGGTACCGGTCTAGCCGGAGAAACTGACCCGAATGCTATCTGGCGGCCGGTTGGCATTCCTAACGTTGGAGTGTTCACCAACGAACCGAAGGGGGAATGATGGCTAGCAGCCACGAAGTCGACTACCAGATCTATGGCGACGACATGCAGTTCGTCGAGATCGAATTGGATCTGAACGAGACCGTGATCGCCGAGGCCGGAGCCATGATGTACGTGGACGACGGCATTGAGTTCGAGGCGGTGATGGGCGATGGATCGGAGCCCGACCAGGGCCTGTTCGGGAAGCTGAAGGGGGCGGGTAAGCGGGTGATAACCGGCGAATCGCTGTTCATGACCCACTTCACCAATCAGGGTGGTGGGAAGTCCCGGGTGTCCTTTGCCGCCCCGTACCCGGGCAAGATCATCCCGGTCGATCTCAGCTCGGTGGGCGGCCGGCTCATCTGCCAGAAGGACGCATTCTTGTGCGCCGCCAAGGGAACCAAGGTTGGGATCGCCTTCAACAAGAAGCTGGGAGCCGGCTTCTTCGGCGGCGAGGGGTTCATTCTGCAAGACCTGCAGGGCGACGGCCTCGTGTTCATCCATGCTGGTGGAACGGTCATCGAACGCAAGCTGGATGGCGGCTCGCTGCGAGTCGACACCGGCTGCCTGGTGGCCTTCGAACCGAGCGTGAACTATGACATCGCCAGGGCCGGCAAGCTCAAGTCACAGGTGTTCGGCGGCGAAGGGCTGTTCCTCGCCACCCTGCAAGGAACCGGCCGGGTATGGGTACAGTCGCTCCCCTTCTCTCGATTGGCCGACCGCATCACGCCGCGCGGCAGTGGTCAGGACGAAGGTTCGGTGATCGGCGGCCTCAGCACGGTGTTTGAGCGCTGATCCACCGCCCCGACCCCGGCATGCGTCGCCAAGGAGGGATTTGCCACCTTTCGTGAATGGCAGCCGCTCCGGGTAGCGGCTTCGGCCCTCCCTGCCCACCGGAGGAGGGGTCGATGGCACCCTGGCTCGAGATGGCCAAGAAGCAAGCGCGGGTGCGCGGCTATCGCCCTCGGTGGGCGGATGCGAGAATGGCGGTATGCGATCCGGGTCCGACCAAGAGCTGATCGATTGGTTGTCTTCGCCCAACAACCCGCCGATCAGATACCTCACCGCCCGGGACCTCCTCAAACCGCGGCCTTCGCCCGAAACTCTGTCGCAGCTGCGCCGGGACATCCTGGGCTGGGAGCCTCTCCGCCAAGTCCTCGACTTGCAGCTGGCGGATGGCAGTTTCCCATTCGAACAAAAGACCGTCACCGCTCAGCCCTCCTTCACTGCACTCTCGCTCATGCACAGATGCGGACTCGATATCACCGACCAGCCGGTGCGGCGCACCATCGATTACCTACGCGAGCACCACCTCGGCAAAGGGGCTCTGTCATACACGACCGGCGGCTCAGGGATTCTCCCGTGTTATCTGGGCGTGGTGTCGACCGCCCTCATCGGTATGGGCGCCCTCGACACCGAGATCGTCCAGTCGGCTATCAGATGGCTCGTCGACCATCAGCGGTTCGACCACAAAGCCACCCGGGCGGGGGGTAAGGAACCATGGCCCTACAAGGCGCCGCAGAACTACGGCTGCTGGGACTCCGTGTCCTGCTACCACGGCGTCGCCGGCGCCTTCCGAGCCTTCGCCGCCATCCCGCCGGAGCGCCGATCGCCCGCCGTACGCCGGCGACTGGCCGAAGCCCTCGACTACCTGCGAATCCATCGTCTCTACAAGAAGAGCGCCGTCGACAAGCCGTTGTTCCGGCATCTGACCCAATCGTTCCTCGTCGGCGATTATCGCTCGGACCTCGTCGACATGCTGCAGGGCATCGCCGACGCCGACCCCACCCTGATCCGACACGACTGGGTGTGTGAAACCGTGCTGGATATGAACAGCATCACCGTCGATGGCCGGGTCACCCTGGCCAAGAACTACGGCAAGCGGCTCATCGACCCCGTTCCCTTCGAGCCGATCGGTGCCCCCTCCCGGTTCCTCACCTACCAATGGGTCCGCATCCGCCGAGTCTTCGACGGCGCCCTGACCACGACCGGCTGACGCCAACCAGCCCCAGAAACACGTGTCCCATTGTGAGGTCTCTGAGGCTGCGAAGCCGGGCCGGATCTCGTAACGTGGCACGGATCAGCTGCTAGCGGGAGCGTGTGCCATGACTGCCGACATCGAGAGACTCACCGGCGAAACCGTTGAGCTGCTTCGAGCGCTCATCCAGAACCAGTGCGTGAACGAAGGAACCGACGAGTCGGGCCACGAGGTACGCAGCGCCCGGCTGCTGGCGACCGAATTGGCGAGCCCTGAGGTCGATATCAAGCTGTTCGAGACCGCGCCGGGCCGCACCTCGCTGGTGGCGAGGTACCAGGGCACCGACCCAGACGCCCCAACGCTATGTCTGATGGGCCACACCGACGTCGTCCCGGTCAGCCCCGACGGCTGGGACGTCGATCCGTTTGCGGGTGAGCGAATCACCTCCCCGGAGGGGGTTGACGAAGTTTGGGGCCGGGGCGCGGTCGACATGCTGAACCTGACCTCCTCGATGGCGGTGGCATTCCGCCACATCGTCCGGTCGGGCACTCGCTACCCGGGCGACATCGTGTACTTGGCGGTGGCCGATGAGGAGCACGGCGGCCTGCACGGAGCCGGACATCTGGTGGCGAACGAGTGGGAAGCGCTCCGCTGCGATTACGTGCTCACCGAGTACGGCGGCACGCCGATGACCGGCAACGATGGCACCATCGTGCTGCTCACGACCGCCGAGAAAGGAGGCAGCCCGCGCCGGCTCATCGTGCACGGCGAGCCCGGCCACGGCTCGATGCCGTACCTGGCGAACAGCGCGCTCATCAAGTCGGCCGAGATCGTGCGTCGCCTGGCCGAGTACAACCCGGGACCGCAACTCGACGAGATGTTCGCCGCCCGGGTCAAGGCGATGGGCGTCTCCGAACAGATGCAGCAGCGACTGCTGGACCCGGCCCGGCTCTACGGCGCACTCGCCGAGCTGCCGGCCGGGCTGGCCCGCAACCTGCACTCGTGCTGCCACACCAGTTTCAGCCCCAACGTGCTGGCGAGCGGACACAAGGCCAACACCATTCCCGACCGGGCCGAGCTGGTACTCGACGTTCGCACGGTTCACGGCGACACCGATGAAGACGTCGACCGCTACCTGCGCGAGGCCATCGGTGAGGAACTGATGGCCTCGGTCGACGTCGAGCCCCTGTTCCCCAACATCGACGACCTCGCCCTCGAGCCGAGTTCATCCCCGACCGGAACCCCGGTATGGGATGCGCTGGTGGATGCGATATCGGTTGCCTACCCGGGCGCTGAAGTACTACCGAGCATGGTGACCGGCGGCACCGACGCCCGCTATTTCCGGCGCCGCGGCGTGCCGTCATACGGGGCCGGTCTCCTCAGCCCCCAGGTGCCGATGGCCGAGTTTCTCAACCGCTTCCAC
This sequence comes from uncultured Acidimicrobiaceae bacterium, assembly GCA_947259275.1. Taxonomy (GTDB): domain Bacteria; phylum Actinomycetota; class Acidimicrobiia; order Spongiisociales; family SHLN01; genus SHLN01. The sequence goes on along the minus strand of CAMYMH010000001.1, from coordinate 78,771 downwards.
GGGCACAACGAGCGCATCGACGTTGAGTCGCTCAAGCTCACAACTCAGCTGTGGCTCGACGTGTTCGACCGGCTCTGGGTCTAGAGCTCCGATGGATCTGGACCGCTCCGCCCTCCAGCAGCGCGTCAACGAGCTCTATCGGGGGGATCACGCAGACCTCGGCGTGGCCGGGACTCATCGGATGCTCGACGATGCGCGCCGCTGGGATCTCAGCCAACCGCTGGCCGACGGCGGCGTGCTCACCTTCGCCCATGTCGGTGTCGCCGACTGCGGTCTGCATGTGGCCGCCGCGGTCAATGCCTGCCTCGACAGCGGGGCGGACACCGTGCTCGCCATCAGCGTGCTGCATGCGTTCACCGAGGAGATGGAGGCGGCCCGCCGGGACGTCGCCGCCGGCGGCTCCCCCTCTGATCACGACACCTGGGGCATTCAGGGGCCCGGGCTCGAATTCCGGGACGAGTGGCGCGGCGACCACTCCATGCGCAGCCTGCGCCACTTCTGGGCGGCGGAGACCGAGCGACGGGGCATCGCCGATCGCAGGCTCATCGAGCGATATCCCTACTTGGCCGGGGGCTCCCCCGGCGATCTGCCCAACATCGAAGAGACCGCAGCCATCGCCGCGGATGCCGTGATCGTGGCAACCGGCGACCAGTTTCATCACGGCATCGGCTATGGCACCCCGGCCGAGGAAGCGCTCGACCCGGAGCCTGAAGGGCTGCGGGCGGCGGGCGCCAGCATGCAGCGAGGCATCGAGCTGATCGAGCACGGCGATTATTGGGGCTACAACCAGCATTGTGTTGCAGCCAAGAGCGACGACCGTGATGTCGGCCAGCTCTATCGATTCCTGCGAGGTCCACTGAAAGGCACCCTGCTCGACATCGCCTACTCGGATTCGACCAAGCTGTACGACCAGCCGGCTCCCACCTGGGCGGCCGGCGGCTTCATTCTGTTCGAAGTAGCGTCCTGAGGATCTGCCCGTCGTCGACTACGAACGGGACCGACTAGGCGCCGGGTGGTCGATAGTCGACCGTCTTGGCGAAGGCCTCATCGACCTGGGCCGGGGTGAGCAAGACCGTCGTGCTCACCGAGACCGCGCCCGTCGAGCCAACGGCAGCCGCGCCGGCAGCCGCCGTCTCGTTGTCCGGCAGGTCGGCGATCACATATGCGTCGGCTTCGCCAAACGCGAAGTAGAAAGACTCGACGGTGCCTCCCAGGCTCTCAAAGAGGTGGGTGGCGGCCTTCTTGCGACCGGTCCCCCCGTCCTTGATCGCTCCCCTGATGCCCTCGGGCGTATAGCTGGCCTTGAATAGGTACTTCGGCATGTGTCTCCTCCCGTGTAGCAGCCACACACGACACTACTCCTCCGCGCCGGTCGCCGACGACCGCAAATCCAGCCACCCCCGTCACCCGAAGTCGGAGATCTCCGCCGAAGGTCGGACACACCGCACACCAGCTCGTTTCCTGGGGCTTTGTGGACGCCGCGCTCGTAAACGGTCCCCGCATCGAGCCCCACCATGTCGACCGATGGGAGGGATCGGCCACCGAGTGACCCAGCTCACAGCGAGTGGAACGCAGATCCCTCCGGCGGCTCGCCAACGGGTATCAAGGAGTGGGCGCCACCGGGATTGAACCAGCGACCTCTGCCGGGTGCGGGCAACCCGGGCGCCTTCAGGGAAGCCAACGAACACAGCTCGGCGGGAGTACGCGCTACGAATCCGACTAGCGCAACTGCCCCCAGCGCGGCGCCGACCCCGCTCGGCGCCGCTATGAGCCCAAGCACCACCGGCTCCAGCGTGAAGCTCCACCCACCGTGTTCCGTGGGAAGCGCCACCGAGCAGAAGGTCACTGCGTTCTGGCAGACTCTGGTCGAGACCGACCAGGAGTGATCATGTCGGCTGACCGTACGATCGCCGTTTGGGATTTCAGCGGAAGGACTGCGCTCATCACGGGGGCGGCAGGAGACATTGGGCGCGCTGTCGCCGTGAGATTGGCCGGTTCGGGAGCGGCCCTGTCGCTCCTCGACCTTCCCGACACCCCGCTCGGAGAGGTGGCGGCGGCGTGTGGTCGTCTCAGCTCACCTGAACTGGTTGGCTTCCACTTCGTCGACGTCAAAGACGCGGCTGCAGTAGAGCAAGTGGTCGGACAGGCGGCCTCCGCGCTCGGCCCTCCCCAGCTGGTGTTCAACAACGCCGGTGTTCAAGGCGATTTCGCCACCGTGGACCGCTACCCGTCGGAAGAATTCCGCACGGTGCTCGACGTCAACGTCGTTGGGGCGTTCAACGTGCTCAAATCTGCCGGCGCCCTTCTCCGCCAATCGGGTCTTGCCGGTTCAATCGTCAACACCGCCTCGATGGCCTTCGCCGGCCCCCCCAACATGATCGCCTACAGCGCATCCAAGAACGCCGTGATCGCAATGACTGCGACCGCAGCCAAGGACCTGGCGCCAATCGGCATCCGGGTGAATGCAGTGTCTCCTGGCTTCATCGGCCCGGGTCGCATGTGGAGGCGCCAAACCGAACAACAGGCACAGGTCGGCAGTCAGTACTTCCCGGACAACCCGGCCGAGGTGGCGGAGGAGATGCTCCGCTCGGTGCCATTGCGGCGTTACGGGTCCGTCGACGAAGTCGCCTCGGTGGTCGTCTTCCTCCTCTCGGACGAAGCCTCCTATCTAACCGGAGTGAACATCGAGATCGCCGGCGGCGCCACCTAGCGAATCTGAATTACTTGGCGAGCGAGGCAAACCCGCGCCGCCGGCTGCCAGAGGAGGATGGTCCTGCCGGCGAGATTTGCCGGTTCTCTCGTTTGCGAGTAGTTCTCGATGTCGAGTTGCCTGCTTGGTGCTCAGTTGCCAAGCCCGGCCATGCGCACCACCGACGTTTCTTCCATCCCCCGGCCGCGAGGTCAGAGTCGCTCCGGGCTTTGATCCGACGAGATGACGGGCACGTAATCCGGGAACCACGTCGACTCGGACACCAACTCGTTCACGTCCTCGTCGGCCACCGAGCGGCCGAGCCGTCGGGTGCTGGCGTAGCGGACGATGGCGGCTGCGATCCGAGCGCTCACGTTCCGGAGCTCCGATTGGTCGGGATAGAGGGCGCCTTGCTTGAGGCGTTCGTCGCTCACGAAATCTGCGAGCGTGCGGGCCGCCACCAGGAAGATCTCCTCGTCGATCTCCTGGATCTCCGAGATGATGGCGCCCAGGCCGATACCGGGGAAAACGAACACGTTGTTCCCTTGACCGATCACGTGACGCTCGCCTTCGTGGATGACGTCGGGAAACGGGCTGCCGGTCGCCACCAGAGCCCGGCCGCCGCTCCAGGAGATGGCCTCCCGCGGCGCACACTCGGTCTTGGAGGTGGGGTTGGAGAGCGGCATCACGATGGGTCGCTCGACGTGCTTGGCCATTTCCTGGATCATCGCCCGAGTGAAGGTCCCGGGAGTGGCGGTGGCACCGACCAGGATGGTCGGCCGGAATTGCCGGATCACCTCCTCCGGGGTCGGCTGATCGGAGCCGTCGAGTCCGTAGCGGGCTAGCACCGCGCGGCTCGCCATCAGCTCGCGTTTGTGGTCGTCGAAGACCTCGACTCCTTCCCGGAGCAACCCCCGGCTGTCGAAGACCAGACGAGACGCCTCGATTTCCCCGTGGGTCGAGCCGGCCTCGCGCATGGCGGCCCCCAGGAGTCGGGCGATCCCCGTGCAGGCTTCGCCTGCACCGATGAACAGCACCCGTTGTTCTGTGATGGGCAGCTCGGTTATCCGCAAGGCGGCCAGGATGCCCGCCACCGCCACGCCCGCGGTTCCCTGAATGTCGTCGTTGAAGCAGCGGATGCGGTGGCGGTAGTTCTCGAGGATCCGGAAGGCGTTGCGCTTGTGGAAGTCCTCCCACTGGATGACCGCATGGGGGAAGACGTCGGCCACGCCCTCGACGAAGGCCTCGATGAACGCGTCGTAGGCCGCCCCCGAGATCCGACGGGCCCGGTGCCCCACGTACAGGGGATCTTCCAGGAGCGCGGAGTTGTTGGTTCCGACGTCGAGGCTGATCGGCAATACCTTGGACGGGTGGATTCCGGCGCCGGCGACGTAGAGCGCCAGCTTTCCGACGGGGATGCCCATGCCGCCCGCTCCGAGATCGCCGAGACCGAGGATGCGCTCGTTGTCGGTAACGACGATGAGGCGGATGTCCTGGTAGGGGTAGTTGCGGAGCCGTTCCGGTATGCGGTCGATGTCCTCGGGGGTGAGCCAGATTCCCCGCATGTCGCGCACGATGTGGCTGAAGCGCTGGCACGCTTCTCCCACCGTGGGCGTGTAGACGATGGGCATCAGCTCGGCCAGATGTTCCACCAGGACCCGGTAGAAGAGGACCTCGTTGCGATTCAGGAGTCCGGCGAGGCCGATGTAGCGCTCCAGGTCGCTGCCCTTCTCGTGCAGGTGTTCGAGCTCGAGCTCCACCTGCTGCTCGATGAGGTGGACGGTCACGGGTAGCAGACCATCCAGGCGGCATTGCTCTCGCTCCTCAGGGGTGAAGGCCAGCCCCTTGTTGGTGGCGGGGTTTTTCAGCAGCCAGATCCCGCGCTTGCGGGTCTCGACGGCGTTGGGACCTCGGAGATTGGACGTCATGGAGCTCACTCTCTTTCGTCTGCGACGTTCGGCGTCCCGGCGGGAAGGGTTGCGTCGGCGGTACCAACGGCGCTTCGAGAAGGCGCTCCGGCCGGGTTCCGATCGATGGGAGACATCGAATCCTCCTCTTCCTCGATTGTGACCCGCCGGTATGAGCGCCGCTAGAGCACAACGGTCCGTTCATCGGAGCGGAATCAGCCAGGTCACCAACCCGGCTGGAAAGCGCAGCGTCGGACTGCTGGCCATGCTCGATGCGACCTACCCATTGGGCAAGACTTTGCAGGACCGTCTCGGTCGGCAGGTCGAAACCGTCCGCGATGGTGGATACCTCGGGCTCCGCACGCTCGGCGACTGGTACTGGGGAAGCGTGCGAGCTGCGGTCGGCAAGGTTCGGCACGGACCGAAGTGGCGGTACCTGCTGTCCCGGGGTCGACCCCTGCCCCCGGAGCTGGCCGGCAAACGAATCAACCAGATCGCCTTGAAACTGCACCGGGAGTATCAGCCGGCCCGTACGGTGGGACGATCACCTACCTGATCGGTCTGCCTGAAGTGATTGCACCGACACGTCGGCGACGTGCGACCGGGCGCCGGGTTCGCGTGACCGGGATCATCTTCAACTCCGATCACGACCTGCACCACCGTGCGCTAGTTCGTCGAGCGGGCGAGATAGCTGGATGACCAGGCTTGGGGCCGGTCCGGGAGACAGCCGTCATCTCCGATGACCCCACCGGTCTGGTTTATGCCATCACTCCGGGACTCACAGACGGTGTGGGAGCGGCGTCGGCGTCGATCACGCGCGGGCTCTGGCGGCGGTCAGGGTGATGCGGATGATCACCAGGTACGGGAGAACGGCGAGGGCCTGGTCCTCGTCGATGTGCCCATCGGTGGTGAAACCAATCCCGTAGGCCTTGGCGTCACGACGGCGATGTTCGAGAAACGCGCTCAGGTCGTCCAACCCGGCGCGGTCACCGACCCGCAGGCGGGCACGGCCCTGGTACGGTCGGCCGGCGAGGCGCAATTCGACCTCCCGGTTGGTGTCGAGGTTGCGCCACCAGGTTCGGACTCTCCTGGTGACGACGAGCACGGTGTCCTCCTCTCGGAAGTAGGTGACCGGCGTCGTGTACCGCTTGCCGGTCTTGCGCCCCGTTACGGTCAGCAACGCGGTGCGTCTACCAAGCAGCCGCTGGAGTCCGGGCGTCCGGAGCATCGCCGTCATCATCGAGTTGACCCATTTCGGTGGGGTCCAGCTGGGAACCGTGGTGGTGGGGTTTGTCTCCGCGTTCATGGTTGTCTCCCTTCGCAAGACCAGCCGATAACGCAACGGCTTCACTGCTACCACACCGCGGCTCCAGGGCCGTGTCCAGAGGCAGTAGTCCCAAGAAAATGGCTCCCCCCAGCCGGTCGCTCACCATCCGCTGACACCGCTCGACTTCGCCAAGTGATCACAGAGACGAACCAGTCCTCAGGCATCCCTTTCGTCGATCGCCGAGGGCCGAGGGGGCATGGGCGGTTCGGTCCCCCTACGCTGGCCCCTCGCATGACGTCATCGCCTCCCAACCTAGCCATCGGCAAGAAACAGTTCACCGCACTGCTGGCGGCGATCATGGCGCTGGGCGCGCTCGGAATCGATCTGATGCTTCCCGTTTTCGACGAGATTCGCACTCACTTCGGTCTAGCTGCGGACGCCACCGACGTCGCCCAGATAGTCACCGTCTACTTCCTGGGCATGGCCTCGGGTCAGATCCTCTACGGCCCGTTCGCTGATCGTTACGGACGTCGGCCGGTGCTGTACGTCGGTCTCCTCATCTACGGCATCGCGGCCATAGGGTCTGCCGCGGCGCCAACCCTTCCGCTGATGTTGCTGAGCCGCTTCCTCTGGGGTATCGGCGCCGCCGGGCCCCGGGTGATGGCCGTTGCTGTGGTCAGGGATGTCTATGAGGGCGATGCGATGGCGCGAGCCATGTCGTTCATAATGGCCGTCTTTGTGACAATCCCGATCCTGGCGCCCAGCCTGGGTGCCGCCATCGCCGCCCTGGGCTCGTGGCAGATCGTTTTCTGGTTCTGTGCCCTGTATGCCCTCGTGGTAGGTGTTTGGGGGATGCGGCTGGAGGAGACACTGGCAGAAGAGAACCGCCGGGAGCTGGCGCTGCGGCCGGTGCTGGATGCGGCACGGGAAGTGTTCACCACCCGCCAAACCCTCGGATACACCATGGCAATGGTCTTCCTCTTCGGGGCTTTCACGTCGTATCTCGCCAGCTCTGAGCTCATCGTCGGCGAGATCTACGGGCGACCGGGCATGTTCCCGTTCATCTTCGGTGCGGTTGCCGCGGGGATGGGGAGCGCCATGCTGTTCAATGCCAGAATCGTCCAGAGGGTGGGTGTCCACCAGACGGCTCGCCTGGCGGTGGTCGGGTACACGGTGGTAGCTCTCGTCCTTCTCGTGGTGGTCTTCCTCACGGAAGGCAAACCTTGGTTCTGGGTGGCAATCATTGGGATCAGCGCCGTCCTGGTGATGCACGCCACGATGATCCCCAACGTCAATGCGATCGCCCTCGAGCCGCTTGGCCACATAGCCGGAACGGCGTCGGCGGTCATTGGGACGGTGTCACTCGCCGGCGGTGCCTTGCTCGGTACGCTCATCGACCGCAACCTGTCAGGGACGATCACTCCCCTGGTCGTCGGTATGGCCGGCTATGGCCTCATCGCCGCCGGCTGGATTGCATGGGCCGAACATCGCACGGCCTCAACGAACACGACTCAACGCCGCTGAGGTTGCCGGCGGCGCGCCAGGTGGTGGGCGCGACCGGGATTGAACCAGTGACTCTGCCGGGTGAGGGCAACGCGGGCGGTCCCGAAGACGCGCATGGATATTGGGTTTTCCGGCGTTTGCCCGGTTCGTAACTGGCGTCTTGTTGGTTCCCGTCGTGAGTGTTTCTCGTCATCGCGTTGCCTCATTGTTGCCTGGTTACGGCGTACGGCAGCACCCCGAACTGACCCAGCTGTCTCCCCGAAGCGACGCGACTCCGACTACCAACTGTGGCCTACAACTGACCTCGAGATTGCCTGTTCCAGGACGGGTTGAGGGACGCTCAGCCATGGTCGTGACCGTCATGCTGTGCTGCTTCTTGTCGGCTCAGCTTTCCGGTGCCTGAGCGAATGCCTCCTACTTCGGCCCGAGGCTTCGGACGGTCCCAACCCCGGTCACGCTTTGGTTGACGGTGGGCGTTCCGTAGTAGCTGACGGTCCCGGCTCCGGTGACGGTGATCTCGAGGCTGTCACTGGCCCATACCTCGACCGTGGAGGCACCGACGACCGAGACAGACGCTGTTTCGCTCCGGAGATCTCCTCCGGAGTAGGTACCTGCCCCGAGCCAGCGGACGTCCTGATTCAGGACCGCGCCGGCCAGCTTGATATTGGAGGCGCCGGGGACATCGATCCGGAGTTCGTCGGCGGTGAGGTCGCCGATCTCCACATCAGCCGCTCCCAAGATCTCGAGGTCCAACCGAGCGGTGGTTAGGGCGCCCATCTCGATGTCTCCGCCGCCGAATACCGTGAGATCGCTCAGCTCGATCACTCCAATTCGGAATACGATGTCGTCGCTTGGGTCCAGGTTGTACGAGATGCCATCCTTCTCAGCCGAGATTCTGAGCTCGCCACCCGAGACATCTGTCTTCAGATATGACATGAAGTTGTCATCGGTCTCGATTGTGAGCGACTCTTCGGTTCCCTGGGTGATGAGCAGTCGTCCACCCGACATGAGGGTGACTCCGTCGAAACCACTCACCGACCGGGCCTGGGTGATGACATTGCCAGAACCGTTGATACGCTCACCGGAATCGGCGGCGTCGTCGCTTCCGCGAATCGCCAGCCAGATCAGGCCGCTCCCCAACAACGCGAGGACGACGGTCGCGAGAACCACCGCAGGCCAGTACGTGGAGCCAGGTGGCGGACCGTCTTCATCAGTGGTCACACGTTCCGGAGCCATGGTCATGGTTTCCCCCTCATCTAAAGCGGCCGGCGCACCGCCTCCGGCGGGCTCATCACCGCATATTCATATCACCACAGTCGACCCACGGCGGCTAGAGGCAAATGTCAGCTCCTCCGAGCAGCTACTCCCTACTTCGGCTGCGTCGTCGCCCTTGCTGAACTCTCGGTTTCCCGATCTTCGGTTGCACGCGCGCGCTGACCATTCAACGGGATCCGCCTTTACAGCCGCACCAGCGATCGAGTTGACTCAGTGGGGACACGAAGAGGAGAGAGCAATTGAATGAGCTCAACGTTGTTATCGGAGCCGGCCCGGTGGGCGGCGCTTTGGTAGAGCGCCTTGCCGGCGAGAATCGGCCTACTCGAGTCGTGACCCGCCGCGGCACCGCAGATGTGCCGGCAGGTGTCGAGGTCGCGGCTGCGGATATTGCCGAGCCTGGTGCGGCGGAGCGCGCCTGTGAGGGCGCCAGCGTTGTGTTCGGCTGCGTCGGCCTGCCGGGCTACGAGCATTGGCCGGAGCTATGGCCGCCACTAATGAACGGCATGCTCCGCGGCGCCGAGAGCAGCGGGGCGACCTTCGTCTTCATGGACAACCTCTACATGTACGGACCCGTCGACGGGCCCAGAACGGAGGACATGGCCCTCACGAACTACGGGGATAAGCCGGCGGTAAGGGCAAAGATCACGCGCACTTGGCAAGCCGCGCACGACGCAGGCCGCGTCCGGGCAGCCGCAGTACGAGCCAGCGACTTCTACGGCCCGGGCGTCACCCTGGCCGCGCTCGGCGAGGTCACCTTCGGGCGCATGAGCCGGGGCAAGTCTGCGCAAACCTTCGGCGACCCCGACCAGCCTCACAGCTTCACCTACGTCCCCGACATCGCCCGAGCGCTCGTCTCGGTCGCCAACGGCGGAGACGAAGTGCTGGGCCAAGCTTGGCACGTCCCCAACGCCCCGGACCGCACCGTCCGCCAGTTACTGACCGCGTTTGCCGACGAGATCGGCGTCGACCTCAAGATCCAAACGCTGCCTCCTTGGGGCATGAGCCTGCTGGGTCTCATCAACCCGACAGTCCGTGAGTCGAAGGAAATGCTCTACCAGTGGGACCGACCGTTCCAAGCTGACCACTCCAAGTTCGGGGCCCGCTTCTGGGACGATCCGACGCCCTTCGAAGTGGGGATCCCCGCCACCGCCGACTGGTACCGAAGTCGGTGACACCGGCGCGCCTCCCGCGTTATCGATCACTGCTGTGCGGCCCACAGTCGTTACCTCGCCGCTGAGGCACTCGCAAGCCTGACAGGCTAGAAGCTCTCGGTGCTAAGCCCGGTGCGGTCCTCTTTCCCCGACGACGGACAGCCCATGGGTCCTGCTTCCTCTTCGTGGTCGGGTGTGGCTGCGGCGCTACGGGCCCATATCTCAGCCACAGAAGGATGAGGATCAGCGGTGGGCGCTACTGGGATTGAGCCAGTGGCCTCTGCCGTGTGAAGGCAACGCGGGCGGTTTCATGGGACCTCATGGTCATTGGGTTAACGGCTGTTTCCACTTGTGGCGACTGACGTGTCCATTCTCGTTGGTTCCGGTCGTTTCCGAGTGTTTCTCGTTGTCGCGTTGCCTAATTGTCGCCTTGTTTCAGCGTGCACCCACGCACACCTCTGGATGCCGGAAAACCAGGGGGCGACACCTGAGGTCACCCGCCTGTGGGAACTCTCACATCCTGTCGCCGAACACCCAGATCTCGCGCAATAACAACGCACAGTGCATGGTGCGCGGGATCGGCTGCCCGTACTGAGCGCCTTGGCCAAGGACCCTGGCCGGGTACTGAGGTGGGCCTAGGGGCTGGGTTGGTTGTATGTCCGGAAGTACTCCCAAGCATCGACCATGGTGCCGTCGGGCAGCTCACACATCGGCTCGGCTCCCGAGACGATGCCACCCTGTCCCTCACAGAACACGGCGGCCGGGTTGGCGAGACCCGCACCGGCGCCTTCGCCGTGGAACCGGCGGTAATGCTCCCACTCCTCGATCTCGGTGCCGTCGGGTAGCGCACAGATACCGGACTGGTTCCCCTGGGCGTCGGTCACGATCTCAACCGTGCCGCCCTGCTCCTCGCAGAACACGGCTGCCGGATTCGGCACGCCGGTTGTCTCGCTGTCCCGAATCCCAAACCACCAGATCGCCACCGCCGCCGCGAACAAGACGACAACCGCGGTCAGCACCGTCGGCACCCAATTGCGCTTGTCAACCATCGGGCTCTCAGGGGTGGCATCAGGCGGTGTCATGGCTTGCATAACTCCTCCTCCAAACAGGACAGTGCCTCCACAATGAATCATCTATCTGGCCGGCCACAACTTGTAGAGGCGAAACGCATATTTCCCTCTCACGCCGGCGCGCGTTACGGGATTCGCAGACGATTTCCAGATATTCGCCCGCAACTGTGTGGTCAACTAGGCGGGGTTCATGGGATAGAGAGATATTCGATGAGCCGATCCGGGATCGTGACGGACACCGGCGAGTCTCGGTAGCCTCGACCCGTGGACTACGACTCGCAGACGGCCTTGATTGTGGTGGATGTCCAGAACGACTTCGCCGACCCAAAGGGGAGCCTTTACGTGCCCGAAGGAGAGACCGTCGTGCCCGTCATCAACCAGGAAATCCGGCGGGCCACGACCTCCGGCGCCACGGTGGTCTACACCCAGGACTGGCACCCGGTTTCCACCCCTCACTTCGAGAAGGACGGTGGGATCTGGCCGGTCCATTGCGTACACGACTCATGGGGCGCGCGGTTCCATCCCGGCCTCGACGTGGTTGGGCCATCGATTCGGAAGGGCACGGGCGGCGAGGATGGCTATTCCGGCTTCACGGTTCGAGACCCGGATTCAGGCGAAGAGACTCCGACCCAGCTGGGCTCGCTTCTTCGCGACGCCGGAATCAAGCGAGTGGTGGTCGTGGGCCTCGCTCTCGACTACTGCGTCAAAGACACGGCTCTTGATGCTGCTGGGGCCGAATTCACCACTTCCCTGTTAACCCACGCCACCCGGGCGGTCAACCTCCAACCCGGCGATGACGAGCGTTCGCTGGCCGAGCTGGCGGCCGCCGGGATCGCGCTGACCGGGCCCGCCAATTGAACCCCCCGGCGTGGGTTGGGCCCGGTAACTATTCGATGGTCACCGACCTCTACGAGCTCACCATGGCCGCCTCATATATCCAGGCTGGCATGGAACAAACCGCCACCTTCGATCTGTTTGTCAGGGACCTGCCGACCCAACGTTCATTCCTGGTTGCGGCCGGAGTAGACGATGCAGTGGACGCTCTCGGTTCGCTGCAGGTCACCCAGCCATCTCTCGACTATCTGGCCGGATTGGAAGTGTTCAACGCTCGGTTTCTCGAGTATCTCGCCGACCTCTCGTTCACAGGCCAGGTGCGCGCGGTGCGAGAGGGCGAGATCGTGTTCCCGAATGAGCCGATCCTGGAGGTGACTGCCCCCCTTCCAGAAGCGCAGCTGGTGGAAACGCTTCTCATCAACATCGTCCAGCACCAAACCATGGTGGCATCGAAGGCGGCCCGGGTCGCCATCGCCTGCCGGGACCGTGAGTTCGTGGATTTTGCAGCCCGGCGCGCCCACGGAGTAGATGCCGCCCTCAAGGGAGCGCGAGCTGCTTATGTGGGAGGGGCGGTCGCCACGTCGTTGACGCTGGCCGGGCAGCTGTACGGCATACCGGTGACGGGCACCATGGCCCATTCCTACGTGACCACCTTCGAATCGGAGCGAGAGGCGTTTCGCGCCTTCGCCCGTCGCTTCCCCGCCAACGTGGTACTACTCATCGACACCTACGACACCGATCGGGGCGCCCGGGTGGCGGTCCAAGTCGCCGATGAGCTGGCGGTTGAAGGGATTGCCATCCGGGGGGTGCGAATCGACTCGGGGGATCTGGAGCGTCTGGCGCAGTCCGTGCGATCCATTCTCGACACCGGCGGTCACCCCGAAATCGAGATCTTCGCGTCTGGGGACCTCGACGAGTATCGGATCGCCGAGATGCTGGCCAACGACGCGCCGGTGAATGCGTTCGGGGTAGGGACCAGATTGGGAACGTCAGCCGACGCGCCCTACCTGGGCGTCGTCTACAAGCTGGTTGAGGAAGGCGGAGTGCCGAAGATGAAGCATTCGGCGGCGAAGGCCAACCTGCCGGGGCGGAAGCAAGTGCACCGCTTCGACGAGCAGGACCTGATCGCCCTGGTCGACGAAGAGGTGCCGGGTGGCCGGCCACTGCTCGAGCTGGCGATGGAGAATGGTCGGCGGGTTCGAGCGGCTGAATCGCTTTCGGCTGCGCAGGAGCGACGGCGGCAGGCAGTGGAGAGGCTCCCACCGCGACTGCGGGTCCTGCGAGGCGGGGAGGCTCCGTACCAGGTCAATATCAGTGACGGGATTCGCGCCTTGATAGACCAACTGACCGATGCCGGGTGAGGAGCGGCTGATCCACTCCTCAGGCTCTTAATTCTGCTGGGAGCGCCCGATCTTGCGCGCCCGGCAGCTCACTGAGCCATTCTCCGTCGGCCGTTGACAGGTGACTCAACGCTCATGGCGCTGGAATCCACCCAGCGGCTGGATCGGAGAGGGTGCCGGTGGTCGAAGTCGGATGTCGACAGTCCCGCCACCAACCACGGACGCGGTGCTGATCTGATCCCGCTGGCCGGGCACCCATCTGAGCCCACAGATCACAAGATCTGCGGTGATAGCGCCCTTCGGTCGATCAGCACATATCGAGCGGAGTCGGGCATTAGTAGAGCCCGCCAAGCGAAAATTCCTCCCCGGCATTACCCGGTGCTAGGTAGTAACGGTCTCCGACTCCTCTTGTCGAATCTCAGCCGGGAAGACACCCAGCGCCCGTTCTCGCCTCGCAGGCTCTAACATCGTTATACCCCCACACGACAGGCCGTGTCCAGACCTTTTCGCAACCTCGCGAAACATTCCCCAAAGTTCGCCGGCTGCCTACCGGACCCGCCCTCGACCGACCATATCGAGCCCCCAGACCGCCCGGTAGCCGCTCTCGATTCGCCTTAGGACATGGCAGATGAACAGCACGTGGCGTGCGAGGTAGGGCAAGCTGGTAGGGGAGATTCCCGCTGGTGGCCTCCCTGGAGTATGCGCGCACCCGTGCGGCAGCTTTTCGATACCTGCCGCGCAGAGCAACGTGTTCAGCGATAACGGCGGCATCGGCGCACGTCACCAAAACGGCACTCCCGGGCGGTTGTGGGTTGAACTCAGGATCACCAAGCTGCGGGTGGGGAGCTTCGTGCGGATAGCTGGGTGGGCGAATTGGCAAAGCCTCGGCCGAGGTGAGGTGGCGCGCCCATCCGGTCGGATGGCGGCCTCCAATGCTTATGCCCGGCGCGGGGGTTCCTGAACGTGCAACTCGATCTGGGGCACCCAGCCTTCGAGCGATCCGGCCGGGTCGGTCACGCGAACCCAGCCCGCTTCCTGGTCATGTGCCAGGTACCAAGTGCCCGGCTGCAGGGCGCCGACGACAGTGTGCGGCTCCTGAGCGGACCGCACCTCCGCCGCTTTCAGCACGTAGCACCACTGCGACCCGGCCTGAGGCGCTGACTCGCCCACAGCGACGTCGGAGCGCAAGGCATCCATGAGCTGCGCCAGCGCCGCGTCGGGCCGGGAAACGGCGGCGACTTCTTGGAGCAGTGCCAGCCCCTCATGCGGGCGCTGCAACTCACGCAGGGCCTTGGCGGTGATTACCCAGAGCATGGGAGCGATCTCGTCGACGCTGCGCGCCTCTTCGATCACCGACAGGAACTCGGCAAGTGCTTCTTCTCTGCGTCCCTGGCCCCATAACGCCAAACCGTGGCTGGTCCGTAGGGTGCGATTGGATGGACCGTAGACGAGCCCGCGTCGCAACAGAGCCTCGGCTTGGTCGTACTCACCGGCCTTGGTCTGCTCTCTGGCTGCGAGGCTTGCGATCGTGCCGATGACCCTTCCGTAGCGATCTGCCGATTCGGGATGCTGTTGCACGAAATCGTCCACCTCGGTAACGAGTTGCGCCAATGAGACCGGATTGGTCAGCACGGCGTCAACTCTCGAGCTCCTAACCGGCAGCCCGATCCTCGGGATGCCCAGCCGGCCGCACAACGACTCAGATGGCGTGACCAACACGTAGGCGTCTGTGCTTGTCATGACGGGGGCGGCAAGTCGTCGAGGTCTGGATCCGAAGGAGCTGAGGTGGGTGGAGCATCGGGTCCGGTCCCGGCCGGATCCATGACGATGTCCTCCACCCAGTCGGGCTGCTCGGGAAGGTTCTCGAGGTCCATCGGACCGAGATCAGGCTCAACATCGGGCGTAGGCGGTGGTGGGCCGTCGGGCGCCAACCGAGGCGGCGTATCCGGCGGCGGGGCAGCGGGCGCATCAAACTCGGGTACTCCGTGCTCCTCAACTATCCAACCCGGATGCACATCCCCTGCCAACGGATCGGGTGACCCACTCACATCATGCGAGGGCAGATCCATATCAGCCGCATCGATCCCCTCCGGCACCACATCTGGCGTACGAGGCGGCAACCCTTCCTCCGGCACCAACTGGGGAGGCGGGTTTTCCCAGTCGTAGGGTGAGGTGGGCTGCACGATCCGTTCATCGGCGGGTGTGCCGGGTGGAACATGTCGCGGGTCCTGAGGATCGACGTGACGGGGAGAGATCGGATCGTCGTAGTGATCCCGATAGTCGCCGGGCGTCCGCTGCTCCACCGGTATGCCCGGGTCACTGGAACCGGGACCGGGCGGCTCACCAACCGGCTCTGTCCGACGCGACGCGGCGGCGGCATCCTCCGTCACCTCGCCCGTCCGCACCGCATCACCCCTCGCGTCCGTCACCCGCTCAACATCGCGGCCGGCGCCCGCCGACCCGGTTCCGACCCGTTCCACGTCCCGCGCGGCGGCTGCGGCGTCGGTCATGCGTTCGACGTCGCGAACGGCGCCGGCCGCGTCGGTCGCTCGCTCCGCCAGCCGGGCCGCATCTGAGACGTTGCCGAGACCACCCGCCAACCCGCCCCCACCAGCCAGCGTTCCAAACGTGTCCACCAAACCGGCGCCCATCGATCCCAACCGCTCCCCCAGCGTCCGGTTGGGATCCATCGCATCCTCGAAGTCCTGGATCGGTGACATCGCTTTGATGGTCCCGAGCGGGTCATTGGCAAAGGCGGTGCCGAGTCCCTGCGCCAGCCTGCTCGCCTCGCTGACCGACTCCTGCATGTTGTCCCAGCCATGGCCTCCCACCGGCAGAGTGGCCACGTCGACCACGGTGTCGCGGACCGCCTCCCAATTGGCGGGGTTGAACGCCTCCTGGACGACCACCCGTGTGGCGTCGACCACCACGTCATCGAGTTGGTTGGCGTCTCCATATACCCCATCCCAATAATCCTCCCGCATGCGCTCCCAGCTCTGTCGGGCGTCGAGGGCCGCGTCCTGCTGTGCCTGGGTTAGCTCACTTTCGAGCTGATCTCGCCGCCGGGCGTAGTCCTCCACCCTTTCCTCGTGCTCCTGTCGAGCCGCGGCTCGCTCCCGGGCGGCTTGTTCTTCGGCCGCCCGCCGCCGGCGTGCGGACTCCTGGGAATCGGCGTCCTGGTCGGCCATGCCCTCGCGGATCTCGGTGTCCATGGCCTCGCCCCGCTGGCGCGCTTCGATTGCTTCCCGGGTCAGCCGATCCGACTCCTCACGCGGCATCCAGCGCCATCCGTCACCGTCCCAGGCCAAAACATGCCCGACTGGGACCTCGGGATGACGCCCGTCGTTGACTTCCAGCGGGTCGCCGTTTTCATCAAATGCCGGACGCAACCGTGGATCCGACGGATCGACGGTCGAGCCCGGTTTGCCCGGCGGGAGATCCGAAGGTCGTCTCGGACCGCCATCGGGGCCGCCGCCCCCGAAGATCGTCCCGATGCCCCCTCCCGACTCGATCACGGAGATCACCCCAATCACGACCGTGGCAGCCACGCCCACCGCCGCCTGAGCGGCCGCCTCCTTCGGCTCGATCTCGTCGTCACCGGCGTCATCGACCGCCAACGGATCAGCCGGGTCATCCGGCAAGGCGACGGGCGGCGAGGTGCCCGGTTGCTTGGCATCGGCTGGCACGGTCGTGGGCGGCACGCTGACGGGAGGCGTCACACCGGCCGGCGTCGTCGTCGGCGAGCTAGTGGTGGTGGATGCCGTATCGGCCGGCTGGGTTGGCAGTGAGGCGGGCGGGGAAATGCGGGGAATGTCGACCCTCGACTCGACAATGACGGTGCGCATCCCTCCATCGAGACCCGTGTCAATGCAAGCCTCGGAGGTGGTTTCGGAGTAGGAGTGGTACTCCAACCGTGCTCCGGTATACGTGCCCTCCACCACCCGCGTCTCAGTGATGTTCACCCTGACCTCGCCTGCCCCGTGAGTGCCGAAAAAGACAGGAGAGACGGCGTCCTCCGTTCGCTCGTCAAGCTCCATACGCCCCGGTGGACCCAAATCACCGGTGACACAGAAGGCCTTAACGGAGGAGTATGGCGCCGGGATCCGGGTTTGGTACTCCACGGTTCCGTCCGCAAGGAGCGTGATCGTCACCTCGAACGTGTTGGTGTACTCGAGCTGATTCACTTTTCCCCGAAGCTCGGTTCTGGCCGTACCTTCACCCTGGTACGTCCACGGAAGTGGTTCCTCGGCCGGCTCCTGGGCCAAGGCCGGTATGACCGCCAAGAGCAGCATCATGACGGCGACTGCCCCCGCCCGGCTGGGTATTCGGCCGGCCTCGAGCATCGGACCCCGCCGGCCAAGCATCAACCCGATCCCCAAACAAACACTGAACCACCCCAACGTCTGGCCGAAACGCACCGCTCCCGTTCGAGAGGCGATTCCGGCCCCCTGCATGACCACGATACCCGCCCCCCACAACACCAGGCTCAGCGGGCTGCGACGGGCAAACAGCCCACCTTCCCCCGCCACCACCCGAAGATTGGCACCCTGGGCGAAGCCGAGCGCACCACCCACCATGATCGCTGCGCCCACCCATGCCAGAGGCGTTGAGACCCCCACGACCGCGGCCATGAGCACGATCGCACCGACCCCAACGACCGCCCTGAGGACATCGAAGCCGGGCCGGATCCGGGCCTGCGTTCGTGCGGTCCGGATCACCAGGCCGAGCGAAAGCACCGTGAGAACAACCGATCCAACAACAATCGCCTGTGCCACGCCTTCAGCCACGGCCCAACCTCCCTAGCTGAGGTCCATCCGCTGGATAATCGCCCGCTTATCGTGGCCGCTCGCTACTCCCCCGGGAAGTGCCAAAGGTCCCGCGCTTCCTGACACAAAAAGAGAACCGGACACGAAAGCAGCATCCCCACATCGAAGGGGTCTCGATGTCGGGGATTGGACGGACGGCGGTGATAGTCGTCGATTCCAGCTTCGGATCGGGCACGTCCGAGATCACGTCATCGGATGCAGCTGAATGACCGGCCGCTGAACTCTGTGTAATAGAGGCAGATAGGCTGGTCTTCGTCATTGACCTTCAGGTCAACCGTGCGGGTTGCGCGGAAACACGCGGAGTGGGGCCGTCCCGGGTCGCCAATTTTACGGCTGGCCAACACCGCCCTTCCCGACCCATAGCGGAACGCCGGCGGCCACCATGTGATTGATTGCAACCAGAGTGTGAAGCTGGGTGACTAGTTTGCCGAATACTTCCCCATGCCACGCTCGCCCGCGCCCACCACCTTTGGCGACCCAGGTCGTCCCCATGTCCTAATGGTTACCAACCACGGCGTGCATGAGTGGCAGGTGACTCCGGGTTTGCGTGACACCGGTGGTCAGAACGTGTATGTCAATCACCTCACGGAAGCCCTCGTGCGATTGGGATACCGGGTCACGATCGTGAATCGAGGTGGCTATCCACATCCGGTAACGGGACGCCACCACGTCGGCACGGCCTTTCATCCGTCCGGCCAGGCACGCATCCTCTACCTGGAAGACGGTGATCCAACCTTCGTCCGCAAAGAGGACATGCATGAGCACTTCGCTGACATCGCCGACGACTTCCTGCGGCGGCTCGAAATCGAACCCGACGGTTACGACATCCTCATCTCGCACTACTGGGACGGCGGCATGCTGGGACTGCATGTGAATGAGCGTCGCGATCATCGTCTACCCCACGTGTGGGTGCCGCACTCCCTCGCAACGCTCAAGCGACGCAACGTGGATCCCGCAACATGGCCCGATCTCAGGCTCGATGATCGAACCCAAAGGGAGCGCCTGCTGGTGGGCAACGTGGACGCGGTGGTGGCCACATCGGCTGCCATCCGGTCCACGTTGGTGGATGACTACGACCACAACGCCGACCTGTTCATGCCGCCGTGCGTGGATGAGACACGCTATTGGCCGCGCTCCCCCGAGGACTGCGGGGATCTGTGGAGCTTCTTGGCCACCCGGAGCGGGCTTCCAGTAGACGAGCTGCGCCGCAGGAAGCTGGTCACCGAGATCAGCCGCACCGACCTCACCAAGCGCAAGGACGTGCTCCTTCGTGCGTTTGCTCGCGTTCGGGAACGCGTCCCCGACGCGCTGCTGGCGGTGGCAATCAATGATCAAACGCGCCCCCTCCACGGCCGGCTCATGCAACTGATCGATGAGCTGTGCCTGACCGACGATGTCATCGTGCTCGGATCGGTGTGGGAGCATCTGCCGGCCCTCTACTCCGTCAGCGACGTCTATTGCAGCCCCTCGGTCATGGAGGGATTCGGCATGAGCGCCCAGGAGGCCGCCGCCTGTGGGACACCTGCCGTGACGTCAGACCTCGTACCGTTTGCGACCGAGTACCTGCTCGGACCGGATCCGACGCCGATGCCGGGCAACGGGCGGGTGCGTGTTGGCGAAGGTTCTGTGGTCGTACCGGCCGATTCAGCGGAGGATCTGGCGGATGGGCTCACACATCTGCTGTCAGACGATGCTCTCCGCCGGCAGATGGGAGCAGCGGCCTGCCGCATCACCGTCCCCTACTTCACGTGGGACAGACGAACCCGCGACCTCCTCCACCAGCTCGAGCTGCCGTTGCCCGCGCCTCTGCACTATGGCTGAGGGGGCGGCTTCCGGACTCGCAGGGTCACTGATCGAAACCTGGCAGGCCCAGGCCCGCGACGGGTTCCTGCTCCTCGACCCTGAGGACCACCAGATCGAGGTGAAGAGCTCGACCGACCCCGATACCGCAGTCCCGTACCGCTTCCGGTGGCTCCCGCACCGCGAGTTGCGATCCAACATCCCGGAGCTGGAGCGACGGCGAATCCTCAATCCTGCCCGCGACGAGAGGCGACTGTTTCGAGATCCGCGCGATCCCTCCGGTCGTCACTGCTTTCTGTGCATCGAGAACATCCGGGAGTGCCACCCTCGCGAACTGCTCATCGAGCTGAATCTCGCCGACCGTACCTTCTACGCGGGCGCCAATTACGCCTGGGTCGGACAAAACCATTTCACGGTCATCAGCGGCCAGCACGAGAACCAGGAGTACGCATCCGACATCCTCGGCGCCATGCTCGACCTGCATCGCGCAACCGGGGGTACCTTCCGAGTGCTCTTCCACGGACAGGGCGTGGGAGCGACCATCCCCTGGCACCTGCACCTGCAGATCACGACCGAGGCTCTGCCCATCGAGGAGCTATCGCCGGCAGCCGAAGGAGCGTACCCCCTTGCCGTGCACCGCTTCCATCCCCTCCGCACCGGCGGCGACGACGTCTCGACAGCAGTTGCGTCCTGGTCAGCAGCTGATCACAAGAACCACGGCGTCAACATCATCGTGGCCGGATCGACCACCGATCCGAACGTCTTTGTCGTTCCACGCGATCGGCGCAGGGCGGTGGCGTCAAACAAAGGCTTGATCGGCGGCTTCGAAGTGGCCGGCGACTTCATCTACAGCGAACCCAGCATGCGAGAGCAGTTCGAATCGGCCACTTATCACACAGCTCGCGAGGCGCTGCGACAGGTGCGACCCGTGGCCCCCGTCTGACCGGGACGCGAACTCAGCCCGCAATCTGCAGCGGATCGAACCCGCCCCGATACTTGTCGAAGACGTCGAGCGTCCGACGGGCGATGCTCCGCCACCCGAACATGCGGCGGGCGAAACGCGCCCCGTCGATCGACAGCCGCTCACGCAAACGCGGATACCTGAGCGACATGCTCAGCATCACACCGTACTCGCGCGATCGCTTCGGGTCGGCAAACAGGGCCTGGGATCCGAAGTCGAACACCTCCTCGAGCCCGCCATGGACGGTGACGACGCACGGCGTACCACACGCCATGGCCTCGATCGCCGTCATCCCGAACGGCTCGTACCGCGACGGAAGGGCGAAGACCGGAGCGGCCCGGTAATGATCAGCCATCTGTTCGTCCTCCACGTAGCCGAGCCATCGAATGTGCTCGTCGACCCCCAGTTCGGCCGCGAGCGCTTTCCACTTCTCGATCTTGCGATGATCGCTCCGAGAGTTGGCGCCGACCGCCAGCTGGAGACGAGCCTCCGGGATCACCTCCCGCAACTCGGGCAGCGCTCGGATGAGCAGGTCGTACCCCTTGTTAGCCGCGGCCCGACCCACCGTGTAGACGTCGTTGCTACGGAACCCCAGTTGGCGGCGAATGGCAGAGACCTCCGCCGAGGTCACCGGCGTGTACCGGCCCTCGTCGATCCCAGGCGGGATCATCGTCATATGCCGCTCGGGGACCTCGTAGTGATCGCTCAGCACCTCCATTTGCTGGTTGGTGGTGGCAATGACGTGGTCGCAGCGACGAAACGTGAGAAACTCCTTGCGGATCCGTTCCTCGAATCGATAGTTCGATTCGATCTCTTGCGGATCGCCTTGCATGCCCTCTCGTTTCCACCAACCCAGGGAGTGGGGGGTGTGGATGTGGGGAATGTGCAGCTCTTCGGCGATGCGCTGTCCCGCGTACCCGGCGTCCCAGTAATGGGAGCTGATGGCGTCATACGCTCCAGGGCGAGCCCGCAGCTCATCGAGGAACTCGGTGACGAACTCGTCGAGGTGATCGTGCATGTCCTCTTTGCGAATGAACTCGGGCCCACCAAAGGGGATCCGCCAGATGCGAAGCCGGTCGGAGATCTCGTCGGATTCGGGCTGGTCGGCGAACCGGCGGGTCACGATGTCGACGCGGTACCCGAACTCGGCGAACTGCTTGGCCAACTCGAGGACGAACACCACCTGACCGCCCGTATCCGGCAGTCCCAGCTCAGGCTCCGCTGCCACGTATCCATGAATGGACAAGAGCAGGATCGAACCGGCGCCTTGTGGGTTCATTCTCGCCACATCTACCTCTCATCTACCGCGAACGCGAGTGGGTCCAAACCGTAGATCAGAAGGAAAGTGAGGGTGAAATCCGCCGCAAAGAGCATCTGTCTTGCCGTTTGTGCCCCTGATCGCGACCACCCAATTCTGCTCGGCCCGCTCCTCAACCATACTCATCTTGTCCGATTGGGCCACATCGAGGTGCCTGAGCCGACTCAGGGCGCTGGATGGAGGGCGCGCTCGGCGAGCACGAGTGCTCCCAGCACCCCCGCCCGGCTCCCGAGGGCGGGGGCGACGATGAACGACCCGACGTCGAGGACCTCGGGAATTGTCACGTAGCCGTTGAGGCTGTCCAGGAACCGCTGCCGGACTCCGTCCAGCAAATGTGGGAGCTTGGTGACGCCGCCGCCGAGGATGATGCGTTCGGGCGACAAACTGAGACAAAGATTGGCGAGGGCGGTCCCCAGGTACCATGCCTCGAGCTCAACGGCGGGCGCGGTCTGCGGACCGAGATCTTCTCCCCGCCGGCCCCACCGAGCTTCGATGGCAACACCGGCGGCCATGCCTTCGAGGCAATCGCCATGGAACGGGCAAGTTCCCGGAAAGTCATCGTCGGGGTGACGGGGAATCCGCATATGCCCCATCTCGGGGTGATTCAGCCCATGCATCGGTTGGCCGCGGTTGACACCCCCACCGCCGACGCCGGTCCCGACCGTCAGGTAGATGAACGACTCCAGGCCCTGGGCAGCTCCCCACCGACGCTCACCAAGCGCGGCGCCGTTGACGTCGGTGTCAAATCCGACCGGCAGACCAACAGCCTGCTGAACGAAGCCCACAACACTGGTACCCGACCAGCCGGGCTTGGGAGTCTCGAGGATGTTCCCATGGGTGTGAGATCCGCGTCGCAGGTCCACGGGGCCAAAGGAGGCAACGCCTACCGCATCGACGTCGCCCGCTCGCCGGATCTCCTCCACGACTCGCTCGAGTGTTCTCTCTGGTTCCTCAGTCGGGAAGACGATCGGTGTACTGAGGTCCTCTGGGCCCGAGCCGAGCGCCATGACGAACGTGGTGCCACCCCCCTCGATGCCGGCGTACCTCACCATGGGACCAGTCTGGCACGCCGTCCGGGCGCCGATCCTCGTCTACCGTAGGGAGATGTACTCGGGTCTCGGGTTCCGGTCTTCCGAGATCGGCGATATTGACGTCGTTTGGCACGAAGGGCTCTTCCACCTCTTCCACCTCGTCCTCCCCAACCATGACTACATCGCCCATGCCGTCTCCGCGGACGGCCTGGCGTGGCGGCGAGTTGAGAACGCCCTGTTCATCTCCGACCCCGGCGCGTGGGACGACGACATGCTCTGGACCATGCACGTCACTCCCGATCCTCATCGGGCAGGAATGTGGCGAATGTTCTACACGGGATTGTGTATGCGGGAAGCCGGCCGAGTTCAGCGAGTCGGATTGGCGCGAAGCAGCGATTTGTACCACTGGGAGAAGGTCACCTCCGACGAGCTACCCCTCGAGATCCCCGGCGGCCACTACGAGCACACTCTGGAGGAGGGACGCCATTGGGTGAGTTTTCGCGACCCCTACTACCTGCGGGTCGGCGATCGCGGCTATCTGCTGGCAGCCGCGCGATCAAACGAGGGACCGGTGATCCGACGGGGATGTGTCGCCCTCGCCGAGGAAGTAGCCCCGGAGCGCTTTGAGTTCTGGCCGCCGCTCTATCACCCCCGGCGCTATGACGACGTCGAAGTACCCGGCTTGATCACCATGGATAACCGCTTCTATCTCATCGGTTCCATTCGAGAGGACGTCAAGGTCCACTACTGGTACTCCGACGAACTGACCGGCCCCTACCTGAACTTCTCCGACAACGTATTGCTCCCACAGGGCAACTATGCCGCTCGGGTCTTCAAGGATGACAGCCGGGACCTTGCGCTGGTATGGACGTTCTTCTACGTGGGGGGCGACATCGGCGGAGACCATCTGTTGCCACCGCCGAAGGAGCTGCAGGTGACCGAGTCGGGCGCCCTCCGCCTGGTCTCATATCGCGGCTTCGACGACAAGGTGACGAAGGTCGAGGACGGGAGCGATATCACTCCCCTCGATGCGTTGTTCGGCAATCCGGCGGCCGCCTGCGAAGCGAGCACCGACGATTACATTGCCGTTTCCAATAGTGGGTTCGAGGCGTTCCTCATCAAAGGCGAACGACGCGACTATCGCTTGTCGGGAACGCTGGCGTTGGAAACGAGCGGCAAGTTCGGGGTGGCGATGCATCTCAGGGGGGAAGGAGACGGCTACTACCTATCGCTCGACCTCGCCAAGGGCATCGCACAGATTCGGTACTGGGCCACCAATACGCAGGGCAGCATCGAGGAGGCCTTCCACTATCACCAGCTCCAGACTGCGAACTTCGTGCCCCGCCCGGGGCCGGTTGACTTTACGCTGGTCAGCTACGGCAGCTACATCGAACTCTCCTTGTATGGGCGCGTCACGCTCACCCTGGCCGACGATCGACACACCTCGGGCCGGGTCGGCTTCTACGTCGAATCCACTCGGCTACGGATCACGGACCTCGGCCTCGAGACGCTGGAATCGCCTCCCGATCGGGCTTATGCCGCCCAGACACCGGTCACCGGGAGCTGAACACGGTCCGGCGGCCGGCGCGATTTGATGACAGGCGTGCCGCACCTACGGTCGTGGGCGGGACCGCAATACGAATGAAAGGGGTGATCTCGCTTCATGGACCGTCTCTCGACGAGCGCAGCGACGTTGACCGAAGAGAGTCGCCGCAACCAAGGGATTCCCGAAACCGTCGGCATCAGGATCCTCGCCGAAGACCGCGAAGACGGCGCACGCATGCGAACGGCGTACGTTGACAACTCGGGGAGCGGAGATCGTCGACTCGAAGAGCACGGTATTGATTTCTACTTGGCGGCGGAGACGATCCAGCCACTCGAAGAGGTGGTCATCGAAGCCGGCCAGCAGGATCCACCGCAACTAGTGTTCCGACGCCACCAACCGCCAACGTAGACCCCGACGGCAGACGATGTGAACGAGATGACCTGCGCATTTGATCCATGCACGTGCGATCCCCTCGAGGGTGACGATTACTGCGCGCCCACCTGTCGGATGGGCATCGGTGACACCACGGAGCCGTGCAGGTGTGGACATGCGGAATGCTCGGCCACCGCCGGATCGGTACTCCCGCCACGCGGTGATGGCTAGCGGGACACTGGCGCCGGCCCGGAGCCGCCGGCCTCGGCCGCGAGCTCGTCGGACCCGCCTGCGTCCCCGGCCCAGATGGTCGGTGCCGTGCTGGAGGCGCTCTACCAAAGAAGACCAAGGAGTTGGCTTCGCCAACTCCCACGCCAACCCGAAGGGCTTCCGTGGGCGCTCCGGGTGGGTGTCGAACCCGGCACCTCTGCCGTGTGAAGGAACGCGGGCAATGTCGCCGTTACCACTTCCCCTTGGCACCTCCTCCGACACTCGGAAGAGTACGAGGTGCTCGAGCTAGCCCGTGGCGGCTGAGCGGTCGCCGAGGAGTCCACAGTCGTCCGTGATCCAGTCACTTCTTCACCGGCACCGACCCTTCGGATCGGTACGACACCGCGCCGTATGATCTTCGCCGGAGAAACAGAACAAACAGATGTGGTCAACAGAAGGAGGAGGGAGTGACTCAGAGACCAGCAGACTCCGTGATCATCGGTGGGCGTATCACAACTATGAGGACCGACGAGGTCAACGACGCGGAGGCTCTCACCATCTCCGGAGATCGCGTGGCCGCGGTTGGTTCGGCGGCTGAGATCAGCGACATGATCGATGAGGAAACGCGAGTGATTGACGTCGAAGGAAGAACGGTGGTTCCCGGCCTCATCGATTCACATGTTCACTTCGCACGTGCCGGATTCACTTGGAACAACGAGGTGCGCTGGGGAACGGTGACGAGTCTTGCCGAGGGCTTGGACCTGATCGCAGATCGGGCGCGTGCATTGCCCCCTGGAGAGTGGATCACGGTGATCGGCGGGTGGCATCCGTTCCAGTTCGCCGAGAAGCAGCACCCAACCATCGAGGACTTGGACAGGGTCGCTCCCGATCATCCGGTGCTGGTCCAGTTTCTATACGAATACGGCATGCTCAATACCCTGGGCAAGGAGCTCGTCCCGCTGGGAAGAGCCCCTTCGGACGGGGTTGACCCGGACACCATCGACTACGACGACCAGGGTGCTCCAACCGGTGTTGTCCGATCGCAGCATTCTCTCAAGTGGCTCTATGCGCAGCTTCCGGTGCCATCCTTCGAAGACCAAATCCAATCGACCATCGCCGCCGGCCAGGAGTTCGCCAGATTTGGGATAACGGGGGTGATCGATGGCGGAGGCGTCAACACAGGCCCTGACGTATACGGTCCACTCTTCGAAGTCTGGCGACGAGGGCAACTGATCCCCAGGGTTCGACTCACGATGCACTCCAGCGGCCCGGGCGCCGAAGAAGCCGAGATCGGGGGCTACGTGCGTTTTATCCCTCCCAGAGTGGGGGACAAGAAACTGTCGGTTCTCGGTGTGGGTGAGGTCATGCTGTGGCCTTTGCACGACCATGTGGCGCGCCCACCGACCATCACTCCGGAGAATGTCTCCCGGGCCGAGGCGATCTTTCGTCAGTGTGCCACCTCAGGGCGGACGGTTCAGATGCACGTCATTCACCCGGACACGACCGAATTGGTCATCGACGTGTGGTCCAGGGTCCACGCCTCCACGCCCATCGACTCGCTCCGCTGGACCATCGTCCACGGTATTTCGTTGACCGAGGAGCATTACGATCGCCTCGCCGCGATGGGCGTAGGAGTTATCGGCGAGGCAATGCTGCGCATGGGAGGGGACAAGTTCGTCGAGATCTGGGACCCAAAGCGGTTCACGTTTGCGCCGAATCTGAAGAAACTGCGTTCAGCCGGCATCAAGGTCGCCGTTGGCTCCGACGGCCTCCGGGCCGCCACCTACAACCCGTTTGCCACGCTCCAATGGCTGACTACCGGAACGACACTCAGTGGCCTCCAGGTTTGGAATCCAGACAACACGCTGGATCGAGTCTCCGCCCTCTCGCTCATGACGCGCGAAGCCCCCTGGTTCTCCTTCGAGGAGGACGAGCGTGGCGTCCTGGAACCAGGGCGACTTGCCGACATCACGGTCCTGTCCGAGGACTACTTCTCGGTGCCTGCATCGGAGCTGCCTCAGATCAGATCTGATATGACCATGGTCGGAGGTGAAATCGTGTGGAGCTCTCTTGGTGACTGAGCATGCAGGCGCTCGGATACAAGAACGCGCCCTGAGCGTCTTTCGTCCGTTGCGGCTCACCCCGGCCCGTGGGCCGGGGAATGACACCGTCGAGTCGAACACGCCGGTTGAGGTAATCCAGCGCGATCCTCCAAGAGAGTGTCAATAGCCAGGTTGATGTCCTCGCTGGTGGCCACCGAACGTCTTCGCTGGTAGCTATCGAGAGTTCTACTCATACGGATCTATGGGTGGGCGCTACTGGTGTTGAGCACGTCGGCGCTCGGTCTCTCGCCAGACTGGAAGGCTGGCTTCGAGGCGCGAGGGATCGACTCCCCTCTTTCCGTCCACGGGTTGCCTAATCCGTTGCCCAGAAGCCGACACGCGTGCTTAGACATAGGGCAAGCACGCAATAGGCCCCCAACCCCAGCCGGCGTCTTCGTTCTCGTTGGTTGAGGAAGGTGGCGACGAGCAGGGCGCCGAGGACCCGGCTATTGAGGGCGAGCAGTGCAGCGATCGCCAGCTCGGCGAAGCACACCGTCACTGCGACCACGACGGCATAAGGCTCAACCACATGGGAGAGAAAGGCTCGTAGATCGTGACCGCGTGGTCAGTGTCCACCTCCAGGAATCGACGCAGCGTCTCACCAGTCCACCATTCACTCGTGGTGGCGTTCTCGATGCCTGCACGCAGCCAGCCAGCCGCCAGAAAGAGCTGCGGGAGAAGCACCCACGAGGGCATCGCCCCGAATCGGCGCCAGCCAATCGGAGGAGACAATCGGCTGTGCCGCATCTTCACGCCTGCCATCTCTGACCATACGCAGCAACCCTGTTCCTCGGTTCTCCTCAGTGACCATCCGCTACAGCTCATCGAGGCCGTGACGGCGAATCGAGCCCAATGCCTGATGTCGCCGAAGCGGCACGTCTCGGCAAGGCCACCGTTCATGACCGCGCCGGGCTGGCTGCTCACCCCGTCGCGACGTCGAGCCAGGAGGCGTAGACGGTGTACGCGATCCCACTAGGCGTTTCCACGAGCATGCGCGGGAGCCTCGTCACTCGGACAGGCGACTCTTGTGCCGGGAACCATCACTGCAGTCACATGAAGACAGCGGAGCGCGGGCCGAGAACGATTGAACCAAAAGGAGGCCGGCGACGTATTGTGACCGACGGTGTCGGCAAGGACGGAGGAGGTCCGATGAGGAAAGTATTCGTAACCGTGATCGTGCTGGTCGTGGTTGCACTGGCGGTCCCGGCTGCGGCCGGCGGACGGCCGCTTGAGGCCACGCTCACCGGGGCGGCTGAGGTGCCGGGTCCGGGTGATCCGGACGGTTCGGGCAGCGCAGCTGTGATGATCAACCAGGGACGAGGCGAGGTGTGTTTTGACATCACCGTCGCCGACGTCGACACGATTCTCGCGGCCCACATCCACGATGCGCCTGCCGGCGTGGCCAGTGGGGTTGTCGTCGACTTCGACGTTGCGAACAACGGGCTGTCGGGCTGCGTCGACGGCGTCGACAAGGGTTTGGCCAAGGCGATCCGCCAGAACCCGGGCGACTATTACGTGAACGTGCACAATGCGGCGTTCCCGCCCGGCGCGCTGCGGGGCCAGTTAGAGAAGTAGCTCCTTTCCCACCGTGCGGCTGAGCACCAGTGCCGGTCACTGGTGCTCGCAGCCGCGATTCCGTTAGGCACGAGCGCGGATCAACCGCTACTGCGCAAAAACGGAGCCGAGACTGGAATCACGCCGATCGGATGGTGCGGATCAGCCTCCGGACCAGGACCTTGGACATCCCACCCCAGGACATCATCACCAAGGACAACGTGACCGTCCGGGTGAACGCGGTGGCGTATTTCAACGTGGTTGACTAGGTAAAGGCTGTGATAGCCATCGAGGACTTCTTCTTCGGGACCGGCCAAGTAGCTCAGACGACCCTGCGGAGCATTGTTGGGCAAGCCGATCTCGACGATCTGCTCGTCAAGCGAGACGAGATCAACCAGCGCCTCCAGCAGATCATCGATCAGCTCACCGACCCTTGGGGCGTGAAGGTGACCCTGGTGGAAGTAAAGGATGTCGAGCTGCCCGAGGCCATGCGCCGAGCTATGGCGCGCCAGGCCGAGTCAGAACGAGAGCGGCGAGCCAAGGTGATTCATGCCCGCGGGGAGCGGGAAGCAGCCCAGGAACTGGGGGAAGCGGCCGCCATCCTGGAGACACATCCGGCTGCCTTGCAGCTGCGCGTGCTCTCCACCATGACCGACGTCGCGGCTGAGAAGAATCCCACCCTCATCTTTCCGCTGCCGGTCGAACTCCTGCGTTGGGTGGAAGCATCGACAGAAAGACGCCAGTCCTGACGCGTTGAGAAGCGTGCCGGCAATCGCTGGGAGCAGGGGGCGGCCATCGATCTCGGCGTGAGGACTCGGTGGATGGCGTTGTGGGCGCTCCGGGTGTCGAACCCCGCGCCTCTGCCGTGTGAAGGCAACGCGGCGGGTTTCAAGGACACCCATGGTTGTTGGGTTTTCGGGCGTTTTTCCTTTCGCGAGCTGGTGTTTGGCTCCCGTTGGTTCCGGTCGTTTCCGTTTGTTTCTCTTCGTCGCATTGCCTAATTGTTGCCTCGTTGCGCGCCGCTGACTGGCACGCCGTTCGCCTCCAGGAATTCCTTCGCGGGCGTGTTGATGACCAGCGAGTTGAACGGGTCGCTCGGCCGGTCGCGATCCTGCAGCACCCGCACCGCGACCCCCGTCCGTGGACCGCCACGAGCTCGTCCAGGAGCGTGCGAGGGTGCCCCTCGTCAGGGAACGCGACGTGGACCATGCAGACATCGACGGAAGCTGTAGCCGCCTCCCGCAGCTCGGACACCTCACACCTAGGGGGCTGCTGACAAGCAACCCCAGCCGGCCTGTAGAATTAGGTGAAAGGAGGATTGCCCGCCTCTTTTGGCCGGGCATGCGTGAACGGGCCCGGCGAATGCGGGCAAGCCGAGCAATGAGTGACGCCCCCGCCGAAGTCACCGGATTCCTCGCCGACCTACTCGCCACCGAGGCCCGGCTGGCACAGGATCTGGCTGCGACCCGAGAGGAAGCGCAGCTGGGACTCGCCAAGGCCGCGGCTGAAGCCGAACAAGCCCGCCAACGGTGTGACCGCGAACTCTCCGCCAAGCGAGCGACGCTGCGAGCTCGCTTCGAGCAGAAGGCGCACGCCGAGATCCTCGAGTTGGAGCGTAAGGCGGAGCGATTCGACTCGGTGACCAACGATCAAATCGCCGAGCTTGCCGAAGATGCGCTGCTCGCAGTCATCGTCGGACAAGCTCCCGGCCGAGGACAGACATGATCTTGCGCATGGTGAAGGTGCGACTGTTGGGATCTCTCACCAGGCTGCCGGCTGCAATCCGGGCCCTCCAGGATTTGGGGACCATCCAGGTAGTGGCATCCGAGGTGGACTCCGACCTGGTAGCCCCAGTCCGTCGGACCCCTGCCCAGGAAAGAGAGGTAAGGATGGCGACCTCGGCACTTGCCGACATCGAGCATGTGCTTCCACACCTGCCCGCCCCGGTGATCTCCGACGACGTCGGGCCCGCCGGCCGCCAAGAGATCGCAGCCTGGGCGCGACAAGCCCGCCGCTTCCGGCGGCAAGCCGATCAGCTGACCGGACACATCCAGGAGCTCGAGGACGAGCTGGCACTCCTCGCCAAGTATCAGGACCTCTTGAAGGCCTTCCAGTCGCTGTTCGACAGAGCCGAGATACCTGCGGACACCGTGTCCTTCTGCGTGACATTCGCCGAAGGAGGCGAGCAGGCGCTGCGTGAACTGCGATCCGAGGTCTCCAAGCTGTCCGGCGAACCGCTCGACCTTCGCGTCAGAGGGCTACCCACCGGCGAGACGGCGGGACTGCTGGTGGTGCCGGTGGCATCGGCCCAGCCAATCGAAGCAATGATGTCCGCGGCCCGTGTCGAAGAAGTCCGGGTGCCGCCCTCATACCGGGGCGAGTCGGTAGCACAAGCACTTCCGGACATGCGTCACCGACTCGAGCTCATCCCCGGGGAGTTGAGCCGGCTGCGTTCCGAGCTTGAGGGTCTCGTCTCCGCCGAGGGTGGCGAACTGCACCTGGCCCGGGTGGCACTCAACGACCGACTCGTTGCCGAGCAAGCAATGCAACTGCCCCGCGCCACACCGCACGCCTTCGTCGTCGAAGGCTGGCTCCCGGACAGGGACAGGGACAGTCTCCAAAGACACGTGAGCGAGCGGTTCGGGGATGACATAGTGGTCGAGTTCCTGGAGACAGAAGAATGGGAAGACACCTCGGCACCGGTGGTGCTATCCAACCCAGGGCTGTTTCGTCCCTTCGAGACCATCGTCCGGTTCCTGCCGCTGCCTCGCTACGGCAGCATCGACCCCACACCGTTCGTTGCCTTCTTCTTTCCGGTCTTCTTCGGACTCATCCTGGGCGACGCTGGGTATGGGATCGTTCTCGTTGCGCTCTCTGCGGGTCTATGGCGGCGGGCCGAGCCCGAGTCGACGCTCCGGTCGGTTACCCATATCGCAGCTGTGTGCGGCCTGTTTGCGATCATCTTCGGCGTCTTGTTCGGCGAGGTGTTCGGCGATCTCGGCACCCGGACGCTTGGCCTGAAGCCGCTCTGGTTCCATCGAGACGAAGCCCTCCTTCCCTTCCTCGGCTTAGCGGTCGCCATCGGCTTCGTGCACGTCGTGCTTGGTTTGGTCTTGGGGGCGGTCTCAGCCTTTCACCATCAACCCCGGCATGCCCTCGGACGGGGACTGTCGGCGCTGGTAGTGGTCCTCATTCTCCTGGCGATTCTCGCCGCGGCGGAGGTTCTGCCGGCCAGGTTCTTCACGCCGATCGTGATCGTCATCCTGGTGGTGTTCCCGGTGTTGGTGTTCGCGGAGGGGATCATCGCCCCCGTCGAGATCCTGGCCGCCCTCAGCAACATCTTCTCCTATGCCCGTGTCATGGCGCTCGGAACTGCCTCGGTAATGATGGCGATCGTGGCCAACCGCATGGCCGGTGAGATGGGAAGCGCCGTCGTAGGCGTGCTGTTCGCCCTGCTTTTCCACCTCGTCAACTTTGTTCTCGGTGTCTTCAGCCCCACTATCCATTCGCTACGCCTCCACTACGTCGAGTTCTTCGGAAAGTTCTACAGCCCCGGCGGGGCCCGGTACCAACCTCTGCGCCACTGGCAACCCGGCGCCGGCGGCGCTCAAACCTGAGAGGAGTGTGTCATGGAGTATGTGTGGATCAGCTTCGCGGCGGCGGCCGCCGTCGGCATACCGGCCCTCGGCACGGCATGGGCCCAGTCACGGATCGGGCCGGCGATGGCGGCAGCGTTGGCTGAGAAGCCGGAGTTGAGCGCGACGGCGGTGCTCATGATCGCCATCCCGGAGACCATGGTGGTTCTCGGGTTCGTGATCGGCATCGTCATCATGTTGCGTCCCGGCGGTTAGCGGCCTCCGATGACCTGGGAGCGGTTGCGTCAACTCATCGAAGATGAGGCCAAGCTCGAGGTCGATGCCGCGCGCCGCCAAGGACACACCGAGGCCGCCCGGGTGCGGGACATGGCGGCAGCGGAGATCGCGCGTAGGCGGGCGGAGCAAGAGACGCGGATGGCTGGAGAGGTTCGATCACAGCTGGGACGCGATCTGGGAGAACGGCGCCGCCAGGCGAGACGTCAGCTGCTGTTGGCTCGCGCCCGGTGTTTAGATCGGATTCGAGCCGCCACGGAGCCACTGACTGGTCAGGCGATGGAGACCGATGCCTACCGCAAGGCGATGCCGGCTCACCTCGAAGAGTCACTCGGCTACCTGGGAGACGAGCGGGCGGTCATCCGTTGCGCGGCCACGCTCGCTCCACAACTGCGGGAGCTCGTTGGAGAACGTGGCGGATTGGAGGTCAAGGTCGACCCGAATGTCAGTTCCGGATTCAGGCTCGTCACCAACGACCATCGAGTGGAAATCGACAACAGCCTGACCGGCCGGTTGGAACGGTTGTGGCCGCTGATTTCGGTCTCGCTCGCCTCGCGTACGGGGAGCCAGCAGTGAGGCCTGTCTGGGACGACGTCAGCGTACGGGCCCGGGGGCTCGCCTTGCACTTGCTGACCCGTTCCCACCTCGAAGCACTGGCCCGTGTTTCCGACCTGTGGGAGCTGACTTCGCAAATGGCTGCAGCCGGATTCGACGTTGAAGACACCGCCCGGTCTATCAGGGAACCCGGCCCACTCGAGCGGTCGGTTCGCAGGACATCCCAGGGACACCTGACCGTGCTCGCCCATTGGAGCGCGAACCGGAGCCGCCACTTGGTCTTCGCGTTCGAGGATGAGGACCGTCGGAGCCTGCGAGCACTCGTGAGGGGCGCCGTCGCCGGTGTGGACAGCCCCTCCCGGCTGGCCGGCCTGGTACCCACCTCCAGCCTTCCCGAGCGGGCCCTGGCGGAACTGGCGCGGCTTCAGACTCCCGCTGAGATCTCGTCGATGCTCAGAGCCATGGGGAATCCATACGGCCCAGCGATCCAAGCGGAGGCCGAGGGAGACCTTCCCGACTTGTTCATGCTGGAGGTGGCGCTGG
The DNA here is from genome assembly GCA_947259275.1 of uncultured Acidimicrobiaceae bacterium. Taxonomy (GTDB): domain Bacteria; phylum Actinomycetota; class Acidimicrobiia; order Spongiisociales; family SHLN01; genus SHLN01. The sequence continues at coordinate 45,048 of CAMYMH010000001.1, read as the reverse complement.
ACCGCACCTACGCCGCCCGAGCAGCGCAGGGGACTCGTGGCGGGGGACGAAGATTGAAGCGGTTCGTCGCCGAGACGATCGATCTGGGCAACGTCCATACTGCTCTGCTGCTCGCTGCCCAGGGTGAGGATGTCGACCCGGCCGGATGTTTCGTCGAGCACGGCCGCCATCTAGCGCGGGAGACTTTCCTTGCAGCCGCTGCTCCTGGAGAGGCGACCGCCGCCATCGAAATCCTCACGGCGGCCGTGGGCAACACACCCCTGGCGGAGATAGTAAGCACCGGATTGCACCCCGACCGCCCGGTCGAACATGCACTCCTGGCGGCCCGACTACGTGTCCAGCTCAACCGTGCCCGCCGCGCCTCGCTCTCACCCGACCAGCTGCTGGCTTTCCTGCTGCGGCTCCGTGCCCAGAGTGTTGATCTCCAAAGCATCATCTGGGGAGTGGCACTGGAGCGACCAAGGCCGAGGCTGATCGAGGGTCTGGTAAGTCTGCCGTGAGCCGCGTCATCCGCATCGTGTGCCGGCCTGAGGTGGGGATGGGATTCGCGCTGGCTGGCTTCGTAGTGGCCGAGGCGCGCTCGACGTCGGAGGCGGCGCGTCTGCTCGCCGATCTAGCCCAAGACCCCGAGGTAGGCGTGATTCTGATCCAGCAGGACTTCTACGACGCCCTACCGGGTGCCGCAAGACGGGCGTTCGGACGGACTGCGCTTCCCATCGTGGTGCCGTTTCCGCCTCCGCAGCCAGCCGGCGAAGTCTCCGAGGTGGAGGCCTACCTCGTGGAGATCCTCCGCCAGGCGATCGGCTACCGGGTGAGACTGCGATGAGTCCGGCGCGGATTGTCCGAGTGTCCGGTGCCCTGGTCGAGGCGGTGCCTCTCGAAGGCGCCTCGTTGTTCGAGCTGGCCCGGGTGGGTGAACGCCGGTTGCTCGCCGAAGTGATCCGAGTCGCCGGGGAGCGGGCCACGCTGCAGGTGTACGAGGATACGGCCGGGCTCCGGCTTGGTGAGCCGGTGGACCTCGGCGGACATGGTCTCACGGCTCATCTCGGACCCGGGTTGCTCGGTTCCGTCCTCGACGGTATCGGTCGCTCGCTGGCAGCTACCGCGGCGCGAACCGGCGATTACATCCACCCCGGGATCACGGCGGAAACACTCGACCCGGAGAGACGATTCGAGTTCGTGCCCGGTGCCCGCACCGGCGAACGGCTCACCGGCGGCGACGTCCTCGGGCACGTCGAGGAGCAGCCGGGCTTCGTGCACCCGATACTCGTGCCGCCCGGCCTCGAAGGGACATTGGACAGCATCCGCCCAGGTAATTTCACGGTCGGCGAGATGGTGGGGAGTCTCGACGACGGGACCAAGCTACGACTTGCTCACGATTGGCCGGTTCGACGACCTCGGCCTTTTCAAAGACGGCTCGCCTTCGACCGTCCCTTTCTCACCGGCCAGCGGGTGTTCGACTTCCTCTTCCCGGCGGCGGAGGGTGGAACCGTCGCCGTGCCGGGAGGATTTGGCACGGGCAAGACCGTGATCGAGCAGTCCCTGGCCAAGTACGCCGAGGCCGACGTTGTCGTGTTCATCGGCTGTGGCGAGCGCGGCAACGAGATGGCAGAGCTACTCTCCGACTTTCCCGACCTCGTGGACGACCGCAGCGGCCGATCGCTCATGGAGCGAACCGTTCTGATTGTCAACACGTCCAACATGCCGGTGGCGGCCCGCGAGGCGTCGGTCTACTTGGGCATTACCATCGCCGAGTACTACCGGGACCAGGGGAGGCGGGTGGCGGTGGTGGCCGACAGTCTCTCGCGATGGGCCGAAGCGCTTCGTGAGATAGCGGCCCGTCTCCAAGAGATGCCGAGCGAAGAGGGCATGCCCACCTATTTGGGGAACCGGCTCGGGAAGCTCTACGAGCGGGCCGGACGCGTGGAGGCGCTCGGGCGCCCCCAACGGGTTGGGTCGCTCACGTTCGTGGGGGCGGTGTCTCCGCCGGGAGGCGATTTCTCGGAACCGGTCACCCAGGCCTCGCTCCGAGTCGCAGGCGGGCTGTGGGCACTCGACCCGACACTGGCTCATCAGCGACACTTTCCCGCGGTCGATTTGGAAGCCAGCTACTCCTTGTACGCCGCCGGCCTCATGGAGTGGTTTGCGAACGCAACCCACGACGACTGGCCATCCGTCCGGAGCGAAAGCCTCCGGCTCCTTCAGCTGGAACGCGACGTGCGCGAGATCGCCGGTCTCGTTGGGCCCGAGGCGCTCCAAGAGGGCGATCGCTTCATCCTGGAGATCGGCCGCATCGTACGCGAGATCGTGCTGAGCCAGAGCGCGTTTTCCGAGCATGATGCCGCCTCTCCTCTTGAGAAGACGTACCGTCTGGCGACGCTGGCACACCGGGCGTACCGGGCCGGCCTCGCCTCCCTCGAAAGGGGCCGGGCACCGGACCCGGCAGCCCTGGAGGGGGTGGGCCGGATGCTGGCTTCAGTGCGGGATGCTCCCTTCGAGGACCTCGACGCCCGGGTGGCCGATGCAGAGGCAGCGCTGGAGAGGATGGGAGGTGGCTCGTGACCGCCGTCGGTCGAACCTACCGCGGGGCCTCAGCCGCCACCGGTCCCCTCATCTTTCTGGAGCGCGCCCACCGCATCGCTCTGGGCGAGTGGGTGCTCATTGAGCTAGAGAAGGAAACGACCTGGCGGGGACAAGTGATCGACGCAGGGGAAGAGATCACCGTCATCCAGGTGTTCGAGGAACCTTACGGCCTGCCGCCGGCCCAGGTGAAGATCTCCCTGACCGGTAGAGTGGCCACGGCTCCCGTCGGCCGTGAGCTCCTGGGACGGGCCCTCGACGGAGCCGCTCGCCCCATCGACGATCTTCCCGCGCCGGTGGGTGAGGCAATGGTGCCGGTGTGGGGGGCACCCATGAACCCGGCCCGCCGGTCGCGACCGGCGGAGTTCATCGAAACCGGGTTGTCGGCCATCGACGGTATGAACACTCTGGTGTGTGGCCAGAAGCTGCCCATCTTCTCGGGGGCCGGCCTCCCCGGACTCGAGATCGCCGCCCAGATCGTCGAGCACGCACGCGCTCCCCGTGGAGAACGGTTCGCCGTGGTGTTCGCCGCCATGGGGATCACCGCACGGGAGACGGACTCCTTTCTCCGACGCTTCGATGAGAGTGGGGCCCTCGAACGGAGCGTGGTTTACGTCAATGAGGCACGCGATCCCACCATCGAACGGCTGTTAGTCCCACGCATGGCTCTGGCTCAGGCCGAGTTCCTGGCGTTCAAGCAAGGATTTGACGTGCTTGTGATCATGGCCGACGTGACCCACTACTGCGAGGCGCTCCGGGAGATAGGCGCCGCCCGGGAGGAGATCCCGGGTCGCCGCGGCTACCCGGGTTACATGTACACCGACCTCGCCGGCATCTTCGAACGGGCGGGGATTCTACGGGAGCTGGAAGGGTCGGTGACCCTGCTCCCCGTCCTTACCATGCCCGACGACGACATCACCCACCCTATTCCCGACCTGACCGGCTACATCACGGAAGGCCAGATCGTCCTCAGCCGTGAGCTGGCCCGCCGGGCAGTCAACCCACCCATCGACCTACTCCCCTCGCTGTCCCGACTCATGAACGCCGGAATCGGCCGGGATCGAACGGTCCCCGAGCACCGGATCTGGGCGGACGAGCTCTACGCGGTGTATGCGCGCGGCAGAGAAGCTCGCTTGATGGCCTCCATCGTGGGCGAGAGTGGCCTTGGGAAAGGTGATCGGGTGGCGTTGACCTTCGCCGATCGATTCGAGGAGGATTTCGTGGGCCAGGGCTCGGAGCGGCGCAGCCTGCACCAGACCATCGAGCTGGGATGGCGGCTGTTGGAAACGCTGCCGCGGAGCGAGCTGATCCGCATCGACGACGAGACGTGGACTCGGCGGGACGCGCAACGAGGTGAGGCCCGATGACACGCATCGGTGGTGTTCCCCAGACTCGCATCAGCCTGCTGCGGGCCGTCCGCCGCTTGGAGCGGGTGCGCAAAGCCGCCGAGCTCCTGCGCAGGAAACGAGAGGCCCTGGTGACAGAGTTCTTCCGCCACGCCCGGCCGGTGGCGGAAGCTCGAGCGGTTATCGCCGGACAATCCCATGCAGCCTACGATGCCCTCGTCCCGGCCTTCTCCGTGCATGGGGAAGCGGGGCTGCGGGCGATGACATGGCCGGTACGCGATCCCCGCGTCGACATCCGGCCCGACAAGGTCGGGGGAATCCCGACCTCTGAGATCGTGGCAGCGCTGCCCACAAGACGGACGCTGGGAGCGCGGGGAACCGCTCCCGATCTCACCGGGACGTCCGCAGCTACGGCGGCGTCGGAGTTTGAGGAGATGGCCCAGCTGCTGCTCGAGTCGGCGCCGCGTGAAATCATGATCCGGCGGCTGGCAGAAGAGCTGGCGCGTACCTCGCGTCAGGTCAACATCCTGGAAAAACGGACGGCGCCATCTCTCGAGGGCGAGATCGGCTTCATCCAGCGCACCCTCGACGAGCGTGAGCGAGAAGAACACGTCCGTCTGAGGCTGCTCCAAACGAAGAAGGCGCGTGCTCGGCTCATTGATCGGTAGGAGCCGGTCGCGAATGCCGCATCCCGCACGTGGCAGGGTGTTGATGGTTCCCGCATCGAGCCGGTCGTCAGCCGCTACCTCTTTCCGTGCCGCCACGACAGGCAGTACGGCCCTTCGGCCCTTGTCCAACGTCGCGGGCTGGCCGAGAATGAAAGAGGACTGGTTCCCACGTCCTTTGAACCAAAGCGCATGAAAAGCCATGGATTGGAAGGAGGGGATCCTGCCATTCGAACTCAAACCCGAACACCCACATGAAGCGGGCGTCGAAGAGCTAGTGCCGGAGCTTGCTCAGATCGAGGGCGGACGTCTCCTTGCCCACGAAGCGGCCGCCTCGCTCCGTGAGCTCGGTTTCACCGACGACGAAATCAGGGAGTGGGCGCTTACCTACATCGCGACTCGAGGCTCGGGAGACCTCGAGAGCTTCCTCGCCTGGATTCGGGAAATGGAGCGGGCGCACGGCGACATTGCCTGAGCGGCCCCCCTCAGCATCCGCGAGGCCGGTCTTGGGAGCCTCACCGGCCCCATGATTCCAGTGTCGATGGTCTCTCCAGGATGCCGAGGCGAACTAAGTTCCGGTCGCAGCCCCTCCGAATCGAGCAGCAACCGGACGGCAGTGTGCGGTCTCGCCCGGACCGAGAGTCCTCTCGAAGACGACAGTGTTGCCTCGACGACCTTCGCACGGCAACCGTCCGTCCTGCAACGCTCGGTCGCTCTGGGCTGACCCTCTGTCTCAAACGCCCGGCTCAGTCCACCACAACGGTGAGTTCGTGCACGTTGATTTGTACGCCGTCGACTCGGAGCTCGAGCATCAATGATGACTCACCCACGCCTCCAGCCTCGAACGTGAACCTCCAGATCGGAAGGAAACGCTCGGGCTTCGAATCGTCCGTGTTGTCCCAGTCGCCGACCGTACGCACGGCGTCAGGCACAACCGACTGCAACTCAATCACGGCAGGGTCGAACTCGACGACCTGCCACGGAGCATCCGGGTGTATGGCGTTGGCAGGCAGGTTCACAGAGAACGTGTCGCCGGGTTGGGCCGCCAACAGCCAGCCGTGGTCGAGGTCGTTGACGTCGGGAAAACATCGAGACCACGGCACCGGGGCGCGCTACCCGTGACTGGCTGAGACTCAGTGAGACTGCTCCTGCTACACCTCTCTCGAGTCAGAACGAGCCCCGCATCTTCGGTCCCCCGCTGAGTAGCCTGCCTCATGCGTGGCGGATGAGCCACCACCGTACGTCAAGGTCACTCGAGAGAACCTGACCTTCGATGACGTTCCTCAAACACCTAATCTCCATGTTGGATATCCAGCTCCATACCTGACGGGATTGGTGGGTTGACAGTGCCGCGGTCGGCCGCAGAAATCGCTCTGGGGGTTGTTTTCGCTGCCGGTGCCATCTTCAACGGTGTGTACACCTTGCGCCACAGCAGGCAGTTCTTTGGTGACTTCGCCGACGGTGCCTGGTTTGGGCCCGCCGCGTCGTTTATCCGCAGGGTCGTGATCCCGAATGGAACTGTCTTCACGGTCCTGCTTATCTTGTTCCAGGCCGCCATTGCGATCGCGATCTTCTCACGGGGAGGGCTGGTAACGCAGGCGTTGTTGGCCGGCGGCGCGTTTTCGTTGGTGGTCGCCCTCTTCTCCAGTCCGGGAGGCACGGCCGGGAATCTTGCTCTCGCCGCCCTCTACTTTGGTCTCGCTCTCACCCGCTAGCCGAGCAGTCGTTCCGCCTGGCTGGCGACGGTCGGTAGGGTGTGGAAGGAAGAAGAGGATGAGGCTCAACACCGAGACGTTGGCAAGGGCGTCGAGCCGCCGTCCCTGGACGACCGTCGGGCTCTGGATCGTCGTGCTCGGGGTGGCGGTGATGCTGTCGTCCGCACTTTTGGGCGACGCGCTCACCACCGATATCGACTTCACCGATCAACCCGAGGCGAAGCGGGCAGCTCAGCTGGTCGAAGATCGCTTGCGCCCCGTTGCTTTCACGGAGATCATCGTCGTCGAATCCGAGACAGTCACGGTGGCGGACCCGGGCTTCGCCGGATACGTGGACGCCTTGCGGCGCGCCGTGCTCAGCCTCGGCAGCGAGGTCCTGAACCCAGAGCGGGTGGTCACCTACCGGGAGGTGCCGACGCTTCTATCGCAGGATGGACGCTCGACGTTGATCTCGGTCAGTATGGCTGCCGACACGATCGGCCAGCTCTCCACCGACGCCGAGGAGCTGATGACCGCGGTCGACGGAGTTCCTCCGCCGGACGGGTTGCGGGCGCTGCTGGTGGGTCAGGGCACGTTCAACAACGAGTTCAACTCCCTCGCGGAAGAGACGCTTCGCACCGGCGAGACGTTTGGCGCCGGGATTGCGCTCATCGTTCTCCTCGTCGTGATCGGGGCCGCTGTCGCCGCCGCCCTGCCGCTCATCCTGGCGATCGCGGCCATCGCCCTCGCGCTCGGTACGACGGCCTTGATCGGTCAGGTGTTCGAGCTGAGCTTCTTCGTTACGAACATGATCACGATGATCGGGCTTGCCGTGGGTATCGACTACTCGCTGTTCATCGTTGCCCGCTACCGGGAGGAGCGGGTGCGGGGCCACGAGAAGCTCGACGCCATCGCTCGAGCGGCGGCGACCGCCGGACGTGCCGTGTTCTTCTCCGGGATGACGGTCGTGCTCGCCCTCCTTGGCATGTTCATCATGCCCAACACGCTCTTTCGCAGCCTGGCGGCGGGGGCGATCGTCGTCGTGATCTTCGCCGTGTTGGCTTCGACAACCCTCCTGCCTGCCGTCTTCTCGCTGCTGGGCGACAAGATCAACGCGTTGCGGGTGCGGCGACGGGATGCCCTCGACAACATTGACAAGGTTGGGGGCATGTGGGACCGAGTCACTCGGACGGTCATGGCCCGCTCGGTCGCCTTCCTCACGGTGGGGGTGCTGTTCCTTGGCGGTATCGCTGTTTGGTATCTGAGCCTGGAGACTGGCTTCGGCGGAGTGTCTGCGCTGCCCGAGGACTCGCGGGCGTATGAGGCGTTCACAACGCTCGAACGGAGTTTTCCCGGTGGCCTCACCGAGCCGGTCGAGGTGGTCATCAACGGCACCGTCACACCGGCGGTCGAGGTCGACATGGCAGGTCTGCGAGCGGCGATGACGGCGGACGGGTCGTTCGGGCCGGCGACGATAGAGATGAGCGAGAGCGGTGATTTCGCCCTGGTCAGTGCGCCTCTTATCTATGGGGACACGACGAGCCAAGCGGCAGTCGATGCCGTCCGCCGGCTGAGAAACGAGATCGTTCCGGCGTCTTTTGCCGCTTCCGGCGCCGAGGTGCTGGTGGGCGGATCCACCGCCTTCACCGTGGACTTCTTCGATGACGTGGACACGTACACACCGATCGTGTTCGTCTTCGTCCTCGGGCTGAGCTTCCTGCTCCTCACCGTGGTGTTCCGGTCCCTCGTGGTCCCGGCAAAGGCGATCGTGCTCAACCTGCTGTCGGTGGGAGCCGCCTACGGCATGATGGTGCTCTTCTTTCAGGAGGGCGTCGGGCCCGGGTGGGTGAAGGACATCTCCTCTGCCCTCGGATTCAGACAAGTCGAAGCGATCGAGGCGTGGCTACCGCTGATGCTGTTCTCGGTGCTGTTCGGCCTGTCGATGGACTACCACGTCTTCTTGCTCACGCGAATCCGGGAGGCATACGATCGGACCGGCAGCAATTCCGAGGCCGTGGCCCATGGCCTGCGCACAACCGGCGCCATCATCACCGGCGCGGCATTGATCATGGTCGCCGTCTTTGGCGGGTTCGCCGCCGGGGACCTCGTGGCGTTCCAACAGATGGGCTTCGGCTTGGCGGTGGCCGTGTTCCTCGATGCTTCGATCATCCGCTCGATCCTCGTGCCGGCCACCATGCGTTTGCTCGGGGACTTCAACTGGTGGCTCCCGAATTGGCTCGGTTGGCTTCCCGAGCTCGACGTCGAGGGTCACGAGGCAGCCCTGGCACACCATGCCGCCTCGCAGGCGCCACCCGTCACATCGGATGTGTGACGGCCCGGCGCGCACCCTTGGCGTCGGAAGTCGGGGCTCAGCGGAGGATGCCGACAAGCCCCGTGACGTGCCGGGCCTCGCCGCCCCGCACGAAGCACACTCGAGAGGCTCTTCCGGTCGGTTGCGCGCGTTCCTCGTTGTCGGGTTGCCTAGTTTGGGCCGGCTTCGAGTCGCGGACACTCTTCGGACGTCGTCCACCGCGCGCTGGCTGCGACTAAGGGGGACACGTACGCTCGCGTACGGCGGTTTCACCACTCCGGGAGCTCGAAGGGAATGAAAGCGATAGTCCAAGACACCTACGGAGGGACCGACGTCCTCTCACTTCGCGACGTCGCCGACCCTACGCCCAAGAACGGTGCGGTTCTGGTCGCGGTGCGTGCCGCCGCGTTACACATCGGCGACCTGATGCTCATGCGGGGAGAGCCGTTCGTCATGCGGATCGGCACCGGGTTGCGCCGGCCGAAGAAACCTATCCCTGGGTTCGACTTTGCCGGAGTCGTGACATCGGTCGGCCAAGACGTGTCTCGAGTCGAGCCCGGCGATGAGGTCTTCGGTGAAGCCACCGGTGGGTCGTGTGCGGAGTACGTTGTGGTCACTACAGAGAAGATGGCGCCCAAGCCCGCCGCACTTACCTTCCTGGAGGCCGCCGCCGTTCCGGTCTCCGGTGTGACGGCGTTGAGAGGAATCCGCGACGCGGGAAATGTCAAGGCCGGCGATCGGGTTCTCATCAACGGCGCCACCGGTGGGGTCGGCATCTATGCCATCCAAATCGCCAAATCTCTCCAGGCCGAAGTCACCGCTGTGTGTGGGCCAGGGAACATCGAGCTGGCCCGAGAGCTCGGAGCCGATCACGTCATCGACTACACCCAGGATGACTACACCCAGGGCGAGGCTCAATACGATCTGGTCCTGGACAACGTCGCCAATCGATCGTTGGCGGATGCTCGCAAGGCGGTCGCTGCGGGGGGTTCCTACATCAGCAACAGCGCCCGGTCCGAGGGTCGTTGGTTTGGGGCGGTGGGACGAATGATGCACGCGGCCGTTTCGTCGCTGTTCGTCCGCAAACAAGGGCGTCCGTTCTACTCACCGGTGCGCCGACAAGACCTGCTCGACCTCACCGAGCTGATCGAGGGCGGAAAGCTCCGACCAGTCATCGATCGAACCTACCCACTGGCCAAAACAACAGCCGCCATGGATTACATCGCCAGCGGTCACGCCAGCGGAAAGACAGTCATCAAGATTGCGGGTTAGAGAGAACCAACGGAACGCTCGAAGGGGCAGGTCGGCTGAACCGGCTACCCAAGCAGCATCAGGCCCGAAGAGGCGGTGGGCGCTACTGGGATCGAACCAGTGACCTCTGCCGTGTGAAGGCAACGCGAGGGGTTATGCAGGAGCCCCTGGTTACTGGCTCTTCTGCTGTGTCCCCTTTTCCGGGTTGGCCGCTTCGCTCCCGTTAGTTACTGTCGTTTCCCGGTGTTTCTCGTCGTCGCGTTGCCAAATTGCTGCCTGGTGTGGTCCCGGTTGTCTCGGGGTCAACGTCGTTGGGGCGTTCAACGTGTCAAATCTGCCAACGCCCTTTTCCGCCAATCGGGTCCTGCCGGTTCTATCGTCAAAACCGCCTCCATGTCCTTCGCCGGCCGCCCCAACATGATCGGTCTGGTTTCCGCCCGGCTGAATCCGGGTCAACCCTCGATGTGGCTCTGGTTCAGCGGCATCAGGAAGAACCACTGAGGTCTCGGCACTTCCGCGTCGTGCAGGGCCTTCTGCGCAGCATGGAGTACTTTCCCGACTTCGGTCTCCTGATAGAGCCATGTGTCAACCTGACGTGCTCCAGGCACATGATCCACGAGAGATTGTGCTGCTTCCTCGTAGTACGTGCGGATGTCCATCGCTGCTGCGAGGACATCGCCGCCGGGGATTCCGGCGTCGCCCATCGGTGTGCCTTGAGCGATCCTGATCATCGCCTCGATCACCTGGTCGAGGTGCTCGGGGGCGACGGCTCGGCCGACGCTGGTCGTGCCCAATCGCTCGACAGTTCGGGTATAAGCGTGCAGCAAGCCCTTAGCCTCGTCGGCCGCGGGGTGGAGATCCGGATTGAACCGTGGCGACACGGTACAGGTGAGCGCTTCGGCGGACTCGTCCTCGATGACTTCCGGATAGTCGACCAGGACCGGTCCGGAGGGTTCGTCGAGAAGCGAGAACGCAGCCATCAACACCTGCGTCTGGAAGACAGGATCGTTCGGCTTGCCGAGCGGCCGGCCGAGCGGGAACTCCACGTGGAGCGCGTAGGTGATCCCGCCCCCACGCACCACCTGACTTCCAGCCGCTCCCCACCCAACTTGCCTCCTCCAAGGGTCGGACCGGAAATGGGCGCTACTGGTATTGAACCGGTGACTATCCCGTGTAAAGGCAACGCGGGGTGTTTCCACAGATTCTCGTGGCAGTCGTTTAGGTCAACCGATGCCTTGGCCACGTCAGGCTCGGCCGAAGCTGCGAGCTGCTCTTCGTTGGGCTCGTTGGCTTGCGGTTTGGTCTTGTCTCTCTTCCAGAATCGCAGTCGCGGGGTGTAGCCCTCGTCCTTCTTGATGAGGATCAGGGCGCAGAGCGTGTCTACTTGGGGGCCAGCTCTGAGCCGGAAGTGCTTTATGAGTCTTCTGTCGCCGGCGTGGTAGGAGTAGCGGAAACTGTCATGATCATCACCGGGTGTGCGAAGTCATCATTGTCGACATCGAAATCGTTGGCCCTGGTGGAGCGCGGTGAATCCATGTTCGCTTCGTTGGGCTCGTCTACCATGCCGCTGCCCCGTCGATGAGTTCCACTGTCACGGTGTCGAATCGGTTGTTGCACGCCTCAGTTAGAGCCACGTGCACCGTTCGGATTACGTCGCGGAGAGCGCCATCGAACTGACCTGAATAGAGCTCGTATATTCGGTCCAGGGCGGCTGGGTCGATCACCTCTTCGAGACTATGGCCTTGCGCGTGGGCGGCCACCCGTGCATGCAGGACGAGCGCGAGCGCCTCGGTTGAGGCCAGCATTGGGATATCGATCCGGTTCTCGATCGACTTCCTGATGTAACCCCGAAGCGGTTCAGATTCCAGGAAGCTTTCCTGTGCGGCAATCACCGTGCCGGCGTGCAGTTGGACTAGCTCAGGAAGTACGCGTGCGAAGAAGGCCTCCGCCACGTCACGGTGACCGAGTTCAGCCCCCCGGAACCATCGGTCGGTGTCGTCAAATACCAACACCGGCATGAGCTCTGCTCCCTGAATCGTCAGGAGCAGCTGGTCAGCGACTTCCAGGGTCGCCTGGGCGCCCTGAGGAAGGTCGAGGCCGGGTGGCGCTTGTCGGGTGAGTGCTGCGCTGAGCTCGGTGCCCAGCCACCCGCCACTTAACCGGAAGGTCGCGTTGTCAGTCGCGTCCGTTCGTTGGATGGGAGCGGCCGCCCTCCGGGCCGAAGCTCGCTCGCTGTCGCTCAGTGATGCGTGCGCGGCAATCGTCTGTACAACGAGTCCAGCAACCCTTTGAACGTTGCTTGCGAGATCTGCGGGTTCTCCGGATACCGGTATCCAGATAGGAGCGACGCCCTCGAACATCGGGCCGAGGACGTGTTCTATGAGGCTGGATTTACCTGACCCTGGGGATCCAACAACAACTGTGCGTTCCCCTCGGAGTGTCATGCCGGCCAGGTCGTGCTCCGGTGACGGATCGTCCCCGGTCAACTCGCCGAAGGGAACGTGATACACCGCGAGGTCGGCCCGAAGCGGCGAATGATCGAAAGCATGAGCCCCCTGCAGCTCGAGGAGGAGATCAATGCTCACACTGCATCCTCCACCACACTCGTCTTCAGGGTATATAGCTTGCGGGGTCTTCCAACACCTTCAGCCTGTTCCGCGAATGACGTGACGAGGCCCTCGTCCTCTAGGTTCCGTAATACCTGTGTGACTCGTGCCCGGCTGAGGTCGAGGATCGCCAAAAGGTCCGCGTCTGATGCGCTCACTGGGCCATGGGCCACAAGATGCTCGACAATCGCCAGTTCTGTGGCGCCTAGGGCACGAGCCGCGGCGACCGCCTCATCAGTTTCGGCCAACTGCTCGGGTGCACGTAGCACTGCCTGCCGTGCCGCGTCTAGAAGACCACGCGGATTCCCAGCTCCTCGTTCCACTATCTGCTCCAGTTGGGCCCGGACCCGCTGCACAGATTGGGCGTCGTCATTTGCGGCTGTCTCGAGGCGCTTCGTCAGCAGCTCGGTTGAAGTGTCGTCGTTGAGCGGCGCGAGAACGATTTCGGTGTCGAAGAAGCTGTCGGCTGGAGGTTCCAGATACGCCCTCCGCCGTGACCGGTACCCGGACACAACCCATCGGAATGGGAGTCGCCACATTTCGTCCCTCAGCCGGCCGAAGAGGTGATGCACGAGGGTCGGGTCTCGTACATCGTCCAGGAGAACGATCGGATACAGACTGGTGTCGTCGATCGTAATCCGCCGAAGCGGCCCAAGTACATCGGGATCACCGGCAACGGTTACCTCCTTCTGAAACGGCCACTGCAATGGATCAGTTGGCACGGTCTTGCGGACTATTGGGCGTCGACCTATCAGCCCGATCCGAATAGCGTCCACAATCTCCTCGAGTGTTTCAGCTGACGTCCCGGCTACATAGAACGCTGGTATCTCGAGCTCTTCGAGCCGCCTCAGATGTTGCTGGAGCAACGACGTAAGCCCACTCCCCCGTTCTCCCAGCAACAAAACGTTGAAACTAAGATGGGCGGCACGTTCGAGATGTTCGAGTTCGTCGTCTCGGTTCACGAATAGGGCTCGGTCGAGATCCGACCCTGTTAGCGGCCTCTGGCTCAGCTGTAGCATGACTAACGTATCTTACAGTAAGTTTCGAAAGAGTGCTACCTTTATTGTCGAAGCCGGCGTCGAGCAGCCACCATCGACTTGAGAAGCCTTGTCGCCCATCCCGAGTGAGCCCGGTGTGGGTCCAGCTCCCCAAGGAGGAAAGTCTGAACGCCCGTCGGCGTGTTGCCTAATTGCTGCCTGCATACGAGACCGACGACCACGGCGAGAGGCATTACAGGGCAAAGACCCCCGTTCTCAAGGGTCTTTCGAGGTGGGCGCTCCGGGTGTCGAACCCGGCACCTCTGCCGTTCGAAGGCAACGCGACGGGTTTTGCCAGAGCTCATGATTGTTGGGTTTTCGGGTGTTTCCCCTTTTCGTGACTGACGTATTTGCTCCCGTCAGTTCCCGTCGGTTCCGAGTGTTTCTCGTTGTTGCGTTGCCTGATTGTTGCCTAGTTTGAGGGCGAGTCGATTTGGACGGTGTTTCGGCCTGGAAGGTCGGCCGGCGCCCTCGAGAGCCGAACAGGCCAAATGACACTTGCGGGCGTCCTCACAGGATCACACAATGAGGATGGGATACCACGGGGTCCGTGATGACTGATTCCCCTAAGGAACGGGGTTGGATTCCCCCCGCCGCTGGCCGGGACGGATTGCTCACCGGTCCCCAACCTCCTTCTGGAGGATCCGGCGCCGGCACGCGCCGTGGCCTGATCGCCCTGGGAGCGGCTCTCCTGATACTGGCACTAATTGTGCCGACCGCTTTACTGTTGACCGGAGGGAATGGACGCGCAGGCGGAGCCCAAATCGTCGAGGTACTGGCCGAACCGGTTGCCTCCGTCGGCCTCGATCCGTTCTCCACCCCGATGCTCCCTGACGAAGCCGACATTGCCGCGGATGACGACGGTGACATGGCGCTGGTGGTGGCAGCGCTGCGTCCGGCCGTCGGCGCACTGCCAGACATGGAGCTCTCCGAGCTGGATCTGCCGGAATCCGAGCCGGGTATCGTGACGACCGTTGCCGGCTCGGCGCCGGGGCTGTACGGGGGAACGAATCTCATCGACGTGTGCGACAAGGCCGCATTCGTGGCGTTCCTGGAAGCCAATCCACCGAAGGCGGTGGCCTGGGCCGACGTGCAGGGCATCACGCCGGTCGGCCTGAGTCGATACATCGAATCTCTCACCGACGCCATTCTTCAAGTCGACACCCGGGTGGTGAATCACGGGTTCCGGGACGGCGCTGCCTATCCGATCAACTCGATTCTCCAGGCGGGAACGGCGGTGCTCATAGACCAGTTCGGCATTCCGCGAGCCCGCTGCTACTGCGGCAACCCATTGCTGCCCGCGGTGACGCTCGCCGGAGAAGTCCGGATCAGCGGAACCGGCTGGCCCGGCCTCAACTTCCAGAAGACTGTCGCAGTGGTTGGAGTCGAGGAAGTCGATGAGTTCACGATGGAGGACGTGTTCCTCAAACGTCGCTTCATCAAACCAAGGAAACAACCTCCCGTACCGGACGAAACGACCACCACGTCGCTTCGGCCGGTTGAAACAACCAGCACCCTCACGCCCGCCACCTCAACGACCACCGTGCCACCCACGAAAACAACAACGACAACAACAACTACCACAACCACAACGACCACGTCGCTTCCGCCCGCACCCAGCTCGGTGGACCTGACCTACGAGGACAACGGCACAAGCGTCACATTGGGTGTCGGTGGGCGCCTCACCGTCTCCCTGGCAGGTAATGCGAGCACCGGCTACGAATGGGTGCTCACTGCCGTCGACGCCGCGGTGCTTGAGCAGGTGGGCGAACGTGAGTACGTGGCGGATGAGGCTCCTCCCGGCTGGGTGGGACAACCCGGGACCTTCATCTTCCGATTCGATGGGAAGGCTTCGGGAGCAACAGACCTCGTGATCGTCCACCTTCCGCCGGGACAGGACGATCCGGTGGCGACCTTCAGCGTGAACGTGACCGTTCGCTGATCGCGAGACGCGGCCTCGATATTTCGCCGCATTCGTGCCGAGCGCTGGAGGCCATTTCCTCTTTCTGGCCCACCCGGGTGAGCGCCAAGAGAGGTAGGAGATGCTCCAGTTCCTCACGAGCCTGGTCCAGATGCGCCACCTAGACGAGGGTGGGGCCGATCGGATCGAATCCTTCACTCTTGGTGTCGCCAGCGAGACATACCCAACGGAACCTTGGGTGCGGAAGCTCCGAATCCTGTCTGGCGGACAACCTGGATCGCGCCGACGTGTGGCGGTCCTTGTGCCCGGCGCAATGAAGAGTGCAACCTGCCTCGTAGGGTCGAGATCTCGAGGCGGAATCAACAAGCGCCAGAATCCCCAATACCGGCTGCCGTCCTCCGCAATCTCTGCGGGAGGTCAAGCTCGGTGGAACACCGCACTGGCGCCGGTGTCACTGGTGAACCGCAGCTCGTCGCCGGTGGCAGATATTCGGCCCTCGCGTAGCAACGATACGACCTGGAGTTCTTCCTCGCTTGCTTGATCGCAGAGAAGCTCCGGGGGTGGAGGGTTGGGTTCTTCAGCCGGGGCATCGATGCTCATCGTCAGCTGGTCTCCCTCGACGACATAAGTACCGAGGATGAAACAACCCGCGTACCCGGAAACGACACCCCGCTCTGAAAGGTCCATAGAGATTTCAGAGCCAGGCAGGTTCCCGTCAAGCTCCGCCAGCCGCCAGACCCCAACTGCCGGGGCATCAACTTCTCTGAGCACAGCGACGATCTCGAGATCACCAGTCAACGTGAGCCATCCGTCCGCAATAGACCACTCAGCCCCATTCAACAGCGTGCTGAAAAGGAGCCCCTGTCGCGAAACCTCTTCGGAGCAGGCCCTGAGCGTCATGCCACCGGAAAGCTGGGTGTGTACGCGATCGCCGTCCACCGCATAGGTCCCTCCGCGGTTGTTGCACAAACCGAAAGTGGCGAAGTGCGGTCCGGCCAAGCCAGGCCCTGCCTGGCCGGGCTCGACAGGACTGACGCTCGCATTCACGTCTGGCACGGTCGAAAATGTCACACCGGGCCGACCGATTGGGGCTGCTCCATCAAGTTCGATGACTTCCCACACTCCATAGATTGTGTCACTGCCGAGCGACTGAGGTACGGTGTCCTCTAGCGCGGAAGTCGGTGATGGACCAGCAGGTGTGGATCGCTGCGTGATGGCGATCGCGCCACCGATCACCCCAACAATCATCATGAATCCTACGAATGCGGCCACCAGCGCAGAACGTCGCGGCGGGTCAGGTTGCTGCACGATGCGGGTGTCGGTCAGGTTCTCGAAGCTCACCCGCGCCGGTGCCTCGCTGGCCATCGATTCCAGCACCTCACGAACGATCTGCTTCTCGTCGAACTCATCGAGCACTCTCCTCAATCGCGACCTGGCCCTTGCCAGATGGCGCCGCACGGAACCCGCGCTGATACCCAGATATTCGGCGATCATCTGATCAGTCAGGTCCTCCCAATAAGCCAAGATCACAACGGCACGCTGTCTGACGCTGAGTCGCTCCACAGCGGTGCGGACTTCGGGATGGACCTCTGGAGGATGGACAACGGGATCAGGAGCGACGCTCGCTTCTCGGTCCCGCCGCCTCATCCTGGTTCGGTACATGTTGCGAGCCTCGTTAGCCACTGCCTGGTGCAGGTAGCTTCGGTGATTGGTCACCGACGCCCAGCTCGGCGAGCGAAGCGCCCTGAGCACCGCGGACGAAACCACGTCAGCAGCGTCGGTTGGGCCCACCAAGACCGTGGCGAACCGGATCAATGCAGCTGCGTGCTCACCGTAGATGTCAGCGTCTGCCACACCTGTGGAATCAAGATGCACACTGCTCCTTGTACTCACACCTATTAGACACCGCCACCACCAACTCTCGCTGACATCAAGATGGGGAATCTTGCTCAACGCGCCTGGGGTCACTTCGCAACGGCCACGCAGATTACGATCACGAGACCACCTCCTCGGGGCCTAGATGTCGCTGTCACCCAGTTTGAGTTCAGGCTTCTGACCGTTCTCAAGACCATGAAGGTCCAGATCCCTGAATTTGGCACTCCCCCACCAGTATTGCGCATCACGCTGAATGCGAACAGCAGTGCACGGTTATCGCTATCCAACTACTCCTCAGTGAAGACTCCCCTCCCCAGGATTGAGGCTCTCTTGGTGGGCGCTACTGGGATCGAACCAGTGGCCTCTGCCGTGTGAAGGCAACGCGGGCATCTTGAGGGAAGCCCATGGTTACTGGGTCTTCGGGCGTTTCCCCTTCTGCTGACGGGCGTCTTCACTCCCGTTACCGTCCAACGAGCTCGCATGGATCGGTTCTCCAGAACCGGGGCCGGGATCGTCATTGGCAAGTGGTCAGCGGCGAGCCCGGCCTGCCACCGTTCAAGGCGTCAGCGCCCGTGTTCCTCCGTCACCGAATACACGGTCACGGCGACAAACGTAGCACCAACAAGCCTTACGGCCAGCTCAGCGAGGTTGTCAATGTCACCAGCGAACATCACAGTTAGCCCAGACGTCGAAGCTCCGACGAGTGCTAGGAGCCGCCATAGAAGCGGCACCTCCTGTCGCCTCATTTTCAGGCGGTCTCGGTCCTTGATGCGACGACCCAACCCTTTCGTTCGGTAACCTTGCGGGTCACGGAATCTCGAACAGCAACGGGTACTGCATGGCGCACTTCTCGAACAGCTCCTCGTTCCCAAGTGTTTCAAAGCGATCCGCTAGTGCATCGGCCGAGCGCTCAGAACCCACGCAGGCCAGGTAGTCGTCACGCAAACCGAACCAGTCCTTTCCCTTCGGCGCCTCGCGGGCGAGAAGCGCTCGTTCCACATGCTGAAAGTGAGCTTCATTGCAGTCTCGACTCGCATTGTACACGTCGGGGTCAGGCTCCTTCGAGTTGGTTCCCACCCTGAACGACCAGTCGACCCGACCGTTGGCGATCGTTGGCTCCGTGAAGGTGACTTCGCCGAGGCGATCGGCGATGCACGCCTGCGTCTTTGCCGTCTGGCGCAACGCGATCGCGTCCGTCACCGTGGGCTCATGCCTTTGCATCTGTCCGGTGGCATGGGCAGCGTCGACGCTTCGCTTCTCGACTCTCGCCCAGTCCGGTGCTTGATCCGGGAAAAAATGCGTGGACACGGCGTCCCGGTTGACTGGCATTGTAGATTCTGATTCCGCGCTCTGAGGTAGGGGTGCCAGCGCGACTACGACGACGACGGTGAAACCGACGACGAAGGCACCGCTGGCGAGGCCTCGTTTGGGGTGAGTTTTCATTGATCTTTCCCTCTTCTTACGATTCTCAGTGTCGTGATCATCGTGCGGTCGCTGAGACCGGATCTCGCGACTCATGGGATCCAACCACCACGGATGAGTTTGAAATTGCCGCCGGTGTTGGTGTCGACCCACCAAGCGTGGGTATACGCTGGCATCGTTAGGCGCATGCGATACCACACCCAGAAGGAGAAGTTGTCGGTACCCAGCTTGCAGCCTGAACGGTAGGCCGAGTAGTCGTACGCATACCAGTAGTTGGTTTGCTGGAGGTAGAACTGGATTGCTGCTTGTCGGTCACAAACATGCGACCACGGTTCGTACATGGAGCGGGCGACGTACGGTGCCGTCTTGAACTCGCGCATCTCACCGTAGGAGGTGGAGATGTTGTAGAAGTCGTTCATGTAGTGGGCAGTGCCTTGGTAGAAGTTCCAGTTGTACCAGTCCATGAAGCTCGCTAAGGCGGGCGTTGGCAAGGCCAGCGCGGCGACAAGTATGCCTGCGACAAGGCCCCTGATGCCGCTTCTGAGGATTGTCTTCATATCGCTGTAACCCCTCACATCTTCAGTGTTACCAGGCAGCCCAGGTGACGAATCCGTCCTGGGCCCCTGCGTTCTGTTGGTTGCACCTCCCCCCTCTCTCGGTTGTGATTCCTTTCACAATTGCCGAAGATAGTTGATAGCTGGGCAAGCCTTCCAGGGTCGAAAGTCCCCGAAAGTCCCAAGTTTTATACAAATCACCTAATTTCAGGCGAGAGCGTCTCGAAGCGGTACGCTCGCAGCTTGTAGAAGCGCTGGAACTTCCGGACGATGCGGGGCTCGATGGAGCTGTCGAGGCCGAAGAACGGCGACGTCAGGAGCTTATCGACACGCATGGTGCGCGGATCCCGGTCGTCGCCCGAGGCGATGACGACGTCGCCGCCGCGACGGTGCAGGATGACGACCTCGTTGCGCGTGAGACCTCCAAGGCACGGTGGCTCGTGCGTCGTCGCTAGAAACTGCATTCGGGGAAAGGCGCGGCGCAGATCTTCGATCACCCGCCTCCGCCAATTGGGGTGGAGTTTGGTACCGATCTCGTCCAGCAGCGCCACCCCCGGCGCCTCCTGCATGTCGGGTACCTGGCCACGCGGAATCCCGGACACGATGTCGGCCGCCAGCGCAACAACGGATTGACACCCGGCGCTGAGCTGATCCAGGTCATCGGCTTGCCGTCGACGGGAACCACGACTCCGTCCCCATCGGCGGTTGGGCGTATCGGATCTGGAGTCTCCACCGGCAGCAGATCGCCGATGGTTGATGCGGCCAACGTGAAGGAGGGGTGCATCGCTTCATCGAATTCACCGTCGCCAGCTTCCTCATCGAGTAGCGATCATCCACTCGTCGACGTGACTAGAGCCGGCCTCGGATCGAACTATGAGCCCCTCGGAGCCACGTTCGCCCCTCGAGTCGATCAGTATCGCTCGCTCCTCGCGCAGACGGCGGCCCCTTGGACCCCAGCTTCCCCGGCGTCTGGGGCGCGAACGGAAGGGCACTGAGGCAGAAGGTCCAGCGTGCAATACCGCCCATGCACCGAAGGCTCTTTTGGTGGGCGCTACTGGGATCGAACCAGTGGCCTCTGCCGTGTGAAGGCAGCCGGCGGTCTGGCAGGAGCCCCATGGTTACTGGGTTTCCAGGGGATTCCCCTTCTGCCAGCTGGCGTTTTCGCTCCCGTCAGTTCCCGTCGCTTCCGAGTGTTTCTCCTTGTCGCGTTGCCTAACTGTTGCCTAATTCTGAGCTCGAAATCTGCACCGACGCGACGCGGCGGACTCACCGTTGTGACCCCGCCTCGGGGCCTCCGCAGAACTTGTCACGAGTAGTGTCGATTGCCTTAGCTGCGGCAAGGTCCAACGAGTAGGGACCATAGATGGATTCTCAACGCCTCCTTCTCTTACCGCTCTCGACCGTGACGGCTATCGAAGTGGTGCTCCAGTTGCCCCACTGGTCGGCGGCGGTGGCGGTCAGCGTGTAGTCGCCGGGTTCGACTCTGCGAAGATTCCAGGTGCACGTCACCTCCGCCGTGGTGGGAGCGTCCAGCGTCTCAAAGCAAATCTCTCTGCTGCTGGGTCCCGACGCCTGGATGCCGATGGAGGCGAGACCACCCGGGTCGTCGGCGGCCACGGTGATCTTTACCCTGCGTCTCACCGTCGATCCGTCCGCCGGTTCGAGGAACTCGACGGTGGGCGGATCGGTGTCGCGCACCTCGGTGGGGGCGGTGGCGGTGGCCACATTCGAGTAGGGCGAGTAGCCGGCGGTGCCGATGGCGCGCACCCGATAGTCGTAGGTGTCCCCGGCTGTGATCGCCGTGTCGCGATAGGTCTGGGTCGTGGTAGTGGCGATCTCAGTAAAGCTCCCTCCGGCAGGGGCCCGCTCGACGGAGAATCCCAGCGCCAGCGGACTCGAGCTCGTCCACGCCAGGTCGATCGAGCTGAACGGCTCCTGGGAAGTGGACGGGTGGGGGGTGGCGACCAGGCCGTTCGGTGCCGGCGGCAGCTCTAGCTCGCCCCCCGGCACCAGCAGCACCGGCCCCCCGGGTCCGCTGGTGGCGATGGCGCCGCCGTCGTTGATGTCGTTGAGGGCGCCGATCATCGTGCCTTCAAAGCCGGGGGCGAGCAAGTTTTCGATGATGAACACCTGATCGAGGGCGTCGAGGTACAGCAGGTCGTAGTAGGTGAGCCCGACCACGATCTGAGCCAGCACGTCTCCGCGGTTGTTGATGCCTCGGGCATGGTCGAGGGAGTTGCCGCCCCCGGCGATGAACTTCCAACCTTCGCCCTCCGAGTAGCGCCACACCTGGGCGATGTACTGGCCTCGGGGATCGGTGTCGCCGGTGGTCACGGTGGCCGCCACCTGGAACGCCTCGTTCATGGCGGCCCCGGTCGAGGTGTAGAGACGCCCTTCCGGCACGCCCAGATCGACCATGGCCCCGGTGGCGAGGTCGTAGCGATTGGCGGTGGCGGCGTTGAGGCCACCTTTCAGCAGCACCCAGCGGTTGTCGGTCACGTCGGCCACCCCGTACAGGTAGGAGTCGCCGATCTGCTGGGGTCCGGCGGCGGTGAAAAGGGTCGCCGGGCCGCCGAACTGCATGAACCCGGCCGAATATCCGACGATGTCGCCGACGGCGTTGACGTCGGTGGCCTGGCTTTGAGGCAGCCCGTTGGTGGTGCCGAGCTCGACCATCTCCAGCACTTGGCCGGTGATGGTCGAGTACGACCAGCGCACGGCCAGGTCGCCGGAGTAGATGCTGTTGGCCGCCCAGCCGACGATGTCGACCGTGCCGTCGGCATGGCGGTCGGAAACATCCCGAGCCCGGGCCGTCACCGCCCACGACGGCCGGGGTAGCAACGTCGCCCCGTGCTCGGAGGTGTAGACAAACGGAATGTGCTCCCATGAGGCAGTCCCGAGCGCGACGTACCCGACCGTGTCGCCCGATTCATTCACGGCGAGAGCGGCGCCCGAGGTGGCATCGGGTATCTGGTCGCCGATGAAGACGATCCCATAGGAGGGCACCCCGGTTTGGGCCCCGGCCGTTCCCGGAAGTACCAGGGCGACCAAAGCCGTCGCCAGGATCGCAGCCCGCAGCGTTCTCATGTTTCCTCCTTGGCTCGTGCAAGCAGCAGCAGCAGCAGCAGCGCTTCGATCACTCCCCCTACCGGCCGAGCTCTGGCAGCCCCCATGTCTTCCCTGTTCGCAACATCGGCAACGTATCACTGCAAGCGCGAGGTTTCAGTGACGGGCATCACAGACCACGGCCTGGCTAGCGTCCTAAGGTGGCGGCGTGGACGTCGGTTCCATCCTCGAAATGTTTGCCTTCTATGAGGCGTCGCCTACGTCACGTCGACAACAGTGGGAGGAGGCGGCAACCCCCGCCACGCTCAAGGCGGGGTCGTTCTACTTCCGTACCGGGTCGGAGTGCACCGCGGTCGCCTTCGTCGGGTCGGGCCGGGTGAGGGTTTTCAAACCAAGCGAAGACGGTCGCGAGATCAGCCTCTATCACGTCGGAGCCGGCGAGACCTGCCTGCTGACACTCGTCAGTGCTCTCACCGGGGACCGCTATGCGGCCGACGGAGTGGCCGACGAGGAGGTGGACGCGGCGATGGTCCCCGTGTCCGTCTTCCGTACCTGGTTCGAGACCGACCGCGTTTTCCGGGACTTCGTGCTGCGAACGATCGGTGGGCGTATGGTCGCCCTAATGCAGTTGGTCGAGGAGGTCGCCTTTCAGCGAGTTGACCGCAGGCTCGCCCAGTACTTGCTCCAATCGAGTAACCGCTTGGAGGTGATCTCCGTCACCCACCAAGAGGTCGCCGCTTATCTCGGCAGCAGCCGGGAGACGGTGAGCCGATCACTCAAGGAGCTGGAGCGTCGCGGTTTGCTCGAGTTGTCGCGAGGTTTGATTCGCATCCAAGATCGGAGCGGCCTGCATGCTTATGCGACGTCGCTGTGAGGTTGGCGTCCGGCGCAACCCTCGGTGAGCAGAACGCATACCGCTCTCGGCGACTCTCGGCCTTGGTGACGGGGATCCAGGTGCGGCCCATAGGAAACTCCGAGCCGTCGGACCAAAGTAACCGTCTGGTGGTTGTGGTCGTCGCTATGGGATCTTGGGAACTGACTTGCCACTGAAAAGCTCGCACCTGCTCTCCCCAGCTGGACTTCAAGAACTCGAGGATCGCGATATTTCTTGTTCGCTCAGCGCGTCGCCGAAGGTCGGCATTCTGCTTTGCGCGAAGTTGCTGCCGTTGGCTATTAGGTCGACCAATACGCGATCAGAGTGGTGCCAGGTGTGGCCGGTGGAGTCCTGCGGTGGAGGCTTGAGGCTCCCGTCCGGATTTGGTTCCTTCCAACCGGGTTCTCCTGCCAGATCTACGCCATGGCAGGTGGCGCAGATGGCGGCATACAATTCGGCTCCCTGCTGGACAGGCTCTAAATCGAGGTCGGGGATGTCGTCTGTGGGCAGCACAACCGGGGGTTGATGCTGGTGGCAGCCGACCGGCTGCCGCAAGCGGCCAGCAACAGCGCCGCGACTCCCAAAACCGCAATCGCGACTGGAACGAGACCGGTTTTCTCGACTGGTTGGTTCATGGTGGGTACGACTCGAATCCTTCGATGCGTTGGGTTTCTCGCACGAAAGCAACTATGGCGCCAACCTCGTCGCCGGTGAGACCCTCGATGGGGGGCATGTCGCCGAACCGCCAGTGGTGGGCGGAGGTGCCTCGCTGGACGGCGAAGAGGAAGGCGACGTCGCTGTGGTGGTTGGGCTCATACACGTTGGAAAGGAACGAGGGCCCGCGTTCGGTGCCGCGTAGGTCGCGGCCGTGACATTCGGCGCAGCTGGCCTGGTACAGGCCGGCACCTTGGGCCGCCAGCTCGGGATCTTGGGGCGAGATGCCGGTGTCTCCGTTGGTGGCGTTGTCGCCGCAGGCGGCGATGATGACTGCCGCGACGGCACCGAGGGCAATCCTGGTCCACGTAGGAGACAAACGGCGCGGGGGGGTCATGGTTCGAGTCCGGCTGGGGCGACAGGCTGCATACTGCGGTCACCCTTGCGATCGCTTGTCATCTTGGCTGATTCGAGGTCGATGCGGCGCAACAGCATGGCATTTATGGCGACTATCACGGTCGACAGGCTCATGAATAGCGCTCCAATGGCGGGCGATAGGAGTATGCCGGCGGTGTAGGCAACTCCTGCGGCGAGCGGGAGCGCGACGGCGTTGTAGCCGGTCGCCCAGGCGAGGTTCTGGATCATCTTGCGGTGGGTGGCTCGCGAGAGTGTGAGGGCGCGGGCCACGTCGGATGGGTCATCTTCCACCAGGACCAGATCGGCCGACTCGATGGCAACGTTGGTACCGGCCCCGATGGCCACACCGAGGTCGGCCTCGAGGAGGGCCGGGGCGTCGTTGATCCCATCGCCCACGAATGCAGTGGGTCCTTCGGCCGTGAGCTCTCGGACGATCCGAGCCTTGTCTTGTGGCAGCACCCGGGCGTAGTAGCGGGCGATCCCCAGGTCGGTTGCGACGGTTTGGGCGACGGCCTCGGCATCGCCGGTAATCATGATCGGCTCGACATTGGCGGAACGGAGCCATTCGACGGTCTCCCGCGCGCTGTCCCGAACCTTGTCGGCCAGAGAGGTGACCGCGATGACTCGCTGATCATCCATCGTCACGATCGCGCTTTCTCCTCGCTCGTCTGCGACGGCGAGTTCTTCCTTCAGAGCGGGCGCAAGCTGGACTCCCAGCTCGGTCGCCCATTCAGGGCGGCCCACCCGTACCAGCCTACCGTCGATCTTGCCTTCGAGACCCTGGCCGGGCACGGCTCGTACTCCCGCCCCAATCGGCGGATTGATCCCACGGTCGACGGCCTCCTCGACGATGGCAGCCGCCAGCGGATGCTCTGAGGATCGTTCGAGGCCGGCCGTAAGGAGCAGCGCCTCATGCTCGGACACCCCGCTGGTGGCGATGCGGGACACGACAAACCGCCCCTCTGTCAGCGTTCCTGTCTTGTCGAAAGCCACGAAGCGAATGTTGCGTCCCCGTTCGAAAGCCTCCCGATTACGAACCAGGATGCCGTTGCGAGCCGAGATCGCGGTGGCGTTCATGTTGACGAGCGGGATCGCCAGCCCCAGGGCATGCGGACAGGCGATGACAAGCACCGTGACAGCTCTCGCCACCGCGAAGGTGGCTCCCGAGGAGCCGAATAGGAGCCATCCCCCCAGGGTGGGAAGGGACACTCCGACCGCAATGATGGTGAGCCAGTAGGCGGCCCGATCGGCCAGTACCTGAAAACGGCCCCGGGATTCCTGGGCTTCTTCGACCAGCCGCATGATCTGGCTGAGGGTGGTTTCGTCGCCGGTCCGGGTGATGAGCACGGTCAAGGCGCCCTCACCATTGACCGCCCCGGCCACTACTTCGGCACCGACCGATTTGGAGACGGGCCGTGATTCCCCGGTGAGGAATGCCTCGTTCATGCTGGACGCGCCGTCGGTGACGTCCCCATCGGCGGGGACTTGCTCGCCGGGCCGAACAACGATCCGGTCACCCACCACCAGCGACGCCGCCGGAACCTCGGCGATGCTGCCGTCGTCGGCTACCCGGTGGGCCGTGTCGGGCACCATCGCCGCCAGATGCTCCAATGCCCTGCTGGCCGATTGGATCGACCGCATCTCCATCCAATGCCCAAGCAGCATCACGTCGAGGAGGGTGGCGAGCTCCCAATAGAAGGGCTTCCCCGACAAGCCGAGCGAAACGGCCAAGCTGTAAACGTAGGCCACGGTGATGGCCAGCGAGATGAGCGTCATCATGCCGGGGGCCCGGTTCCGAAGCTCCCGGTACCCGCCCTGCAAGAACACGCTGCCGGCGTAGACGAAGAGGATGGTGGAGAGGATCGGCACCACCAATCCGTCTCCCGGAAAGGACACCGCCTCGTAGCCGAACCAGTCCTGAAACTGCTCGGACAGATAAAGAATGGGTACCGTCAAGGCAAGGCTGACGGCCAGTCGATCCCGAAACATTTCCGGTTTGTGGCCCGCGTGCTTATCGTGTCCGCCCTGGTGGCCCGCATGGTCGTGGTCCATTGCCTGCTCAGTTGCTGGCGCGGAGGTCACCGCCGGATGGTGCATGTGCTGCTTCATAAATCGGTCCTTGCGGGATGTGGCAGCCGGACATTTGCCGGCCGTCTCTTTGCCTGCCCCCGTAGTCATACACCTTCTAGTCAACTGGAATATCAAGGGACAATCTCGCGTTTCTGAGGCACAGATCCGCCTCGACTCCGCCACTGATCCTCGTCTCGAGCAGTTCTTCGACGCGTTTCGTAATGCACCCACATCACCCGAACCGTTCGCGAGTTGCGATGTGGAGCGGTCCCGACCCGCACGTGACCCGTCTAGCTGTGCCGGTGGGCGTGCGGTGCCGCGTGCCGGTGCTTCGAGCCCCCGCCGTGACGGGTTGGCATCGCCCCTGTCTCCGTGATCGTTTGACAGCGGTTGGGGTCGGTGCAGTCGGCGGGATCAAGCCGGCGCGCTCGCTTGGTGAGAGTCGCAAGCTGCTGGCGGGTCTTCTGCAAGGATTCGATGTGGGTATCGATCTCTTTGAGGTGGGTCTCGAGCAACCAAACACGTGATGGCAGGTGGACTCACCCTGGTCCCGCAGCGAAAGGATCGAGCTGATTTCGGTGAGGCTGAGGCCGGTGGCTCGGGCGTCGCGGACAAACAACAGCCGTTCAACCGACGCCGGCCCGTAGCTGCGGTAACCAAGGCGGCCCGCTCGGGGGAAGGAAGCACACCGATCTCTTCGTAGTAACGAATTGTCTTGGGTGGTACGCCCGTCTTACGGGCAAGCTCACTAATTCTCATATCCAGGGATCCTAATGCGTCGGGCTTCCTGTCGACTGGAAGGTCGTGAACCGCCTCATCACCGGCGACCACCGAGACGGCTCGACCTTCAGAGTGCTCAATATCCTCGCCTGGAGGAGTCTTTGCAGGTAGCGTGCTCGCCTCCGGCGATTGAGACTTCCACGTGTCGAAATGGATGGCAGGAAGGGCGCGACTGATTGCGCTAGTCCTGACCGGCGTTGCCGGTTCCGCCTCCTACGTGGTTCAACCCGGTGACACCCTGGCGGTGATCGCGTCTCGATTAGACACGAGTGTCGAACGGCTTGTCGCTGACAATCACCTGCATCGTCGAGATCTGATTCACCCGGGGCAAGTGTTACAAACCGGAACCGGGAACGGTCCTCAGGCAGCGAGATCCGAAACTACCCACGTGGTGAGGCTCGGAGAGACCCTGTCCGGCGTGGCGGCTGCCCACGGCGTCGAACCCCACACGCTCGTTCATGCCAACGGGATCGTGAACGGGCGCTTGATCGTGGGGACTCGACTCCAGCTAACCCCGTTGCCGGTCAGGTTTGAACCAACAGCTTTCGGCCAGACTCACGTCGTCGCGGCTGGGGAGTCCATATTGTCCATCGCCACGGCCCACGGAACGACGGCTTCGGAAATGACCGCCCTCAACCACATCCACGATTCAGAACCCCTGGAAGTCGGCCGAACCTTGACGATCGCGGTGGGCTGGCAGTGCCCGGTGCCGGCGGGGACCTTCTCGAATGATTGGGGTTGGGTCAAACAGGACGGTCGGACCCATGAGGGAGTCGACATATTTGCATCCCGGGGAGCTTCCATCGTGGCCCCGGTGGCCGGCCACCTTCACCAGGAGCAGGGCGCAATAGGAGGCCTGCAGTTCACTCTCTGGGGTAACGATGGTGTCAGGTACTTCGGCTCGCATCTGGACTCGTTTGGAGCCGCAGGAGACGTTACGGCCGGTGAGATCATCGGTACGATCGGGACGAGTGGGAACGCAGCCGGTACCAGCCCGCACCTGCACTTCGAGGTCCACCCGGGGAACGGCGATAGGTCGGCGAACCCTTATCCGGCGCTGCTGAATTCATGCCGGTGACCGCTACCCAGCGACGACTCAACCTGGGGCCGTGAGCCGCATGTTCAATGGCCGCGGTCGAGACCGCGGCTGAGTGAGCGTTGGGCGGCGCTGAGTTCCTTGAGCATCTTCGTGTAGAACGGCAATCGTGACGGGGCGCAGCAACCGATTTGCAGGCTCCCGATCTGGGCTCCCGCATCTTCAAGACCGGCAATTATGTCGTCACCGGCAGCAGGGTCCTCGCCAAGCTCGCGAATTCTGGTCCTTATCGAGGACAACGTTTCGCCGAGGCGGGCCATCCGTGGGCTGCGGCCCGGGACACAACAGTTCGCGTCCAACTCTGCGAGGGCAACTTCTGCCCGGCCTATGGCCACCAGGCCACGATCGAAAGGTTGGGGTTCACTCACCGCGCCGTCATACTTCCTCGTGAAGGGCCTGATGGTGTTGTGTCCATCATCGCCCATGTTAAGACCGGCTCAGCGACCGGGAGGTCTCGAGCCTACCCACCGTGAGCGACTGAAGCGGTCGGCCGCAAGCGGTGCGAGGCTCGCCCCGGATCCGGGTGTGGCGGCGCCTCGAAACTGCAGCCCGGCGGTTTGGCAGAGTGAAGCGTGCGTTCGTTAGGAGGTGATCGTCAGCGGCGCTGACATGCCGGACTCGAGGTGGTTGTCGAGGAAACAGGCAACGAGGTCGAGGGCCGTATCACCATCAAAGGTCACTGTCAGTGTCGCGGCCGCCCCCGGATCGATCAGAGCCATCAGATCGCCGTTGTCCGCGGCGTGGTGGCCGTCGCTGCTGCCGGCCAGGTGCTCCTCCGCGGCGTGCTCGGTTGTGAATCTGAACTCATGCGTCAGGTCGCCGGCGTTGATGATCGTGAAGCGAACCGTATCCCCGCGCCTTAGTTCGAGGTCGGGCGGATCGAATTCGTACTCATCCATGAAGATCAGGACCTCGCGGTCCACGACTGCTGCGTCCATTGCGTGGTCTTCGGTGGCGTGGTGGTCTTCGGCTGCATCGGCGTGGTCCTCGGTGGCGAGGTGGTCTTCGGCTGCATCGGCGTGGTCTTCGGTGGCGTGGTCTTCGGCTGCATCGGCGTGGTCTTCGGTGGCGTGGTCATCTCCGGCTGCATCGGCGTGGTCTTCGGTGGCGTGGTCATCTCCGGCTGCATCGGCGTGGTCTTCGGTGGCGTGGTCATCTTCGGCTGCATCGGCGTGGTCTTCGGTGGCGTGGTCATCTTCTGCTCCATGGGCATGACCGTCGTCGGCCATCACCATGAGGCCGGCGATGCTGAGCCGGCTTGTCATACCCTCTTCGTAGTGGCCGGGGAGCAGGCACGCCGCCAGGTCGAACGTGGAATGCTCGTCGAAAGTGATCTCCAACGTCTCCGTCTGCTTGGGGTCGACAAGGAGCCAAACGTCGCCGTGCTCGTCGGTGCCTCCGGCTGAGTCGTCGTGTCCCTCGTGACCGCCTTCCGCGTGCGCGGTGGCCGACGATCCCGACGTCAGACGGAACTCGTGGGCGACTTGACCCTGGTTCTCGACCACGAACACCACCTGATCGCCGGCCTCGAAAGAGAAACTGGCGGGCTGGATGGTGAATTCGGTGAGGACTACCTGGACTTCCTGAGGACCCTCCGCTGCGAGCGCATTACCGGCTGCGTCCTGCGAGAAAAAGGGAAGTGCCATTAGCAGCAGGGACAGCCCGCCGGCGGTGACGAGACCGTAGAACAGGGTGCGTGGGCCGCCTTCGAATATCTGCTGGGTGTTGGGTTTGTGGGATGTCACGATGGGGCTCCTGGTCGTCCCTTCCTCAACCCTCAATGGTCAGCGGCGTGTGGAGCCCGGCCTCCCAGTGGCCGGGGAGCAGGCAGGCGGCGACGTCGAAGACGGCATCGTCGTGGAACGACACTGTCAATGTTTCGGTTTCCCCTGGAGCGATCAGCATGAAGTGCTCTTCGTGATGACCTTCCTCGGTCGCCATATGGTCGTCATGGGCCCCCTGGTGTCCCTCGATGTGCTCGAGTGCCCCGTGTTCGGTGGTGAGCCGGAACTCATGTTCTACCCGTCCGTTGTTCTTGACGACGAATGAGACGGTTTCGTGCCGGGCCACGCCTAGGTCGGCGGCGTCGAAGCTGAATTCGGTGACAGAGACTTCGACAACCCGATCGACGGCGTCTGGTTCGTGTCCGTGATCGGCTACGTCCTCTTCGCCTTCATGGTGGTCGGCAGCGTCTGGTTCGTGTCCGTGCGGCTACGTCCTCTTCGCCTTCATGGTGGTCGGCAGCGTCTGGTTCGTGTCCGTGATCGGCTACGTCCTCTTCGCCTTCATGGTGGTCGGCAGCGTCTGATTCGTGTCCGTGATCGGCTACGTCCTCTTCGCCTTCATGGTGGTCGGCGTCAACGGTCGCCGAAAGGTCGGCTGTCGTCGTCGATTGATCCCCTGCCTCGTTCGCGGTTTCGGCGCCGCAGGCCGCGGCCACCATCGCCACGACAATCACGATTCCGAGCTTCGTGCGCATCGCTTTTGCCCTCCGATTTCTCTCTCGACAATGTACGGCTGATGCCCGAAGAATTGGAGTCCCTCGTATGGCCAGGCCTTATCACCCATATGGGTGATAAGGCTCCCGACTGCGGCCCTACTCGATGATCCCCAGGCGTAGGCCGATGGCAACTGCTTCGGCCCGACTGGAGACATCGAGGCGAGCGAAGACGCCCTTTAGATGGGTTTTGACGGTTGCTTCCGAGATGCCGAGTGACCTGGCAATCTGCTTGTTTTCGAGGCCCTGTGACACGAGGGAGAGCACTTCAACCTCTCGGGGACTCAATGCGTCGGCGATTCGTTCTCTGCCTGAGATGGTTTTGAGAAGCGTCCCTGTGAGGTCGCCTTGGACATAGGCCCGGCCCGAATGGACCGTGCGAAGGGCTTCGAGGATCTCTTCTCTGTCGGCGTTTTTGAGCAGATAGCCCGCGGCTCCCAGCTCGATTGCCCTCCGGACATACGCAGGCTCATCGTGCATCGTCAGCACGATGACCTGCACGTCGGGAGCTCGCTGGGTGATGACAGCGAGGGCATCGAGGCCACTCATGCCCGGCATTCGGACGTCCAGAAGAACGATGTCGGCGGGCAAGGCGGACAGAAGAGCGATCAGCTGCTCACCGCTCTCGGCCTCTCCCACGATCTCAACATCCTGCTCGCCGCTCAGCATCCATCGCAGGCCTTCTCGCACCACCTTGTGGTCGTCGGCCAGGATCACTCTCATGTCGGCCGTCCCCGCGGTGCCCAGGCCTTCAGACGGGTGCCACCGGCGGCGCCTCGCTCTAGTGCCAGACCGCCGCCGATCGCGTCAAGACGTTCCCGGGTAGTTGTCAGGCCGAGTCCTTCGTTGCCGGTCACGCCGGTCCCGTCGTCCTCCACCTCCAGAACCACGCGTCTGGATTCGGTTCGGAGACGCAGCCAGAGGTGCTCGGCCTGTGCGTGCTTGCGGGCATTGGTTATCCCCTCCTTGGCAGCCCGAAACAGCGCAGCCCGCGGTATAGCGGCGAGTTCGTCGTCGGTCTCGACATCGAGATCGAGATCGAGTATGAGATCGGTTTCCTCCCGGGTCGTTTCGACGAGTGCCTCCAGCGCCGCGACGAGACCGAGATCCTCCGCCAAGCTCGAGTGCAAACCGCGTAGCTCGGAACGCAGTGTGGAGTCGACGTCTCGCACGATGCGTTCGAGCTGGCCGAGCTCTTCGGATACCGGGTGGTCGGGATCGAGCCGTGACTGCGAACCCTGTAATCCATATAGCAGGCGGTAGAGCGGTTGTCCGACGTCGTCGTGCAGCGATCCAATGATGCGTCGTCTTTCGACTTCCTGGACTTGCACGAGCTCACCGAACAGCTTCTCCGCGAGACGACGACGACGAGTCAGAACGTGGGCATTCGCCAGGGTGAGGCTGACCATGAAGACGGTAAGCAGGCCGAGACCAACACCGATACTGAACCACGTGTTGCGGCGAATCCGGCTGGTGGTGGCGTTGAGAGTGTCGACGTGTTGCTCGACTTCGAACAACCCGAACACCCCGGCTTCATCGGAAACCGGGATGAAGTATTCGATGAGCTCACCGAGGTCCTCTTCCAGGGCATGGGCTGGTTCGGAGGCGTCAGAGATGCCGAACTCAATGGTGCCGTTGCGAGCGCGGGTAGCCAGGCGATTGAACACAAAGCTCTCGCCGATCTGATCCTCGTGATCGGAATAGACGACGGTCCCGTCCATCGACCACAGTTTCACCCGGATGGTGTCACCGCCCAACAACCGCAGCTCGACTGCCTCGTTGAAGGTGGGAGCGAACCCAGGAGCATTGCTCGACCGGAAGACGAGGCCGGAGGATTGCAGATCCTCCACGGCCGTGGCAAGGATCTCAGATTGTCCGTGCAGCAGGTGGCGGTTGGCTGTCCTCGGGATCGAGAACCCGAGTGCCACGGCAATAATGACTGACAGTCCGATCCCGGCCAGCGCGAGTCGACCCCAGCGACCCAATTCGAACCATCCGACCCGCAACGCCTGCAGATATCCACGGGTCGCTTCCGAGAGGCTCATGTGTCAATCGTACGGGCAACCGCCGTTTTGGACCCTCTTTGATGGCTCTCTTGCGCGACGGGCGGCCGCCACTCGTGAATCAACCGTGTCAAGCAGGGGATTCTAAGTGGTGGGCCCACCTGGATTTGCCTTTTGTTTGGCTCTTACCTCGACCGCGAAGGGGAGTTCGCGACACTGCGCGCCATCGGCTACGGGCGTCGTCACGTGGCCACGATTGTGGGTGTTGAATCGCTGAGTGGTCCGGCAGGGTTCCTGTTCGCGTGGCCACTCCTGTGGAGGATCGGACAGGCCTGGTTCCATGTCCCGATGGCCGTCGGCCTCTCGGACTTCGCGCTGGTTGTGCCGGCGCTCGGGCTGGCCGCCCTCGTCGCGCCCTCGTGCGGCCGCAGGTTGGCAGCGTTGGGCCGTGCTGCCGCCGAGCACGGTTGGGTAATGATCTCAGGGTTGGCGCGTGGTAGAGCGGCGGGAGATTACTGGCCGGGGTCGTCCTTTTGGTCCTCGTCATCATCTCCCTCGTCGAGGTCATCGAGATCGTTCTCGTCGTCATCATCGTCTCCGTCATGATCGACGTCGTCGTCGTCATCGTCGTCGAGGTCGTCATTGTCGGAGTCGGAGTCGGCGTCACCATCTTCATCGTCGAGGTCGTCGCGGTCGTCTTCAGAGTCCTGGTCGTCTTCTTCGTCGTGGTTCTCGTCGAGATCGTCGGTGTCATCCTCGTAGTCGAGGTAGTCGAGGTCGTCCTGATCTTCGAGATCGCTTTCGTCCTGATCCTCTATCACGATCTCCGAATCCTCATCTGAGTTGTCGCCCATGTCGGGAAAGGCGCCCAGCGTGAGCACCTCGAACGTGGCGGCAAGAGGCTCTTCAACATCTTCGGGTAAGGCACCGGTGGCTGTGACGCCCCCAGTTACCGTGGCAAGGGCTACACCCGCCCCAATGATCTTTGCCGTAAGTCCGGTGAAGAGGGAAGCAAGCACAAATCTTCTCTTTATTCGTCCCAATACGCCGGGGCTGACCGGTGTCGCCGGAGCGGGGATCGGTGCCACCGAAGTCATCACCATCGCGACGTGGTGGGCGGCGAGGTCGTCTGCTATCGGGTAGCTAAGCCCGCTTCTCAGGGCCTGGACCATCTCCTCGGGTAGCGAGTCGCCCACGGAAATGTCGGTGTTCTTGGTCATTACGCTGCTGTAACCGTCCCAGCCGGCTTTTTGGTTACGCGCTGCGGGTGGTTTTTTCTCAATTCGGTAATCGCACGATGCTGCAGCACCCTCACGGCGCCGTCCGACTTGCCCATTGCTTGTGCCACGTCTTTCAATGCCAGGTCAGCCCCGAACCTGAGAAGGATCACCGTTCGTTGATCGTCGGTGAGCGGATCAAGCAAAGCCAGGAACCCCGAGTGCGCCAGGCCACTCATCACTTCTTGCTCGGCCGATTCCGTGTTCTGCGAGGGGAGTTCCTCGGGCGGCATAGCCATGCTCGGCCGCCGCTTCAACCTTCGCCATTCGTCCACCAGCCGGTGGTGTGCGATCACGAACATCCAGGAACGGAATCCCGATTCGTCGCCCGCAAAATCGTGAATCTTGCGAGCCACGTCGAGCCACAGCTCGCCAAGCAGATCTTCCGGATCCTTCGCACCCTGCTGATACAAGTAACCCAACAATGGTGGCGAAAACTGTTGATAGAGGCGACTCCAGGCCCACTCTCCCCCTGCCCGGGCAGCGTCAAGGAGCGACTCGAACGGTTGCGAATCCATGGCGCTGTATCGGCCGGGTCCGTTATTCCTCGAGCCTGCAGGTCATGTTGGGGCTCTCGAACCGCGGCACGAAAAACGCACGCCGTCGACGAATGGTGGTTGCGGCCACACGCGCCACAGAGGTCCTGCGGCTGGGATGTACGTGGCGACAAGGCCCGAACGACGCAGGGTATGGATGCGAAGACATCGGATCCTGACCTTCGTCTTCTACGCTGCCATCCTTTCTCATGTCATCGGCGAGCTCCTGGGATGGGCGCTGATTGGAGGTGCCGCCCTCACCTGGGCAAGGTGGCGGTGGCGTAGTCAGGCGCAAGCCAACCTGGCCAGCTGGAAGTGGCCGATCCGGAGGCGGGAGCCGGTCCTCCCAACTGTCGACTAAAGGTTTCTTGGACGAGTTCTTCTGCGACGCGGAGTGGCTCCTGACCCGGAGCCGCCTCCATGAAGCTGCAGCTGCGAAGACCCCTCTTGGGTGTCAAGTTCCGTGACGACGCCTGGTCCGTGGCAAGATGCCCCCTATGTCACCGTCGCAAAACAACCCCCAGGTTTCTGATTCGAAACTGCCTGCCACGCAGATCCTCCTTGGTCCGGGTGCTGAGCCGTTCCTTGCTTCCGCTTTGGAGGTCGTGGGGTCAAGGATGCTGTCCTACACGGTTTCCCAGGTGAGATACGTCCCAGCGAGGTCGGTGACGGTCCAATTTCGCGCCAAGATAGTCACGGCAGCGGGCCGGCCGGCACAGACCACGCTGGTCGCCGCGTCCGGAATAAAGGTCCCCGATGATGTCCCGGTGTTTGCAGCGGACGGGCTCGAAATCGCTTTCTGGCAATTCCCGAACGACCCTTTTCTTCCCGGCTTGGCGGCTGCCACAGATGACAATCGGGTAAGCGAGTTGCTGGAGCGTCTAGGTGCGCCTCCAGAGCCGGTCAAACTTCGTACCCGCGCCTATCGGGCCGGTCGGCGTGCAGTGATCGAAGCCTCAGGCCGTTCCCATCGAATCTTCCTAAAGGTGATCCGTCCGGAGAGGACCGCCGCTCTCCAACTCGCACACACATCGCTCGCCGACCATGTGCCAGTGCCACACACTTTCGGTTGGTCTCGAGAGCTCGGAATTGTTGCCTTGCAAGCAATGGCCGGCCGCACCCTCAGGGCCGCCTTGACGGCCCGATCCAAACGTGTGCCCACCGGGGCCGACCTCGTGGCGCTTCTCGATCTCTTTCCTGAGCCCGATGACACGGCCGGGAAGACGGCCGGCCCGCATGAGCGAGCTGCCGAGCAAGCCCGGCTACTCGAAGCGGTCGCGCCAGAACTGACCACCCGAATCAGGGCTATTGTCGACCGGCTGGGCTCGGTCACGGCTGGACCCCTGTCGGCGGTGCATGGCGATTTCCACTCGTCCCAAGTACTCGTCAACGGCAAGACCGTTGTCGGACTAGTAGATGTCGACACGGCCGGCATAGGAGAGCGGGCCGACGATCTCGCCGGCCTCCTGGGACACCTCGCAACTCTGGCGCTCGACTCACGCGCACGACGGGATATCGAGCGATACGGGGTGGCGCTCATCAACGACTTCGATCGGCGCACCGACCCTGCGGGACTCCGACTCAGAGTGGCAGGAGTCGTGCTGGGCCTGGCCACAGGTCCCTTCCGGGTCCAGCTTCCCCATTGGGCGAAGGACACGGAACGGCGCGTCGCCCTTGCCGAGTCCTGGATTGCTTCAGCCGACGCCATCTCCTGACCTCACGGTCCATCTGTAACATTTTTCGGCTCGGTTTCGGTGACCTACCCAGAGAGCCATGGAGGACGAACGGACCAGCGTCAGTGTGATGGCTCGGTGACACTGGCGGACAGGAGAGACTATGCCGATACCCGTGAAATGGAAACTCGTTGCCGGAACCGTGACAGCCTTCGTTGGTGTAACGGCCGCCGCGGCGGCGGCTCCGGGAACCGAGCCGGATGAAATCAAACTCGACGACGTCGTCTTGGTCACTGAAGTGCCGAGTGCGCCCTCGATCGAGGCCTCCGACTTCGTAGAAGCGAATGCGGATGACTCCCTCGCGTCTCCGTTCGACAGCGTGGACACCGATAGCGACGGTTTGATGGATGTCGCCGAAGAAACGCTTGGTACTGATCCGGAGAATCCAGACACTGACGGTGATGGGCTCTCCGACGGCGACGAGGTGGCAGAGTTTGGAACGAATCCTAATTCAAACGCCGATACCGACGGCGATGGAGTCGCGGACGACTTTGAAGTGGCGGCTGGTTCGAATCCGAATGATCCCGCCGACGTGCCAGGCACCGATGACGTCGACGAGAGTCCTGCCAGCGCCGACAGCCCTGATTCGCCTGACAGCGCTGATTCGCCGGATAGCGCTGATTCGCCCGATAGCGCTGATTCGCCGGACAGCCCTGATTCGCCGGACAGCCCTGATTCGCCCGATAGCATCGACAGCCCAGGGATTTCCTTTGAGGATCGTCCGGACAGTGACGGCGATGGTCTCAGCGACGTGGCCGAGGCAACACTGGGGACGGACCCGTTCGATGCCGACACTGACGACG
Organism: uncultured Acidimicrobiaceae bacterium; assembly: GCA_947259275.1. GTDB lineage: Bacteria > Actinomycetota > Acidimicrobiia > Spongiisociales > SHLN01 > SHLN01. Next base: position 7,980 of record CAMYMH010000001.1, on the reverse strand, counting down.
ACGGACTCTCCGACGGCCAGGAGGTGACCCGCTTTGGAACCGATCCCCAGGTCGCAGACAGTGACGGGGACGACTTCACCGATGGCGCCGAAGTCGACGCCAGCACCGATCCGCTCGACATAACGGATTTTCCAGGTCTCGACGAGAGCGCGGACAGCCCCGACTGAGGCAGCCGCACCGGGCCGTTGACGAAAGGAACCGAAATGAGGCCCCCAGGCGTATGGGGGCCTCATCAATGCGATGCGGCGGGCTACGTCATTCCGCTCGCCGCGCACGGTTGGCACCAAATGACGTTCCCACCTATCGAGCTTGCGCAGGAGTGGGGCGACGGACTGAGGCTCGTGGCATCCTCAGCCACCCAGGTGATCACGAAGCCCAGACGGACTCGATCCCAACACCATCCCGAGCCACCCGTTGGGTGGGGGCACGCTCGTTGGAAGTCGCACCCTGGCCTGATCCGGTTGTGTGGGTCTGAGTCGCCGATCAGGTCGACGTGGGCGACTTTGCTCTCGTCAAAGGCCTCCAGGACCCGGGCAACCTCGGCTCGCAAATTGGTGGCATCCAGCGCCACGTGCAGCGTGCCGATTTCGGCTTTGGCGGCCGCTCGAGTAGCCGGTGCGTGTTCTTCACCGGCACGAGGCCAGTAGGGCCGGATACGGGTTTGCCGACATATCGCCATCGCCCGGGTGTACCTCGAAGTGCAGGTGTGGGCTGGCACCGGCCGCGTTACCACTCGTCCCGATGGAACCGATGACCTCACCGGCTTTGACCTCTCCGGCGGCCCCGAAGGAGTCCATGCGCGAGCCAAAGTACCTGACACCATGGTCACCCCAGAGGGTGAACTGCCGGCCTCCCACCGACTGTGCGGTCGTCGGTGAAATGCTGCTGCGTCGTGCCTTCATCTCAACCCAGCCGATCCGAACCGTAACCCCATCGACACCCGGCTGCTACCCGCCGATGAACCAGCAATCAACCCATCGAACCGCGAAGCCTTCGAGATGGTTCGGGATACATCGTCAGTGAACCAGCCGCCTCAGCTGCGGAAGCGGCTGGGAGCCAGGGACTCGCGCGTCACTCCATGCTCGGCGATCCGGGGCGGGATACTGCCTGACAAGATGAGCGAAGCCGCTAGTTCACCGAGCGCCGGGCTGGTCTTGATCCCGTAGCCCCCCTGACCCACTAGCCAGAAGAACCCCGGCACGTGCGCATCAAAGCCAACCGCAGGCACTCGGTCCGCCGTGAAAGTTCTTAGGCCAGCCCACGTGTTGAGCACCGATCGGATCGCAAGGTTCGTGGCCTGATTGATCCGTTCGATACCGAGGGCAATATCGATTTCGGGCGGTCTCGCATCAAGAGGTTGAGAAGGAAGCTCGCTCGCAGCCGATCCGAGCACATTGGGACCTTCCGGCTTGAAGTACCACCGTTCGTCCCCGTCGATGACCAGCGGCCACGTGGAGGTGTCGAGGGTGGTGGCAGAGGTGAACACCGAGCGAAGTAGCGGACGCAATCCCAACGGGTTGACACCGGCCAGCTCCGCGACCGCATCACCCCAGGCTCCGGCGGCGTCGACGATGACGCGAGCAGAGACCACTAGCTCACCGGCGACAATCTGCCAGCGCCTCCCCTTCCTTTCGATGGAATCGACGCCGGACGATGTCGCGATCGTCCCCCCGTTGGCACGGATATCTCGGGTGTACGAGGTCTGGAGACCATTGACATCGAGATCCATAGCCTCGGGCTCCAACACCGCACCCGCGGTGGCACCCGGCTCAAAGGCGGAACATAGCTGCGCTACCTCCGCGGGGGAGAGCCGCTCGAGGGTGGGCACGAGCTGGCCGAAAGTCTCATACATAGCCGCCAGGCGCCCTTCTCCATCGGGCGGAGCAACGAACATCACCGGGAGCGGCCTTGCAAGACCCTCTTCCGAAACGAGATAGTCGCGAGAAGCCTTGGCAAGCCGTCGAATCGGTTCTGCTCCGTAGCATTCGGTGTAGGCGGCCGCAGACCGACCCGTGGCATGGTACCCGAGTGTCTTCTCCGTCTCGAACACAACGACGTCAGAGCTTGGTGCCAGCCAGGCGGCGGCCGACAGGCCGGCAATCCCTCCACCAACGACGCATACATCGACCTTCATGCCGGCACAGTACCCGGCGACGAGAAAGCCACCACTGCCGCCGGGTTCTGGAGGAGAGCCGCCGCCTGGTATCAATCGATCGGGATCACCCCCAACGGGTCATCACCGACAACGGCTCCTGCTACCGCTCTGGACTCTGGCAACCGAGCCTGCCAGGAGGCCGGCACCACCGTGAAGAAAACCCGCCCGTATCGACCCCAAACCAACGGCAAAGTCGAACGCTTCCACCGCATCCTCCTCGAATGGGCCTACATCCGACCCTGGACCTCAGAGCCCAACGCAGCATCGGCTTCCACGGGTTCATCCACTTCTACAATCACCACCGGGCCCACGGATCACTCAAATGGGCCACCCCCATCAGCACCCTCCGGGACAACCTCCCCGAAGACCACACCTAATTGTTGCCTAGTTGTGATAACCGGGAGGTTGATCCCCTACCGCCGGGGAGCCAATTCGAGGCCGTAGGGGTCGGTGCCCTTCCCGGGTGCGGACCGACGACACAGCCAGTCCCCGGTGTCGGCCAAGGTCAGGCGCCCCGAATCGTTGCCCCGCATCCGACATCGAAACGACCGAATCAATCGACCTGCTGAGCACAGTGCCGGCTCGCTCTCCGGCATGGCTACAAGGACGACGACCACGATCGGCGGTCGACTGACGTTCACCTCCCAGTGCCAGCACGCTGTTCGAGCCGATAGACGAAGTCCCCCGCCAGCGCCCGCTCGGAAACGTAACTGCGATGGGATCTGCTACCTGCGTCCACAAAGCAAAGCGGCTCTCACGCCCACGGCGAGGCCTGAGTTGCCGGGCTACGGCACGAATTGCTCTTCGGCGAATGTGACCAGTCCATCGGTGATGGTGAGCCACACACCGGGCTGGAAGTCACGAGATTCACGCTCTGCCAGCCAAGTCACGTAATCAACCGTCGTTGCCGTCGTCGGGTCACCGGTATCCGGCAACCAGTTCACCTCGACACCGGCCGCCACCGGCACGGTGCGCAGGGTCGCATTGACGTTGCGGACGTAGTAGTCGTTCGGTGGCGGTGACTCCTGACCGTCCTCGGCGGCGGCCTGCTCGGCAGCCGGCCCACTGAACCAGCAGGCGAGGTCGAACACGATTGCGGCTACCGTCGCGTTGTCCACATAGCCGAACCATTCGCCGTCGGGCAGCTCGGTAGTGCCCGGCGTGCAACCCGAACGGGACGCGAAATCGTCGGTGCTGCCGGCAACCGTTGCACCCTCCCGGGTGTACTCCATGCACTCGCGCTGGAGCCAGTTGAAGAACACGGAGCAGCTCCCATTGATCGAGACCCTGACCCGCTCGACTTCCTCGAACTGGAACGCGGTGGATGTCAGCTGGCTGAGAAGTGACGAGCTTCCACAGCTTGTCGACGCGTTGTTGAGGCTCAATCGGATGTCATCGAAGTCGACCGACAGCACCCCATCGCCGTCGAGGGTCACCGACCGGACGACGTCGACGGTGGCGGCGGAGAAAAAGGAACCCGCTCCATCGGCGATCTCCTCGTCGGTGGGTCCACCTACTAGTTCATCAAACGCAACGATGATCGGGGCCAGCTCCGCTCCGTAGGTCCGCTCGTATCCCTTCACCTCGGAACAATCGGACCCATCACCGAAGGAGAAATAGACGGTCAACGTCTCCATTTCCGCCGGTTGGGTCGTCGTCGTTACAGGAACCGTCGTCGTGGTGGTCTCCGGTGCGATCGTGGTGGTTGATGCGACCGTCCCGGGCCGGTCGGTGGTTGTGGTCGGGTCGGCGGTGCCGCCGCAGGCGGCGACCACGACGGCTAACGCACACAAGATGCGAAATGCGTATGAGTTCTTCATGTCTCGATCCTGCGGGAGCGCGGGCGCCCCCTCTAGAGGCAAATGACACTGACAGGTGAAGCGACGGCGGGCACTACTGATCACAACAACGGTTGCTTCACGCGTTCGCATCGTTCGAGTCACACCAAGGCCTCGGTCACGACGGGTCGGCAGTTCGTTCCGACGACGCCACATCCATGACGGGGCGGGCCAAGGGAGGTCGAACGCAACCAATATCGATCTGCTCGATAATGGTTGCGGATACTCGCCCGCCCTCGGTGGACTAGTTGGGTTGTGGGTGTCGTTCTGGGCGGGTTATGACATTGCGGTCGGCCCGGTGGTTCCGATGATGTTCCATTCCCCGTCCTGGGATTCGGCTTCGTAGGTCAGGAACACGCCGCACAATGAGCCACACCAGAGTCGCATCTCTATCTCTGCGCGGTCATCGAGGATGAGGAGGCGTTCGACGCTGACGACGGCTACCCCGTCGGGTAATTCTTCGAAGAGGGTTTTGATTTCGGTGTCGGCGTCATCGATGTAGTGCACCGTGCCCAGTTCCGAGACTGCCATGGCGATCATTTCGAGATCGAGGAATTGGAGAGGCTGGTCGGGGTCGGCTCCGATCACGGTTGCGATGCGAATGTCATCGAAGGCGTCGGCTCCGCCGAAGCCGTTGTCGACGGTGAGGAGCCGTTGTACTGCGTCCGCGATGAGGTTCGCTTGGGCGGGGTCCTCGACGAGATCGCTGCCCGAGTCTGGTGGCGTGTCCCGTTCGATAGAGGCTGATGTGACCTCCCCGTCGTCGATTTCGAAGGTGACGCGACCAACCAGCAGCTGGGCGTCGTGGGCGAAGAACTCGTCGTCTTGGCGGCTGATGCGCCATAGGCGACCCTGATCGACCGCAAGCTGAATGGCGGTGTCGCGGGTCAGAGTGATGAAGGCGGCCTCCTCGAGGGACTGATCGTCGTCGGTTGCGCCGGTCACGTTGTCACGGATGCGGCCACCGAAGCGATATTCGGCAACCGGGATTCCGTCTGAGTCGAGGAGCTGGAGACCGGTGAGAGTGGTGGCATAGGCGGTCACTCGATGCATGACTCCGAGGTAGTCGGTTTCCTGGGTCATGACGCCATCGGGGTCCCCGCAGGCCATTTCGGTCTGGGCGATGGCTCCGATCACCAGTCGGTTGCCGTCGATCTGGTAGTCGGCGGAGTAGCTGTTGCACCCGGCAACGCCCATCAGGGTTCCGTCATCACGGAACAGCAGGTTGATGTGTGTGCCGTCGAGTGGTGAGATTCCCTCGCCGTACCACACGAGTTGCCAGTCCACCCACGTGAGTGAGAGATCGGCGGCGGGACGGAACAGCACCTGAGTCGCGCCCGAGGCATCGGTCAACTCCAAGCTCTCTGCGGTGCGTGTGAAGCCGGTGGCGACCCGCATGGCTTGGATGAAGGCGTCACCCTGCCCGACGTAGTCAGGGTCGCAGGCCGAGCCGGTCTGGGCCAGATCCCCGAAGGTGATCGAGTCCGAGTTGATTGAGTAGGGGGCCTGGTAGAGGTTGCATCCAGTGGATCCAAATGCCTGGCCGTTTGAGAAGACAGCGGTGGCGTTGGTGGTCGGGTTCGCCGCCACCAGGTTGGCGCCGCTCCGCAACGCAATCATTTCCCACCGCGATCCCTCCAAGGGGTTGCCGGTTGCGTCGTCGGCTTCGCCGCAGCCGGTCATTGCGACCAGCAGCATGATCGATAAAGCCAGCAGCAGGACACGGTTTCGTCGTTGGCTGGTTGAGAGGGTTTTCATGGGGGTTGTCCTTTCACATGGTTCCGGACAAGGCGTTGATCAGCCCGATGAGGAACATGAGGTATCCGGCGGCAAGCGCGGCCGCCGAGATCGTGCGGATACTGACGGTGGTGCTCTCGCGGAACGAAACCGTTCCGCCGGCGAGCAAGGCTGCTCCGAGTAGCAGGAAGATGAGGCTCAATGACATGGTGACTCCTTTGGTTGTTTGACGGAGGTCGTGGTGGTGACGGTTCCTGTCGGGCTAGACCTGTGCCCACCTGGGAGGTGGGCACAGGTAGCCGGATTGGTGTTACTGGTTGCGCTGTTGGTCCCAGTCGGCGAGGTCTTGGTCCCAGTCGGCTCGGGACTTGACCCGGCAGCCGGAGTCCTCGAAGAGCGCCGACCAGGCTTCGCAGTCACCGTTGAGGTGGAACTCGACACTGTCCACCTCCGGGTGGGCGAACACGTTGCGGTGCAGTTCGGCGTTGAACTGGACCATGCCGGTGGCGGTGCCCATGTTGTTGACGATGATGGCGTCGTTGAAATCGACCACCAGCCGTCCATCGGTCAGCGTGACGCTGTTGAGGGCGTCGGCGGTGGCAGCGTCGAAACCGGAAACAACTCCGACGATCCGCTCATCATTGGTCGGGCCGGCCAAAAGTGACCGCAGGGTCTGCTCGATGCGATCGATCGTCGTATCCGGTTCGGGAACGATCCGGGGAACGCCGATACCCGGTGTGGGGATGACGTCGTCGTTGCCGCACTCGTAGAACACGGTGATGATCACTTGCCCGGCACCGGGAGCGACGGGATCAGGCGGATTGCACGTCGCGATGGCCTGCACGTCGACGGTGACGACGCTGCCTTCCTCGACGTCGACACCGGCCGCGGGCTCCTGGGCCATCACGATCGCCGAGTCGATGTCACTCCCCAATGCCTCCAGGTCGAGACCAGCGTCGGTCAGCAACTGACGGGCCTCCGCCAGGGTGCGTCCCGACAAGTCGGGAACCGAGACAACACCGGGAACCACGACCGGTGGGAGCGTGGTAGTGGTGACCGGCGGCAGCGTGGTACCCCCGGCGGTGACATCGGGCTCGTCATTGGACACAACCAGCCAGGCGGCGATCCCGAGCACGGCGGCAGCCACGAACGAGACCAGCGCAACGGCGGGCCCCCGCCATCTGCGTAGTCGGGGAGGTTCGGATTGTGGGGTAATGGTTCTTGGTTCTTTGGTCAACATGGTGGTTTTCCTCTCTTCATTGAGGATGACGTCGGCGTCGGGACGCTCGGTCACCGGAGCAGAACCGGCCGGGGCCGGATTGGCTTCGGCGAACAGCTGGTAGATCCGATCAATGTCACTCATCGCCTACCGCCTCCCTCGGTCTGAGGGCGCTCCGGGACGTGGGTCTTGCGGTACTCCTTGGCCAAGCGTTTCTTGGCACGATGGAGTCGCTGGTCGACCGCCGCCACCGAGCATCCCAGCAGACGGGATATCTGGTCATGAGGAAGCTCCTCCCAGGCCGCCAGGCGCAGGATCTCCTGGTCGGCCGGCCGCAGTCGTCGGGCGGCCGCCAGCACCGAGTCGTACTCGGCCCGGCGTACCACCTGTGGCTCCGGCCCATCGGCCCCATTCATTGGGACCGACCGCAGCCGGGCCTCGAGACGGGCATTGCGAGCGCGACTCCGGCGTTGATGGGCCGCCACGTTGGCGGCCACGCCATACAGCCACAGCAAGGTGTCCTCGCCTCGAGGCACATCATCGATGCGCCGCCAAGCAACCAGGAACACCTCAGCGGTGAGATCCTGAGCACTGACGGAGCCGGTGCGCCGCACGAAGTACGAGTGGATAGCTTCGCAGTGACGGTCGTAGAGGCTACGAAACACTGCCTCACCGTTACTCGCAAGGCTCAATCCTCCGACTGCGGACACTGCGGTTGCTTCCTTCATACCCCTTCATTCCCACCTCTGGCCGCTCCTGACAACAAAAAGAAAAAAAGAACTTGGCATGAAAGCAGCATCCCCACATCGGAGGGGTCTCGATGTCGGACGGACGGCGGTGATGGTCGTCGATTCCGGCTTCGGGTCGGGCACGTCCGAGATCACGTCATCGGATTCAGTTGAATGACCGGTCGCTTCGGTTGCTATTGCAGCCGGGCACCGGTGCAGGCGCCCCCAACACCACCTCACCGCCGACCCGCGATGACGATTCCGTGTATCTCTCGCTCAGGCCTGATGCTTGGTGGCGACGAT